>JBILDO010000134.1:0-3658 GCA_044352585.1 Verrucomicrobiales bacterium
CAATCCAACCGTGAACCCCTAACCCTGGCGGAAAATTCCACTTCCCTACTTGACCAACCCCATAGCAGCAGGAAATCCCTTTTTCATCCCCTCGGCTCCCTTCCCGCCGAAGGCCCGGGGTGGGTGGGGGTTCGGGGGGAGGTAGGGGGCGATTCGGGCCATCGCGGGCAAGAATCGCCCGATTTGGCCGGATGAAACAACGATTTTTACGCAGAGAGGGACGGCTCCGCGGATGTCGGGGCGCGAACGGGAGCGACAGGCTCCGCGAACATGATCGCTGGGCAGGTTTATAACGGGATCCGGGTCGTGAATCCCTTTGCCGGAACGGGCTTTTGAGCGAGGGCTCTCCGCTACCGCGCCGGCGGAACGCGACCAATTCACCTTGCCGCGCTTCGGGGGAGCGTCGATAAGATTCGGAAACCGAGGCGACCCCGCCGCTCCCGCACGATTCCCATGGCCCTTTCCCAATCCGATCTCGAAACGCTCAGCGGCAAGGTGCTGTCCATGGTCACCGCGGACGATGCGGAACTCTACCTGAGCGACCGCGAGAGCCTCATCCTCCGCTCGGCCAACAACGATCTCACCACGAACGGGCTTCTCGAGCAGGCCTCGCTCCATCTCTCGGTGAACTTTGGGAAACGGTCCGCCTCGATCAGCATCAACCAGACCGACGAGGCTTCGCTGCGCGACGCGGTGAAACGGGTCGAGGCGATGGCCCGGCTGGCCCCCGAGGACCCCGAATCCCTTCCGCCGGTCGGGCCGGGAACCTATTCCTCCCCGCCGACCTGGTCCGAGGCGACCGCGGCGATGACTCCGGGCGACGCCCTCGCGAAACTGCGTCCGGTGATCGAGGCGGCCCGGGCCGCGAAGGTCGATAGCGCGGGGTATTTCACGAGGGATCTCAATCGCTCGGCCTATGCCAACAGCCGCGGGGTCTTCGTCTTCGAACGGAGCACCAAGGCCGGTTTCTCCATGACCGCCCGCACCGCACACGGACGGGGGTCGGGCTGGGCGAGTCTCGAGGTCAGCGACGCGGGCGGGCTCGATCTCGTCCCGGTCGGAGACCGCGCCATCCGCAAGGCGCTCGATTCGCGCGAGGCCAAGGCCCGCCCCGCCGGGCGCACCACCGTGGTTTTCGAGGCCGCGGCCGCGCGCGACCTCGTCGGGCTACTGTTCTGGGGGCTCGACCGCCGCGGATTCGACGAGGGACGCAGCTTTCTCAACGGTCTCGTCGGGGAAGGCGGGGATCCGGTCGGCCAGGCGCTCTTCGGCGACCGCGCCACGGTCTACTCCGATCCGATGGACGCGGGCGCGCCCTGCGGATCCCATTCCGGCGGACTTCCCCTCGCGAAAACCACCTGGATCGAGAAAGGCGTGCTCAAGGCGCTGCCGGTGGGCCGCTTTTGGGCCGGGAAAAAGGGAATTCCGGTCGTCCCCGCCCCCGGCAACCTGATCTTCCCCGGCGACGGCCATTCCCTCGACGAGCTGGTCGCCGGAGTGGAGGATGGCGTCCTTGTGACGCGCCTCTGGTATCTCCGGATGGTGCAGCCGCAGACGCTCCTCTACACCGGGCTCACCCGCGACGGCACTTTCGCGATCCGCGACGGCAAGGTGGCGGGCCCAGTGAACAACTACCGCTTCAACGAGACGCCGGTCAACGTGCTGAAAAACCTCGTCTCGAGCGGGGTGCCCGAGCGCGTCCTCGGCAGCGAGGACCAGATGCCGATGCGGGTGCCCGCCCTCGTCGTGAAGGACTTCAACCTGTCCTCGGTCTCGGACGCGAGTTGAAACCGCTCACGCCAGCAAGGGCGCCTCGGTGGGACGGAAGACGATGAGCCCCATGTTCGTGCTCTTCTCCTGGAGGTATTGGGAAATGCGTCCGTCGACGACACAGCAGCGGCCCTTGCTCCGCGATGAGGTCGCGTGCATGAAACGGCAGTGCTTGCCGTCCCGCAGGGCGAGACCGACGTGCGAGGTGTAGCCGGAATGCCAGTTCGTCGCCACGGCGAGGACATCGCCATCCTGGAGCTGCGACTCGATCCCGGCGACCTTCGACCGGGGAACATAGGTGACCGGCAGGGTCGAGACGCGCGCCTCGATCTTTGCCATCTCGGCCACGAGCGAGGGATTTGACCGCAGGTAGCGGTAGCTCTTCCACGCCGCCTGCATTTCCTTGATGTTCCGCCGCACCGGAACGCCGCCGATCGATGCGGTCACGTTCGTGCCGAGCCCACGGCGCTGGTTGTCGGCAAAGACCTCCTCGAGGTGGTGCATGCGGCTGAGGTAGCTGCCGTTGCAGACCCCGTTGCGATAGCGCTCGAGCTCGATGTAGTGAAGGAGCGCCTCGCGCGACCAGAGGTGCGGCGCATTCCGGATCATGCGGGAGAAGGCGAGCGAGGTTTCGTAGAAGGTCCAGCAATCGAGCGTGTCGAAGTTCACCGAAGGTGACTCGATCTTGTCGTCGATTTCGAGGGTGTAGTTGCCGTAGGGGGTGCCGCAGATCGCCTTCCCGACGGTGACGGTCCGCGTCGGGATCGGGAGGCCGGCCCAGTTCTCCTTCCGCGCGCGCTCGCAGAGTTTGGAGAACTTCGCCTCGCCCTTGAAGACCACCGGCCAGGGCAGGCGCGGCTGGCGCAGGGTCACCGCGGTGGTCGTGCCCTCCGTCGGGACGGTCTTGCACTGGGTCAGGACGAGGCCGGAACCGATCCCGCCGAGGGTGTGGAGAAAACGGCGGCGGGAGGTGGAGGGAAGCGCGGGATGGGACATGGGAAATGCAAAATTATAAAATAACCCGAATCAACCCTGTCTTCAACCGGAACAGGGCCCGCCCACGTTGACATCATGATGCATAAATGATATGCATTGATGCATGCGGACGACGATTTCCATCGAAGACTCCCTCCTTGAGCGGGCCAAAGAGGCATCCCTGGCACGGTCCTGCAGCCTGAGCGAGGTCATCGAGGACGCCCTGCGCGAATCGCTCGTGGCCAAGCCAAAAGATCGCAGACCCGCCGCGGTCCGGCCTCTCAAGACGTTCCTGGGTACCGGACTTCGTCCCGGAGTGGACCTCGATTCGTCCGCCTCCGTCCTCGAGGCGATGGAGGACTCATGATTCTCCTCGACGTCAATCTCCTCGTCTATGCCCATCGCGAGGATGCCGACCAACACGATGCCTACCGGTCGTGGTTGGAAAAGGCGCTGACGGCTCCACCCGGTGTTGCCGTTTCCGAACTCGCCTTGAGTGGTTGTCTACGGGTTATCACCCATCCGAAGGTTTTCCTGAAGCCGACGCCGTTGGCTTTGGCGATCGATTTTGTGGACGATTTTCGTTCGCGTCCGGAAGTGAAAATCATCGCCCCCGGCTCGAGACACTGGGAGATCTTCCTTGAACTCTGCAAACGGGGCAATGCCAACGGAAACCTGGTTCCCGACGCCTATCATGCGGCGCTCGCGATCGAATGGGGCTGCGAATGGCTCACCGCGGACCGCGGATTCGCCCGCTTCCCGGGACTTCACTGGAGGCATCCCCTTGATTGAGGCCCCTCAACCGAACATCGCCGCGATCGGCTTGCCCTGGTCGGTGATGGGGACGGGGCGCGATCCGTCGTAGAGTTCCTTGAGCGGATCGATGCCGAGGGCCGCGTGGATCGTGGCGTGG
>JBILDO010000050.1:0-39825 GCA_044352585.1 Verrucomicrobiales bacterium
CCACCGCCCACCCCCCACCCCCCACCCCGCATGACCCCTCCCTCCCTCCCCCCGAACTGGCAGCGCGGTTTCTGGTGTCTCATGGCCACCCAGTTCCAGGGTGCCTTCTCCGACAACGTGCTCAAGCAGCTCGTCATCTTCCTCGTGATGGCGCAGCATCTCCCGAAAGAGCGGCTCGATGCGCTCGTTTCGGATGCCGGCACCTGGTTCGCCCTTCCCTTCCTGCTCTTCTCGATGTTCGGGGGATGGATGGCGGACCGCTTCAGCAAGCGGCACGTCATGATCGGCGTGAAGACGATGGAAATCGGCATCATGATCTTTGCCACCTTCGCGCTGGCCTCGGGCAACCTGAACCTCCAGCTCGCCAGCATCTGTCTCATGGGTGTGCACAGCGCGTTCTTCGCCGCGTCAAAATACGGATCACTGCCCGAGGTCGTGCCCGTGGAGAAGCTCTCGTGGGCGAACGGGATCATCGAGATGCTCACCTTCCTCGCCGCCATCTTCGGCACCCTCGCGGCTGGATGGCTCGCCGTTGCCTTCGCGGAGAAACCGGCCTGGCCGGGAGTGATTCTCCTCGTGCTCGCCGTCGCCGGCTGGATCCTGAGCCGCGGCATCACGCGCCTACCCGCGGCGGATCCCACGAAACCGCTGCGGCTGAACTTTCTCGGTGATCTCTGGCGGGAATTCCGCTGGATGAGGACGGACCGGGACCTCTGGCGCGCCAATCTCGGCAACACCGGCTTCTTCTTCATCGCGATCCTCATCCAGATGAACCTGCTCCTTTACGCGGAACAGGTGCTGCACGTCGATCCCCTCGGCAACAGCGCGCTCCAGGTCGCGCTCGCCATCGGCATGGCGGCGGGAAGCATGATCGCGGGCAAGCTCAGCGGAGACCACGTCGAATACGGTCTCATCCCCCTCGGTGCCTTCCTCATGGCGGTGATGGGCTTCATCCTCGGCGTCGAGGGGGTTTCCAGGCTAACGTTCACGATCTGTCTCGCCGTCCTCGGCATCGGCGGCGGTTTCTTCATCGTGCCGATCGCCGCCGTGCTCCAACACCAGCCGCCCGCCGAGCGCAAGGGCTCCGTGCAGGGGGCCGCGTCATGGCTTTCCTGGGTCGGCATCAGCGTGGCGGCCCTGCTCCAAAAGGAGCTGAACATCCGCCTCCAATGGACGCCGGGGCAGATCTTCTGGTTCTGCGCCGCCTGTGCGGTGATCGGCGGCATCTACGTCACCCTCTCCCGTCCCGCGGCGCTGCCCGCCCTGCTGAAACGCTGGCTTCACGGCCGGCTCGATCTTGGACCGCAATGACCGACGTGGGGAGAGCGAGGTCATGAGCGTGAGCGACTGGTTTGTGCATCAAGCCAATCCCGATCCGGTGGGTCAAGACACCCCAGAGAGGAGGCTCCCGCGGATGGACCGTTTGCCTGGTGTTCTGGCGTCCGTTTCGCCGAAGGGCAGAGGACTCGAGAGGGTGTGGCTCGCGTGGGTCAATCGGCGACCCGCAGCTGCAGGGAGGGGGGCGGCAGGGTGGGGTGGCGCGAGGAAGCGATTCCGTGAACGAGACCACCTCCGCGGGTTTCCGGGGTTTCGCGAACAAGGATCAGGGTCGCGGAACGGTTCGTGTCGGAATTGAGGAATTCACGAAGGGCTTCCGTCCCAATGCCGAAACTGCCTGTCTGGATCCCGCGAGGCACCGAAAACCGGCCAAGTTCGCGAACCCTCGGGGGATCGAGGCGATGACCCGAGCCGGGTTCGTTGGCGGGCGCGTTGCCCCACTCAAGTCCGGCGGGCTGCCAGGAATCGAGGGTGTCGTCGACCAGGCCGTAGACAGTGAATTCAGAGTCCCCGAGATGGGACGCGAGGCCCCAACCGGTCGGCGTGAAATGCAATTCGAGCCGCGCCGACCCGATCGTGCCCGGCTTGATCGAGTCGAGGGCGAACCGCAGATAAGCCTTGCGGTGGGGCGCGTCTTCCTGGCTGCCGTGCTTCAGGAGGAGCAGGGTCTCGGAATTGTGGGAGGTCGGTCGCCCGCCCCACACATACGCATCGGCTCCCCCGGGCCCGGCGGTGGTCACGGTCGTGAGGCCGGGCTCGCGGACCGAGAGCGGCGCGTCCGGCCTCGACCAGGTTCCCTCTTCGTCGCCCTCGCTGATGCCGCCGAGGGAGGCGCCGGCCACGAGGGTTTGCTGCCCTTCCCGGAGCTCGACCCGCTCTTTCGTTTCGGCCTGCTCGACCTCGACGAGGCCGTCGAAGACCTGGGTCTGCGTCGCGCCGTTGCCCGGATCGACGTTCACCGCGAAACGCGTGCCGTGGTCGATGACGCGTGCGCTTGGAGTCCGGATCGTGAATCCCTTGGCCGACTCGCTCACCTCGGCCACCGCCGTGCCGCGCGCGAGGACGCAATTCATCCCGTCGACGAGGGTGAGTTTGGCGGGAGCCTCGAGAATCACCTCGGCGCCGGAATCGAAGGCGATCGTGGCGAGACCGCGCACCAGTTCGAGTTCACCGGCCCCGAGACGGGAACCTTCCACGGTCGGCAGAGACCCGCTCTCCCATTGCGCGGATTCGGTTTCCTTCATCCGGGCAAAGGTATCCGGGACCGGAGCGGAACGGAGCGCGGGGAAGGCGAGGAGGGCCACGAGCGCGGCCGCGGCCGCTCCCGTCCAGAGCCAGGGGAAACGCCGTTGCGGAGGTTGAACGAACGACGTGAGCCCCGGATCATCCATGCCGTCGGCGACGCGTTCCCAATGCAGCACCGCGTGGTCTTGGAGAAAGTCGAGATAGATCCGCCGCGCCTCGGAATTCTCCATGAGGAGTGCCTCGAGTTCCGCGAGTTGGGAGGAGCCGAGTGATCTCTCGATGTAGCCGTGCGCGAGTTCGAGAAGGTGGCCGAGTTCGGAGTCGTTCATGCCGTGCCCAGTTGTTTTTCGACGCAGAGATAGAGGTTCTTGCGAAGGCGGCTGAGGAGGCGGTAGACCGCCCCTTCGGTGCGTTCGGTCCGCCGCGAGATTCCCTCGATCGAAGCTTCCTCGCGGTAACGCAGTTCGAGGATCTCGCGATGCTCGGGCGAGAGTTTCGTGACGCATTCCCGCAGCGCCCTCTCCCGTCGTTCCCAGCATTGTTCGCGCACGGCCGACTCGGATTCCTCGCTGAGCCGTTCGAGCAGGACGTCGCTGAGATGTTCGGACCGGGTCCGCTTCGAACGCCGCCGGTAGGCGAGGACCTGGTAGAACAGGATCTTCCGTGCCCATGCCGGGAAATTGGTTCCGAGTTCGAACTGGTGGAATTGGCGCCACATGATGATCTTGCCCTCCTGCATCACGTCCTGGGCGTCCTGCGGACACGCGACGAGGCCGGTGACGTAGAGGGCGAGGCGGCGTTCATGCTCCGTGAGGAGCCGCAGGAACGCCTCGGTGCGATCCGGATCCGTTGGTGGTGGGGGAGATTCGGGGGAGTTCATGCCGTTCCTCTCATTAAGTCGCCACCGGCCCGGGTTGGCCGTCGGGAGCGATTCCAGGGCCGCCGGGGGCGCTCGGTGGAGTGACCGTCGCCCTTCGGGAAACGGGAAGCGACGAGGGCGGACCGGGTTCCTCGCCGGCATCCAGGGCGGCTTCCATCGCCTCGACCGCGTCCTGTGATTCGGCGAGACCGAATCCGGTGGCGTCGCGGAAGTGTTTGATCGCTTCGATCTTGTTGCCGCGGCGCACCGCGTCGATGATGGCGGCCCGTTTCTCCGGGGTCATCCCCGTGGGCGGTGGCGGCACCGGGCGCGGAGAGGTCAGGAGGCGGGACGTCTCCGAGGAGGCCGGCCCGAGGGTCCGCTCGAGTTCCTCCACCGCGTCCTTGGACTCCGCCAGCCCGAGTCCGGTCGCTTCGCGGTAAAGCTTTATGGCCTCGATCTTCGCGTCCCTCGCGATGGCGGCCCGGACCGCGGCGGACTGTTCCGGAGTGAGACGGCTATCCATGTCCCATTCATACCATGGGCAGGAGCCGGTGCAAACAGGGAAGGGAGGCGAATCGTGTCTTCCCGTTCACGGGGCGAGGTAGGTGATCGGGGCGGCGGGCTTGAAGGCGCCGGTGACGTCGCCCATGAGATTGAACCCGTCCTCTCCCTCGAGGGCCAGGCTGCGAATCCCCGATCCCGGCGCGAAATCGATCTTTCCGAGGTCCACCCTGACCACGTAGGGACTGAGGGCGGATTCGAAATAATAGGCCTTCCGCGAGTGGTCGAGAACGGAGCGCCAGTAGGTCGGGGCGATGTTGGGGTGATCCGGGTCGGCCGCGCCCCACGGCACGGAAACGTTGCGCATGATGCTGAAGACACCGGCGACCTGGCGGCGCGCCTCGGAAACGTCGTCGCCCATGAACTTCAGATAAAACGAGGCTCTCACGAAACGGTCCTCGCTCTGGTGCGATCCGGGCAGCACCTTCGTGTTGTCCATGCGCGACCAGTAGTCGTTGAGGGTGAGCTGCCGGTCGTAGGTCGGACTGTTCGTCATGACCTGGTATTTCCGGTCGTGATGAACCACCAGCCGGCCACCGAGGTATTCCATGATTGCGGAATCCCCGGTCGGATCGGTCAGGGAGAGGTGCACCGAGGGGTGGGCGGCACCCCCCGGCCCGAAATTGCATGGGACGAACGCGACGGGTTCGCGCTTCATTCCCTCGACCGCCTCGGACACCGTCGCGAAATTCGAGAGCAGATACTGCAGCCACGCGGCCCAGGAGACCCTCGGTTTGTCCGTGGACGACACGGTTCCGAAATCCGTCTCCGCGAGATAGAGCATGTTCGCCCCGAGCCCCCTCTCGTTCATCCCGTCGAAGGCCCCGTTCACGGGACCGCCAGGATTCAGCGCGCCCGCAAGCACGACCGTTCCGTAGCGGCTTTCCCACGAATAACCGCCGGGCAGCCCCTCGTTCCTCTCGCCGCGCGGAATCACGTAAAAATGCGTGTTGAAGTCGTAAGGCCAGTCCATGGAGCGGCCGGTGATCGCCGTTCCGTCTTTCCCGAGCCAGGTCGCCCGCGAGCAGGCATCCGCGGGGGGGAGGGAGGCGAGGGGAATGATGAGGCTTCCAAGGAGGGCGAGTTGGCCGGTGAATTTCATCAGTTGGATCGTTTGTGACGCCATGTCGTCGCGCTCGGCGGCGAAAAAGGCGGACGAAGATAGCGGTCGGGGAGCAAAGATCAAGTCGCGAGAGCGAAACGATGGGGGTGCCGCGGGCGCGGGAAGGCGTGAGGTCGGGCCAGGGGGCTTTTCGCTCACGGTCCGGGAGAGGCCCTTCCGCCGGGAGCGTGCCTCACTCCGGCCGCTTCAACGAAAAGGTCCCGAGCTCGGACTTGTCGTTCGAGTAGGTCGCTTCGAAGGAATTGCGGTCGATCGTGGCGCGGTGGCGGAAGGTTCCGAAGATTCCGAGATTCTGCCCACCGTCGACCCGATAGACGCCGCCGCTCTTTTTCACAGGGTAGGCCACCGTGTAGGTGCCGGAGAGGATCCGTTTCCAGGTCGCGTGGTAGCGGAAGTCGTAGGATCCGGGCTTTTTCTCAGACGGGGTCACGAGAGCGCGGAGATTGCCGGTGTGCCCGTTTGTGGAGGTCGTCCAGGTCCCGGTCCAGGGACCGGCCGGGGCGGCGATCTTCCCCGCCTCGTAGTCCGCGACGGACTGCTTCCAATCGCGTTCGAAACTGGCACAACTGGTCAGGAAGAGGCCGGCCAACAGGAGCGGGAGGAGCGTCGGAGTTTTCATCGGATCGTGGATTATGCCGTTAGGAAACCCCAGGGAAGGACCCCTGGCAAGTGGCGGAAAAGCGCGGTGTGGAGACCTCAGCGTCCTCGCGGCAGCGACGGGGCGTTGACCGATTCGCTCAGCCCGAGAAGTTGGCGGGCCTGGCGGGAGAGGGGCAGGGCAAGGCTGGCGGCGTCGGCGCGGTGGCCGAATTTCAGTTCCTCGGAGGCGGCGAGGAACCCGCGCAGTTCCTGCTGCACCGCGGGAGGGAGGTGGGTGTCTTCCCGGGCGACCCGCGCGAGGAATTCCTCGGTCGTCTCGAATCGGACGGGATCCCCGTAACGTTCCGCGAAGTAGTTTTTCAACACTTCGGAAACGGCAAGGGCGAAATGGTTCGGGGAACGCTCGTCGCGTTCACGCTCGATCCGGTCGAGTTCGCGCGCGGCCCGCGCCGCGGGAGAGGGTGCGGTGGCGGAGTTTCCCCGCTGCTTGAGGAGATGGAGGATCAGCCAGACCATCACCGCGAGAAACGCGAGGGCGAGGGCGATAAAGAGCAGGTAGGGCCAGAGGGGCGTCTCGGCCGAGGGTTCGACGATATCGTAGATCCCCTCCGGCGGAACCGGGGCGGCCTGGGCGACAACAAAAAGGGTCGGGTGCATGACCGGAGAGGGTTCAAGCGACTTCGCGGCGCTCGCGGCGCTTGAAGAAGCCGTGGAGCACGGGCAGATACTCCTCGTCGGTGCGGAGGGAGAGCTTGTCGATGGAGAGCCGCTTGAACTGGCGGTCGATCGACTCCTGCCAACGCCGCGCTTCGGCGAGGTAGGCGGCGCGGACGCGGGGATTGGAGGTGTTCACCTCGACCTGGCGTCCCGTCTCGGGATCCTCGAGCCGCACGTAACCGACCGCGGGAAGGGCGACTTCGGCGGGATCGCTGACCTGGATCGCGACGAGGTCGTGCTTCCGGTTGACGATGCGGAGGTCGTTGCCGAGGTCCTCTTCGAACAGGAAATCGGAGAGGAGGAACACGAGCGACCGTTTCCGGACCGCGTTCTTGAGGAGGTGGACCGGTGCGGTCAGGGAGGTGCGGTGGCCTTCGGGTGGAAAATGGAGGATCTCGCGGATGAGCCGGAGGGCGTGGGCGGTGCCCTTCTTCGGCGGTAGGTAGAGCTCGACCTCGTCGGTGAAGAGGATGAGGCCGACCTTGTCCTTGTTCTGGAGGGCGCTGAAGGTGAGGAGGGCCGCCACTTCGGCCATCATCTCGCGCTTGCTCCGGTCGCGGCTGCCGTAGTCTCCCGAGGCGCTGATATCGATGCAGAGGAAGACGGTCATCTCGCGTTCCTCGGTGAATTTCTTCACGTAGGGCTTCCGCATCCGGGCGGTGACGTTCCAGTCGATCGCGCGGACCTCGTCGCCGGGCTGGTATTCTCGGAAGTCCTCGAAGTCGATGCCTTCGCCCTTGAAGCAACTGTGGTATTCGCCGCCGAAGCTCTCGCGCACGAGTCCGCGCGTGCGGAGCTCGATCTTGCGGACCTTCCGGAGGATCTCGGAGATTTCGGCGCGGGATTCCCCGGCGCTGGCGTTGCGGTCCTTTCTCATGCGTTCGCCGGACGGTTCAACCCAAGGAGGGGCGACATTCCTGTCGCCCGCGGAACCGGGTTTGCCGGGCGACAGGAATGTCGCCTCTCCGTGGCCATGCGGATCATTTGGTTTCCTTCAAAAAGGCCTCGCTCAGTTTCGCGACCTCGTCCGCGGTCTCGTATTCGCCGGGGTGGACGACGAGGCGGTATTTCACGGTCAGGGGGGATTCCTTCTTCACGGTGGTGGCAAAGTAGGTGCCGAAGCGCCCGTAGTCGCGCTCGCTCGCTCGCGCCGGCTTGGGATTGGAGGGGTGATCGAGATAGGAGACGGTCGCCTGGGTGTCGCGCAGGGTGATGCACATCGCCTTCCACGGCAGGTCGCGGGTCTGGTCGTTGTCGGTTTTGTCGGTCCAGTTGATCGTCGCCCCGGGCTGGCCGATGCCGGTGACGGGGCGGAGGTAGTGGGTGGCCTTGGCGGTCTTGTCGTTCACGTCGTTGTGGGCGCGGAAATGGAATCCGGCGTGCTGGGGATCCCCGTCGAGCCGCAGCTCGGCCACCTTCGGCGTCAGGGTCGAGGTGAAGTCGACGATGACATCGGGGCCGGAGAGCGAGAACCGCATCGTGCGCGACTCGGTCGCGAAGGCGACGCCGTCGTCGCCGATCCAGTCGATCTCCGAGGTGAAGGAAGCCGCGTCTTCCGACGCCTCCTGGGCGGTGAAGCGGCGGTGGACCTGATGCGCCTTGCGGCAATGCCAGACATCGACCTTCTCGTGGCGTTTGCCGGAGGCGTCGGTGTAGGAGATCTGATTGAAGCCGTAGAACACGCCGCGGTGGTGGGTGAATTTGCCGCCGGGCCCCTTGGTGAGGAGGTTCCCGTAGTGCTCCCATTGGTAGAAGTAGAGGTGGCAGAAGGGCTTGAAGGTCTCCTCGCGCCGGGCCGGGGTGCTCTCGTCGATGGCCTCGTAGACGTAGCGGGCGACGGGTTTGTCGTCGCGTGACAGTTCGAGGTGTTTGCCGGGGGTGTCGGTCCAGGTGAAGCCGGCCCGGGCCAGGGAGGCGCCGGAGAGAACGGTGCAGAGGAAAAGGGGAAGGAATTTCATCGGGGAGCGGGGGTCAATTAGCGGGTTTGTCAGGATCTTCCTTGGCTTTTCCGGAGGCGGTTTCCGGTGCGGCCGGTTCCGCGGCCTTGGCGGCGGCGAGTTTGGCCGCGGCCATCTCGGCCTTGGAGGGGCGGGGCCGGACGCGGGCCGGCGTGGGAAGTCCGGTGAGGCGGTCGAATTCGTCGGGGGTGCGCTCCGCGGGCTTCATGTCCTCGGTCTTCGCCTCCCAGTCGGCGAGGGCGGCCCGCATCGCCTTGAGCAGCGGGGCGTAGCGCTCGTCGTCGGCGAGATTGTTCAGCTCGTGGGGATCGAGGCGGAGGTCGTAGAGTTCCTCGGCGGCACGGGGTGTCCGGAAATGGATCTGTTGTTCCGGAGAAAGTTCGTTTTTCTCGAGGAGCCGCATCAGCTCGACATAGGTGGCGCTGCGCACGACGTCGGCGGGGGGGGTGAGGGGAAGGTCGGGATAGTCGTTGCGGATGTATTTGTAGCGCTCGTTGCGGACGGCGCGGGAGCGGTCCTCGTAGTCGTGCCAGTTCTTTTCGGCGAAGACATATTCGTGGACGGGTTTCTCCGGCGCGGCGAAGAGGGGCGTGAGGTCGACGCCCCCGAAGGTGATGCCGGGCTTTTCGATCTTCGCGATGGAAAGGATCGTCTTGGCGAGATCGACGGTGCTGACAAGGCGTTCGCAGACCGAACCGGGCGCGGTTTTGCCGGGCCACTTCACGATCAGCGGCGTGCGGATGCCGCTGTCGTAGAGGGTGGTCTTGTCGCGGGGGAAAGGGCGCCCGTTGTCGGAGAGGAAGATCACGAGGGTCTTCTCCGCGAGCCCCTGGGATTCGAGTTCGTCGAGGACCGCGCCGACGTGGCGGTCGAGGCGGGTGATCTCGTCGTAGTAGTTCTGGTAGTCGGCCCGGACCGCGGGAGTGTCGGGATGGTAGGGAGGGAGCCGCACCTCTTCCGGACGGGCCCCGTCGGGGAGGGTGGCGTCGTGGTAGGGCCGGTGCGGGTCGAGGGAGGCGAGCCACAGGAAAAAGGGCCGGTCCGCGGCCCGTTCCTTCAGCAGGGGAATCCAGTCGGCGCATCCGCTCTGGGCGTCGCCCTCGGACGTTTCGGCGAATTCGCCGCTCTTGGCCTCATCCCCGGCGGGAAGCTGGAATCCCGATTCATCGGCCTCGATGATCTTGTCGAAACGATCACGAACTTCCTCACCGAGATGCCATTTGCCGGCCGCGCCGGTCCAGTAGCCCTTTTCCTTGAGCTTTTCGACGAAGGTGACTTGTTCCTTCGGCAGGGGCCAGTGGAGCTGTTCCGCGTTCGTCTGGTGCGGGTAGCGTCCCGTGATCAGGCTCGCCCGCGTCGGGCTGCAGGAGGAGGTCGTGAGGAAGGCGCGCTCGAAGCGCATCCCCGAGGCGGCGAGCCGCTGGAGATTCGGCGTCATGATCGACTCGTGGCCGAAGGGCGAAAGATCGGTCGCCCCGAGATCGTCAGCGAGGATGAGGACGAAGTTCGGGAGGGTCTTCAGTTCCTCGAGACGGCGGAGTTCCTCCGGGTCCGGTGCCGGCGGCTCCTTCTCCTTGTCCTTGCTCTTCTGCGCCACGGCGGAAGAGGCTGCGAGAAACGGCAGCAGGAGGATGGAAAGGACGAGGCGCGGCAACGGCATGTCGGAATGAAGCAGAGTCTTCAAGAAATGCCAAGGGTTGCTCCGTGAAAGCCGCATGGGGTCCGGAACGTCGGGCAATCCGGAAAACCCTATTTCGACGCCGGGTGACCGATCGCGGCGAAGAGCCGGTGCTGGGCGATGTTGTAGTCGAGGACCGCGTCGATCTCGGCGCGTCGCGCTTCCGCGAGGGTCTGGACGGAGGCGAGGGCCTCGATGGGAAGGCCCTGGGATTGCTCGAGGCGTGCGACGGTCAACTGATAGGCGCGTTTCGCGTGCGTGGCGGCCTCGCCGCCGATGGAGAGACGGTCGCGCCGGGCGAGAACCTCCGCCCGGGCGCTTGTGACCTGATGGGAGATCTCGTCGATGAGACGTTCCTCCTCGAGCCGGACGAGGGCCAATTCGGAGCGTTGCTCGCGTGAATCGGCCGCGTTGCCGAAGCCGAGGCCTTCGAGTTTCCAGTAAATCAGGGCGGAGACTTCATCCCGGGTGTCCTTTTCATCGGAACCCACGCCGCGCCCGGCCGAGTAGTCGTAACTCGAGTAACCCGCGGCGACATGGGGCAGGAACGGTTCCATCTGCTGCTGGCGCAGGCGTGCGGTGGCGGCCGAGACTTCCGACTGGATCGCTTCCGCCTCCGGTCGGTGGCGCAGGGCGGTGGCGACGAGGCGTCCCGCCGGCTCCGAGGCATCGACGAGGTGCGTCGCCGCCACGCTGGAATCCGCCGGAACGAGTTCGAGGGAGGCGGGAAGGTGGAGGAGACGGGCGAGGTCCGCGGATCGCACGGCTCGCTCGGCCTCGGCGGCGGAGCGATCCCCCTTCCGCAGCAGATAGGTGGCGGTGGCCCGGGCCGAGTCCGCTTCGAGTCCCTCGCCCGCGCGGGCGAAGGCGGTGGTGTCGTCGGCCAGTTTCCGCGAGGCGGCCTCGATCTCGCGTGCCAGTTGGAGGTGTCCGTGGGCCCGGACGAGTTCGAAGTAGGCGATCGCGGTTGCGGCGAGAACCTGGTGCTCGCGGGCACGGGAACTGGCCAGGGCCGCCTTCTGGTCCTGTTTCGCGGCGAGGGGATTGAAGATCGCGTCGCTCAGGCCCAGATCGACCGATACCCCGGGGAGGCCGGTGCTGGCTCCGAGGCCGGCGGACCGGTCGACGCGCTGGGTCTGGATGGGCGCCCCGGCGATGTCCTGGAGCAATCCGTTCTTGCGCCCGAAAGACGCTCCGGACTGCAGATCGGGCACAATGGAGAGCTGGGCCTGGTCGGAGCGGGCGGCGGCGAGGCGGGTCCGTTCGACGGCCCGGGCGAGATCGAGATTTCGTCCCGCGGCGAGACGGAGCGCCGTGGGTAGATCGATCGGGTAGGATCCGTCAGGATCGGCGGGAACCGCGTCGGCGTTGCCGATCTCCTTCAGCGACCGCGCCGGGGTCGCCGCGGCCATGGGGAGATCCTCCACCGCGACGGGGGTGCAGGAAGAAAGCAGTAGCGTCGCGGCGAAGAAAGAGAGTGGCATGGGCATCCTGCCCATGCGATCGGCGGGTGGGAGGGGGAAGATCGGGTTGATGGTCCTCCGCGCGCTACCGCGGCCGTTGGCAGCCGAAGAGGCATCGGACGGCGTTTTTGATTCGGGCGTGGTGCCCCGATGCATGGGCAGGATGCCCATGCCACCTTCCTGCCTGTGGAAATGGACTGAATTTCTCATGACCCGTGACCCATGACCCGTGATTCCCGACTGAAATACCGGCTCTCCGGATCTTCCGGATCGATCGAGACGGACTTGACCCGATTCCCTGACAGAAGCGCAAAAAACGCGGGAAGAACGAGGAGGGTGGCGAGGGTCGCGGAGATCAGTCCCCCGACGACCGCGCGTCCGAGCGGCGCGGTCTGGTCGCCGCCTTCGCCGAGTCCGAGGGCGAGCGGCACCATGCCCGCGATCATCGCGCAGCTGGTCATGACGACGGCGCGGACGCGCGACTTCGCCCCCTCGACCGCGGCCGCGGCGGGATCGGCCTCGTCGCCTCGGGCATTTTTGCGGCGGATCGTTTCGGAGAAGGAAACGAGGAGGATCGCGTTCGCCACGGCGACGCCCACGGCCATGATCGCCCCGATGCCGGACTGGATGTTCAGCGTCGTGCCGGTGATCCAGAGCGAAAGGACGATGCCGGCGAGCACCGCGGGCAGAGTCGCGACGACGACGAGGGCGAGGCGCACCGATTGGAAATTCGCGCAGAGGAGGAGGAAGATCGCGACGATGGCGATGAGGAGTCCCGTGCCGAAGCCATCGGCGAGCTGGCGGTAGGGCACGACCTGGCCGCGGAGATCGACCTTTGTCTTCGGATCGGCGGGTGGTCCGACCTCCTTCATCGCCTTTTCCACGGCCTGGATGGCGCTGCCGAAATCGGTTTCGTGCACGTTCGCGGTGATGCTCACGACGCGGGCGAGATTGTAGCGCTCGTAGGTGCCGACCGAGGTCGTCTCGGTGAGATCGACGAGATTGCGGAGGAGGACGGGTTCGCCGGACTTTGACCGGACCGGGGTGTTGCGCAGGTCCTCGAGCGACTGGGTCCTTTCCTCGGGGATCTGCACCTGGACGTTGATGGAAATGCCCGTCTTCGGATCGGCCCAGAAATTCGGCACGGTGAAACGCGAGGAGGTCGTCGCGGCAACGAGGGAACGGGCGATGTCCTCGACTTCGACGCCGAGGAGTCCGGCGCGCTCGCGGTCGATCTGAACGTTCACGGTCGGGAACTCGAGGTCCTGCGCGATCTGCACATCGCGGAGCGTGGGAATTTGCTTGAAGGCCTCGAGCAGCTTCTGGGCGTGGGCCTTGCTTGCGTTGAGATCGCCCCCGGTATTGACCGCGACCTCGAGAGGTGTGGCCGAGCCGAAACTCATGACGCGCGAGACGATGTCCTGTGGCTCGAAGGAAAGCTTCACCTCGGGCATCTCCCGGCCGAGGACTTCGCGGAGCCGCTCCTTCAGCTCGCAGATCCTGACATTCGCCCCATCGGCGAGCTGGATCGCGAGGAAACCCTCGCCGGGGCCGCCGTTCCAGAGGTGGACAAGGTTCACGGGAAAGGAGGAGTTGTGCACCCCGACCATGCCGATCGAAAAGGCGACGTTTTCAGGGCCGCCGACCTCGCGTGCGATCGTTTCAAGAATGCGGGAGGCGAGTTTTTCGGTGGTGGCGACCTGGGTGCCGGAGGGTGCCCGGAAACGCAGGGCGAATTGACCCGTGTCGGTCTGCGGGAAAATCTCGCGTCCCACGAAGGGACCAATCAGCAAGAGCACGGCCGCCGTTCCCGCGAGATAGGCGGGCACGACAATCCATCGCGCCGCGACGCTGGCCTTGGCGAAAGGCGAAAGGAGCGAACGGAGGACACTCGTTTCCTCTCCGTGGGCCTCGCCGTTGCGAGGTTTCGAACGCAGCACCCACACCGAGAGGATCGGCACAAGGGTGCTGGAAAGGACGAACGACGCGATCATCGCGAACCCCACGGCGAGGGCGAGCGGCACGAAGAGCGCCTTGGCCGCGCCGACCATGAAGAAGGCCGGCACGAAGACCGCGAGGATGCAGACCATCGCGAGGAAACGCGGCAGGGTCGTCTCGCGCGTGCCGATCGCCGCGGCCTCGGCGAGGGTGGCGCCACGGGCGAGGTGCGAGTGGATGTTCTCCACGGCCACGGTCGCCTCGTCGACGAGGATGCCGACGGCGAGGGCCAGGCCGCCGAGGGTCATGAGGTGGATGCTCTGTCCCGAAATCCACAGGGCGAGACACGAGGCGAGGAGGGCGAGGGGGATGTTGACGATGACGATGAAGGCGGTGCGCCAGTCGCGGAGGAAGAGCAGCACCATGAGCCCGGTGAGGACCGCGCCGAGGGCGCCTTCCTTCAAAAGATCGCGGATGGATCGCTCGACCACGGGCGACTGGTCGAATTCATAGGAGACGCTGATGCCCTCGGGGAGGAGTTTCTGGAACTCGGGGATGTTTTCGCGGACGAGCTTCACGACCTCGAGGGTGGAGGCATCGGCGCGTTTCGTGACGGGCAGGTAGACGGTGCGTTTGCCGTTCGCGAGGGCGTAGGCGGTGGTGACGTCGGCGCTGTCGCTGACCGTCGCGATGTCGCGGACGAAGACGGCCCGACCCTCCTCGGTCTTCAGGGCAACCCCTTCGAGTTCCTTCACGTCGCGGACGATCGCGTTGGTGGGCACGATGGGGTATTTGCCGTTGAGGTTGAGGTTGCCCGAAGGGCTGATGACGTTGCCCTTGGCGAGCGATTGCACGATCTCGTCGGGCGAGAGGCCGGCGGCGCGCATCTTTTCGGGATCGACGTTCACGACGATGGCCCGCGATGATCCGCCGAAGGGCGGAGGCGCCGAGACGCCCGGCAGGGTCGCGAAGGAGGGACGCACCTTGTTGAGCGCCTGGTCCTGCATCATGTTGAGGGTGATGTCAGGACGATCGGTCGAGAAGACGAGGTGACCGACCGCGACGCTGCCCGCGTCGAAACGCATGATGAAGGGTGCCACCGTGCCCGGTGGCATGAAGGCGCGCGAGCGGTTCACCTGCGCGACGGTCTCGGACATGGCGGCGGACATGTCGGTGCCCGGGTGGAACTGGAGCTTCATGATCGAAGCCCCCTGGATCGACTTCGACTCGACGTGTTCGATGCCCGCGATGTAGAGGAAGTGATACTCGTAGCGGTAGGTGAGGTAACCCTCCATCTGGAGCGGGTCCATGCCACCGTAGGGCTGCGCCACATAGATCGTGGGAATGCCGAGCGGCGGGAAGATGTCGCGCGGCATCCGCTGGATCGCGACGAGGGCCCCGAGCAGGACGGCCACGGCCAACACGACGATCGTGAGGGGGCGGCGCAATGCTAGAGTGAGCAGGGACATGGGAGGCGCGGCACGGGGCCGCGGTTAACGTAGAAGCGGCGTCCCGCCGCCTGGGAGTGTTGGAGTAAGGGAGTGTTGGAGTCTTGGAAACTTCGGAGCAAGCTGGGGAGGGTTCACATTCAGGGCACCACCATCTGGCCGGCCACGAGGTCGCCGGTGAGGACGGCCTTGATGCCTTCGACGGAGTGGAGGGTGACGGGCACTTTCTTTTCGCCGCCTTCTGCCGCGACGAGGACATGACGCGAGCCGCCGGCTCCGGTCTTCACGGCACCCAGGGGAATGAGGGCCGCGGATTCGAGTTTGGCGAGGGTCATCGTCGCGGTGCCGAAGGTGCCGGGCAACAACCCGGACCCTGACAGATCCACCTCGGCGGTGACGGTGCGTGTCACCGGATCGAGCGAGCCGGAGACACGGGCGAGTTCGGCCTTGAACTCGCGACCGCCGAGTTTCAGGGTCACGGCTTGGCCGGCCTTGGTGAGGGCGGCGGCATGCTCGGGTATGTGAATCCGGACGCGGAGGGGATCGGTTTGCTCGAAGGTGAAAAGCGAGGCCCCCTCCGATGGAGTCGCGAGGAAATCCCCAAGTCCGGCCCGGCGCGCGACGACGCGTCCGTCGTAGGGCGCGACGATGCGGGTGTATTCGAGCGCCACGGCGGCCTCGGTGGCGCGGGCGGTGGCGGCGAGGGCTTCGGCCTTGGCCGAGGCGACACCGGCTTCGGCTTCGGCGACCTTGGCTTTGGCCGCGGCGAAGCGGGCCTCGGATTCGTCACTGACCTTCGTCGTGACGGTGCCGCCGCTGGAGAGTTGGCGCAGGCGGGAGAATTCCGATTCCGCGGCGGATAATTGCGCCTTGGCGGATTCGAGGAGGGCGGCGGCACCGGTCACGTCCTTTTCGGCGGCGCGGGCCTCCTCGGCGCGGGCGTCACGGGCGGCGTTGAGTTCGGGAGCTCGGATCTCGGCGAGAAGATCGCCCTTTTTCAGATCCGCCCCGATGTCTGCCTTCACCGTATCGACCCACCCGGTCACGGGCGTGCCTAGGGTGACGCGAAAATACGGTGCCGCTTCCGCGGGAAGGATCACCGTCTTTTCCCAAGGAGCGAGCACGACCGGAACCGGTGGCGGGGGAGGCGGAGGCGTCTGGGCCGGAAGGAGCGGGGCCGAGATCAGCGACACGAGAAAAACGGGCGGCAGGTGCGAGGTCTTCATGGCGTGAGTGGACCGCTCCTCCACAGGGCAAATCGACTCGGGAACAAAAACCGAAGCTTGTGCCCTCTCTCGGTCAAGGCAAGTAAAATTCCAGGCCGGTCGGACCGTCGATCATGGCCGTTTCTTCCAGGGAAGCGGGACCGTGGCGCGGTGGCGGGCTGGGAGCGGTTCCTTCAAACCGCCACTTCCGCCACGACGTCCGAAGCGGGATCGAGGAGTAACTCTCCGGAAACGTTTTTCGGCAGGGAGGTGAGCAAGACAAAACTCGTCCCGGTCGCGGGATCGGCCCAGGCGAGAGTGCCGGTGGATCCGGAATGGCCGCAGGTGGCGGGTGAGCAGCCCGCGCCCAGGGTCGCACCGAGCTGGAATCCGAGTCCGCGGTCGGCGCCGAGTCCGGGGGTGTGATTCCGGATCATCGCGCGCGCGGTCGCCTCGCGCAGGATCTTGCCGCCCGGAGCGAGGAACTCGCGGAGGAGGATGGCGACGTCGCCGGCCGAGGCATGGGCTCCGCCCCACGGGGCGCCGAGACGCCGCCAGTAGTCGCTGTTCCAGTCCCAGCTTTTCGCGGTGGGATCGCCGCCTCCGGCCTCGGGGGCGGCGCGGTCGGTCTGCATGGGGACGAGATCGTCTTTCTGAAAGGCGCCGACGCCGAGAACGGAGCGTTTCATCCCGAGGGGAGCGAAGACGGTTTCGGCAAGAAAGGCGGGCAGGGGTTGGTTTGTCAGGCGCTCGACGATCTCGGCGGCGAGGAGGATCCCCATGCTCTGATACTGGTATCGGGTGCCGGGGGCGAAGGAGAGGGGAGTGCGCACGGTCGCGGCGACGAACTCGGACAAGGGCGCGTGCCGGGCGCGCATGGCGTTGTTGTCAGGCAATTGATCGGGCAGTCCCGAGGTGTGGGTGAGGAGGTGGGCGATCGTGACCTTGGCCCGGTCTCCCTCGGAGAACTCGGGCAGGTGGTTCATGGCCGGATCGGAGAGCTTGAGCGCGCCCCGGTCGGCGAGGATCATCACGGCGAGGGCGGTGAGAGGTTTGGTGATGGACCCGAGGAGAAACATCGAATCCGGGTCCGCCGTGCCGAAGGCGTGATTGTGCGTTTCATCCCCCCGCTGCACCTGGAGGGCCGCGGCCTTCACCGTGCCGGTCGCGACGGTTTCCTGGACGAGGGAGACGACGGCATCGACGGCGGAGGCGAGGGACATGGCGGACGGGGTTTGGGCGGAAGCGGTGGCGGCGGCGGTGCCGAGGAGGCAGGCGAGTGATTCGCGGCGGTTCATGGGGAAGGAGTTTTGTCAGTGGAAGCGGATGGCGCAAGGGGCATGGTCGGGGCGGCGGAGGAGAAAAGCGGCGTTCCCTCCGTTTCCGGGAATTGGGAGGCCACCCCGGGGAGCGTCTCCGGGGCGGCGTGCGAGGATGATCCGGAGACTCATTGAACCCAGCGGGCCTTGTAGGGACGGGCATCTTCGAAGGTGATCGTTCCCGGTGGATCGAGGAGCCTGAGGGTCTTTCCCCAGGTGCTCAAGACGAGGCGGCCGGACACCGGGTGGACATCGACGGACTTCACCTTGGCCTCATTCGCGACGAGCGGATGAGGCCGGAACGTGGCTTGGTCCCGGTCGAAAAGAAAGACGCCCGAACCGGTCGTGAGGAGCAGTTCACTCGAGGCGGGCAGGGGACGAAGGTCGTGCCCGTCGGGGTCTGGCAGCGGGTGGGAATGGACCAGCGTCAGTGAGGGGGTATCCGTGTCCCAGTTTGCGAGGGTGTATCGGCGCAACTCGTCGAATCCGAGCGCCCACAGGCAGTTCCGGGCTTCGTCCCAGACGACGCCATGGGCCGAGTGAAGCGGGGTCTTGAAGACGGGGACGGCGGAGTTCTTGAGATCGAACACTTCCACGTGATCGCCACTGAGTGAACTCGCGACGACGATGCGGTCGCGGGGGAGAAGATCGAGCGAATGGGCATTGCGCGACCGGGCGCGCCAGAGGACCCGGCCCGAGGCGCGCTCGATCAGGGCGCACCCGCCATTGGATGCGCAGACGAGGAGTTTCGCACCCCCGTCGAGCGGTTTGCACTCATCGAGGTGGCGGAAATCCCTGCGGGCCTCCTCGGGAATCTCCGCGGCTTCCAGGCCGCTCCAGCGCCATCGTTTTTTCAGGACACCCGTTTCCGCCTCCGCCGCGTCCACGATGAAGACCTCGTCCCCACCGGCAAGGATGATTTCATCGGCGCACAGCCGGGTGACGGCAACCAGAACGAGCAGGGGAAGAAAGATGCCTTTCCAATGGAAGGGGAAGCGATCGGGGTATTTCTTCATCAAAATCAGTGGGTGGAGAATTCAACTTCAATGGCTTCCGAAGGTGCCGGGACTTCGCCGGGGGCTCCTCCGGTGCGCCCGGCGACGCCCCTGACCTCATCAGCGGCGAAGGCGAGTCCGACCGGACGAAATCGGATCGGCATCCCCGCGAAGCGGGCCGCTCACTTCCGATACAGCGCGGAAAGCCCCTTCGCCTCTTTCTGGATCTCCTTGCGCAGATCGGGCGGGGAAAGGACCTCGACCTGGGTGCCCCAGCTCAGGATCCATCGGCGGATCTCCTCGAAACTGGAGAGCTCGAGGGTCATGATGAGTTGTTCGCCGCGGCTCCCTTTCCAATCGAGCTGCTGGCTGGGATGCCAGCGGCGCTCGGAGACGAGGCGGGCGGCCCAGCCGGTGAAACGGAGCCGGATGCGGCACCGGCTGCCGCGATCGGTCGGATTGTGCCAGACGCCGAAGCTCCCCCCGAGGTGGTCGCTCAGGGAGAAATCGGCGGGACGAAGAAAGCGCGTCTTCACGGGCCGCGCCTTGCGCATGCGCTGGAGGGCGAAGGTGCGCCGGGCCTTGCGTTCGGGATCGTGGCCGATGACATACCAGCCCCCATCGAACTCGGTGAGGTGATAGGGATGGAGGCGGCGGGCTTCCCAGGCCTCGCCGTCGATCTTCCGGTATTCGAAACGGAGTTCGCAGCTTCCGAGAATGGCGCGGGCGATCTTTTCGAAAAGGGCGAAGTCCGCGGGTACGACACCGGATTCACGCGCCGAGAAGACCTCGTCGAGATCGGACCATTGGAAAGAGACCTCGCCGGAGAGCGACGAGGACATACGCCGGAAGCTGTCGCGCAGGGTCGCCTCGAGAGGCGAACCCTCGAGCGGGGTGAGTGCCTTGCGGGCGAGAAAAAGGGCGACGATGTCCGCGAGCGAAACCTTGAGCAGGGGGAAGTCCGTGACGGGCCGGTCGTAGTGGTAGCCGTGGCGGAGGGGATCGTAGACTAAAGGCAGTCCGAGGCTGTTCAGCATGAAGGTGACGTCCCGCTGGATCGTCTTTTGGGTCACCCCGATCGTTTCGGCAAGGGTGCGGCAGTTGGGGAAACGACCCCGGCGCACCGTCTCATGGATCGCGAAGATCCGCTCGATCGGTCTCCGGGTTTCCCCGTTGCGCGGTGCGGAACGGGCGGGCTTCGGGGCGGAAGGACGTTTTTTCATCGCGACCATCCTAACACTGGTCCCGGATTTTTTCCGGGATTTTCAGAGCAGTGGCGTTCGCAAATGCGTCTGGCCCAAGACCCCGCTCACGGAGTGGCGATGGAGTCGCTCGTCTCCACGTTCCGACCGGAATTGTAGCTGCTGCCGGTGAAGGTGATACCCGTGACCGTGAAGGTAAAGGTGCCGCGGTTCTTCGTGCGGACGGAGGAGAAGGTCGTGCTCCCGGAGCGGCCGGTCGTCCTCGAGGAGGTACCGGTGGTGAGTCCGCTCCACGAACCGGTCACGGTCGCGTTGGAAACGGCCCTGCCGGACTGGTCGAAGACCCTGACGGTGGCGTTGGCCTGATAGCCGGATCTCGAACTGGAAAGCGTCATGTCGATCGCGGCGACATAGACGAACGTGTTCGTGCCGACCGTCACCGTGATCGGCTGCGAGGCGCTCGAAAGACCGGCGTTGTCCACCACCACGAGAGTGACGGGATAGGTTCCGGGAGTCTGGTAGGTCTTGGAAGGATTGGCGAGGGTCGAACCGGTGCCGTCGCCGAAATCCCAGTCGTAGGCGGTGATAAACCCATCCGGGTCGCTGCTGCCGTCGCCATTGAAGGTCACGGTGAGGGGTGCAGGACCGCTCGTCGGGGAGGTGGCTTGGGCGACCGCCACGGGAGGTTGCGCATTCAAGGGGACAAGGCTGGCGGAAAGGGTGAATTCGCCGAGACTGCCGTAATCGTTGTAGGCGGTGGTCGGGTCGCCCGTTCCCACGCCTTCCACGGCCGCATAGTAGGTGCCCTGGGGAAGGGAGGTGGTCAGGGTTGCTCCGAGCGTCGTCGGGCTGGTCGAGGAATGAAGATTGCCGGAGCCGTCGTAGAGCGAGAGGCGGATATCGAGATTCGGGGAGTTGGGAGCGGGATTGGCGGACACGGAGACGGTGCCGGCTCCGGTGGTGAAGCCAAACAGGTCCGCATCGACACGGGTCTCGATGATCCCGGTTGCGACCGGTGCCGTTCCGGTGAGGGGCGTGGCGTTGACGATGGCGTCACCGTGCGCGTCGGCCCGGTAGCCGGTGACCCCGGCGATGATGGCGGTGTCGTCCTGGGTGTTGTTGGCGAAGGCGTATTCGCCCCTGCTCCACTGGGAGATGCTGCGGTAGTAGCCGACTCCCATGATGGGAGCCCAGTCCGCGTGCCCTTCATAATACCCCTCGGCGGCATTGGTGGTCGAGGCGGCGCGGCCATCGTGGGAGAGGTTGAAGGTGTGACCGGCTTCGTGGCTTGCGGCTTCGGCGGTGTATTTGACATTGCCGGAACCGAGCTGGACGGTGAAGACGAAGCAGGGCGTGTCGGTGTTCCAAGAGAACGAGTTGAGATAGGCGACGCCGCCGGCACCGGAGCCATACCAATCGGAACTGCTCCCGCCGATGCACACGCGGACCCCGAACTGGGTGTCGGACGAGGCGGACTTGCGGAGGGCCTCGATCCCGGGATCCTGCGTCGTGACGTCCACGTCGAAAGGGGCGAAATCCTCGGCGACCCGCTGCCAGATCGAGACGATGTTGTTCAATTCGGTGGTGGAAAAGGTCGTGGTGACGGTGGAGTCGTTGCTGTAGGGCGGGGTGACGATGTTGGCCCCTCCGGTGAAGTTGCTGTTCCACGACGTGCCGGAGGTGACGTGTCCGTCGAAGTCGAGATAAATCACCTTCGATGCGCCCGCTTTGCTGTGGAGGAAGAAGGCGTCCGCTGCGGTCGGGGTTCCGCTGGAGGTTCCACCGCCGGACACGGCTCCATTGGTGGCGGCAACGTTCTGGAGCGGGAGCAGACCTTCACAGACAAAGTGAAGACGCCCCTGACGGTCGGTTCGCAGCGACTTCTCGCGGAGACACAGATTGCGCAATTCCGACTCGGAGCGTCCATACCACGCCGCCACCGGCGCGAGATTCCTGCCGAGCAGTCCGGGAATCTCCGCACCCGATGCGACTTTCCGCAAGGCCTGAACCGGGAAGGGAACGCCGGTGGGGTTCGTCTGGGCCTCCAAGCGAAACGGGAGAATCGCTCCCACGACGGAAGCGAGTAGAATGACGCGAGATTTCAAAAGCATAGGGTTTGCTAACAAAAACCACCCGGGATGTCAAATATAATTAGAATAATCATAAAAATACTCATAATTAGAATTTAGGTTTCGCTTTCAAGGGGGGGCTATTCCCAGCCTTACGATGAACGCGCCCAGCCCCCGCGCCTTCAGGGCGCCCCGGGCGCGGTCGTGAAGGACCGGCGGGATTCACCCCATTCGCACGCGGGGTCGCGCCCCGTGAAGATCCGCCGCAGGACCATCACGACGCAGGCGAGCACGGACCCGATCGTGGCGAGGAGCATGTCCTTGTGGGCGTCCCAGACGTCCCCCTGGGTGCCGAGGAAAGCCATGCCGGCTTCACCACCCCACAAAACCGCGGCGGCCCATTCGAAGAGCTCGTAGAGCAGCGAGGTCGCCATGCTGAAGGAGACGACGACGAGGTGGCTCCAGAAATCGCGTCGCGGGGTCATTGCGAAGTAGAAGGCCTCGCGCCATGGCCGGGTCAGCATCAGCCCGTAGAGAAAATGGATGATGCGGTCGAAGTGATTGCGGGTGCCGCCCGCGGGAATCGGTTCTCCGGTTAGGCTCGCCCAGGCTTCAAGGTAGGGCACCTCGGAATAGGTGTAGTGCGCGCCGATGGTGTGGAGGCAGGTGAACAAGAAGCCGAGGGTGTAGGAGGTTTTCGAAAAGACGAACCAGCGGCCCGTCACGACGAGGATGGCGAGCCCCGCGGCGACGACGATGTGCTCCATGAGCCAATCGGCCCGCTGCCGCGGGGCGATACCGAGGACGATGGAAAAGACCAGCCAGAGAAGCACGAGGACAAGCAGGAACTTGCCATGTCCGGGCGGGAGATGGGGCGGGCGGTTCATCGGCGGGGCGCGGTCATGGGATCAGGGTGCCGGGGGTGACGCCGCTTGTCGAGTCCGGGGATCGGGGGGGGCGGACCGACAGGTAGGGCGCGTTGTCCCAACGCGCCGCCGTTTGGCCGGGCAACGCCCTTCCTGCCTCTTCGGCGCTGTGGGACACAGCGCCCTACCCCGGGCAAGCGATGAAGCTCGATCCCAAGCCCAATGCCATTCGGGATGACCTTTCCCGAGGTCTCCGGGGCCTCGCGCGATCGCCACGGCTCCGCGGGCGAAAAGCATTGCCGCGGCGCGCGGGCGCCGGTTTAATGAAGGAGCATGCTTTTCGAACGCAACCGCATCGCGGCCCTCGTCCGGCGTCTCCACGACGAGCACCGGATCTGCCTCGGCACGTCCTCGTGGCGCTACGCGGGCTGGTGCGGAATCCTCTACGACGAGGATCGATACCTGTGGGGCACGCATTTCTCGAAGCAGCGTTTTTCGGATCACTGCCTCGAGGAATATGCCGCGACCTTCCGCTCCGTGTGTGTCGACGCGACCTATTATTCGCTTCCGCGGAAACGCTTCCTCGAGGGGCTCGTCGCCCAGGTGCCGCGGGAGTTTGTCTTTTCCTTCAAGGTGCCCGACGACCTCACGATCCGCACCTTTCCGAAGGTCGAGGGGTTCGGGGCGCGGGCCGGATTGCGGAATGACTTCTACCTCAGCCCCGAGTTGCTCGAGATGGGCTTCCTGCGGAGGCTCGAGCCGATGAAGGAACAGGTCGGTGCACTGGTCTTCGAGTTTTCCCATTTCCACTCCGGCGAGTATGAGCATGGCCGGGACTTCGTCGCCGATCTCGACACGTTTTTCTCGCGGGCCCCGAAAGGCTGGCGCTACGCGGTCGAGATCCGCAACGGGAACTGGCTGCATCCCGAGTATTTCGCGATGCTTTCGTCGCACGGCGTCGCCCATGTCTACAACCAGTGGACGCGGATGCCTCCGGTGCTCGAACAGATGACGGTGCATCCGCCCGAGGCGAATCCTTTTCTCGCGGCGCGGTTCCTCCTGACCCCGGGTCGCAGCCACGAGTGGTCGAAGGAACAATTCGAACCCTTCCACCAGCTCCGCGAGATCGATCCACCGGCGCGGGAGGCGATGGCGCGGCTTCTCCAGGCGGCGATGAACCGCAGGGACGGCGCGCCCACTTACGTCTATGTCGGCAACGAGCTCGAGGGAAACGCGCTGCACACGATCTCCGATGTCCTGGGCGGGATCTTCGCCGAAGAGATCGGGTAGGGGCTTCCGGTCAGCGGGGGCGCTGGTTCACGGTCTCGCGGAGTCGCGCGACTTCCCGGCTCAACTCATCGACACGGGCATTCAGTTCGCGCAGAGCACGGTGGGCGGCCTCGGCGTGCTCCGCTCCGGAATGTCCGGAACCGCGTCCTTCGCCGACGGCGTGACGAAGACGCTCGGCCTGCTCGCGGACGCGACGGCTTTCCTCGGGGAATCCCGCGAGGGCGAGGTGCTCGGAGGCTTCGAGGAGATGGCGGTGCCGTTCCTCCGGCGAGGGCAGGGGACGTCCTTCCGGGTGGCCGGAACGGTGACGGGCTTCCGCGGGCCCTTGTCCTTCGGGGCGAGCGCCTTCGTGGCGGCGTGGCGCCTCACCACCAGGCGCGGGGGCGGGACGGCCCTCGGGACGACGCGGTTCCTCACGACGCTCGGGAGTTGGAGCCTCACGGGGAGTTTCGGGACGTTTCGGTTCCTCGCGCCGGACTTCGGAACGGCGTTCCGGGGATTCGGGCCGGGGACGATCCTCCTCGGCTTGGAGCGGAAGCGTGGCCGCCAGCAGCGGGAGAACGAAGGATCGAAAGGAGGTTTTCAGATTCATGGGGATTGAGGGTGTTTTCACCCCCATCAGATAAAATCCATGTGGAAAGGTCAAGTCGTTTGGAGCCATGAAAACGGCGTGATCGAGGGATGAAAAGAGGCCCCGAAGACCGGATGCGGGGGCTTTTCGGAATCCAGGACCGCCGTTAGAAAGGGCGGAGAGACGGCGAATGGTTACTTCCCGGTCTGTCTCCTGGAAAAGGGGCGTGGACGCGTCGCCGGCCTGGCTGCCGCCTCGTCCGAAGCGCGGCGATCCGGGCGGGGCGCGGAAAGACGGACGACGGACGGGGTGGATTTTGTCCAAAAGGAATCCGCGCTGCCCGGCTCCCAGGCGTTCGCGTCCCAGATCGCGTCGGCCGGAATCGGGGCGGACGGGTTGGCGGGGTCCGATTCTCCAGCCTGCAACGTCACGGCGAGGGTTGCGGAAAGAAGGAGAGGAAGAGGACGGAAGGTCATCAGCGAGGTGGAGATAAAAATAGATTAAAATTTATTAAAAATATAATAAATGTCAAAATTATAGTTCGACCTCCCGGGAGAGTTGTCTTTCCCGTGTTTTGGGCAGGACGGGACGATCAGCCGAGGGAGACGCTCCAGTCGAGCGTCAATCCCATCCCGTAGGGCAGGGGAACGATGGGGCCTTCCTCTGAGGGGAAAGGCGCGGTGGTCGAGGATTCGCGGACGAGGGCGAAGCGGCTCGTCGATTCCGGGAAGCCATAGAAGGCCGGTCCGTTCGAGCAGAGGAAGCGGGTGAAGGCCTCCCGTGCCGGTTCCGTGGCGAGATCGGCTCCGGCTGACTCGAAGGCCATGGCGTAGAGCTGCGGGGCGCAGCCGCCCGTGTAGCAGCCCGCGGCGCAGCCGCATTCGGTGGCCTTGGTGGTGTGCGGGGCGCTGTCGGTGCCGGCGAAGTATTTCGACTGTCCCGGGGCGAGCACGGCCTCGCGCAGGGCAGCGCGGTCGCGCTCGAATTTCACGAGGGGCAGGCAGTAGAGGTGATACTTGAAGCCCTGCACGAGATGTCCCACGGTGTAGAGGAGGTGCTGGGGCGTGATCGTCGCGGCCACGGTCGCGGGGGCCGCCTTGACGAAGTCCGTCGCGGCCGCGGTGGTGATGTGTTCGCAGACGATCCGCAGGCGGGGATGGGCCTCGAGGAGGCGGGGCATCGTTTCGGTATAAAAGCGGGATTCCGCGGTGTCTTCGCGATCGAAGTAATCGGCCCCGGACAGCCCGTGCCGCTCGCCGTGGATGCAGAGGACGACACTGTGATCCTCCATTGCGCGGAAGACCTCCCTCCCGATCCACTCGGCCATGGGGACGCCGTGTTCGGAATTGGTGGTACCGTGGGGCGGGTAATACTTGCAAGCCTCGAGCCGGCCGGAGGCGGCCCCCTCGGCGATCATCGCCGCGGTCGTCTCCCGGGTGAGGTAGAGCGGGGTGATCAGTTTTTCGAATGCGCCGGCCCCGGCCGCGAGGAGCCGCGACCGGTATCCCTCGATCGACCAGACCCGGTCCGATTCCGGACCCGACACGGTGGCCACGGGCGGCTTCGTGTTCGGCATTGCGAGGGCCCCGGCGCAGCCCATGGCGAGGTGGTCGGCGAGGTAGCGGGCCATGTTCGGCCCCTGCCGGAAGTGGGCGTGCAGGTCAAACCACCGGGGAAGTTCGAGGCGCATGGAGCGGGATCAGAGGGTCTTGAGGCGGAGGTTGCGGAACTTGTAGGTCTGTCCCTTCTCGCCGTGGTGCTGGATGCCGAGGTATCCCTTGGCGTCGGTGTCGTCGGTGTATTCGGTGGTGACGACGCCGTTGATCTCGATCTGGATCCGGTTGCCCTTGGCGGTGATGCGGACCTGGTTCCAGTCATTCCGCTTGAGCGCGTTCCGGATTTCGGGCTTCTTGAAGTGGGCCTGCGACGTGGCCTCGTGGGCGAGGGCGGATTCGATCTTGGTGCGGCCTTTCTGGCTGGGCCAGAGCCACTGGTTGCGGCCCTCGTCGTAGAGTCCGCCCGACCAGCGGCGGTCGGACCCGTCGATCTCGCACTGGTATCCGTAGACCTTGTTCGGTTCGACGTGGCAGCGGAACATGAACCCCGAATTCGCCTGGCCTTCGGGGAGGAGGATTTCGCCCTCGAAGATGAAGTCGCTGTATTGCGCCTCGGTCACGAGGAAGAATTTCTTGTCCGCGGTGAGGTGGATCTCGTCACCGACGACCTCGGCCTTGCCCCAGTCGTAGGGATTGCGCCAGCCGGTGAGGTCCTTGCCGTTGAAAAGCGGGACGAATCCCTCGTCGGCGGCGTGCAGGGCGAAGGAGGCGAGGGCGAGCGTGCCCGCGGCGGCGAGGAAAAAACGGGGGGATTTCATTGGCGCGGAAATTCGCGGAGATCGGGGCGTCGTGCAAGGATTTAGCGCGGTCCGGCATGAGGCGTGCTTTTTTGCCTCCCATGAGCGAAATCCGACCCTCCACCCTCGAATCCGGAATCCGCGCCGACGCCGCCATTCCGGAGGTGTGGGCGGATCTGGTTTCAGGACGGATCGCGGGGCTCCGGGAATTGATCACCGGGGCGGTCGCCGCCCGAGCCGGTTTCGCGCCCGATCCCGGGCGGGTCGCCGAATTCCTCGAGCGTCTCGCCCATCCCGCCCACCTCGAAACCGAGCGCACCAGCGAGACGCATCCGGGGATCCGCGGACCCTCGATTTTTCCGCGGGGACAAGGGGGGGCGGGGAAGGAGGCGGACTGACAGGGGCGGTCAAAGCTCCACGGTCGATTTCCATCGCGCGACCTCGACCTCGCCGGAGTGTCGCTCTCGAAGCGTCTCGCGGAGCGCCTGGGACTGCTCCTTCTCGCCGTGGACGAGGAAAGTGCGTTCCTTTTTCCCGCTCATGCCGTCGAAGTAGTCGAGGAGTTCGCTGCGGTCGGCGTGACCGCTGAAGGAATCGAGGATCTGGACGTCGGCGCGGACCTTGAACCGGTCGCCGAGGATGGGGACCTCCTTGTCTCCGCCGCGGATTCGTGCCCCGAGGGTGTTCTGGGCGCAGTAACCGACGAAAAGGACGGTGTTGCGGGGATCCTCGATGTTGTTGCGGAGGTGGTGGAGGACGCGCCCGGCCTCGCACATGCCCGAGGCGGAAATGATGATGGCGGGCTCGTGGAGATCGTTGAGTGCCTTCGAATCGGTCACCTTGCGGATCAGGGTGAGATTCTCGAAGCCGAAGGGATCCCGTTTCTCGAAGAGGAACCGGTAGACCTCCTCGTTGAAACACTCGGGGTGGAGACGGAAGATCTCGGTGGCGCCGACGGCGAGGGGACTGTCCACGTAGATCGGCACGTCGGGAATCTCTCCGGCCTCGAAGAGGCGGTGGAGCACATAGACGAGCTGCTGGGTGCGCTCGACGGCGAAGGCGGGGATGATGACCTTGCCCCTTTTTTCGAGGGCGCGGACGAGGATGTCGCGGAGGAGGTGGTTCGCCTGGGTGGGAAGCTCGTGCTCGCGGTTCCCGTAGGTGCTCTCCATGATGAGAAGGTCGACATCCTCCGGCACGGCGGGGTCGCGGAGGAGTTCGTTGTTGCCGCGGCCGACATCGCCGGAAAAGAGGAGCCGCCTGCGTTGTCCCTTTTCGACGAGATCGAGCACGACCTGGGCCGCACCGAGGATGTGGCCGGCATCGATGAAGGTGAGGGTGACGCCGTCGGCGACGGGGATGGAGCGCTCATAACCGATCGTGACGAACTGGCGGACGCACTCCTCGGCCTCCATCTCGGTGTAGAGCGGGTCGAGCGGGGGCTTGCCTTCCTTGGAGAGGTGCTTGTTGAGCCACTTCGTGTCCTGGGCCTGGATGCGCGCGGCGTCGGCGAGCATGATCTGGCACAGGTCGCGGGTGGCGAAGGTCGAATAGATGTTTCCCTTGAACCCGTTGCTGGTGAGGGAGGGGAGGTTGCCGCTGTGGTCGATGTGGGCATGGGAGAGGATTACGGCATCGACCGAGGCGGGATCGAAGAGGAAATGACGGTTCCGGTCGTTCGCCTCGGCGCGGTGTCCCTGGTAGAGGCCGCAATCGAGGAGGATGCGGGAGCCGTTGATGTCGATGAGATGCTGGGACCCCGTGGTCGTCTCGGCCGCGCCGCAAAAGGTGATCTTCATGGAGGAGTCGTAGCGGGTGGGGCAGTCCGGGTCAACTCCGCGGAATCGACTTCGCCGGAAATCCCGGAGCGGATCCACCCACGACCATGGATCGGAAAAAGATTGAGTGATTCGCTGCGCGAAACTGGAATCACCGTAACAACCGAAAACAAACTTTAAAAATAATTACGGAAATATTTAATTTTATGTTGAATTGATGATTCGATGGTCATAAACTCCGCCTCATGAACCGAATTGCGACCACCCTGACCACCCTGACAGCTTCTGTTCTGTTTCACCAGAACGCCGGCGCGGCCGAGCCGACCGTTCAGTCCCTCGATGCGCGCCTCAGCACGATCGAGTCGCGTCTCGTCTCCATCGAGAAGGCCCTGAATAGCAGCAGCACCGGCGGCAGTGGCAGTGGCCACACCTACAGCGATGCCGCCACGATCGAGGCGACCAACGGACCCTCGGCGGTGAGTGAGGCCCCCAGGATTCCGTCGCCTCCGGTCCCTCAGTCCGAGCTTCCGCCGTCTGCGCCGAAGTCGGCTCCGACGGGTCCTGGTCAGACCTATGTCATCCAGGACGGCGACACGCTCGGAAAGATTGCCTCCAAGTTTGGCGTGGAGCGCAAGGCGTTGCTCGAGGCTAATCGTCTCAGCGAAGGGCAGCCGATCTACATTGGCGAGACCCTCATGATTCCCGGGTCCGCCAGCCCCGCGGCACCGACTCCTCCTTCTCCTTCATCGGGGGAATCCGATGTTGCGGGTGCCACCAAGCCGGAATCCTCCAAGCCGGAAGCCGCCAAGCAGGAGTCCGTCGTGGTCGGTGAGACCAAGAAGCCGGCTCCGGCCGCGACCGTCACCCACAAGGTGGCCAAGGGTGATACGCTGACCTCTCTCGCAAAGAAATACAACACCACCGTGGAGAGCCTCAAGTCCGCCAACGGGCTGCGCGGTGACACGATCAGCCTCGGGCAGAGCCTGAAGATCCCCTCGTCGAAGAGTGCCGAGTCGACCGCCTCGAACACGGGTGGTGTCCCGGCTCCGAAGGGAGGACAGTCCGCGGCGTTCGAATACGACAATCCGCTTCTCAACAAGAGCGAGACCTACGGTTATTACAAGGTGGCCTCGGGTGACAACCTCTACGCGCTCGCCCGCGACTTTTTCACGACGATGTCCGAGCTCCAGCGAATCAATAACCTCGGCAGCAGCACCCTCATCCGCCCCGGCGACGAGATCATCGTCCCGACCTCGAAATACAACGCCTATCACAAGACGGGCGAAGTGGCAAACCGTTGAGACGGTTTGATCCGAGGGATCCGCCTCCGTCTCCGTCGCGACTTCCAGGTCGGCGGTAGAACGCGTTGGGTGGTCGTTGAACCCGGTCCCAGGTGGGGCCGGGTTTTCTCGTTGGCGGCGCGGCAACGTCAAACTCGGATGGCTCCCGATCAAGGAGCGGGTGCTGCACCGTTCTCCGGTGCCGGGGAAGGATTGCCTGGAGCCGGAAGGGAGGAATCCGGGGCGGGCAAGGGGGGCATCACGACCGTCACCCGAACCTCTCCGGAATCGATCGGAGAAGGGGAATCCACGATATCGGGGCGGAAAATCGTCGGATCGACGCCACGTTCGGCGAGCAACCGGGCGACCTCGGACGATCGTCTTTCGCAGACATAATCATTGTAGGTGCTCGAGCCTCCGCTCGGCTTCATCGCCTCCAGTCGCACCGTGGCCTTCGTGTAGCCGGGGGAGAGGAGGGATTTCGCGATCGCGTCGAGGGTCGCGGCCTGGTTGGCCTGGAGCAGGAAGGAATTGGCCGCAAAGAACACGGGAGTGAGCGGCGCGAGCCTCTCCACTGGCGTGGCGGTGAGCGGGATCGGCATTCCCGTCACGGCGTCGGAAGCGGGACCGGGGGCGGCGGTGAGGGGTTCGGCCCGCAGCGGGGCGAAGCCGGTCGGTGGAGGAGTCGTGGACGATCCCGGGGGCGCCCCCGCTTTAGAGAGGTCCGCTAGAAGCGAGAGGGCGGCGGGGAGTTTCTCGAGCCGGATCCCCGGAGCCTCGAACGAAACCTCCACTCTGGGTTTTGCTTCCACCGTGGAAGTCACCTTCATCCCGGGCTTGCTGCCGTCGGCGAGCGAGACCGCGAGATCCGGCAGGTCGTCGGTGCTGACGATGCAGAGCCGGTTCTGGAGGATCCGGGTTCCGAGGAACGGTTCGGCGCGGATCCGGAGCGCGCTTTGGGTGAGGAGGCTGTCGGTGAGCCCACCGATGACGAGCCGGTCGGGCCAAATCTCGAGCCTCCCTTCATGGGTCGAGAGGGCGATTTCGGCGAGGAGGCTCTTCAGATCAGCCACGGGGATTTCCGGGGCGCCCGGGTCGATGACCAGTCCGGAACGGTCCGGGGGCAACTCGGGGCGGGCGGTCTTGATCGCGTTCACGAGGGCTTCCGCGGTGGCTTCTGAAGCGATTCGCCCCGAGAGAATCGTGCTGCGGGGACCGAAGACGACCCGGAGGGTGGGGGAATCCGCGGCGTCGAACCGCGCGACGGGCGCGAAGAGAGCGAGAATCGCAAAGGCGAAACGAAGGTTCAGGCAGAGCTGGGGAATCACGGGCATCGTTCCGCGAGGCCGCGGAAGGCCCAGTAGACCACCGGGACGATAGGGAAGTCAATCGCGGGGTTGTGCGGCTCGCGGGCAATGGGTTTCATCCCCGGGGGGGGGGAGGCTCGCAACGGCGAAATGAAGCCGCTAGTGTAGGGCGTCGGTCGAGGTCCGGCCGAAGAGCGTGCAGGAAACCCGGCGACGGCCACGACCCGATTCGAGGAACCGCGGCAAGGTCATCGAGGGGGCGATCCGGGCGATCCCGGCCCGGATGCGCCTTTCGCTTTCAGCTTCCGGTCGAGAAAGAACGGTGCGAAGGGGAAGAGTGCGCAGACAAAGACGATCACGCACCATCCGAAGGAGAGCCGACGGCGCAGGAGTCCCTCGAGGAGGCAGACGCAGAGAGCAAGAAAGAGAAACCCGTGGAGCGAACCGGCGATTCGTACGGCGAGGGGCAACTCTGCGAAATACTTCAACGGCATCGCGATGCCGAGAAGGAACAGGTAGGAAATGCCGTCGAGGATCGAAGCGAGGCGGAGTCGGTCGATCGGATCGGATCCGGGACGGAGGGTCATGAGGGCGGAAGGAGGGTGGGAGAGCCCAAAATTCACGGGGATCGGCTCCCCGTCAATTCACGGGGAGCGATTCCCCGCAGATTCCTGCCGAAGAGAAAGCGCCGTTCGACGACACGCGAAAGCCCCTCGTGGAAGCCAAGGTCGCACCCGGGATTGATGGTCTTCCCAAGGCCCTTTCAAGGATTGGGCGCGCGCACGGCTTTGGGCGAAGTGGGCGGAGTGGGGAGACGGACCTGTCCCCGCGAATTCGGTCCCCGCGAATTCGGACGATTGGTGTTTTTCCCGTTGAGCCGGAACGTCAAGGGGCGGGGCCACGGCGGAACAGCCGCCCTCGGCACCGAACGAGGGTCCTTTGCGCATTCGACGGGGCTGGAGGCGGCCCCGCTCCGTGGTGGCCCGGCATCGCAATCGTCTCAATCTTTTCCTAATTTGGTATCATTTCACACCGTGCCATTGACCCGACAGAACCTTGAATTGGGCAAGCCTTTGCCCTTTACTACCGTCTATCGGGCTGCCATAATCAGACCCTCATGGGATTACTCGACTCGATTGGAAACCAGTTGCTCGGCTCCGCCATGGGTGGCCGGCAGGAAGCGGCTACGGATGCGCTGGGCGGCATCCTAAACCACGTTGGCGGCCTTGAGGGCCTACTCGGAAAGGCCAAGGATCTTGGTCTGGACAAGCAGGTTTCCTCATGGATCGGCGTAGGGCAAAATGAACCGGTAGAAGCTGGACAGGTGGAGGAACTGCTTGGCGCGGACGCCATTCAAGGTGTGGCTGAAAAGCTGGGATTCAATGCACAGGAGGTCTTGCCTCTCCTGGCGCAGTTTCTTCCCATGATCATCGACCAACTCACACCGAAAGGTCAGATCGAACAAGGTGCAACGAGTGCGGCGGGTTTGGACTTGGGCTCGATTCTGGCGACCGTCCTGAAATCGAGGTGATTGCCAGGGATCGCGGCAGCGGTTCCGCGATCGCTCGAGGCGGTGGAGGTCGCGGTCATCACGGAGGCAGGCCTTCCCGTATTTGGGAAATGGGGTCAGGAAATGGGGTCAGGGAACGGAAATGGAAATGGGGTCAGGGAAATGGAAATGGGGTCAGGGAACGATTTCCGGGTTTGAAAAAGCCCACCCTCGCGACATCTTTCCCCCATGCCCCGGCAAGTCCGGTCAATGGGCGGTCAATGGGGTCAGTCCTAGGAGCCTGTCGGACTTTGAACTGGCCCTATCATATAGTCGGTTCACGTCATGGCCGCCCGATTTGTCTCCGTAGACCGTGACACGCCGATGCTCCTGCCGCCGGACCTGCGCGATTGGGTAACCGAGGACGACTTGGTCCATTTCGAAATCCACAGGGACAGGTTACCCATTCCTCAATCCCGGATTTCATCCGTGATCGAAGGACTCCCGCCGCCCTTCTCCCGTTCCGCGGGCCAAACGGGCTCCTGCACCTCCATTCAGACCGCGCGGGATCGCCACTCCGGGAAAAGAACCGCATGCGAGGAAAAATGAGCTGACCCCGTGAATTTGCAGGATGCTCTCGGTGCGTTCCTACTGCCAGGTCGGCGGGTCATCGTCGGCGCGGAAAGAGAAGTGGCCGGCGAGAACGAGGACCGCGGCGGAGAGGAGGAGAAGTCGCGGGGGCTACGATGCTTCATGGGCGGACTCCGGGCGGGCTGAAAGGCGTCGAATCAAAAATCGGGGGGATTGGCAAGGGGAAAGCGGCAGAGAGTGCGGAATTCCGCCTTCGAAGTTCGCGGTCCGCCCCGAAGCGGAACCGGCTCGAAGAACACTTGCTTCCCTCCCGGCTTGCGCGTTTCTTTCCCGTCCATCCTTTTCCCCACCATGGCCGACATCGAATCCCTCAAGCAGGCCCTGGCCTTCTCCCCGGACAACGTGCCGCTGCTCCTCCTTCTCGGGGAAGCCTGCTTCGAGCAGTTCAATCTGGACGAGGCGAAGGACGCGTATGAGAGCGCGCTGAAGCTTGACCCGTCGAATCCCCAGGCCCGGGTCCAGATCGCCCGGCTTCTCGATCTCGAGGGCCGCGGGTCGGAGGCGATCCTCCGGCTCGAGCAGGTCTGCGCCGAAGCCCCCGGTTATGCCCCGGCCTGGATGCTCCGGGCCGCCTTTGCCCTGAACGAAAACCGCGCGAAGGAAGCCCGTGAGTTCTACGAGCGGGGTCTCGCCCTCGACCCATCGGCGAAAAACGAGGACCTCCTCAAGCGTATCCGCCAAGCCGGAGGCTCCCGCTCCGTCGAGGAAGGGCGCGGCCCGATCCCGCAACGCACCGGGGACGGGATGGCCGGCGCCTTCCTCGATCCCGAGTTCGAGGAGGATGATTTCGACGACGATTTCGATGACGGGGACCTCGACATCGAGTTCGAGCAGCGGCCCGACATCGATTTCGACCGCGTCGGCGGGATGGAGGCGGTGAAGGAGGACATCCGCATGAAGATCCTCTACCCGCTGGAGAACCGCGAGCTTTTCGAGGCCTACGGAAAGAAGGCCGGAGGAGGCGTGCTCCTCTACGGACCTCCCGGCTGCGGCAAGACGCTCATCAGCCGCGCCACGGCGGGTGAAATCCGCGCGAATTTCCTCAGCGTGGGCCTCCACCAGATCCTCGACATGTGGCTCGGAAAGTCCGAGGAAAAACTGCACGAGATCTTCGAACTCGCCCGTCGCCAGGCGCCCGCGGTGTTGTTCTTCGACGAGGTCGACGCCCTCGCCGCCGATCGCAAGGATCTGCGGACTTCGGCGGGCCGGACCCTCATCAACCAGTTCCTCGCCGAACTCGACAGCGAGTCCTCGAAGAACGAAGGCGTCCTCGTCCTCGGGGCGACGAACGCGCCCTGGCATCTCGACTCCGCCTTTCTCCGGCCGGGCCGCTTTGATCGTCTCATCTTCGTCCCGCCGCCGGACGAGGGAGCCCGCGAGGAGATCATCCGCATCATGGCCGCCGGCAAACCCGTCGCCGGACTCGATCCGCTGGCACTTGCGAAAAAGGTGAAGGATTTCTCCGGAGCGGACCTCAAGGCCGTCTTCGACCAGGCGATCGAGGGAGCACTCTCCGAGGCGATGCGCACGGGCAAGATCGTGCCGGTCACGCAGAAGGACCTGCTCAACGCGGCGAAGAACGTGAAGCCGAGCACGCGCAAATGGTTCGAGAGCGCCCGGAACTACGCCCTCTACGCGAACCAGAGCGGGTTCTATGACGACATCCTCGCTTATCTGGGCATCCAGAAGTGAGGCCCCTGCGGCATCCCGAAACGAATGAGTGAACTCGCCCACGGACTCCTCCTGCAGGAGCAAGGCCGGCTCGAAGAGGCCGAGTCCTGCTTCCACGGGGTCCTCGCCCGGGAGCCGGACAACGATTTCGTCCACTCGCGGCTCGCCCTTTGCCAGATGCGGCAGGAAGGGAAACGCAAGGCGGCCCTCGCGAGCATCGAGACGGCGATCCGGCTTCGCGCCGACGAACCGTTCTACCACAGCCTGCGGTCGCTCATCCTCTCCGACCTCCACCGCGGGAAAGAGGCCCTCGAGTCCGCCGACCGCGCCCTCGCCGTCGAGCCGGACGAGGCCTTCGCCCTCGCCGCGAAGGCGGCCGCCTATTGCTCGCTCGACCGCTGGTCCGATGCCGAGGAATGGTGCCGCCGCGCCCTCGCCGTCGATCCCGATCACGGCATGGCCGCGAATCTCCTCGCGCAGACCCTGCGGCTCCAGGGAAAGAGCGAACTCGGGGCCGAGGCCGCGGCCCGCTTGCTCGAGGCCGATCCGGAGGACAGCCTCGCCCACGTCAATGCCGGCTGGAGCGCGCTCCAGCGTCATGACCGCGTCCGGGCCGAGACCCATTTCCGCGAAGCCCTGCGCCTCGATCCGGAGTCCGACGCCGCGCGCGAGGGGCTCATCGAATCCTTCCGCGCCCGCTCCGTTTTTTACCGCGCCTACCTTTCCTACTGCTTCTTCATGCAGCGCTTCACCTCGGGCCGGCAATGGGTCATCATTGTCGCGATGCTGGTGGGCTACAACGTCCTGCGACGTTCCCTGCAGACGGTCCATCCCGCCTACGCGGCGATCTTCGCGCTGCTCTGGCTCGGGCTCGTGCTCTGGATTTGGCTGGCGCCGGGGATCGGGAATTTCCTCATCCTCCTCGACCGCAGCGCCCGCCTCGCCCTGAAGCGCGGCGAATGGCGCCAGGGGCTCGCCGTCGGCGGGGGATTGCTCCTCGGGGTCCTCGTCGGAGTGGCCGGATTCTTCGCCGGTTCCCTGCCCGCGCTCCTCGCCGGGGCCGGTCTCATCGCCTCGACCGTGCCCGCGGCCCTCGCCTTCGACAACGAATCACGGGCCGGACGCATCGTCTTCGGCTCCATCACCGGCTACATCTATCTCGCCACGGTGGTGGTGGTCGGAATCGAGGCCTTTCGCGTCTCCGCGGGCGGCTTGAGTCCGCTGACCCCGCTCCTCGGCGGACTGGCCCTGCTCGGCGCGATCGCCTGCACCTGGCTCGGCAACGTCCGCGCCCTGCGACGCGGTGACGAAGGCTGAGCTTCAGCGTTTCCCGTAATCGGCCGCGATCTTGAGGTAGTGATCGCGGAAATGGCCGGACAACTCCCGCCCGAGGCGCACCTGGGAGACCTTGTCGCTGTTTTTCAGGGCCGGCCCGATGGTCTGCATCACCGCCGCGTAGGCGATCGGCGCGATGTCCTCGAAGCGGGCGACGCCCTCCGGAGGCAGCCCGGCGGCGAGGAGCGCCTCCCAGGCGAGGTGCTGTTCGTCCTGCGGATCCATGCAGGCCGCGCGGATCACGAAACGCAGCGGGGCGAAGAGGGAACCGGTCCACTCGGGATGGTAGGTGAATCCGGCGGCGGCCGAGTAGGGGTCGAAGTCCGGATCGGTCATGTGGGGGAAGTTTTCCGCGACATAAAAGTCGCGCCGGATCGGGGGACGGCGCAGGGCGTGGCGCTCCGGTCCGCCGGGCGCACCGACGCGGTAGTTCCAGAGTTTCTGGCCCTCGGGCGAGAGGACGAACTCGATGAAATGGTGCGCCAGTTCGGGATGCGGGGCACCGCGGAGCATGCCGATCGGGTCGGCCCCGATCGAGGTGCCGCCCTTCGGCATGACGAACTCGATGCGCGATTGTCCGGTGGCCGGGTCGCGGTAGAGTTCGTTGTAGCTGCGGCCGTAGAAATCGATGCACATGCCCACGGCCGCGTCACCGAGGGCGACATCGCGCGGGACCTTCGCCGAGGAATCGGTGAAGTAGCGGCTGTTCGCGCTGATGCGCACGATGAGGCGCATCGCGTCGTCCCAGCCCGCCGCCACGGCCGCGTCGCCGGACAGGTTCCGTTCGCGGGCGAGGGTCTGGATGCGTTCCTGCACGAGCATCTCGAAGGCCTTCGTCGTCGAACCCGACTTCGTCGGATCGGCGAGGGCGATCTGGCGGTGATAACGGGGATCCTCGAGGTCGCTCCATTCATCCGGGGGCGTGTCGATGCCGAGCCGGGCGAGGACGTCGCGGTTGTAACAGATCCCGAAGGCGGAAAGGACCGTGCCGACCCAGCGGAACTCCGGATCGCGGAAGGGTTCGCCGCTGAAGGACAGGGGGATCACCGCATCGCTGAACCAGTCCGGATGCTCCGCGGCGAGGGCGCCGGGGCCGAAATGGCCGCTCGCGTCGCGCGCGACGAGGAGCCCGGCCGAGGCCTGGCGCTCGAAGTCGAAGGCACCGCCGCCGAAAAAGAGGTCGATCCCCGTGCCGATCCCGGAATTGAGGAACAAACGCCGCGCGGCCGAAGCCTGCTGCTCGGGGGATTCGCGGTCCGACACGGCCGTCGCGACCGCACCCTCTTCTTTCGTCGCTTTGACCGGGTCGAGTTTCGGATTGGTGAAGGCGTCGCGGATCGCGAGGGTGAAGGGCAGGCCGGTGCGCTCCTGCCACAGGGTCTCGAAGCGCGTCGCGTATTCGGATCGCAGGAATCGCGCGATCTCCGAGGTGCCGCCGGGCTGGCGCCAGTCGATCGACACCTCGCGTCCGTGCTTCGCCCGCATGTGGGCGCGGAAGCCGCGGGCGAACTCGGCCTGGATCGACTCGATGTGTGGCGTGATGATGACCAGCCGCTCGGCCTCGCGGGAGACCTTGTCCTCCCTCGGCCGCAGCACGAACGGGGCCACGAGCACCGCGGCGAGCAGGGCGAGGACAATGGCAAGGCGGGCAAGCATGGGGGGCGGCCGAAGGCCGCGGTAAAAGGTAAAAAGTAAAAGGTAAAAAGTCGGGAAGTGGGTGTGGAAGCTTCAGCCAAAAGGGAATGGAGGGAGCGCCTTCATGGGGGGCTCATCTGCGGATATCTGCGGAAGCGAAGCGAATCTGCGTGAGCGTAGCGGATCGGTGTTCAAAGGGATTTCCACGCAGATGGATGCGGATTTCCGCAGATGGCCGCAGATGGGGGTGGGAAGGACGGTGCATGAGGTGCTGGTTTGATCTTCACCCGCCCGGCAGCACCACGACATCCTCGGGTTTCGTGCTGGCGTGGAAGGCATTGCCGGTTTCGCGGATGACGCGGCGGGGGTTGAGTTCGGAGAGATGGATGTCCTGCCCTCCGCCTTCGGGGCGCAGGGTGTATTGGGCGATCTCGCCGAGGTAGACGGACTCGACAAGGGTTCCGGCAATGCCGTTCTGCACCGGCGGCGTTGCGGAAAGGGAGAGGCATTCGGGCCGGATCGAGAGGGTCACGGCGTCGCCCGGGGCGGGAGTCCAGCCGGGCGAGACGACGCGTCCTGCCAGATCCCCAAAGGCGGTGCGGACGTAGTGATTTTCCCCGGAGACGAAGGCGAGGGTGCCGGGGATGAGGTTCGTTTCCCCGACGAAGCCCGCGACGAAGGCGTTGGCGGGGCGTCGGTAGAGTTCCTCGGGCGTGCCGACCTGGGCGAGGCGTCCGGCATCGAGCACGGCCATGCGGTCGGCCATGGAGAGGGCTTCCTTCTGGTCGTGGGTGACGTAGATCGCGGTCAGGCCGAACTCCTTGCAGATCCGCCGGATCTCGCCCCGCATCTCGATGCGGAGCTTCGCGTCGAGATTCGAGAGCGGTTCGTCGAGGAGCAGACAGCGCGGCCGGATGACGAGGGCGCGGGCGAGGGCGACGCGCTGCTGCTGGCCGCCGGAGAGCTGGTTGATCTTCCGCGATCCGAGCCCCTCCATCCGCACCATGGCGAGGGCTTCCTCGACCCGCGACTTGCTCTCCGCCTTCGGCACGCGCCGTTCCTCCAGCCCGAAGGCGACGTTGCGGAAGACGTTGAGGTGGGGCCAGAGCGCGTAGCTCTGGAACATCATCCCGGTGTCGCGCTTGTGCGGGGGCACCGTGGTGACGTCGTCGTCGTCGAAGCGGATCGTCCCTTCGTCGGGAAAATGGAATCCGGCGATGGCACGGAGGAGCGTGGTTTTCCCACAGCCGGAGGGACCGAGGAGGAAAAAGAGTTCGCCCCCGGCGATGTCGAGGTCGAGCCGGTCGAGGGCGACGAGGTCGCCGAAACGTTTCACGATGCCGCGGAGGGTGAGGGAGACCATGGATGCCGTGTCAGGCAGTAGCGGAATCCTCGCCCCGGGACAAGGAAAATGGAATGGCGGCAATCCAAGCCCGGGATGGATCCCGTCGTTTTGGAAAGCGGGTGAGGAACGGAGGCGGCGAATCGAAGAATCGTCGCCTCGCTGGCTTCGCCTCCGGCGTCCTCATGGGCGACACACGGTTCACCGGTGCGATCCTGAAATCGATTTTGCCGGATCTTTCCCGCCATTCCCGTGGCGACGAGCGTGAGCGAGTCGATCCCGCCCGAGCCTGGCGATCCGCTCACTCACGTTCGCGGCTACCTTCGCGGACGTAGCGACGAGCGTGAGCGAGTCGATCCCGCCCGAGCCTGGCGATCCGCTCGCTCACGCTCGCGGCTACCTTCGCGGACGTAGCGACGAGCGTGAGCGAGTCGACCCCGCCCGAGCCTGGCGATCCGCTCACTCACGTTCGCGGCTACCTTCGCGGACGTAGCGACGAGCGTGAGCGAGTCGATCCCGCCCGAGCCTGGCGATCC
>JBILDO010000102.1:0-12147 GCA_044352585.1 Verrucomicrobiales bacterium
AAGGCGGAGATGCTCCAGGGCGGTTGCTTCCGCGACGCGGCCGACGCCCGCACCGAGCTTTTCGCCTACATCGAATCGTATTATACAACACCCACCGCCGACACTCCTCCCTCGATTACCTGACACCGACCCAGTTCGAGGCACTCAACCACACCCTCAAATAACCAACACCGGTCCAAAAATCAGTGGCATCTCACTTTTCTTGGATTCAGTTTTTAAACCGTGCCATCCGGAACGGTCCCCTTGCTTCGAGTGGAATCAAAGAGACAGCAGGAATGCCCGGAAAAAGAGACAAGGATCGCGGGTCTGGAAAAGATCAAGAACCGCACGCAAACCGTCCTCGACCCTGTATCCCCGATCAGGGAAGCGTGTTGAGCTGGAACGTGGCCGTGTCGCTGTAATCCAGATCGGTCAAGGAAGTGATGGTAATGTTGCCGACGTAGGATTCGCTCCCATAAACGGTCACTAGTTTTCCTCCGATGAGGACCTTGTTCTGGATGCGGGTATTCGCTTTGTTCGGCTCGACCTTGGCCATGACCGAAACCGGGGCATCATCGGAGTCAATCAGGCCCGTCAACGCCGTCCCGACAATCACCGAGGCGGTTTCGTTTTTGCCGGCGATCATGTAAGACACCTTGAAGAGACTGTTTCCACCTGTCCCGTCAACGCGAATCCGGTCGGGAAGGACCCCGTCATTGTCGATCAGGAAAAAGAAGTTGCGGGAAGAGGCCTTCGTTGTCGTGGTGATCACGCCTTGGGAGGGCGACGGATCCGGAAAATACTGGTCGATGCCCGAGTTCGGGTTCGTCGCGGTGGTGGCCTCAAGACCTACCGAGATATCCGGGCGTGGATTCGCTGGAGTGGAAACATCCAGGCTCAACGAAAAGGTTTCGGAAGAAACGCCGGGGTTCGAGACGCTGAGGCGATAATCGCCCCAAGCGAGCGGTCCGGAAAAACTGAGATTACCGGCCCCCGTGGCGACCACCAAGTCGAGAGCATCACGGATCTCCCACGTAATCGACCCAGAGGCTCCGGAGCCGGAGAAGACCACGGCACTGGAGTCCGGAATGTTGAAATCGAAAAATTGGTTTTCGCCCGGGGTGATGACCCGGCCTGTCACGGTCCCAAGTCCGGAAGTGAACGAAATCGGTGAATCCGTCGTGAAGACCACGGTTGCTGAATAGGCGGTCGCGAGACCAGTCCTGATGAAGGACTTGACCGCATAACTCGTGGCGGGGGAAAGGCCGGACAGGAGGAGAGCAACGCTACCCAATCCCCCCGACTTCGAAACCTTGATTACACCCGTGCCCGAAATCAATGGATTCGGGTTGGTTGCCACCGGAGAATAGACAAAACCGCGCTCAAGCGCCCTTCCCCCATCCAGGCTGGTAACCGTGGCGGATGTCGTCGCAGTGGTTTCTCCGACTAGCGTGATCAGTGGGTTCGTCACAACAGGGGTCGATGTGGCCGTCGTGAAGACCACGGTTGCCGAGTAGGCGGTGGCGAGATTGGTCCTGATGAAGGACTTGACCGCGTAACTCGTTGCGGGTGAGAGGCCGGACGGCAGGGCGGGCGATGAAATGGAGAAGGTGTGAGTAACGTCACCCAATCCCCCCGACTTCGAAACCTTGACGACACCGGTGCCGTCAATGATGGGATCCGCGTTGGTTGCCTCCGGAGAGAAGACAAAACCACGTTCAAGCGCCTTTCCTCCATCCAAACTGGTAACCGTAGCTGAGGTCGTGACGGCGGTTTTACCGACCGGCGTGATGAGCGGGTCCGTTACGGCCGGGGCTGCGGCAAGAGGAAGCACCGGTCCGCAGATCAAAAGAGTCGTCAGCCACAGTCGAAGGCGATGATTCGAGAGGTTTCGGGAAGGGCAACGAAAAGGAGTCGACGCGTTCATGAGGGGGAGTGTTACGACGTTGAATCTGCAGTTTGAGGTTAAGGCCCGACGCTCCTGATAATCGACACAAATCCAATACGCGATCGCGCCATCGCTGTCAAACTCGTTCCGCGCTGAAGGCCCGGAGTCCGTTCCCGATCAACGGATTGCTCCGAAGACCTGTCCTGCCGCGGAGGCCGGATCGCGAGGAGGATGCCTCCCCAAAAACCGTTCCTGAAGGACTCAAGAAACCGGCCTTCCCTGCACCTTGGCCGCCCGCCTTTCGCAGCATGGGAAAATGCTTTGACCTTTTGTCCTAGAGTGGGAAATGAAAAGCTCGCGAGAACGCTTTGAATGACGCAGGCTCAGCGTCATGAAAGCCTCTGGCTCCGTTTCGCGGGCCGCCTCTGACCGCCCGATGAACGGAATGGGAACGATTGAACGCGAGGCGAGATGCGTAGCGAACGGTCTTCAACGGGGGAAGGCAGTAGGCAAATCCTCCGATTCGCGGCTTGCTGCTTCGTGAGATTGCCAATAAAGAACATCCGACTATCCCGATGAACCGCCGCCGCTTCCTCTCGACCGCCGCCCTCACCGCCACCGGATCGCTCCCGGGACGCCTGTCCGCCCAGGAAACCGCCGCGGCCGACCTCTCCAAATACAGCGAGGCCTTCGTCCCGGCGCGCGCGATCACGAAGGGGCCGGCCTTTCACTGGTTCGCCTACTACGACAAGCTCCAGTTCGATCCCACGAACCGCTTCGTCCTCGGCAACCGGGTCTCCTTCGAGCACCGCACCCCGACGGCGGACGACCGGATCCAGGTCGGCATGATTGACCTCGAGGACGGCGACCGCTGGATCGAACTCGGCAAGAGCGACGCGTGGGGCTGGCAGCAGGGCTGCATGCTGCAATGGGTGCCCGGTTCGGAGAACGAGGTGCTTTGGAACGACCGCGAGGACGGGCGATACGTCGCGCGCATCAAGAACGTCGCGACCGGAGCCGTTCGGACCCTGCCCCGTGCCATCTACGCCCTCAGTCCGGACGGGAAATGGGGCGTGACGACAGACTTCGCGCGGCTCCAGGCACTGCGGCCGGGTTATGGCTATCAGGGAGTGGTCGACGCCTTTCGCACCTCGAAGGCACCGGAGAAAACCGGAATCTGGCGGGTCGATCTCGCGACGGGAGCCGAGGAGCTCATCTTCAGCTACGCCGCGGCCGCCGCGATCCCGTTCCAGGGAGGCTCGCTCGCCGAACAGTGGAACTGGTTCAACCACCTCCTCGTCGCGCCGGATTCGAAGCGCTTCACCTTCCTCCACCGCTGGCGCGCCAAGGGACCCGATGATCCGCAATTCGCGGTGAACAACGGTTTCGTCACCCGCATGTTCACGATGAAACTCGACGGGAGCGATCCCTTCATCATCGATCCCTCGGGCTTCACCTCGCACTTCGTCTGGCGCGACACTTCGCACATCACCGCGTGGACCCGTCCCGAGGGGCAAAAGGACGCCTTCTACGTGCTCGAGGACAAGACCGCGAAATTCGAGATCATCGGCGAGGGCGACATGCCCGTGAACGGACACAACACCTACCTCGCCACGGGCAACGGGATGGATTGGATCCTAAACGACACCTACCCCACCGGAGTGCGCCGCCAGCAGACCCCCTACCTCTACCACGTGCCGACGCGAAAGCGCCACGACCTCGGCCGTTTCCACTCGCCGAAGGAATACACCGGCGAATGGCGCTGCGACACGCACCCGCGCTCGAGCAACGACGGCAAACTCGTCACGATCGACTCGCCCCACGGCGGCACGGGTCGCCAGATCTGGCTGCTCGACATCAGCGGCATCACGGGCTGATCGCAGTTCTGAAAACGATCCGGAAGACTGGTGTTTTTCCCGTCGAATTGGAACGTCAAGGAGCGGGGCCGGGAGTCACGCCTCCCCGTCCGGCTCCGCGGTGCGGCGCGTCGCTTCCTCGCGCTTCTTGACGTGATTGGCCTTCCAGATCTCGTAGACCATCGGCAGGACCGAAACCACGATGATGCCGATGACGACAAGCTCGAAGTTCTCCTTCACCACCGGGATGTTGCCGAAGAACCAGCCCGCGGGGACGATCAGGGCGACCCAGAGAAAGGCGCCGATCACATTGAAGGACATGAACCGGCGATAGTTCATCGCTCCCGAACCCGCCACGAACGGGGCGAAGGTGCGCACGATCGGAACGAAGCGGGCGAGGATGATGGTCTTCCCTCCGTATTTCTCGAAGAACTCGTTGGTCGTGTCGAGGTGCTTCTGCTTGATGAGCCGCGGAAACTTCGCCGCGAGCGTCTCCCCGGCGAATTTTCCGATCGAGTAGTTCAGGGTGTCGCCGAGGAAGGCGGCGACGAAGATCAGTCCCGAGGCGATCCAGACATTGAGACCGCTCGCGGGGTCGGCGGCGAGGGCGCCAGCGGCGAAGAGGAGCGAGTCCCCCGGCAGGAAGGGCGTCACGACGAGCCCGGTTTCGCAGAAGATGATGAGGAAGAGCATTCCGTAGACCCACTTCCCGTAGTCCTGGGTCAACTGGTGGAGGTGCTCCTGGAGATGGAGCGCGACGTCGAGGAGCTGTTTGATCCAATCCATGTGGGGCGGGCGCGGACGCGTGGAGTCTCCGCCGGGAAAACGGATTTTCAACCGGGGGTTTCGGAGACGGCTTCGGTGTCGGTGGAACAATTTCGCCGGGTTGCGGCGGGATGGCCGTGCGGAGTTGATGGAAGGGGCAAAGAGGAACCGCTCCCGCGTCCTTTCCGCTGTAGAGGCTGCGCCGGTCGACGGGGCCGAAGGCTTCATTGGATTTGAGGATTGAGAGTCGGGGTGTTCTCGGCGGGTTCCGACCGAGAACCGTGAAGTCGGAAAACCGTGGTAGGGACGCACCGCCGCAATCCAGTCGCCAAGAATCTGCAGAGCCCAAGCGCTTTCGAATTCCGTCCCTTTTGGCTCCGTTCAGGTCTGTCGACATAAAAGTCCGATAGGGAAGACCTTTGCGACCCGTCTGCCCTTGCCATTCCCCGTTCCATCTGAAACGATCCCGGGTCCCCATGAAATCCTCCGCCCTCCTCTTCCTCGCGCTGTGGACCAGCAACGGCCTCGCTACCGAAATCCACCGGGCCCAGGGCGAGATGGCGGGCGAACCCACGGCGAACACGATACTCCTGCAATCGCGGCTCACCGCAATTGCAGGTCCGGAGCTCGATGCGGACGGCGACATTCCCGGGGTGGCGGGTGTGGCGTCTTTCGAGTGGAGCGAGTCGGCCGATCTAGCGGAGGCCCAACGCACCGGGTGGATCCGGGCGACTCCGGAGTCCGACTTCATCGTCCGGGCAAAGCTTGAGAAGCTGAAACCGGACACGCGCTATCATTACCGCGTCCTCGCCGGAGCCAACGAGGCGGACGCGAAAGCCGGCCCGACCCGCACCTTCAAAACCCTGCCCCATCCGGCCGCAGACAGGCCGATCTCCTTCCTCATGGGCAGTTGCCAGAACTACGCTTTTTTCATGAACGGCGCGGACAGCAAGGACAGCAAGACGTCCGAAGATGACAAACGCCTCGGCTACCCAACCTACGCCGCGATGCTCGCGCTCAAGCCCGACTTCTTCATCGGCACGGGCGACATCGTCTACTACGACCATCCCGCGAAGACCGCGGCAAGGACCCTGCCCGAACTGCGCAGGAAATGGCACGAACAATTCCGCTTTCCCCGGATGGTCGACTTCTTCGCGGTGACCCCGGCCTACTGGTCGAAGGATGATCACGATTTTCGCTACAACGACGCCGATCTCGACGGCAAGGTCCTGCCCATGCCTGCGACCGGCATCGAACTCTTCCGCGAACAGATGCCGATCCACCCTGCCGGCGACTCGACCACTCCGACCTATCGCACCCACCGTGTCCACCGGCATCTCCAGCTCTGGTTCATCGAGGGACGCGACCACCGATCGCCCAACGCGATGCCCGACGGTCCTGACAAAACGATCTGGGGCGAGGAGCAGCGTGACTGGCTCCGGCGCACCCTGAAAGGGAGCGATGCCGCCTGGAAGGTCATCATCACGCCGACGCCCATGGTCGGACCCGACCGCGACGGCAAGAAGGACAACCACACCAACACGCGCGGCTTCAAGCAGGAGGCCGATCGTTTCTTCGCCTGGCTCGGGGAGAACGGCGTGAAAAACGTGATGAGTTTCTGCGGCGACCGGCACTGGCAATACCACAGCGTCCATCCTTCGGGCTTCGAGGAGTTCTCCTGTGGTGCGCTGAACGACGAGAACGCGATCCGCGGTGAGAAGCCGGGCGGGAAGAACACGACCGATCCCGAGGGGCTCATCGAGCAGCGTTTCCTTTATCCCGAACCCACCGGCGGATTCCTGCATGTCTCGATCGGCGGAAATCCCGCGACCCTGCGCATCGCCTTTGTCGATGACGAGGGGAGGGTCCTCCACGAAACCTTCAGAACGAGTCCGTGAAACGACCGGAAAGCCGCGTCACCGCTCTACTCGCTTCGTCCCCCGGAGGCGGGATCTTCGCGAACGGTGCGTCCGCCATTCCGTCGGTCAGCGCATCCCGACGGCGGCCCCGGCGGCCTCGGCCTCCTTGAGGAAGGACTCGATCGTGGCGTCGCGCGGGATGCCAAGATGGAGGGCGCGGAAGTAATGCTTCCCGGCCTCGTTCGCGTCGGGTTGCTCCTTCGAGGCATGAAGAACGGCGAGGTTGAAATGCGCGTCTCCGTATTCCGGATCGATCGAGACGGCGTTGGTGAAGGCGCGCTCGGCGCGGGTGACCCAGCCCTTGCGGCTCGAGATGACACCCACGCAGTTGTGGGCCTTGGCGTTCCGGGGATCGTAGGTAAGCCCGGTCTCGAGTTTTTCGAGGGCCTCGTCGAATTTTTCCTGGAGGAAATAGGCGCGGCCGAGGAGGTAGTGCGCGAGCCCGGATTTCCCGTCGACGGCGAGGGCTTTCTCGAGGTGGTATTCGGCCTCGGAATAGTTCCTCATCGTCATCTTGAGCACTCCCAGATTGCAGAGGCAGGGCACGTTCTGGGGGAGGTAGCGCAGATACTCGAGGAATCCGGCCTCGGCCTCGGCGTAGCGGCCCTCCTTGAAGTCGAGGCGGGCGGCCTTGTCGATCTGGGCGAGTTCGACGGTCAACTTCTGATTTTCGACGACCCCGTCCGGAGAGACTCCGGCGGGCGGGGGGCCGTTGCCCGGGGCGACGAGGGTGGCGGACATCACCGCGGGGTTGGCAGGGGCCGCAGCCGTTCCTCCGGCGGCGGCGGGGGCTTCGGTGGCACCGGCGGCGGCGATGATCTCCTCGAATTGCGGGGCCTTGAAGAGGGCCTTTTCCTCCTCGCTGAGCTGGGATCCGCGCGCCATGTCCTCGACGAGTCCGAGGAGGGTGTCGGACCGGGCCCCGACGCGGTCGAGTTGGGTGAGGAGAAGCTCCTTGGCCTGCTTCATCTGGGCCTGGCGGCGGAGCTGCTTGAGGACGATGGAGCGGAGGAGTTCGTTTTCCTGGCGCTCGACCGGGGTCGCACCGGCAAGGGCCTGTTTGTCCTCGGCGGTCAGTCCGTCGGAGAGCATCGCGAGCTTGTCCTGGAGTTCCCCGATACTCTGCTGGTGGCGCGCGTTTTCGGCGACAAGCTGGTCGCGCTCGAGCTTGATGCGGGTGATCTCGCTCTTGAGCAGGGCGATGTCGTCGTCCTTCTCCTTGTTCAGCTCGGAGAGGCTCGCGGCAAGCTGTTCGGCTCGGTCGAGTTGTCCGGTGAGGACGCGGTTCCGGTCCATCAGTTCCTTCAGCGCCTTGCCGCCGTTGCCTTCGCCGCGAACGACTTCGAGGAGGTTGTCGCGCTCGCGCTCGAGTTCGCCCATGCGCACGCGCATCTTTTCCATCTCCTGCTGCGACTGCTCCATCGCCGCGACAAGCTGCTCGTTGCGCTCGGTCGCCTCGTGAAGCTGGTCGGTGGCGTCCTTGAGGAGGCCCTTGAGTTGCTCGATTTTCTTCTTGGCCTCGACTCCGCCCGGCCCGCCCTCGGTGGCGGCGATGCGGCGCATCAGTTCGTCGCGGCTGGCATGGGCCCGGGTGAGCTCGGCGTTGACGGACTGGAGGGTCTGCTCGCGCTGTTTCACCTCATTGCGGAGCTTCTGGTTCTCGTCGTTGAGCCACCCAATGAGGGCGTCCTTGCGGCTGAGGTCGTCGTGGAGGGAGCTGGCGATGGCCCCGACCGCGGAACCTCCCCGGGCCTCGACGCGTGGCATGCCGGGAGCGGGCGACGCCCCGGCGCGCGGGAGAGCCTGGCTCGCACCTTCATCCCAGCTCGGGAGGGCGAACTCGCCCTCGCTATCGATCTCCAAGGTCCGGTTGGTCACGACGGGAACGGCCACGGGTGGTTCGGCGAATTCCGTTCCCGGGAGCGGTGGCGGGGAAATGCGGAGGGGCTGGGCGGGATTCGTCGCGTTCGGGAGCGCCGAGGCCGCGGGAGCCGCCACCACCGCAGGGGCCTTGGGAGCCCGCATCGCGGTTTTCAGTTCGTCCCGCTTCTCCGATATGAGATGGCGCCGGTCGCGGACAATCTCGGGTTGGAAGTCGGGAAACTGTTGGGCGAGATGATCGTAGAGGGGCTTGGCCTCGTTGAGCTTGTTGAGGGCGTCGAGATACTTGCCCTTGCCTTCCAGATCCTGGGCGGACTGAACGAGGAGGAAACCGCGATACCAGATGTCATTGGGATCCAGCGCCTCCTGCGCCCGTGACGAAAGTGTCGCGAGGCTCGAAAACAGGACAACACACGCAAGCAAGCTCGCGCACGGTCTTTGGAAAAGGCCGTTCGGGTGTCTCATGCAACTGTCTTGTCGTTCGTCGGTTTCGCGGGGCGAACCCCGGAAATGATGCAGCGGTTTGCGCGGGCCGCCAAGGGGAAAAACACCGGAAGGCGCCCTTCGGCCAGCCTCCCTCGTCTACCCCCGGCGGGTCCCGTGGGACCGGATTCGCGTTTCGGGATCGCGGTTCTATCAGAAATTGCCATTTGATGCACTCTTTTTTCTCCGTAAAATCACCTCCGCGATGTCCAGCCTGGAGAACTCCGTTCTGGTGCTGAACCGACTGTGGCAGCCGGTCCACGTTTGCGGTGTCCGTCGGGCCCTCGGGCTCCTTTTCATCGATCACGCCCACGTCGTCGACACGGACGAGGGGGCGTCCTTCCGGGCTCATGACCTGGCATCGTGGATGGAGCATTCGCGCGCCCATGAAGGGCCGGACGTGATCCACTCCGTCTCGCACCGGTTCCGGGTCCCCGCGGTGATCGTGCTGCGGCAATTCGACCGCCTGCCGTTGAAGGAAATCCGCTTTTCGCGGCAGAGTGTCTTCGAGCGCGACCGCTTCACCTGCCAGTATTGCGGGAATCGCTTCGAAACCCGGGAACTCAATCTCGACCACGTCATCCCGCGCGACAAGGGCGGCAAGACGACGTGGGAAAATGTGGTTTGTTCGTGCATCCGCTGCAACACGCGCAAGGCGAACAAACTTCCGGCCCAGGCCGGGATGTTTCCCCTGAATGAGCCGAAACGCCCGCGCTGGCGTCCTTTTTTCGATCCCCGGGCCACCGGGGCGCGCGGCCAGGCGAGCTGGACGCCCTTTATCGGCGGACTCACCGGGGAGGTGGCGATTTCCGGCTGAGCCGCGTTCACCTCCTCCCATCCGGATCATTTTCCGGGGAGGGACCAGACCGGGTCGAATTCCGTCTCCAACCCGGTCCGCTCGGCCTCGATCCGGGCCCGCAAGCCGCGGGCGGGTCCGTCGTCGGGACATCCGGTGAGGAACTCATCAAGACGGGTATCAGCCTCGGCGAAGGAACCCCGTTCGAAGGCGGAAAGAGCCTCCTCGTAAAGGCGGGCGAGGTCGATCCAGCCGGGCGGACTGCCGGGGGCCGGGAGGTCGTGGAGATCGACGGGGGCATTGATGTTCTGCACCCGGACGCGGCATAACCGGCGGGTTGGAAAGAAGCCTCGGACGCGGCTGGCGGTCTCTCCGGTCAGCAGCAATGGCGTTTTCAGGAATTTCGTCGCTCCCTGGACCCGGCTGGCGAGGTTCACCGCGGTGCCGAGGGGGCCGTATTTGAATTTCCGGTGGGTGCCGACGTTGCCGACGAGAGCTTCGCCGGAATTGATGCCGATGCCGACCTCGGTCCCTGCTCCGACGATGGGTCTCCACTGCTCGTTGAGATCGGGAATCCGTTCGAGGATCTCGACGGCGGCGCGGCAGGCGAGGAGGGCGTGATCGGGCTGCTCGTTCGGTGCGCCCCACATCGCGAGGAGTTCGTCGCCGGTGTAATCGACGAGCACCCCGCCGTGATCGATGACGATGGAGGAAAACTCGCCCATGACCCCGCTGAGCCAGGCGATCGTCTGGGCGGGTCCGAGCCGTTCGCTCACGGCGGAGAACCCGCGGATATCGCAGAACATCACGCTGACCTCGGCCTGGCGGGCCTGCATCTTCATCGGATCGGGATTGCGGGCGAGTTCGCGGGCGAGCTCGGGGGTGAAGTGCTGTGCGAAGACTTTTTCGCGGAGGCGCTTTTTCTCGAGGCTGGCGCTGAGCCGAGCCATGAGGAGGGCCGGGCGGATCGGTCGCGAGAGGAAGTCCTCGGCCCCGTTTTCGATGCAGCGAACCGCGTCCTGCTCCTCCTGAAGCCCGGTGACGACGATGACGGGGGTATTGCCGAGCCGTCCGGTTTCGCGAAGGCGTGAGAGGACCTCGAATCCATCCATCTCGGGCATGCGAAGGTCGAGGAGGACGGCGTCGAAGTCCTCGCGCTCCATCTTCGCGATCGTTTCGACCCCGTTCACGGCAAAGGCGAGGCGAAACCCGCGGGGCTCGAGGAGGCGTCCGAGGATCTCGCGGTTTTCCGGGTCGTCGTCGGCGATGAGGAGGGTCCCGGCCGATCCGGGCTCCGGAGCCGCCTCGGTGGTTCCGGCGGCGGGTTCGGGTGCGGTGGTTCCGGTCGTTTCCCCGATGCGGGAAAGGGCGGCGAGACTATTCTCGAGGGCGGCCACGGCCTCGTCGAGAACCCGGCCGAGCCCCGGAGCGGGGTCGCCGATCCGGATCAGTTGGGCGAGGCCGAAGAGGTGGTTGAGCCGGTTGCGGGCATCGTGCCTTCGTTCGCGCAGCTCATTGGCAGGAGCCGGCGCGGATCCGACCGGGAACCAGGCGGCGACCTCGTCCTTGAGCCGCCCGGTCTCGTCGGCGAACTTGGCGAGGTCCCGGCGAAGAGCCGCCCCGGTTCCCGCCCCGTCCGCCAAGAGACGGGGCAGGGTCGCGCGCAGGGCGCGGACCGCGTCGTGCAGGGCGCTTTCGGCGGAAGGCGCGGCATCGTCCGTCGGGGGTGTTGGCATTCGGGGAAGATAGTTTGGCAACGGTTCGGCGGAATGGCCATGCAAAAATCACGTTTCCGCATCGGACAGAACCGCGAATTCCCTTCGCATGAGGAAATCGTCCATGACGAACCCCGCGCCGATCGTCCGGCAATCCTCCGCGTAAGTCACGAAGCCGTTTTTTCCATAAAATCCGATCGCGGCGAGATTGTGACGGTTGACCCTCAGTTCGATGGCGGAGGCTCCCGCGGCGACGAGGCGAACCCGGAGGAGGTCGAGGGCCTTGGATCCGAGCCCTCTTCGCTGGGTTTCCGGAAGGAGGTAACACTTGTGGAGCGGACACGGTGAACCTGGCTCGACGGGACCGGCCGCGAGGAAACCGACGCGGGCTCCCGCCTCGAGAATCCAGAGGAAGGCGACGCCATCCCCGAGATCGCGGCGGATCCGGTCCGGCTCATACATCCAGGCGAGCATGTAGTCGATCTGCCCCGCGGGCAGAATGTTGCCGTAGGCGGCGGGCCAGATCCGGGCGGCCATTTCCGAAACCGCTTTCGCTTCGGCGGGAAGAACCGGAACGAGCGAGACCTCCGGCTCAGGCGGGTCCATGGTTCGGATCCCACTTCCGCATCACCAGCATGGAGTTGTGGCCACCGAAGGCGAAGGCGGCGGAAAGGGCGAGGTCGATACGGGCGGGACGCGCGACATTCGGGACAAAGTCGAGGTCGCACTCGGGATCGGGATTCTCGAGGTTGATCGTCGGAGGCAGGATGCCCTCGTGCATCGCCCGGATGCACCAGATCGCCTCAACCGCGCCGGCGGCGCCGATGAGGTGGCCGGTGACGGACTTGGTCGAGGAAATCGGGAC
>JBILDO010000135.1:0-3565 GCA_044352585.1 Verrucomicrobiales bacterium
ACCCATGAACTCCATTACCCGCTATGCCATCCGCCTTCCCGACGGGCGCTGCCTCGGTCGCTACACGATCACCGGCAACATCGTGCCCGTGCCGCCCGTGTTCGCCCACACCTTCGACGACCTCGAAACAGCGAATGCCCATCTCGAGCACGCACGCACCGCGTTGGGCTTTTCCGATGCGGAGCTGGCCCCGCTTTTCGAATGCATCACACCCAAATCCAAACACAACCCATGAACCCGATGAAAACGAAAACCAAGACCCTGATCGTGACTGAAACCCTGCGCTACGAATTCACCGTGCCTGCTGCGATGCACGAGACAGAAGAAACGCTGAAACGCTTCTTCGCCCGCCATCCCGATCCGTGGAGCGGTGCAGACTTTGCCGTTGTGACGGAGCGGGAGTTTGAGATCGAAGCGGAGCCTCTCCCGTGCGGCAGTTTCACGCCGCCACAACGGCGCGACGCTGCGAGGCGCGAAGAAGAGGCTCAAGGGTCTTCGAGAACCTCAACCCCTGAATCCAATGAACGCAGCCGCCCGACGCCATCCGTCCCCGCTTTCACTCGCCAGCCTGCGCGCCCTCTTTGAAGAGGCGACGCGGTCCGGCGGTGATCCCCGCACCGCGCTCCTCGCCGCCCGATCCGTGCTCAACCTCGTCTACGTCGCCGAGGAGCGCGCGATGACCGCCTATGACGACGACCCCATGAGCGCCTTCGCTCCGTGCGAGTGCGGGAGTGTGGTCTCCGGCCCGTGGCGCAGTCTCCGCGAAATGATCGACGCCAGAATCACCGTCCTTGAGGACGAAGCCGAAGCTGCGGAGAACGAGTGGTTCTTCATGGCCGAGGCCGTCTGATTTCCTGCCTTTCACCTGAACCCGAACCCACCGAACCCATGCCTGAATCATCCATCCAAGAACTCGACGAACTGCCACCCGACGCGGCCACCGCCGCCGACCATCGCAACCCGCGCCGCCGCAACCGCGAGGTCCAGCAGGAGGACGAACCCGAAGTGGGCGTCCTCGTCCACCCCGAACCCCGTCACGAACTCGGCGGTTTGATCCTCCATCGCGGCGTGAAGCAGCAGATCCTCGATGGCCTCCGCGCCATCCAGATCCGCGACCAGTTGGAGGAGGTCTGGAGCATCAGCCGCCTCCAGCCACAGCAGGGGCGCTGCATCCTCAACTTCTACGGTCCACCCGGCACCGGGAAGACGCGCGCCGCCCAGGGCGTGGCGTATCGGCTCGGCCAATCGCTCTATCAGGTGGACTATTCGTCTGTGATCTCGAAGTATCTGGGCGAAACCGCCAAGCACATCGCGCGAGCCTTCGAGCGGGCGTCCCATCACGGCGCGGTGCTGTTCCTCGACGAGGCCGACAGCCTGCTCTCCAAGCGGGTCAGTCTCGATGAGTCCTGCGCCACGTCGATCAACCAGAACCGCAACGTGCTGATGCAGGAACTCGACCGCTTCGAGGGCGTGGTGGTGATGACCACGAACCTGTTCGGCAACTACGACGACGCCCTGCTGCGGCGGGTGCAGCGGCACATCGAGTTCCGCCTTCCCGACGCTTCCATGAGGCGGGAGCTCTTCGCCCTCCATCTCCCCAACCCCGAGCGGGTGAAGGCCAATCTGCGCTCCCTCGCGGAACAAAGCCGGGGTCTGAGCGGCGGGGACATCCTCAACATCTGCCTGAACGCTATCCATGCCGGGAGCCGCGATTCAGACCCGGCGAAGTGGCTGGTGACCGAGGAAATGCTGGTGCGGGAGATCCGGCGAGCGAAGGCCGCGAAAGAGAAACACGCGGGTCGCAGAACCGGTGGCCGACGGATCGGATTTCGCGCTTGATCCTGAACCCTGAAACCAAGACTTTCACGAAGATGGGCTTTCGCATCCTGAGACCATTGTTTCCCTTGGGGGACGTTTACCTGTCGGCCGGCGCGGCGGCATTGGAGCTGGATCCTGCCGTGATCGACCGGTTGCTCAACCGTCATCATTGCGGCGATTGGGGAGATCTCGGGGAGGACGACAAGCGGGCGAACGACCTCGACCTGAAGGAAGGCGGAAGGCTCTTGTGGAGCCGATACGACACCGAAGCGGGTTCGTTCTACGTGATTACCGAGTGGGACCGGTCGATGACGACGTTGATGTTGCGGGAGGAGTATTGACGGGGTTTCGGGGCGTCTCACTCGTAAACGTCACGCCCACCGCCGTTGAAGAGCGTTTGCCTTGTGGACTGCGTGCGCTTTGTTGGCGAGTTTGACCGGTTGGCGGGCTGCGGCCCAAGCGGCGGGGGCGAGGGACGGGTAGTCTTTCGCCGTCATCTGCGGCATCCGCGTGAAGACATCGCGAAGGTATGCAAATGGGTCGATCCCACGGCGGCGGCACGCTTCGATGACGGTGAACACGATGGCACTGCGCTCGCCTGCCTCGGCGTCTCCGATGAACAACCAGTTCTTCTTGCCCACCGCGGTGGGGCGGATTGCGTTCTCGACCTCGTTGTTGTCGATCTCGACGCGCCCGTCTTCGAGGTAGACGCGCAGGCCGTTCCACACGGTGAGCGCGTAGTCGATGGCTTTGCCCATCTGGCTCTTCGGCAGATGACGGCGTCTCTTCTTCCAATGGGTCAGGATCGCTCTGATGCGATCGATGATGGGCCGGCTCTCGGCGTGGCGGGTCACCGCACGCAGCTTGGCGCTGGCCCGGCGGGTGCGCAGCCGCGCTTCGATCTCGTAGATCCGGCCGATGAGCCGCACCATGAGCAGAGCGTCGGCCTGGTGCGCGCCGGTCTGGCTGGCTTCCACGAACTCGCGCCTAGCGTGCGCCCAGCACGCCGCCAGCACGATCATCTGCCCGTGCCGCCTGGCAAAGGCGGGATAGGCGCTGTAGCCGTCGCACTGGATGATGCCGCCGAAGTCGACTGGGACGATCTTCTCCAAGACCGTCGCCGCGCGGGTGGTGGCCCAGTGGAACGCCGCGTCGCCTCCGGGGCGCTTGATCGCCCAGAAGTAGCCGTGCTGCGCCCGTCCGCTGCCGGGTTCCAAATACTTGATTACCGTCTCGTCGATCTGCGCGTAGTCGTCCTCCAGGATGCCGCCGAGGATGATCTGGTAGATGGGCCGCAGCCATTCGGCGGCCAGTCCCACCCAACGGGACATGTCCTGGCGTGTCAGATCGACGCCGTGCCGCCATCGGGCGATCTGCTCCTGTCGGTAGAGCGGCAGGTGGTCGCAATACTTCGCCGTGAGGATGGAGGCCAGAAGGCCGGGACCGGCCTTGCTGCGCTCCAGCATCGTCGGGAGCTCCGCGATGACCGGCGGGCGGTGCGGCTCGTCGCGCCGAACATAGCGGCGACGGACGATCCTGCGGCACACGTAGCGCGGTGGTTCGTAGTCGAGCTGCCGGGTGACCTGCTCGTCGATCTGCCGCCACGCTTCGGGTTCAGCACGCACTTCCTCTGGATCGAGGACGATTTCCACCGAAGGCAGCGAGTCGAGGAGCGCATCGGTGATGCCTCCCTTGGATTTGCGTTGGCGCGATGGCTTCGCCGGGCTGGTCGGGTCAGCCTCCAGGG
>JBILDO010000136.1:0-3556 GCA_044352585.1 Verrucomicrobiales bacterium
CACGGTCGGCGGGCTGTGGTCCACCTTCAAGGACACCGTGGGCGAGGTGCTGCTCGCCTTCGGCCAACCGATCAACGACGCCCTGCGTCCGCTCCTCGACGAAGCGATCCAGCATGTCGGGTCGCTGAAGGAGGGAGCGGCCCAGCTCGGAGCGGCGGTCTCGACGGCGATGAAGGCGGTGGTCGGTTTTTTCCGCGAATTCAGCGGAGCCGAGATGGGCCAGCTCCTTCTTGATTCGCTCGTCCTCGCCTTCAAGGCGTCGGTGAACGTGCTCTATCGCGGCCTCGTCGGCACGCTGGCCGCGATGGGGCAGTTGATCGTCGAGTATTTCCACAACGCGGTCACCTTCTTCTCGATCCTCACCACGGCCGACTTCTGGAAGGGCATGGGCAACGCGCTGGCCGGCATCGCCAAGACCTTCGGCGCTCTCCTCATGGAACTGCTCGCCAAGGCGGTGGAAGGACTCAAGCAGATCCCCGGCGCTGGCAAGCTGCTCGGCAATGCCGACGGCGCGCTGCGGGACCAGGCGCGGGCGATGCGCGAGAGTGCCGCGGGGAATTTCACCAAGAGCGGCGACCAGCTTACCCCCGCCTTCGAAGCGGCCCAGCAGCGCCTCGGGGAAGCGCTCGGCAACCTCGGCGGTGCCTTTACTGAAGCCTACGGCAACACCCGCGATCTCTTCGACACCTCGAAGGAATCCTCCGCCCTCGGCGAGGCCGCGGCCCGGCTTTCGGCGCGACTGGCCGCCGACGAGGCCCGGGCAGCGAAGGAGAAGGAAGCGCAGGCCGCCGCAGCGAAGGCGGCTCCACCGGCGGCACCGTCCGCCGCCACCGCCTCCGGGGCGACGCGGGGAACGGCGCGGCTCGCCCCCGGTGCCTTCGCCTCGGCCATCAACCTGATCATGGGCCGAAGCGCCAACGAGCTGATCCTCGATGAGACCAAGAAACAGACCGAGACCCAGCGGCAGATGGCGGGCCAGTTGAAGCAGATCAACGAGAAGCTCACGCCCCGTCCGCAGACCGGGACTGCCGCCGCACCGGTCCTGCCGGTTGATACGGTGGCCCGATTTGCATGAGCGCCGCTCCCTTCCAGATGCTCGGCCTGAGCGCCAGCCGCGACGAGCGGAAGCTCGTCAGTCTCTCGGTCCCCTGGAACTGCAAGACGCTGGCCGAAACCATGACCGTCGGCGGCGGGGCCCCCTTCGGTCTCACCGAAACCGGACGCCAGGTCAGCCAGCTCGAGGACGCTTCCTTCCAAGTCACCATCAGCTACGAGGGCACCGAGGACGAACCGGGCGAGGAGGACAGCTACGAGTTCGATTCGAGTTTCCGCGAGGAGCCCATCGAGAGCCATCCCAAGATCGCCCGGATCCGTAAGCGCTTCGGCGGGGTTCTCGGCGACGACGGACGCATCACCTTTCCCGAAAGGATGCCGGGAGGGGCTGGTGAAACGGCCGGACTCGGAGGAGGCGAGACGTCCAAGGCGGAAAAGAACCCGCTCTTCGGCCAGACCACCTACCTGGTCCTCAACGCCGTCTTTCGCCGCACCTACCTGAAGCGCCGTGTCCCATCGAACCTCCTCGACGAGGTGGGCACGACCCGCGCCCGGCTTCCCGGCGGCCTGCCCACGCCGAAGGGGCGCAACTGGCTCGTCATGCCGCCCAAGGTGGCCCGACGCGGCAACGTCTTCGAGATCACCGAGGAATGGATGCTCTCCAAGCCAGGCGAGGAATGGCCCGAGGCGCTCTACGGGCTGATCGAACGCTGACCGCCCATGATCGACCTGCGCGAGCTCTACGTACGGCCGGGGCAGCCGGTCCTGCCGGCCTGGAGGAGGCTCCTCGAATGGGCGAAGCAGTTCCGTCTTTTCGCGGGCCGGGGCGTCCGGCTCCAACGCACCCCGAACGGAACCTACGTGGTCGCCGACCTTCGAATGAACCCGTGGAACCACCCCTTCAAGGTCCGGCTCATGGACCGGGAGGCGACCATCGGTTTCGGCACGGTGCAGGACGTGGTGCCGCGGATCGAAGGCAAGCGCATCGACGGGACCGACGACAACGGACGTGAGGGAGAACCTCCGGTGCTGCGACTCACGGGCGAACCCAACAACGAGCTGCGCTCCTGGATCATCGTGGAGGTCAAGGTCGATCCCGAGTCCGGAGAGATCGATCCCGAGGACGAGGAGGCGGTCGTGGTCCGCCATGTCCGGGAGCTACGATCCTCCAACGCCGAAGTCGGTCGCCATCCCCTCGCCATGCTGATCTGGTCGCCGAACCGGACCACGATTGTCCGCGCCCGGCAGATCGCCCACTTCCACCTGCGGCACCTCTTTGTTCCGCAACAAGGCTCCGACCCGCAGGGACCGCAGGGACGGCGCGGTGGCCGTCATCTCTTCTGGGCGACATGAAGACGATCCTCGCCGCCACTTGGAACGCCCTCATCGACCGGCTCCGTCGCGAGCAGATCCTCGGCTGCACCGTGCTGGAGCATGGTGGCTGGAAACATCCCTGGCAGGTCACACCCTCCTGGAACTTCGAGCGCGAGGAATGGGTCTGCGAGATCCATCCCGGCTTCGTGAACGGGCTCGATGCCGAAGTCCGGCTCGATGCGAAAGAAGCGCCTCTGGAGACCGTCGTCCGGCTCGGAGCCAAGAACGGCGAACGCGTCGATGCCTGGCTTACCGAAGGACCGCAGATGCCGTTGCGCCAATGGCGGGCGATCGGGGCGGATGCGTCTCCCGAGAGCGTTTCGGTGAGCGGATTTGAGACGATCGTGGAATCCTTCGAGCCGGTGCCGGAGTTCTTTCGTTCGCTCGGAGCGGGCGAGGATGGACGATTGTTGAGAGCCACCGAGATCGTGCTCCAACAGGACCGGCTCACCACCGGAACCGACTGGACCTTCGGCGCGGGCGCGGACGGCACCTTCGCCCAGTTCAACATCACCTATGCTCTGCCTCCCGGAGCGCGGGAGCGCGCCTACCTTCGCACGACTTCGCGATACGAGCCGCCCGCACCTGCTGATCCGATGGACCGCCTACTGGGTCGCTGGGTAGACGACGGCTTCGACGCGCTTCACCTCGCCACGGTCTACCTGCTTTCGCCCGAAGACACGACTGCTGGATCGCAACCGGGACCGGATTGGACGCCCTACGTGAAGCACCGGGTCTTCTGGAACCTGGTCCATGCCGTGCGCTTCGATCTGCCGGTAGGCAGGACCGAGAACATCACACTCTTTACTGGCCTCGCGGGCGGGGTGGCTGATGGCCTCATCAACCAGCTTCTTGCCGAGAACAACGACAAGAGCGCGGCGGCATCGGAGTTCCTCGCGAACCGGACGGTGGAAGGGAGGTTCTGGACGATCTGACGATGGAAGAGGACGAAGGCAACGAGAAGAAGGACGGCTTCGGTCTGGACAAGGACCGGAGGCTCATGGAGCAGCGGGAGCGAAAGGCAGAGGAAGACGGGCCGGAGCCGCTCGATCCGGACTTTCCGTATGGGGTCATTTCGGTTGACCCGGCCTTGATCCTTCGGTAAACCAAACCAGTCCGACGGCGCGGC
>JBILDO010000137.1:0-3527 GCA_044352585.1 Verrucomicrobiales bacterium
CCGTTCGCCATTCCATGCTGACCCTAACAAAAGGACGCGCCCTCGGTGTTCGATTTTGGAACATTTTGAGTCTTCTCGGCTTCTCCGCGTGGTTCCAGGACGGGCGCATTCCCCTCACGGTATTGCGCCGATTCCGACCTGTTTTGACCCCGTCCGATCGGCTATCGTTTCAGCGTTGATGGACAACTCGTCCTCCCATCGCCGCCGCTCGGGGAAAGGGCGCCGGATTTCCGGCGTTGCCGGCCTGTTTTGCCTCGGGCTTGCAACCGCTCAGGCCAAGCCGCTCTTCGAGGACACCGTCGCCCCGCTCCTCAAGGCACGCTGCGTCGAATGCCACAACTCCTCGACCCGCCGGGGCGAACTCGACCTTTCCTCTCCCGCGGGAATCCGGCAGGGCGGCGAATCCGGTCCCGTCTTCATCGCCGGCGAAGCGGAGAAGAGCCTGATCTACGAGCTCGTCCATCGGGGGGAAATGCCGAAAAAGGGCGGAGACCTTTCCCATGACGAGGTCGAACGGATCCGCACTTGGATCGAAGGCGGGGCGGAGTTCCGCGAGGCGGCTCCGGCCCTGGCCGAGGAGCCACCGCACCAGCACGAGGTCATTCCCGTGATGCTGCTCCGCTGCGCCGCCTGCCACGGGGCGCAGCGCCAGGAAGGCGGGCTCGACCTGCGCACGCCCGCGTCGATGCGGAAGGGAGGAACCAGCGGACCCGCCTTTGTCGCGGGCGATCCGGACGCCAGCCGGATGATCCAGCGCATCGAGAGCGAGGCCTGTCCGCCGCAGGAGCGGCTCCTGAAGTTCTTCGTGAAACGGCCGCCTTCGAATGAGGTCGCCCTCCTGCGCGAATGGATCGCCGCCGGGGCCCCCGAGCAGGAGATCCAGCCGGACGTCGCCACGACCGCGCCCGATCCGCTCGTCTCGGACGAGGACCGCAAACACTGGGCCTTCCAGCCTCCGAAGCGTCCCGCGACCGGTCACTCCGTCGACGATTTCATCGGCGCCAAGCTCGCCGGAGCCGGACTCGACTTCGCGCCCGAGGCCGACCGCGACACCCTGATCCGACGCGCCTTTTTCGACCTCACCGGCCTGCCGCCCTCGCCCGAAGAATGGCAATACTGGAAAGGTCACCCGGACGGGAACTGGTTCGCCGGGATGATCGACCGGCTCCTCGAGTCGCCCCGTTACGGCGAACGCTGGGGACGGATCTGGCTCGACGTGGCCGGCTACTCGGATTCGGAAGGCGGTCTGGAGAACGATCCCGTTCGCGAAACCGCCTGGAAATACCGCGACTACGTCGTGCAGGCCTTCAACGAAGACAAGCCCTACGACCGTTTTCTCCTCGAACAGATCGCGGGCGACGAGCTGGTCGATCACGCGAAGGCCGCGGAGGTCACGGACGAGATGGTCGAAAACCTCGTCGCGACCGCTTTCCTCCGCATGGGCGTCGACCAGACCGGCTCGCGCACGATGAATTTCACCGAGGACCGCCTCGGGGTGATCTACGACGCGATCAAGGTGCTGGGCTCCGGAGTGATGGGCCTCACCCTCGAATGCGCCCGCTGCCACACCCACAAATACGACCCAATCCCGCAGCGCGACTACTTCCGCCTCAAGGCCGTCTTCCATGGCGCGCTGGACGAGCACGACTGGCTCAGCTTCAAGAACCGCAACCTCGACGCGGCCACTCCCGCGCAACTCGAGCGGGCCGCCCTGACAAATCCACCACTCGAGAGTGAAATCGAGGCGCTCGAAAAGAAACTCGCCGCCACCGAAGCCGCCGCCAAACGCGAATTGATGCGCCTGCATTATCCGGGGATCTCCGAAGCGGACGAAAAGGAAACCCTCGTCGCCCTGCGGAAGGCGGCGAACGTCCGCAGCCTCCACCAGGCCCGGCTCGTCGAGAAATACCGCCTCGCCGATCTCGTCCCTGATGCGGAGCAACCGGCCGCGGTGCTCGCTTCGCGCCAGCGGATCGAGGAGATGCAGACGCGGCTTGAGCGGCTCCGCGCGCAACTCGCGCCGACTCCGTCGATCCGCGCCCTCTGGGACCGCGGCGATCCCTCGCCCACCTACCTGCTCCGCCGCGGTGAACACGACAAACCTTCCCGCCTCGTCGGACCCGGGGTGCTCTCGGTACTCACCGACGGACAAACGCCCTTCGTCGCAACACCGCCCTTCCCCGGCGGCACTCCCAAGACGGGACGCCGTCTCGCCTTCGCTCAATGGCTCACCGATCCCGCGCACCCCCTCACCGCCCGCGTCATGGTGAACCGGATCTGGCACCACCACTTCGGCGCGGGGATCGTGCGCAGCCTCGAGAACTTCGGCAACCAGGGAGCGCGTCCGACCCATCCCGAGCTGCTCGACTGGCTCGCGGTCGAGTTCGTCGAAAACGGCTGGAGCGTGAAGGAAATGCACCGCCTCCTCATGAACTCGCGCGCCTACCGGCAGTCGGGCGTCGTCGACGAGGATCGCCTCGCGAAGGATCCGGAGAACCGGCTCGTTTCCCGCATGAACCTCCGCCGCCTCGATGCCGAAAGGCTGCACGACGCCCTCCTCGCCGTGTCCGGGAAACTCGATGACCGCGCCGGCGGCGCACCCGATCCCATCTCAATCGACCGCGACGGCCTCGTCCTCGTCAAGCCGCAGGAAAACGGGAAATGGCGCCGCTCGCTCTACGCCCTCCACCGGCGCACCGAGATGCCGACGATGTTGGAGACCTTCGACTACCCCGAGATGGGACCGAACTGCGTCGAGCGCTCCGTCTCCACCGTCTCGCCGCAGGCGCTTTATCTCCTCAACAACGCCCGCGTCCGCGAGCTCGCCGCCGCCCTCGCCGCGCGGGTCGAACAGCAGTGCGATGGAGAAACCGATCCCGTCCGCGCCCGGGTCGAGGCGGCTTACCCCATCGTCTTCGGGCGCCTGCCCTCCGCGGAGGAACGCACCGCCGGGATCGAAGCCCTCCGCGCCCTCGGGCGCGAGTGGTCCGGCGACGAGGCCCGCGCCCTCGAGACCTACTGCCACACCCTCCTCAACTCCGCCGCCTTCGTTTACCTCGATTGAATCGATGAAGGGCTCGATCCTGACAAACACCCCTCTCGCCCGCCGCGATTTCTTCGCGCGCACCGGCGACGGCCTGCTCGGCATCGCCCTCGCCCAGCTCCTCGGCCGCGACTTTCCCGGCGGAACCGCGTCCGCCGCCGAGGCCCTGCCGAACAACCTCAATTGGCGCCAGGGGCATCATCCTGCCAAAGCCACCTCGGTGATCCAGCTTTTCATGAACGGGGGTCCGAGCCAGATGGATCTCTTCGACCCGAAACCCGTCCTCAACCGCATGGACGGCAAACCCTATCCCGGCAACGTCGAGGAGATCGGCAACCAGGACACCACCAACATCGGGGTGATGATGGGAGGGCAGTATCCGATGGCGCGGCACGGGCAGTCGGGCCAGTGGATGGCCGACGTGCTCCCGCACACCGCGAAGATGATCGACGAGCTCTGCTTCATCCACTCGATGTGGACCGAT
>JBILDO010000051.1:0-37833 GCA_044352585.1 Verrucomicrobiales bacterium
GGCGATCCACGCCGAGTCCTGGCTGCGCGAACGCTATCCCGAGGAGGTCGCGAAGTTGAAATACATCAAGGTGGACTCCGAGGGAGCCGACGCCCGCATCCTGCGGTCGATGTCGGGACTCATCGACGAGTTCCACCCCTACCTGCGCTGCGAGATCTACCGGCACATGCCGGAGGCGGAACGCCGCGACTTTTTCCGGTTCCTGATGGACCGCGGTTACACGATCCACCGCTTCGTCAGTCTCACCGAATACCGGGGAGAACGGCTCGGAGTCGAGGACGTCGTGAACCGACCCCATTACGACATCTTCGCCGTTCCCGCCGGCGCCTGATCAGGACCGCAGCGCCCGGAGCAGATACTCGGACGGCCGGAAGTCCTGTATGAGGACCTCCTCCTGCGCGCCCCGCCTCATCCGCACCTGGCGGAGGTTGAAGTTGGGGGTTTTGTGAGGGGCGAAAAGAATATCGTCGTGGGTCGAGTTCTCGTGCTTCTTGAACATCCCGGGGACGATGTCGCCGCCGAGATGGTCGTCGCGGCCCGTGGCGAGGTGGCAGGTGCCGAGGATCTTCTCATCCTGGATGTCGGCCCCCGAGACGGGCAGGACCTGCGTCCCGAAGCCGAGTTCCCCGAGGGTCCCCGTCATCGGGTCATCGGCCAGCCGCGCGTTGTGGGCGTCGATCGTGGCCTGGTCACCCTCGATCAGGGTGGAACGGACGATGCAGCGGTCCTTCACCTCGAGCACGCCGAGGGTGCCGTCGGCATATTTCATCGGGAATTGGCCGTTCGCGTCCACCGGAACGAAATAAACTTCGCCGGCGGGCAGGTTCGCGACGTCGGGGGTGCGTCCAAGACAGAGCCCGTGAGACTTCTGCGCCTCCTGACCGGCGAGGTCGAGCGAGGCGGTGAGAATGCGGCCGTCCTCGAGCCCGAAGTCGATCTCAATGCGGTCGGCCCGGGTCATCGCGAGACGGAGCCGCTCCGCGTCCGCGCTGACCTCGTGGTAGTCGACGGCGAGGCCCGACTTCAGGATGATGTCGTTGACCCCGTGCAAGGTCGCCCCGCGGAAACCGAATTCCTTGCACTTCGCCGTGAGCGGCGCGGTCGCGGAGTAGGTCGAGATGCAGAGAATGATGTCGTAGTTCGGATAGAGGTCGCGGTCGAGGCTGAGAACACGGCCCTCCGCATCGACGCATTCATCGTCGAGATCGAGATTCGACCCGCCGGTCTGGCGATAGGCGTAGAGTTCCCCTCCCGTCATGCCGAGCTCCTCGAGTCCGCCGTCCTTGAGCCCGAGGAAAAACTCCTCGTAGGCCTTTTTCTGGACCGCGAGGCCGGGCTGGTCGAGGAACCGGTAGCCCTGCATCAGGGACAGATCCTCGAGGTCGATGAGGATCGCGGTCCGACAGCCTTGCGTCGGCGCGAAGACCGTGCCAAGCAGACGCGTGAGGCTGAATTCGGGGAAAACCCGCTTTTCGGGATGAAGAATCATTTCGGGTTCGAGGGTGGCGATGGACATGGTCGTGTCAAGGTTCGGTTTCAGATTCGGGATGCGACGCCGCGGTTTCTGCAAGCTTACAGGGGAAGGCGTTGGCTCAAAGATGACGACTTGGATACGAAGCGCGCAGCCGTTCAGGTTGAACAAACTCTAGACATTTCTTTGCGAGATGCCCAGCTAGACACGAATTCCCGGAATCGCGGGGATTCCCCGCCATTGCAGCAACTGCTCCGGAAACGGGCAATCCCGGCATCCCGAGGCGTCTTCCAGACAGAAATCCTCGAAGATTTGAAGCAATCCCTGCTGCTGGTGGTAATAACGTGTGAATAACTTCTGGCGGTCCCGGTCGGACCCGAGCAAGCGCAGCGCGGCCCGTCTCAATTTCTGGTTCGAAGCGACCCCGCCGAGCCTCGCGTATTCCTCCCAGCGATGCGGTGAAACCCTGATGGCACAGGGGAAAACGACATTTCCAAGGAGATCGCGGAGCCGGTCCCGGCCGATCAGACGGAGTGGGCGCGCGGTCGCCTCGGAGCGAAGCGTGAAGTGATGGTTCCAGAAGGGGTGGACCAGGGTTTTCGACCAGTTATTCACATGTTGTTCGAGGTGCCGGACCGGTCCCGTGGAAATCGCGCGGAGGGGTTCCCAACGATCGAGCAACCCGGCGAGGGCACCGATGCGACGCTGGGGGTGGTTCACAGGCCGGGTTCCGTCCGTTTTCCAGACGAGGGCGCGGCGCGGGATCGTTTCAACGGCCTCGCGCATCCGCCACCAGTGGTCCCAGAGCTGGCGTTGATAGACGCCCGATGCGGCGCTTCGGACTTCCCCGACCGATTCCGGGAGAAGGAATCCGGCCGCGCCGAAGAGGCGGGCCTCCCGCTCGGTCCGGTCCCTTTCGAGGAGTTCGTGCAGAGGACATCGCTGCGCGAGGATGGCCATGGCGGTCTTGTTCCAGCGAAACCCGAGGGCTTCGGCCGCGGCCTGGAAAAAGGCCTGCTCATCCCCCGTCGCCCCGGCCATGACCCGGAGTCGCTCGGCCTTTCGTTTGAGGCGGAACTGGGCCGCGGCGACGAGGAGGGATTCCACCTCCGCCAATTCCATCCGGGCCAGCGGCGCGAGACAACGGCCGGGGAATGCCTCGGGGAGAAAATCGGGTGGCCCCTGGAGACCGGAATATTGGGGCAGGAGGAGCTGGGCCACGTTCGCATGGGCCTCGGTCCGGGTGAAGACGCGGTTCAGGGCCGGCTGATCGACGAAGACATGCAGGACCGTTTCGTTGAAGGCCGGATTGATCCCGTGACCGTGACCGTCCCAGTTCCGCACGTCGAGATCCACCTCCACCGAACCGCGCCGCAGCGTGCCGTCGATGAGGACCGCCGCCTCGGTGAAGTCGGGACCCGAACTCCGGTTCCAGTGACCGAACTGGATCACCTCGATCCGCTCCCCGGCGGTCCCGGTGAAAACGCGCCCGTATTCCCCTCCGAACCAGCGGGCCTGCACCTCGCGTTCATCGGCCACGAAGGCGGGGCGACCGGCCCTCACCACGGAAACGGCCTGCGCGTGGATGCGGGTGCGGAAACCCTCATAACAGTTCGCGGCGTGTGGATACGGAACACCCATCGACTCCATTTTGCCAAAAACTGTTCATTTGTCCACATTTTTTACCAGACCGGGTCCCTCCCCCGGTCTTCCCGGGCCGGGTGGGAGTTTCCCCTTGCGGATCGGACCCGGCGGTTATCTTGTCCACCCCTCCGCCTTCCCCCGGAAAAGCAACCATGAGCGACACCGCCTCCGAAAAAAACACCGCCCTGATGGAAAAAATCGTGAGCCTCTGCAAGCGCCGGGGCTTCATCTTCCAGTCGGCGGAAATCTATGGCGGCCTCAACGGTTGCTGGGATTACGGTCCGCTCGGGGCCGAACTGAAGCGCAACCTCAAGGATTACTGGTGGCGGAAAATCGTGCAGGAGCGCGAGGACATCGTCGGCCTCGACGGCTCGATCCTGACCCACCAGGCCGTGCTGAAGGCCTCCGGTCACGTCGGCGGATTCTCGGATCCGATGTGCGACTGCCTCCTGAGCAAGGCCCGCCTCCGCGCCGACCAGATCCCGGCGCAGTCGGGCACGGTCTATTGTTACACGGGCGCGTCCCACGCCGAGTCGGGCTGGAGCGTCACCCGCGACTACGCCGTCCTCGCGAAGGAGGGCGAAAGCGAGGACAAGGTCCGCAAGACGGCACGCCAATACTACTCCCAGTTCCTTTCCGACAAGCAGATTTCCCCGAAGGCCCTCGAGCTCGTCGGGGAGCGCACCGAATCCGTGACCGGTTCGACCCGCTTCAATCCTGAGAACGGTTCGCTCCTCACCGAGCCGCGCGCCTTCAACCTGATGTTCCAGACGCGCGTCGGCGCCTCCTCGGACGACACCGACGAGAGCAGCATCGCCTACCTCCGCCCCGAGACGGCCCAGTCCATCTTCGCGCAGTTCAAGAACGTGCTCGATTCCTCCCGCGTGAAGCTGCCCTTCGGCATCGCCCAGATCGGAAAGAGTTTCCGCAACGAGATCAATCCGCGAAACTTCACCTTCCGCTCGCGCGAATTCGAGCAGATGGAGATCGAGTATTTCTGCCGTCCCGAGGATGGTCTGCGCCTCACCGACGAGTGGCTCGAAGCCCGCCTGAAATTCTACGAGGAGATCGGCATCCCACGCGAGCACCTCCACGTCGTCGACATCCCCGACGGCGAGCGCGCCTTCTATTCGGCGAAGACCTACGACATCGAATACGAGTTCCCCTTCGGCATCCAGGAACTCGAGGGCATCGCCTACCGCAGCGACTACGACCTCGGCGTCCACCAGAAGGGCTCGGGCAAGTCGCTCGAATACTTCGACGAGGAGACCAAGGAAAAACTCCTCCCCCACGTCGTCGAGCCCAGCGCCGGCTGCGACCGCACCGTGCTCGCCCTCATCTGCGAGGCCTTCGACGAGGAGACCGTCACCGATGAGAAAGGCAAGGAGGAGGTCCGCACCGTGCTGCGCTTCTCCCCGCGGATCGCCCCGATCAAGGTCGGTGTCTTCCCGCTGCTGAAGAACAAACCCGAACTCGTCGCGAAGGCCCGCGAAGTGCAAAAGCTGCTCGCCCCCTTCATGACCGTCTTCTACGACGAGACCGCTGCGATCGGCCGCCGCTACCGCCGCCAGGACGAGATCGGGACCCCCTGGTGTGTCACGATCGACTTCGATACCCTCGGTGAAAACGGCGACGAGCTGAAGGACACCGTGACGATCCGCGAGCGCGACTCGATGAAGCAGGAGCGCCTCGCGATTTCGGAACTGCGCGGGTATCTGCTCGACCGGATCCTCTGAGACTCGGCTCCCGGAATACCGGCCCCGACGCGGATGTGGAGGGGCCGATGAGTCGGCGAACTCACGCCAGGATCGCCTCGGCCACGACTCCTTCGGTGTCGGTGAGCCGGAAGTTCCTCCCCGCGTAGCGGTAGGTGAGGCGTTTGTGGTCGAGTCCGAGGAGGTGGAGGATGGTGGCGTGCAGGTCGGCGAAGTTCATGATGCCGTCGACCGACTCGGCGCCGAGCTCGTCCTTCGATCCGTGGACGTAGCCGCCCTTCACCCCGCCTCCCGCCATCCAGAAGGTGAAGCCCGATCCGTTGTGGCCGCGGCCTCCGCTGTTGTCCTCGTAGGCACCGCGTCCGAACTCCCCGCCCCAGACGATGAGGGTGTCCTTCAAGAGGTCGCGCTGTTTCAGGTCGGCGATGAGTCCGGCGATGGGACGGTCGATCGCGGCGGCCCGGTCGCGGACGCCTTGGGCGACATTGCCGTGGTGATCCCATCCGTTCGCGGTCAGCTGGATGAAACGGACCCCTTTCTCGACGAGCCGCCGCGCCATGAGACACTGCGTTCCGAAGCCGTCGGTGACTCCGTTCCCGATGCCGTAGAGATCCATGATCGAGGCCGGTTCCGAGGCGAAGTCGAAGGTCTCGGGAATGGACGTCTGCATCTTGAAGGCCATCTCGTAGCTCTGGATGACGCCCTCGAAGGCCGGGTTCCCGGGAAGGCGTTCGGCGAGCCGCGCATTGGCCCGGTTCACGAAATCGATCTGGCGGCGCTGCTCGTCCGCGCCGAGGCGGGCATTCTCGAGGTGCGGCACGCTGCCGGCCCCGCCCGCGATGCGCGTTCCCTGATGACTCGCCGGGAGGAAGGCGGCCCCATAGTTCCCGGCCCCGCCGAGGTCGGAAATGGGATTGATCGTGATGAAACCGGGCAGGTCGTCGGCCTCGGCTCCGAGTCCGTAGACGACCCAGCTCCCCATCGAGGGGCGCACGAAGCGCTCGCTGCCGGTGTGCAGCCGCACCACGCCCTGGTGGTGGCCGTTCGTGTCGATCTTCATCCCGTTGAGGAGACAGAGCTCGTCGGCGTGTTTCGCGAGTTCGGGGAAGGCCTCGGAGATCATGAGCCCGCTCTGTCCCGCCGGGACGAAAGGGATGCCCGGCGCGAGCAGCCGCGGGGTCGAGGCCGCGGCCGCGGCGAGTCCGGGCCGATGGTCGAAGGTCTCGTGGTGGCTCGGACCTCCGTTCATGAAGAGGAAGATGACCCGCTTGGCCCGCGCCGGATGATGGGTGGGCTTCGGCGCGAGCGGATTCGCGAGGAGCCCGGGCGACCATTGCGGGAGGAGGGCGCCGAGGGCGAGGCTGCCGAAGGCGGGACCGGTGGAGCGGAGAAGATCGCGGCGGGTGATCATGGAGGCCGGAAGGATCGATGGTGGGAATGTCAGGGAATCAGAGCACGTGGCGGAACTCGGCGGTGGCGAAGAGGGCCTGCACGATGACGGACCAGCGGTGGCGGTCGGCATTCTCCCGGCCCGAGGCGTCGATCGAGGCGAGGAAACTGGCCGCGTCTTCCCGTTCGGCCGCGTCGGGATCGCGTCCGAGGAGGAGGCGGTAGGCCGCGCCGATGCGCGCGGATTCATCGCCTTCCCCGGACAGAATCCGGTCCGCCGCCGCGAGCGACGCGTCCTCGACGAATTCGCTGTTCATGAAAAAGAGAGCCTGGGGCGGCGCGTTCGTGACGTGGCGGAGGCCGTTGACCCCGCTCGGATCGGGAAAGTCGAAGGTGGCATATTCGTCCGGAAGCAGATCGCGCAGGACCGGCAGGTAGATCGTCCGGTAGGGTGAGGAGAATCCGAGGCTGCTGCGGAGCCGGCCGTTGCCGCGGCTGTTCATGCCTGAAAGATGCCCGGGTGCGGGAGGTTCCGGTTCGAGCAGGCCGGAGACGAAGAGCAGCGAATCGCGGATCGACTCCAGTTCGAGCCGGCGCGGGGTGGCACGCCAATAGAGGGTGTTGTCAGGATCCTTCTCGAGCGCCGCGGCCTGCGCCGCGCCGTCGAGACCGTAGGTGCGGCTCAGCATGATGGAACGGATGAGGCCTTTCACCGACCAACCTCCCTCGACGAAACGGATCGCGAGGTGGTCGAGCAATTCGGGATGGCTCGGCTCGCGCCCGGTCATTCCGAAATCGTCCACCGTCTCGACGAGGCCCCGGCCGAAGAGATGCTGCCAGACGCGGTTGGTCATGACCCGGGCGGTGAGTGGATTCTGCGGTGAGGCGATCCACTGGGCGAGCTGGAACCGCCCGCTCGCATCCGCGGGGATGTCGGGAAAGTCCGGCAGTTCGGGAATGCCGAGATCGCCCCGCGGCGGGGCCTCGCCGTAGTCGAAGGCAACACCTCCGACCCGGAGCTCGCAGTCCCTCGGTTCGCCCTCGCGCATCCCCATGACCCAGTCGGGCTCGAGATCGTAGGGCGGCGGAGCCTTCCCGCCGAACTGGCGGAGATCCCCCATCGTGTGGATCCCCTGGGGAATCTCGCGGACGCGGTCGACCGGGCCGGCGAGATCGGCGGGAAGCCTCACCAGCATTTCCGGATCGAGATAACCCGCGGCGGTGTGGTTGCTCTGGTGCGCCTGTCCCGGATAGGTCCACGAGCTGCGGAAGATCCCGGCGAGCGCGTAATAGTCGCGCTGCAACACCGGATCGTACTTGTGATCGTGACAACGCGCGCAGGCGATGCTGAGCCCGAGAAACCCGCGCGTCGTCACGTCGATCTGGTCGTCGATCTGGTCGAGCAGGTAGGGTTCGCCCCCGCCGGCATTGAGGGTCAGCGAACCGAGCGCGAGAAAACCGGTGCCGGTGACCTGGTCCCGCCGCTGTTCGACCGTGTTCGCCGGCAGGAGGTCTCCCGCGATCTGTTCGGCGATGAAGCGATGGTAGGGTTTGTCGGCCTTGAAGGAGGCGATGACCCAGTCGCGGTATTTCCAGGCATAGGGAAAGGGCGCGTTCCAGGTGCGGCCGACACTGTCCGCGTAACGGGCCACATCGAGCCAATGCCGCCCCCAGCGCTCCCCGAAGCGAGGACTCGCGAGGTATCCGTCGACGACCTTGGCGAACGCCTCCGGAGTCGGAGCGGGGTCGCCGAGGAAGCGATCCAGCTCCTCCGGCGTCGGCGGCAATCCGGTGAGATCGAAGGCGGCCCGTCGCAGCAGGGTGGCCCGGTCGGCGTCGGCATTCGGTTTCAGGCCCGCCTCGTCGAGGGCATCCGCGATGAGGCGGTCGAGGTCGTCGCGGGCCCAGCCGGCGTGGGAGGCGGGATCCATCGCGGGGCGCTGGAGCGGCTTGAAAGACCACGGGACCAGCTCCTGCGCCAGACTCCCCGAAACGTTCACGACCAACCCTAGGGCGAGGAGGAAACGAACCGGGAGCTTCATAGATTACGGATGTAATCCTAAATTCGCCCGTTTGGCAAGCCTTGCTTTCCCGATTCCTCCAGAATTGAACTCGTCGCCCTCGAGGCGTGTCTCCAGAAAAAGGGAGCAACCTGCGAATCCTTGTGGAAAATCTAACTTTTCTTAAGTATTCTTCAGCAATGTTACGCCTTGCCCTGATTCCGGCCCTGTTGCTCGCCGCCACATCGCCGCTGGTTGCCTTTGAACTTCCTCCTCAATCCACCCAGGTGCTCGTGGGCACGGCGGCGGACTGGAACTCATCCCATGTGAAATTGACCCAGTATGAGCGACAGCCGGGCGGCCCGTGGACTCCGGTGGGCGCTCCGTGGACGGGTCGCCTCGGCAAAAACGGCCTCGTCTGGGGCCGTGGTATTCACCCGGTTCCGGCCGGAGCCAAAATGAAGACCGAAGGCGACCGGCGCGCTCCCGCGGGAGTCTTCGACCTCGGCGGAGCCTGGGGTTACGCCCCGTCGATCCAGAAGGCGCCCTCGCTCAACTACGTGCAGATCACGACGCGCGACCTCTGGTTCGAGGATCCCGCCTTCCCGCTCTACAACCAGTATCTCCGCATCGACCATGAACCGGCCACCCCGGCCGAACAGAGGGCGCAGATGAAGCAGGGGGATCACGCCCATTCCCTCAAGCTCTTCATCGCCCACAACGCCTATCCGCGGATCCAGCCCGGGGCGGGTTCGTCGATCTTCTTCCACATCTGGCGGAACGGGGGAAACGCCACCACTTTCGGATGCACGACGATGTCCGAGGAAAATCTCAAGCGGCTCATCGCTTGGGTCGTGCCCGAGCGGCGTCCGCTCTACGTGCTCCTTCCCGAGGCGGAACACGCACGCCTGCGGGCCGAGTGGAAGCTACCCTGACGAAGGCGCCTCACACCGTGCAGATCCCCACGGCCTGCTTCAGCGAGGCGATCTTGTCCGCACGCTTCGGGATGAATTCCTGCGCGACCCAGCCGATGTAGCCGGTCGCGACAATGGCCTTCATGATCGCCGGGTAATGGAGTTCCTGGGTCTCGTCGATCTCGGCGCGGCCGGGGACTCCGCCGGTGTGGTAGTGGCTGAAGTAACGGTGCCGTTCCCGGATCGTGGCGATGACGTCGCCCTCCATGATCTGCATGTGGTAGATGTCGTAGAGCAGCTTGAAGCGCTCCGACCCGACATTGTCGCAGAGGGCCGCGCCCCAGGCGGAGTGGTCGCACATGTAGTCCTTGTGGTTCACCTTCGAATTGAGCAGCTCCATCGTCAGGGTGACGCCGTGCTTTTCGCACAGGGGCATGAGGCGTTTCAGTCCGACCGCGCAGTGTTCGAGGCCCTGCTCGTCGTCCATCCCGTCCCGGTTGCCGGAGAAACAGATCACGTTCGTGAAGCCGGCCGCGGCGCTTTCGGCGATGAGTTTCTCGTAAAGTGCGAAGAGGGTGTCGTGGTGCTCGGGACGGTTGAAGCCGTGGGGGATGGAGCCGACCTTCTTCTTCACCCCGCCGATCTCGACCTCGGCCGAGGGAAAGCTAACCATGGGACAATGCATCCCGTGCTTTTTCACCGTGGCGAAGTCCGCGGGATCGAGCAGGTCGATCGCTCCGAGCCCGAACTCCTTGCCCGCGGTGCAGAGGTCGTCGAGGGAGATGTCCTTGTAGCACCACTTGCAGGCCGAGTGGTTGATCCTGCCGGCGACCCCGGCCTTGGCCGCGGCTTCCTCGGCGAGGGCGAAGCGGTCGTGCATCGAGGCGGCCACCGCGGCCACGGTCGCGGCACCGGTGGTGGAGACAAACGAACGGCGGGTCGGGGAGGAAGGGGTCGGATCTTGCATCGGCGGGACTGTAGCGGAAAAGCGCCGTTCTGACGACTGCGGATTTCCGGCAACGCGATCTTCGCGCGGATTCAACGCCAAGGAGGGGCGACATTCCTGTCGCCCGGCTGGAACCTTCGTCCTCCCCGGCGAGACGGGCGACAAGAATGTCGCCCCTCCTTGGGGACAAACCCCGGCGGCCTCTCGGCGGCTCCCCGCAGGCCGGGGCAGAAAGATCAAGGATTGCCGAGATAGAAAAAGAGCAATCCGGTCACACACATCACGAGGCCGACGATCATTAGAATCGCGAAGGAAAACAGTGGGGACGAGCGGTCTTTGAAGACCTCTCCCAGCAAACGGAGAATCCCGGAGAATGTCGTGAGCAATCCCCCGCTGACGAGGCCGTCGAGGACATCGAGGGGAGATTCACTCTCCTCCTCGCGGCTGGCACGACGAAATCGCCAGCCCATGCTGCCAGCGAAGAGGATGATGCCTCCGATCACGGTCAGGACGATCCCAGCGAGATTCATGGGGCGAAGGCTAGCGAATCAGGGAACCTGTTACCATCTCAACCTCGTCTTCTTCTTGACCATGATAGCAAATACGCTATCATATCACGACCAATGAAACCCCGGGTTGTCATCGATACCAGCGTTCTTGTTGGTGCATTGTTGGGTGCAAACGAGGGTGCAAATCGCGAGGTGCTGCGGTTTTGTCTTCGAAAAACCGCTCTTCCAATCGTCGGGCTTGCTCTGTTCCACGAGTATGAAGACGTCCTTTCCCGCGAAATGCTCGATCACAGCCCCCTTTCGCGAATCGAGAGGGAAGAACTCTTTGCAGCTTTCCTCTCGGTCTGTGAGTGGGTCCGCGTCTTTTTCCTTTGGCGCCCGAATCTGACGGATGAGGGCGACAATCACCTCATTGAACTCGCCGTTGCCGGCGGAGCTCACTTCATCATCACTCAAAATGCATCGGATTTACGGTCGGGTGAACTTCGATTTCCGGCGATCCGGGTGGTCTCTCCCGCCGAATTCCTCAACTCCAACTAAGCCATGAGCACTCTCACGATCCGTCTGCCCGACGACAAACACCAGCGGCTGCGGCAACTCGCGAAGCACCGATCCATGAGCGTCAACAAGCTGGTCGAGGAACTCGCCACGATCAGCATCGCGGAATTCGACGCCGAGACCCGGTTCCGAGCCCTCGCCGAACGTGGCTCCCCGGAGAAGGGCCTCGCGCTCCTCGACAAGCTCGATCAGGAGTTCTCCTCGAAGTGACGCAGTCGCTCAATTCGCGACCACGTTCACGAGCCGTCCCGGCACGACAATGATCTTTCGCACGGTGAGGCCTTCGGTGAAGGACTTCACCTTGTCGCTGGCGAGGGCGACTTTCTCGACCTCCTCGTTCGGGGTGCCGTTGGCGACGAACATCTTGTCGCGGACCTTGCCGTTGACCTGCACGACGATCTCGACCTCGTCCTCGATCAGCTTGGCGGGGTCGTAGTCGGGCCACGCCTGGTTCGCGAGATCGGTCTTGTCGACCGAGGTGAAAGCCGCGGCGAGGGTCGCGTTGAGCTCCTCGGTGAGGTGCGGGGCGAAGGGATTGAGGACCTTCAGGAGCAGGACGACGGAGGAAACCGGCACCTGCTCGAGCTTGGTGAACTCGTTCGTGCAGACCATCATCTGCGAGATCGCGGTGTTGAAGCTCATGTCCTCGATGTCCTCGCCGACCTTCTTGATCGTGGCGTGGACGACCTTGTCGGTGGCTTTGTTAGTATCGACCTCGGCGAGCTTCGAGTTGAGGACCCACTCGTCCTCCTGGTTCGACTCCATGACGAGACGCCAGACGCGGGCAAGGAATCGGTAGACGCCCTCGACGCCCTTCATCGACCAGGGTTTGACCTGTTCGAGCGGTCCCATGAACATCTCGTATAGGCGCAGCGAGTCGGCCCCGTATTCGGCGACGACATCGTCGGGATTGACGACGTTGCCGCGCGACTTCGACATCTTCTGTCCGTCCTCGCCGAGGATGAGGCCCTGGTTGACGAGCTTCTGGAAGGGTTCGGGGGTGCCGACGTGGCCGAGGTCGAAGAGGACCTTGTGCCAGAAGCGCGCGTAGAGGAGGTGGAGCACGGCGTGCTCGGTGCCGCCGACGTAGAGATCAACGCCCCCTGGTTTCCCGTTCTTGCCCAGCCAGTAGTCCTCGGCCTCGCGGCTCATGAAACGATCGGTGTTCCGGGCGTCGCAGTAGCGCAGGTAATACCAGCACGAACCGGCCCACTGGGGCATCGTGTTGGTTTCGCGGGTGACGCCGTTGCCGAGATCGACCCAGGCGGTGGCCTTGGAGAGAATGGGCTCGGGGCTGCCGCTCGGCTTGTAATCTTCCAACTCGGGCGCGAGAAGGGGCAGTTCGGATTCGGCGATGGCCTCGTGGCGGCCGTCCTTCCAGATGATGGGGAAAGGCTCGCCCCAGTAGCGCTGGCGCGAGAAGAGCCAGTCGCGCAGCTTGAAATTCACGGTCTTCTTGCCGAGACCTTTTTCCCCGAGCCAGGCGATGATCTTGGCCTTGGCCTCGGGCGTGGAGAGACCGTCGAGGAAGCCGGAATTGATCGCGGTGCCGTTGCCGGTGAAGCACTGGAAGGATGTGGCATGGGCATCCTGCCCATGCATCGTGGCGTGACTCCCGTATTTCGACCAGACCCATGTCCATTCTTCAAGCCCCGCATTCGCCGGGTTATCCAGCACGTATCCGATCTGCTCGTTCAGGTCATCCAGATCCCGCACAAGGTGATCGTAAGATTCGCCTTGCCACACTTCCCCGCTCCGGCCCAAGGCCTTGTTGATCTCGTTTGCCGTAAAGGATTTCCAAGAGTGCAAAATCGACTCCAGCGAATGTCCCTCGCGCGGCTGCACGACGATGTGGACATGGTTGGGCATCACACACCAGGCGTGAAGGTCATAGCGCTCTCCATCGAAGTGGCGCAGGGCATCCGCCACGATCCCGGCAATCCCGGGGCGGGCGATCCAACATTCTCCTTGGCCGGAATCCAGATACTTCTCAATCCGCTCGGAATAGAGGAAACGAAGACGGGCGGCATCTTCCGGCGTCACCTTGCCCTCCTTTTTACGCACCTCCGCGCTGAGAGCGTCCCGTTCCGCCAGGTAGGCATCGAGCACGGACTTCGCGAGAGAGTCGGCGAGACGGAACGTGACCGCGTAGGTGGCATCGTCCTGGCTCCAGTGAGGGAGGCGGGCTCCTTCCCGGATTTCGAGCGTCTTGCCACGATGCATGGGCTGGAAGCCCATGCCACCTTCGGGAACGACCACTTCAATCACGGGGATGCCATACTGCTTCGCGAACTCGAAATCGCGCTCGTCGTGTGCCGGCACGGCCATGATCGCTCCGGTGCCGTAGCTCATCATGACGTAGTCGGCGATCCAGACGGGGATCTCCTCGCCGTTGACCGGATTGGTCGCGGTGCCGCCGGTGAAGACGCCGGTCTTTTCCTTCGCGAGTTCGGTGCGCTCGAGGTCGGACTTCGCGGCGCAGGCCTTGCGGTAGGCTTCGACCGCGTCCTTCTGCTCCGCGGTCGTGATCTTGTCGACGAGCGGATGCTCGGGCGCGAGGACCATGTAGGTCGCGCCGAAGAGGGTGTCGGGCCGCGTCGTGAAGACGGTCACCTTCTCGCCGCCGATCGTGAAATCGACTTCGGCGCCCTCGCTGCGGCCGATCCAGTTTTTCTGGAGCAGCTTGATGCCCTCGGGCCAGTCGAGGCCGTCGAGCTCGTCGATGAGGCGCTGGGCGTAGGCGGTGATGCGCAGCATCCATTGCTTGAGCGGACGGCGCTCCACGGTGTGGCCCTTGGCGCGCCACTCCTCGACTTCCTCGTTCGCCAGCACGGTGCCGAGATCGGGACACCAGTTCACCGGCGCCTCGGCGACGTAGGCGAGGCGCTTCGTGTCGATCTCGTCACGGCTGAGTCCCCTGGCCTCGAGTTCGGCAATGGGCCGCGCCTTTTGCGTGGTCTCGTCGTAGTAGGAATGATAGAGCTGCAGGAAGATCCACTGGGTCCAGCGCACGTAATCGGGCGCGGTCGTGTTCACCTCGCGCTGCCAGTCGTAGGCGAAGCCGAGGCGCTTGAGCTGGCGGCGGAAGTTGTTGACGTTGTTCTCGGTGTTGATGCGCGGATGTTCGCCGGTCTTGCGGGCATGCTCCTCGGCGGGCAGGCCGAAGGCGTCCCAACCCATCGGGTGGAGCACGTTGTCGCCCATCATCCGCCGGAAGCGCGTGATGATGTCGGTGGCGGTGTATCCCTCCGGGTGTCCGACGTGGAGTCCGGCGCCACTCGGGTAGGGGAACATGTCGAGCACGTAGAACTTCGGCTTCGAGGCGTCGAAACCCGGTTCACCCGGATTCGGCACGGAGAAAGTCTGGTTCGCTTCCCAGTGGGCCTGCCACTTGGGTTCGAATTCGCTGAAGGGAAAGCTCTTGCGTTGCTCGGCCATGGTCTCGGGGTGAGGTGGGCCGGGAGTGTACACCGGCCCGGGCGCCTTGCAGCCGGTTTTTGGGAAAAGCGATCTCCGCGCCGATTGGTCGAAAGACCGGTCAACCGAAATCCGCCGGTTTCACCCCGCGAAAACGTCCTCGCCTCGCCCGGCAAAGCATGGCAGGATTCCCGGTGCTGTGAGTTTCCTCTTTCCGCTCTATCTCCTCGGTGCGGCCGCCCTGGCGGTGCCGATCCTGTTGCACCTGAGGAGGCGGCCGCCGAAGGAACACGTCGAGTTCGGCTCCCTCATGTTCCTCGAGAAAACGCCCGAGCGGGTCACGCGGCGGACGAGGCTGGAGCAGATTCTCCTGCTCGCCCTGCGCTGCCTCGCCCTGCTCCTCCTCGCCTTCGCCTTTAGCCGGCCCTTCCTCGAATCGATCCGGCTGCCCTCCGAGGATTCCACCCTGACCCGCGCCGTCATCCTCGTCGACCGCAGCGCCTCGATGCGCCGCGAGGGCCTGCGCGAGGCCGCCGCCAAGGCCGCCCGCGAAGCGGCGGAACGCTACGGGGCCGGAGCCGAGGTCGCCCTCGCCCTTTTCGACGAGCGCCTCGACCTCGCCGCCGACCTGCCCGCCCTCGCCGGGCTCGATCCCGGGGCCCGCGCCAGCGCGGTCGAGGCCCTGCTCGCGGACGAAAAACACCAGCCTTCCTGGCTCGGCACCGATCTCGGGGCGGCCATGACCCGGGCCGCGAACCTCCTCCTCTCTGCCGACGCGACCCGGTCCGCCGACGCGCGCGAGATCGTCCTCATCGGCGATTTCCAGACCGGGGCGAAACGCGAATTGCTCCAGGAAAATCCCTGGCCCGAGGAGGTGAAGGTGCGCTGCGTGCCGCTCGCCACCCCGGAACGCGGAAACGTTTCCCTAACCCTCGCCGCAACGCCGCCGCGCTCGAACATCAACGAGGCCGAGGTCTACCGCGTCCGGATCATGAACTCCGCGGAGTCCGCCTCGGCGAACCTGACCCTCGGATGGAAGGGGCGCCCTGACACGAACACCGAAGTCCTCGTCGCGCCCGGCACGAGCCGGATCGTCACTTCCGCCCCGCGACCCGCCGGCGCCGAACGCGGCACCCTGATGGTCAGCGGCGACACCCATCCCTTCGACAACGAGGTCCATGTCGCCCCGGTGCAGCCGCGTCCCCTGCGCGTGCGATTCCTCGGCAAGGAAAGCGACGCCGAGAGCGCCGGATCACCGCTCTTCTACCTGCGGCGCGCCCTCCAGCCGACCCCGGCCCTGCAGCCGATCGTGAGCAGTTCGGAATCGGTCGAGGGCCTCGACCCGAACGCCACCGAGATCGTCGTCGCGCCCGGACCGTGGGATCCCGCCGCCGGAGCGGCCCTGCGCCAGTTTGCCGAGAAGGGCGGACTCGTCCTCGCCCTGCCTTCGTCCGACACGACCACGGAGGCCTTCGCCGCCCTCACCGGTCGCGATGACTGGAAACTCTCCGAGGCGACGGTGGAGGAATTCTCCCTCCTCGCCGATCTCGACTTCGACCACCCCGTCCTCGAGCCCTTCGCCCGTGCCCAGATCCGCGACTTCACGAAGATCCGCTTCTGGAAACACCGCCAACTCGCGCTCGGGGAAACGCCCGTCGGCGAAGGCACGCGCGTCCTCGCCACCTTCGACGGCGAAACGCCCGCGCTGCTCGAGCACCGTGCCGGCGAGGGGGCTGTCTTCGCCTTCCTCGCGGGATGGCGTCCCGAGGAAAGCCAGCTCGCGCTCTCGTCGAAATTCGTCCCCCTGCTGTTCTCCATCTTCGACCATGCCGGCTACAGCATCCGCTCGGCCCCGACCGTCTATGTCGGCGAAACAAACTACCCGGCCCCGGGGTTCTATGAAGAGCCGCAGGAAGGCGGCGCGGCGCGCCTCGTCTCGGTGAATCTCGACCCGTCCGAAGGGCGCACCGATCCCTTCGACCCGCGCGTCGAATTCGCCGCCCTCGGCATCCCGCTGCTCGAGGAATCGGCCGCCCCGGCCCCGGAATTGAGCGCGGCACAGAAGTTGCGGGTCGAATCCGAACAGAAAGAAGCCCAGCAGAAACTTTGGAAATGGCTCGCCTTCGCCGCCCTCCTCGTCCTGATCCTCGAGACCTGGCTGGCGGGACGACGGGCCACGGCCGGTAACACCACCCTTGCAGAACCCGCAAACGGCTGATGATTGTTGCTTTCCATCCGGCATTCTCCGGGAAGTGGCATGGGCATCCTGCCCATGCATCGCGCGGGCACGCCTTGAGGCGATTGCAGTTCCTTACGCTCTTCCGCCTCCTCCCAAAATGCATGGGCAGGATGCCCATGCCACACCCGCCCTTCCTCCTGACATGATCGCCAAACTCCTCGACTCCTGCCTCGGACCGGTCATCGCCGCGGAGAAGCAACTGAAACGCCGGCAGCTCGTCATCGCCATCCTCGCGATCGGGGCGATCGGCTGCGCCGTGCTCGCCGCGCTCGCCCTCTTCGCCTCGTGGTGGTCGTGGCCGGCCGTGCTCGCGTGGTTCGGTGCCCTCTGCCTCGCCTCGGCGATCGGGTTCGTCCGCATCGACCGCAGCACGCCCGACTTGCGCGAGCTGGCCCGCCGCATCGAGGAAAAACATCCCGACCTGCGCGCCGCCCTCCTCGCCGCGATGGACCAGAAGCCCGGACCGGACGGCGGCCTGAGCTTCCTCCAGAGCAAGCTCCTCGGCGAGATCTCCGAACACGCGGTCCGCAACCAGTGGGTCCGCCGTGTTTCCGAGAAACGCCTCATCGCCGCCGGATGGGGACAATTTCTCGCCCTCGCCGCCTTCGTCGCCTCGCTCTGGTTCCTCCTCGGCGAAGCCCCGCTTGGGAGGGCTCCTGGAAAAACCGGCACCGGCGCGATCGCCGAAACGCCCGAGACCAAACCCGCCATCGAGATCCGCGTCACTCCCGGCGATGTCGAGATCGAGAAAGGCTCGCGCCTCGTCATCGAGGCCGCCTTCACCGGACGCGCCCCCGCCGCCGCGACCCTGGTCCACCGCCACGCCGGCGGTGAGACGAAAACGCCCATGCAGGTCGGTCTCGACGACAAGGTCTTCTCCACGATGCTGCCCAAGGTCGACACCGATGGACGTTACCTCGTCGCCTTCGAGACCGCGTCGTCCGACGAGTATGGGATTACCGTCTTCGAATATCCCGAACTGCTCCAGGCCGATGCCGTCGTCACCCCGCCCGCCTATCTCGGCGGCGAAACGGAAACGATCGCTGACACCCGCAAGATCACGTTGATGGAGGGATCGAAGGTCGAATGGCGCCTGCGCGTCAACAAGCCCGTCTCCGCCGCCGAACTCTTCAGCGAGGAAGGCGAGATCCTGACATTGACTCCGGATCCCGCCGATCCCACCCTGCTCCTCGCCAGCCATGTTCCGGAAGTGACGAGGAAATACCGCGTCCATCTCGTCGACGGGAAGGAGCGTTCCAACCAGCGTCCGCCCTGGCTCACCGTGAACGTGAAGGAAAATGTGCCGCCGAAGCTGAAGCTGACCTTCCCCGGCCGCGACTTCGACGTCTCCGCCTTGCAGGAACTGCCGCTCGAAGCCGAAGTCTGGGATGACGTCGAGGTCCTCCGCACCGGCATGAGTTATCAATTCCGCGGTGAGGAGACCGAGGTCATTCTCAACGAGGAACCCCTAGCCGGCAGCGCCAAACATCCCCTCTCCACCCTCATCGACATCGAGAAGCTCGGCGCGAAGGAGCGCGAACTCGTTACTTACCACTTCTGGGCCGAAGACAAGGACAAGGAAGGCAAGGTGCGCCGCACCCTCAGCGACCGGTTTTTCGCCGAAGTGCGCCTTTTCGAAGAAATCATGCGGGAAGGCGCGGCCGGCGGCGGCCAGGGAGGCACGCCCCCTGGTGGCGAATCCGCCGAGCTCATCCGCATCCAGAAGGACGTCATCAACGCCGCGTGGAAACTGGCGCGGGATCATCAGGCCGGAAAACGCTTCGAATCCTACGCCGAAGACGTCGGCGTCATCACCGAGTCTCAGAATGTCGTCATCGCCAAGACCGACGAGGCGCTCACCAAGGTCGAGGACGCCGAGGTGCGGGCCGCACTGGAGCTGGCGAAGCAGCACATGACCGAAGCCGCGGCCGAATTCGCCTCCGTCACCGAGAAGAAGGACGGGGAACTCCTCGTCGTCGCGATGGGGAGCGCCACCGACGCCTATGCCGAGTTGCTCAAGGCCCGCGCCCGCGAAACCGAGATCTCGATGTCGCAGAGTCCTTCTCAGAGTGCCTCGCAGTCGCAGCAGGAACAGCAGCGCAACATGAACCTCGAGCTCGAGCAGAAGGAGCTCAAATACGAGGAGCAGTCCGCGGCCCAGGATCCCGCCCTCACCGCCGAGCAGCAGGAGAACCTCGCCGTTCTCAACCGGCTCAAGGATCTCGCCCGCCGCCAGGAGGCCATCGCCGAGAAGATCAAGGAACTCGAGAACCAGCTCCAGAAGGCGAACGAGGAGGAGAAGGCCGAGATCGAGCGCCAGCTCAAGCGTCTTCAGGAAGAGCAGCGCGAACTCCTCCGCGAGATGGACGACCTCGCCGAGCGGATGGATTCCGAGGAAAACCGCGCCAACATGTCCGAGGAGCGCGAGAAGCTCGACGAAACGCGCGAGAACGTGCAGGAGACCGCCGAGAAACTCGAGTCGGGCGAACTGACCGAGGCCGCCAACGCCGCGACCCGCGCGAGCGAACAGCTCGAGGAGATGAAGGAGGAATTCCGCGAGAAGACCTCGCGGCAGTTCGCCAACGAGATGAAGGGCCTCCGCGACGCGACCCGCGAATTGGCGGAACGCCAGGAGGCCCTCGGCGAACAGGTCGAGAAACTCGCCGAGAATCCGGCCGCCGATCCCTTCACCGCCGACAAACAACAGGAGCGCGGTCAACTCGCCCAGTCCATCGCCGAGCAGTCGCAGAAACTCTCCGAGGTCCTCGAGAGCATGAAGAACCTCAGCGAACAGGCCGAGCCAACCGAGCCCATCCTCTCCGACGCCCTTTACGAAGCCGTCCGCAACGCGATGACCCAGCAGGTCCAGGAGTCGCTCGACGAGGCCCGCGACATGGCCTTCTATAACCGCGCCGACCAGGCCAAGACCTCCGAGGAAGCCGCCGCCCGCGGCATCGAGGAACTGAAGAACAGCGTCGAGAAGGCCGCCGAAAAGATCCTCGGCAACGAAGCCGACGCCCTCCGCCTCGCCCGCAACGAACTCGACAAGCTCATCGAGGAAGCCAAGGCCGAAACCGAACGCCTCGGCGTTCAGGAAGGGACCGAAGAGGTTCAGGAGAAAGACCCGACAGGGTCAGGTCAACCGCAGCCCGGCGAAGGGAAGGAAAAGGGCCTTGCCGAAAACGGCCAGGAGAAAGGCAAGGAGCCCGGTGAATCCGGCGAGGGCAAGGCTGAAGGAGAAGGCGAACCCCAACAGGCTTCCACCGAAAAAGGCAAAGGCCAGGGCGAGACTCCCGGCGAAGGCCAGGAGGAAGGCCAACCCGGTGAAGGAGAAGCCAAAGGCAAAGGAAAGGGCGAAGCTCCCGGCGAAGGCGAAGGGGAAACGCCCTCCGAGTCGCTCGCCGAAAACGCCAAAGGCAAGGGGAAGGGCAAAGGCAAAGGTGAGGGAGAGGGCGAAGGTGAATCCCCCGCCGAAGGCCAGGCCGAGACCGGAAAGGGCAAAGGCAAAGGAAAAGGCCAGGGACAAGGTGAGGGTGAATCACCCGATCCGAACGCGGCCGAAGGACAGGGGGAAGGACAAGGCCAGGGCCGAAGTCCGCGCCAGCTCGCCTCCGGCCGTGGCTCCAGCGGCGGCGGCGGCGCGATGAACAACGGCGGCGACGACCGCAACGAGGGCCTCCCCACCGGCCCGCTCGCGGGTCCGCTCTTCTTCGACGACAGCTCCGAGGAGCGGCGCCCCGGCCCCATCACGGGCGAGGATTACGAACAATGGGCCGACCGTCTCGGCAATCTCGAGGAAATGCTGCCCGACGAGGATCTCCGCAACTCCGTCGCCAAGGTCCGCGACGACGCGCGGGCGATGCGCATCGACTACCGCCGCGACGACCTCCCGCCCGGCGCCGCGACGATCAACCAGCGCATCACCGAACCCCTCGTCGAACTGCGCCAGCGCATCAGCGAGGAACTCGCCAAGCTCAACCGCGAAAACCCCGTCGCCCCGATCGACCGCGACCCCGTCCCGAGCGAATTCCGCGATCTCGTGCGGCGCTACTACGAGGAACTGGGGGCCGGAAAGTGAATTCGATCCTGATGAAACTCCCTCTTCTTCGCGGCAGCGCCTGTAGCCGGCCTCATCGAGGCCGGTCGTTTCGCGTCCTCACGACGCAGCTCGCCTCCTCCGGGGTCAATGACCCCGGCTACAAGACCTCCGCCGCCGCATGATGGTTCCGACGCTCTCCAACATCGCCTTCGCCAACGAATCGTGGGCTTGGGTCGCCCTGCTCTTCGGCGCGGGGGCGATTCTCGTGTTGGTCCTCACCTACCGGCATTCCGCGCTCCGCGGCGGAGCAAAGGCCGCGGCGATGGCCCTGAAGGCCGTCGGACTCGTCCTCCTCGCCCTCGCCCTGATGGAGCCGGTCCACCTCGACGAGGTGCCGAAGAAGCACGCCAACGACGTCGCCATTCTCGCCGACAACTCCGCCGGACTGGCCGTGCCGCTCGGTGAAGGCAAGGAAGCCCCCTCCGCCGCCTTGCGCGCCGCGCTCGTCGGTCCGGTGCCCGATCAGCCACCCGCGTGGATCACCGGCATCGGAGATACCTTCCGCGTCCAGCCCTTCCTCGTCGATCGCGGCCTGCGGCAGGTCGGTGATTTCAGCGGACTCGATTTCGCCCGCAACAGCTCCACCCTCGGCGCGGCCCTCGACAATCTCTCGACCCGCTTCCGCGGCCGTCCCCTCGCCGCGACCGTCCTCCTCACCGACGGCAACGCCACCGACACGTCCGCCCTCGAGGCCTATCTCGCGGCGCAGGAGGCCCTGCCCGAGGAAAAACGCGTCCCCGTCTTCCCCGTCCTCGTCGGCGAGCTCGATCCCGCCGCCCGCGACCTCGCCATCGCCCGGGTCGATGCGACGACGACGCAGTTCGAGGACGCGCAGGTGACGCTGAACATCGAGGCCGAGGCCCTCGGCGAATTCCCCGACGCCGTGGAGGTGTTTGTCAGGAACGAAAAGGACGAGGAACTCGGAAAGAAGGACCTCGTCTTCCCCGCCGGCACGGAACGCCGCACCGTCCCGGTTCGTCTCCGCCTCGCGGGAGTGCCCTCGGGCGTTTCCTTCCTCACCGTGGGGATCCGCCAGACCGCGAAGACCCCGCTCGCGCAACTGACGGAGAAGAACGACCGCGTCCGCGTCACCGTGAACCGTGGACGGGGTCCCTACCGCATCCTCTACCTCAGCGGCCGTCCGAACTGGGAATACAAGTTCCTCCGTCGCGCCATCGCCGGCGACGCCGAGCTCGACCTCATCGGCCTCATCCGCATCGCGAAGCGCGAACCGAAGTTCGAATGGCGCGGACGCACCGGGGAGAGCAGCAACCCGCTCTTCCGCGGCTTCAATCGAGACATCCCCGAGGAGACGCAGCGCTACGACCAGCCCGTGCTCGTGCGGCTCAACACGGCCACGCCCGAGGAACTGCGCGACGGTTTCCCGAAGTCGGCCGAGGAGTTGTTTACCCGCTACCGCGCCCTCGTCATCGACGATCTCGAATCCGACTTCTTCACCGCCGAGCAACAGGAGCTGATCGAACAATTCGTCTCGATGCGGGGAGGCACGGTGGTGATGTTAGGGGGTCAGGAATGTTTCCAGGAAGGCGGGTGGGACAACACCCCGGTCGGCCGCCTCCTCCCCGTCTATCTCGACCAGAAGGAACCCGGCGGCGCCGCCCTCGAGGCGACCTACAATCTCACCCGCGAGGGCTGGCTCGAGGACTGGATGCGGCTCCGCGCCGGACAGGAGGAGGAGGAAATCCGCCTCGCCTACATGCCGCCCTTCTTCGCGGTGAACCGCCTCCCCACGATCAAGCCCGGGGCCAGCATCCTCTCGACCGTGACCGACCCGGAAGGCCGCGTCCTCCCCGCCCTCATCACGCAACGCTATGGCGAGGGGCGCAGCGCCGCCTTTGCCGTGGCCGACTTCTGGCGCTGGGGGATGAAGGACTCCGAGCAGCAGGCCGAACTCGGCAAGATGTGGCGCCAGTTTCTCCGCTGGACGGTCACCGATGTCCCGGCCCGCGTCGAACTGACGAAGGAGGAAACGAACGACGGCGCCATTCCCGTGACGCGTCTCGCGGTGCGGGTCCGCGATCTCAAATACGATCCCCAGGACGACGCGATCGTGCTCCTCACGGTGAAGGACCTCGACGGCACGACCCGCAGCCTCACCGCCGAACCCTCGCTCGACGAGCCGGGGCTCTTCACCGCCGAGCATCTTTCCGAGGAAAGCGAGGGCTACCGCATCGAGGCGAAGGTGATCGACGGGGCGGGACAGGAGATCGGCACCGGCGAGGTCGCCCGCGCCCTCAATCCCGAGGCCGCCGAGTTCGCCCGTCTCGGACCCGATCCCGCCCTGCTCGCGCGGCTCGCCGAAATCACCGGCGGCGAATTGCTCCCGTCCGCCGACCTCGCCCGCCTTCCCGGTCTCCTCGACCAACTCGACCTCCCCGTCGTCGAGGTGAAACAACGTCCCCTCTGGCACACCCCCTGGCTTTTCCTCCTCGCCCTCGGCTGCTTCCTCGGCGAATGGGCGCTGCGGAGACGGAGGGGGACGATTTGATTTCGACGACGCGATCCGTGCCTTGAACCTTCTCGACAATTCAATTCCCGACACTAGATTGTGATCATGACGGCTCCCCTTGAAACGATCTCGGATCAAGCGCTCGGCTTGCCGCCCGCGGAGCGCCTCAGCCTCGCGCGCACCCTCATCGAGAGCGTCGAAGGCGCCGAAGACGCCAGCTTCGAGGCGGCCTGGGACGAGGAAATCCGGGAACGGCTCGAACGCTTCCGCTCCGGGGAAAATCCCGGCGTTCCCGCCGCCGAGGTGTTCCGGAGACTCCGCGAGATCGCTCCGGGACGATGAACCTCTTCATGGAGTTCACCCGCGAGGCGTTGGCCGAACTGGAGTGCATCATCGGCGATTATGAGGCCAAGGTCACGGGACTGGGGGTGCGATTCCGCCTCGAAGTGGAACGAGCTTGCGAAGGGATCACGCGATACCCGTTCCTTTGGAGTCAACGGGAGGGCGGTTGGAGGCGCGTCAACCTGCCCGGCTTCCCCTATTACATCGCCTACATCATCCTCGACGAGTTGATTCTGGTTCTGGCGGTGGCCCACGCCGCAAGACATCCCGCCTATTGGAAAGAAAGGTTACCCTGACATGATCCGAATCCTTTTCCTCCTGCTCCTCCTCGTCTCCCCGATCCTCCGCGCCGAGTCGGGTTTGAAGATCCTCGTCGTCGTCGGCAGCGGGGGCACGGACGATTACACGAAGGAATTCACGGAGATCGGTGAACTCTGGAAGACGGCGGCGACGAAGGGCGAGGCGGCGATCGAGATCCTCGGACTCGGCGGGGCAAAGGAAGGCGACCCGACCGACGCGGCGCGGCTCAAGCAACAACTCGCCGCCGAGAAGGCGCCCGAACTCTGGCTCGTCCTCGTCGGACACGGCACCTTCGACCAGCGCGAGGTGAAGTTCAATTTCCGGGGCCCCGACGTGACCGACCGCGAACTCGCGGCCTGGGCCGACGCCTATCAAGGGCGGCTCGCCGTGATCAACACCGCCTCGGCGAGCGGGTCCTTCGTACGCGCCCTGGGCAAACCGGAGCGCATCGTCATCACCGCGACGAAGAACGAGGGCGAGCTGAGCTACGCGCGTTTCGGTCGCTACTTCGCCGAGGCGGTGGGCGGGATCGAGGGCGGCGACCTAGACAACGACGACCAGGTCTCCCTCCTCGAGGCCTGGCTCCACGCCTCGCGCCGCGTCGCGGAGTTCTACAAGAGCGAGGGCCGCATCGCGACCGAGCACGCCCTCCTCGACGACAACGGCGACCAGCTCGGATCGCGGTCGGAGTGGTTCGAAGGGACGACGCCGACACAAACCGCCTCGCCCGAGGCGAAGCCCGACGGGGATCTCGCGGGACAGAAGGTGCTCGTGAAAAATGCCTTCGAACGCCGCCTCTCCCCCGGGCAGCGCGAGAAGCGCGACGGACTGGAGCGCCAGGTCGTGGAGTTGCGCCGTTCGCGGGACAAGCTCGAGGAAGCCGACTACTACAAGAAGCTCGAGGCCCTCCTCCTCGAACTCGCCCGGCTTTACGACTCGGTGAAACCGGGCGACAGTTGATCGTGCGAATCCCGGGCGCGACATGAAGGAAGAGGCTCCGCTGAACGTGCGCTCGCGCCTGACCCGGGGTGCGCGCCTCGCCGGAGGGCTCTGCTTCGGCACTCTCGCCGTGGTCGCTCTCGCCGCGGGGATCGAGCCGGTCTGGGCCAAATGGACGGTGTTCGCCCTGTCCCTCGCGGGACTGCTTGCGCTGGTGTTCTGGAGGACCGCGATCTCCTCCGACGCCCCGGGCGAGCTCGATCCGGAGATCGTCGAGGTCGCCCGCCGCGCCATCCGCGCCGAGACCGAGCGCCTCGAGGCGAAGCGCCGCGACCTCGGGAAGATCCTCATGGCCTACGGCGAATGGATGGAGTTTCCCGACTTCAAGACCCTCGCGGAGATCGACTGGAAGGACGAGGCCCATGTCTCGATGGACGCCCGCGTCGCCGAGCTCATCGACCGCGAGGCCGACCTCGCCCTGCAGCGTTTCTCGAGCGGGATCTACTGGTCGAGCGGGCAGTTCGAGGGAAAACAACTCCTCCTCGATCTCGCCGCCTTCACCGAGTCGATCGCCCGCATCTACCGCCCCGAATCGAAGCTGCCGCTGCTCGAACTCAACCTCGAGAGCCTTTTCAAGGCGGTGAACCGAACCTCCCTCCAGATCATCCTCCTGCTCGAGGAACTGCCCATCCTCGAGGTGAAGGAGATGAACCTGCGCAAGGTTTCCGAGAACATCCGCACCGCGAGCAAGGTCTATCGCAAGTATGAGGAGCTCCAGCCCTATCTCGAGCCGGTGCGCTACCTCTGGCACGGGAGCAAGCTGCTCCTCACCGCGAATCCACTTCTCGCCGCGGGCTGGATCGCCGGATCGGAGTTGCTCTGGCGCGGAGGGAAGCACCTCGGCAAGAAGGCGATGGACGCCTACCTCCTCAGCCTCGTGCGCCAGACCCTCGGCATCATCGCGTGGGAGACCGCGGGCATCTACGATCCCACCCATCGTTACCGCAGCCCCGACTGGGTCTACGGTGTCGAGTTGGCCCACCTCCTCAGCCTCTTCGACGAGACGCCGGAAATCCTCCGCGAGACCTTCCGCGAGCTGGGGCGCCTCTCCTTCCGCAGCACCTACGACCGCGTCTTCCTCTACCGTTGCGTCGCCCAGAACGCGAGCCCCCGTCCGAAGCAGTTCGCCCAGAGCGAATTGCTCCCGCTCGCGGCCCGACGCGAGATCCGCGAGCGCCTCCTCACCTTCCACGATACCCACATTGGCAACGGCAGCACCCTCTCCCCGGAGGCGCGGGAGAAATGGAGGGCCGGACTCGACGAGCGCCTCGGGCTGTGACGGAGGGTCACGATGATCTCCCCTGAAGCGGATGTCGAGCTTCGTGCCGTGGAATTATCCTGATGCACCCGATCCGGAACGGAACCGGAATTGAACCTGCCCGGGCAAAATCCGTGGACGGGGGGCGGTGAGAAACCCGCGATCCACCGCGACGACGGCTTCGCTCAGGCCTCTTTCTCCTTGCGATCCACGCTGATCTTGCCCTCGATGATTTCGGTCAGGGCAATGTCGGCGGCACCCATGCGGTGATCGATCTTGACAAGCGGGGAACGCCCGTTGTTGAGCTGCTTGACCCGGGCGGAGACCAGGTTGATGAGCAAGGGGGGTTCGGGGATCACTTTGGAGGCCGCGGCGACAAGGTCACTTCTCATGGGGATGGAGCGTTTTCCTGAGGAAGAGGGAGCCGAAGCGCCGCCGGTTCCGGGGAAGTCGACGATATTCGAGGCGTCTTCGGACATGGCTTCGGTTCGGGGGGACGGATCAGGCAATGCGTCCGGACCCGGTAGGACCCGGAAAGCCGGAGGGTGGCTTTAGTCTAATTTCAGGAAAAATCAACAAGTTTCTTGGGGTTTTACTGGGAAGCCGGAAACCGTGGCCGTCGTCCGGGTAGGGGCGGGCGGGCCAAAGACCGGATCCGCAGGCCGCTCCCCGCCTCCCGCGCGGAGTCTGGACGCGGCGGGTCGGAGCGATTATCCTTTCCCGATGGACCGACTCGTCCTCAATGAAGCCATTCACGAGGCGGTCTTCCGCGAGCTGCTGCCCTCGGCGGAGCAGTTTGTCTGGATCGCGACGGCGGACCTGAAGGACGTCCATCTCGTGAGGCCCGGGAAGCGGAAGTTCGACACCTTCCTCGCCTACTTCGACGAGCTCCTCGACGAGGGCATCGAGATCCGCCTGGTCCACGCGAAGGAACCGGGCCCGCGCTTCCGCGAGGATTTCGACCGCTTTCCGAACCTCGTGGACTCGGACCGCTTCGAGCGCGTCCTCTGCCCGCGCAACCACATGAAGTGCGTCATCGTCGACGGGAAGCGCGCCTTTCTCGGATCGGCCAACCTCACCGGCGCGGGCATGGGCGCGAAGTCGGTGCGGCGGCGGAATTTTGAATGCGGCATCGTCACCGACACTCCCGAAACGGTGCGCGCGATGATGGACGAGTTCGACCGCCTCTTCATCGGCGAGCATTGTGTGAAGTGCGACCGCCGCAAGGTCTGTCCGGATCCAATCGCTTAGCGGTGGCCGAAACCCGGCGATCGGTCATCAATTCGACAATGAGCCCGATGGTCCTGTTCCGCGGCACGAAAGCCGTCGAGATCGTTTCGGACCGGCGGACAAATCGGGACGCGCGAATGGTGCCGCACCCGTGGACGCGATTCGGTGACGGACAAAGATCTGGAAAACGGTGCCCGCTCCAAAGACGGCATCCGCCGCGTCACCTTCCCCATCGACGTGCACTCGACCGATCTTGGCCAGACGAAGGAGATCGAGCGCAAGGCGCGACAAAACGTGGGAACGGCGTCCCGCCGGTCAATGGTTGGCAGGATGCCAGTCCCACGCGGCTTGGCCCCGCGCCAATCGCGTCAGCCCCCGAGGTTGAGGAGGCTCTCGATGAGGTCGCGGTAGGCGAGCGCGGCGCGGATGATCAGCGTCGCGACGAACAGAAGGATGCCCCAGTAGAACAACTTCGGGGTCCATTCCGCGAGCGATTCCATCGCCTCGGCCGCGGTCTCGGAGTAGTAGTTCCCCCACTCCGCGAGCTCGCGGTCGAGTTGGCCCGACTCCTCGGCCGCGGCCATGCCCCGGACGAAGGCCTCGGGATAGGCGCGGCCTCCGGCCCGCAGGGCCGTGGCGAGCGGTTCGCCGGACACGACGAGGGCGGCTCCGCGTTTGCCCGCCTTGAGAATCCGGCCGCTGCCTGAGGCACGCGCCGCCCCGTCGAGCGAATCGCTCATCGTCCGTCCCGCGAGGAGGAAAATCTCGAAGACCTGGGAAAAGCGCTCCATCGCCAGCGCGCGCCGCGCCCTCCCCAGCCACGGGATTGTTCCGAGGAACGCGTCAATCCCGGGCGAGACGCGGCCCAGCCGTCCGAGCCAGACGAGGCCTCCGGTGGCGAGGAGGACTCCGAGCCAGATCACCAGCATGGTCCATCCGCTCTGTGTCAGTGCCTCCCGGAAAAGCGCCGCAGGCGCCTTGGCGCCCGGACTGAAGTTGCGGAAGGCGGTGGAGGCGAGGGTCGAGACGGGAATCGCGAAATGCACGAGGACGAGCGGATAGGCGAGGCCCTTGAGGATGCGGCGACGGGCCCGGTCGACGCGGCGGAAGTATTCGGCGAGATGCCGGAAGCCGAGCTCGAGCCGCCCGCCCGACTCCGCCGCGACGACGACCTCGTGCTCGAGCGGCGTGACGATGCCGGCGACGGAACCGAGCGCGTCGCCGATGCTTTTCCCCCCGCGCAGTCCCGCGGCGAGGCCCTCGTAGACACGGCGTTCCGCCGCCGGGATGCCGGGAGAGACGAGGAGCGACTGGCACGCCTTCTCCATGCCCATGCCGGAGCGGGCGTACTTTTCGAGGTTCGCATACACCAGGGCCTTCGCCCTTGCCGTGAGTCCCGCCATGGGCGCACTCTGCCACGGAGGACGGCGGGAGGAAACGGGAAAAGACGCGTCGTTCCCCCGGCTCAGGAAAACAACTTCGTCACGACCTCCCCATGCACATCCGTGATCCGGAAATCGCGGCCCTGGAAACGGTAGGTGAGGTGCTTGTGGTCGAATCCGAAGAGATGTAGGATCGTCGCGTGGAGATCGTGGACGTGGATGGGATCCTCGACGACACCCCAGCCGACCTCGTCGGTTTGGCCGATGATTCGCCCCCCCTTGATCCCGCCGCCCGCCATCCAGAGGCTGAAGGAATGGGGATGGTGGTCGCGGCCGGTCACGGTCTTGAAGCCGGGACGGTTTTCCCCGAGGGGCGTGCGCCCGAATTCCCCGCCCCAGACCACGAGGGTCTCGTCGAGGAGCCCGCGCTCCTTCAGGTCCTTGAGCAGGGCCGCGACCGGCTGGTCGGAGATCCGCGTGTTCGTCGCGAGTTCCTTGTCGAGATTGCTGTGCTGGTCCCAGGTCGAGAGGAAAAGGGTGACAAAGCGGGTTCCGCGCTCGACGAGGCGGCGGGCGAGGAGGCAGTTGCGCGCGAAGGAACTCTGGAAGCCCGTCTTGTCGCTGCTGTCGCGCTCGCTGCGGTCGACCCCGTAGGCCTCGAGGGTGGCCTTCGATTCCCCTGACAAATCGATCAATTCCGGCGCGGCCGACTGCATGCGGAAGGCGAGCTCGTAGTTGCGGATGCGGGCGGTGATCTCCTCGTGTCCGGTGCGCTCTTGGCGGATGCGGTTGAGGTCGTTGATGGCCTCGATGCTGCGGCGCTGCAGGTCCGGGGAGATGCGGTCGGGCGTGTCGAGGTTCAGCACCGGACTCCCCTGGCTGCGGAAGAGCGCGCCGCCGTAGTTCGACGGGAGGAAACCGCTCGACCAGCTCGCCGCGCCGCCGGGGAGGCCGCGCCCGAGGGTGGTGAGGACGACGTAGCCGGGCAGGTCGCGCGAGTCGCTCCCGAGACCGTAGTTCAGCCACGATCCCAGCGTGGGCCAGCCGCGCAGGGGCGAGCCGGTCAGCATCAGCAGCTGCCCGGGCAGGTGGTTGAACTGGTCGCAATACATCGAACGGACGAAGGCGATGTCATCGACGCAGCTGGAGAGGTGCGGGAGCAGGTCGGAGAGATCCATCCCGCACTGGCCGTATTTCTTGAAGGTCCGCGGGCTGCCCATGAGCCGCGCCTCGTCCTTCTGGATGAAGGCGAACTGCGCCTTCTCGAGGACGGAGGGCGGCAGCGGCTGGCCGTCGAGTTCGTTCAGCTTCGGCTTCGGATCGAAGAGGTCCATCTGGCTGGGACCTCCCTCCATGAAGAAGTAGATGCAGTTCTTCGCCTTCGGCGCGAAATGCGGGGCCTTGAATCCCGTGTGTGCCTCCGCCGCGAGGAGCCCGTCGTCGCGCAGCATCGAGGCGAGCGCCAGCGCACCGAGCCCGCTCGCACCCGACGTGAAGAAGTCGCGCCGGCTGCGGGGATGCGGGGAAAAGAGCGGGGACTCGGGACTCATTCGCGGGTGATGAATTCGTCGAGATTCAGGACGACGCGCGCCGTCGCGGTCCAGGCGCGCTCCGGATCGCCCGCGGCGAGGAAATCGGCGTGGGCCGAGCGGAGGGCGTCGCGTTCGGCCGGTCCGGGATCGCGTCCGAGACAGCGGTGGAAGAGCTCGTCGATCAGCGCGTCGGGATTGGCGGAAGGCTGTTTTGTCAGGGTCTTCCCGAGGGCCTCGGCGCATTCGAAAAAGACGGGATCGTTCAGCAGGGTGAGCGCCTGCATCGGGCTCTGGGTGCGGTCGCGGCGACTGCACGCCACCTCCGTGCCGGGGGCATCGAAGGCGATCAGCGAGGGATACATCACGGTGCGCTTCAGGAAGATGTAGAGTCCGCGCCGGTAGCGGTCCCCGCCCTCGCTCACGGGCCAGGCGACGCTGCGGCCGACCTCGGTGACGAAGCCGGGCAGGGGAGGGCGCACCGGCTTGCCGCCGACCTTGCGCGAGAGCAGTCCGCTCGCGGCGAGGTGGAGATCGCGCACCGTCTCGGCCTCGACGCGATAGCGGTTCTGTCGCCAGAGCAGGGTGTTGTCGGTCGGATCTGCCGGTGGATCCGCGGGGATGACGGAGGACCGCTGGTAGGCCCGCGAGGTGACGATGAGCCGGATCAGCGCCTTGCGGCTCCAGCCGAGGCGGCGGTATTCGGTGGCGAGCCAGTCGAGCAGTTCGGGATGGGTCGGCGCGGCGCCCTCGGTTCCGAAGTCATCGGGCGTGGCGACGAGTCCGACTCCGAAGAGATGCTGCCAGATCTGGTTCACGGCGACGCGGGCGGTGAGCGGATTCGCCTCGTCGAAGAGCCAGCGCGCGAAATCGACCCGGTCGGCCCCGCCCTTTGCGTTCCGTGGATTCAGCGGATGCAGGACCGCGGGCACCCCGGGCGTGACGACCTCGCCGCGCCTCATGTAGTCGCCACGGACGTGGACATAGTCGTCGTGACGCTCGGCGACGCGCTCCTTCACCGTCTGGATCTTGCTCGCGGGTTTCGAGGGGATTTTCGCGAGATGGCGGTCGAGCGCGAGGCGTTTCTCCATCCAGGTGGCGTCGAGGCTGCGGTAGTGGGTCGCGATCACTCCGCGCTGTTCCTTGGTGCGTTGGTCAGGATCGACCCGGAGCGCGGCAAGGACGGCATCGGGAAGATCGGTCGCCACCGTGCCCGTCTCCGCCGCCGCGGAGATCCGGAACCGCCGCAGCGTCGCAGCGCCTCCCGCCTTGTGGTGCAGGGTCAGGACGATCGTTTCGCCTTTCGCCAAGGAGGCCGGTTCTTTCAGCGGAACGCTTCGCGAATGCGCCCTTCTCGTTTCCTTACCGACCTTCCAAAGCGGATCCCTCGTGTCGGAGAAGGCCAGCGGCCGCAGCTTCCCGTCCGCACCGCGCACCTGGGCCGACAGGGTCGAGAGGACGAAGGAACCCTCCTTGCCCCGCCCGGCGGTGAACCCGGACCCACGCCCATCCCCCGGCGACCCGAGCGCCTCGATGCGGAAGCTGCCGATCCTTTCCGGAGCGGGAAACTCAAGCGTGTAGGTGACCGTGTCGGGATCGGTCTTCTTCGCCTTGGCGAGAATGCCACCATCCCTTTCGATCGTCATCGTGTCGCCCGCACCGGACTCCGCTTTGGCCGGATGCAGCACGGTCCACGGGGAGGCCGGCAATTCCCCGAGGCCCGCCTCCCATTTTTCTTGTCGTTTTGTCAGGCTCCAGGCCTCCGCCGCGAGCTTCGCCTCCAGCGCGACGGTCTCCTTCTCCCAGGCGGCGAGGCGGGTTTGGTAACGCTCCGTTTCACCCGGCAGCGGGATCGCCGGATCCTCGTCGTCGAGGTTGTTGAAGAAGGCGTAGACCTTGTAAAACTCGTCCTGCTTCAGCGGATCGTGCTTGTGGTTGTGGCATTCGGCGCAGGCGAGGGTCAGGCCCAGCCAGGTCGTGGCCACGGCGTTGACGCGGTCGACGACCTGCTTGGTGCGGGCCAGTTCCTTGTCGACGCCAGCCTCCGTGTTGAGGAGGGCGTTGCGATGGAAGCCCGCGGCGATGCGATCCGCCTCGGAGGCGTCCGGGAGGAGGTCGCCGGCGATCTGGGCGGTGCTGAATCGGTCGTAGGGCAGGTCGCGGTCGATCGCGTCGATGACCCAGTCGCGGTAACGCCAGGCCCAGGCACGCTCGGTGTCGCCGAGGTAGCCGTCGCTGTCCGCGTAACGGGCGAGATCGAGCCAGTGGCGAGTCCAGCGCTCCGCGAAGTGAGGGGAGGAGAGGAGGACATCGACAATGCGGGACCAGTCACCGGTTACCGTCCCTGGTGGCAACCCGGTGAGATCGAGCGAGAGCCGCCGTAGGAGCGTCGCCGGGTCGGCGGGCGGAAGCGCTTCGACACCGGCTTCGGCGAGGCGGGCGTCGATGAAAAAGTCGACCGGATGGGTTCCCTCGGGCACTTCGAGCCGGACGGGGGGCCGGAAGGCCCAATGATCGGACGCGCCCGCCGCGACGGGAAAGCCGAGCGGCAGGAGGAGGACCGGGAGGGATGGAAGAAATCGGCGCACGTTGAGCAGCGGGAGGTTAACACGGAGCCCGGTCCGGCTCTCCTCACGCATGCGCGGCGGGCCTCCGCCGGTCACTTCAGCTTCACCGTGACCTCTTCCTTCGTCTCGACGGCCATCGCCTCGAGTTTCCCGAGGAGTTCCTTCTGCTGTTCCGGAGTGACCGCCTTGGGATCGGTCGCGACCTTGTCGATGAAGACGCCGAGATCGGGATCCGCAAGGACCTTGGACATGTCGGCGTCGCTGAGGGTGATGAGATCGCCGGTGACGTGCGTGGCGTTGGTCTCGGCGATGCCGCCGTCGATCCGGACAAAATAACCGACGCGCATGTCCTTGGTCATGCCGGCGGCCATCTTGATCGAGTCCGAGGGTTTCATCCCCATCTGCTTCGCCTGGTCGAGTTGCTCCGGGTCGACGAATTCGCCCATGCCCGCCTTCGCGAAGCCGCTCTTGATCGTGAGGACGTCGCCCTTCAGGTCGAAGGTGATCGATCCGGTCTCGGCGGGCTTGGCGTCCTCGCCGGCGGCCTTGGCGAACTCCTTCGCCTTGCCGGGAATGGACTGCTGGTCGATGCGGACCTTGCGGATGTCTTCGAACTCGTAGACGACGGTATAGCCTTCCCAGCCGTCATCATCCTTGCCGGCCTCGTGTTTCGCGTAGCGCACCCCCTCGCCGAAGCCGGCGGCGTCTTCCTTGAGCGAGGTCTCGTCCGGCTTTGCGAGATCCTGGAGCAGGGCCACGTCCGGACCGCCCACGGCGGGACGGGCACCCTGCGCGCCCCCCAGGGCGTCACCGAGATTGCCGAGCTGCTCCATCATCGCGAGCGTCTCCGGGGAAAAATGGTATCGCGAGGTGATCGTGCCGGTGCCGTCCTTCTTCACGCGGACCACCGTCGAGGTTCGCAGGCAGGAGGTGCAACCCAGCAGGACGGCGGCGGAGAAGAGGAGGAACAGAGGTCTCATGGGATGCGATGGTAGCGGCCAATGAGACGAAGCGGAATCCAAATGATGCAAAAGATTCGTCTCCAGACCGGATTTCGCGCCCCTTGCGGCGATCCGGTCTCGATGCCATGATCAGGGGATCGATGCGACCGCCCATTTGCGATTATTGCGACCGTGACGAACGCGACCATTCCGGCCTCGAATTCGGCCTCGTCTCCTTCCGCAACCATCGCAGGCTCGATCGCCCCGGCCATCCCGAGGGGCTGCTCTGGTTTTGTCAGGACCACCTCGAACGGGCCCGCGCCCTCGCCGCCCTCGACTCGCACGAAGCCCTGCGGCGGATGCGCGCGGAGGACGCGGATCGCGCTTAGTTTCCGAGGAAAAGGCGGTCGCCGGCCATGCGGTTGAGGGCGCGCCGCGTTTCGGTGAAGCAGTCCGCGAGGCGTCCGTAAATCTCGCGCACCGCATACTCGGTCGCGAGAGGATGGAGTCCGGCGGTGCGGAAGGACTGGCGGGCGACGCTCTCGTAGTAACCGAGCCCGGGCGCGCCGCGGCGCTCGGAGCGGCGCTCGAGGAAGCGGGGGAACAATCCGGTGAGGACGAGAAAGCGGTTCCCGCACTGCACCTCAAGGAAAAAGCGCTCGCAGGGACTGGCGTCGGTGAGTTTCTCGATGATGTCGAGGTGGTAGGTGAACTCCGCGTCCGGCAGGCGGGAGGAGGAATTCCGCGAGAGCGCGCCCCCGGCGTGGTCGGCGAGGGTCGCGGCGACGTAGTCGGCGATCCCGATGTCGTCGATGCCCGCGTCCTTGAGGCTGCGCCGCACCAGCACGAAGAAATACAGCTCGGGCGAAACCGAGAGCGGCAGCGGCAGTTCGAGAATCGCGCGGAAGAGCCGGTCGTTTTCGAGGATCGCGGAAAGCGCGGCCGGCTCGCTGAACAAGGAGGTGAGGAAGCCCTGCTCCTCGGGACTGCCCGCGAGGGTGGCGGAGAGGAAATCGAAGTCCCGCGGCTGGAGCCGCGCCCGGCAACTGGTGGGAACGGGATTCATGGGATGGCGTCGAGGCCGTAAAAGGTGACGAACGGCTTGTCGAAAAGCACTTCCCGGGCCAAACGGCGACCGCGGGTCCATCCGGAGGCCCGGGCGCACGGGATCGGTTCGACCGGCGGCGTTTCGCGCGAAACCGCCTTTTCCCGGCCGATCCCTGCGATCACCCGCGCGTTCGTCCGGCGTTCGTTTGCTGCGGGATGGACTGACATCCGCACGATCGCAATCGGTCCGAGGCCCGTTTTCATCGGAAGCTCACGCCGCGCACTGATCGAGGGATCGGAGGGAGGCGATGCCAAGTCCGACACCAACCCATTCGCGAGCGTTCAAATGTTCCCCGAAGAATCGGGCACCCTCAAAACCGGGAGTGAGGACCACAACGAGACGATCGATCACACCGAGGCAGGCCCGCTTCAGCCGCGGCTTCACGAGAACCCGGCCGAAGGTGCCGGCTGCCGTGATCAGCATCGGGACGAAGAAGTTCCGGTTCCGGGGGTGCGGGGGGCAACGATTTTGCCACCGCTTCGTCCCCCGTCGCGGTCGAGGCTGGCTGAAGCCCGCGACGACTTTGCGTTCCGCGTCGGTGCCCCGCCTTGACGCTGCCATGGCAAAGGCTAGACTCGACATTCTTCCGCTTCCCGTCCCCAACCCCCAGACAGACCCATGAAATTCGGAATCATCGGAGCCGGCATGATCGCCAACTTCCACGCCAAGGCCATCCACGCGATGCAGGGCGGCGAGCTGCATTCCTTCTACGGACGCCGCGCCGACGCGGTCGAGGCGCTCGTCGCCGAGCACGGGGGCAAGGGCTACACCGACCTCGACGCCTTTCTCTCCGATCCCGAGCTCGAGATCGTCACCATCGCGACCCCGAGCGGCGCCCACCTCGAGCCCGCCGTTGCCGCGGCCAAGGCCGGCAAACACGTCATCTGCGAAAAGCCCCTCGAGATCACGCCCGAACGCATCGACCAGATGATCGCCGCCTGCGCCGCCGCCGGCGTGACCCTCTCCGGGATCTTCAACCGCCGGTTCAACCCCGCCATGGCCGAGTTCAAGAAGGCGGTCGAAGAGGGTCGCTTCGGACGGATGACCCTGTGCGATGCCTATGTGAAATGGTGGCGCAGCCAGGCCTACTACGACTCCGGCGCGTGGCGCGGCACCTGGGCCCTCGACGGCGGCGGGGCGCTCATGAACCAGTCCATCCACCTCGTCGACCAGCTCCTCTACCTCGCCGGGGATGTCGTCTCCGTCTCCGCCACGACCGCCTGCCTCGCCCATTCCGGGATCGAGGTCGAGGACACCGCCGTCGCCATCCTCGAGTTCAAGAGTGGCGCCCGCGGCGTCATCCAGGGCTCGACCGCCTGCTGGTCCTCCACCGGCCACCCCGCCGAGGTCCAGATCTGCGGCGACAAGGGCTCCGTCTTCCTCGCCGACGAGAAATTCCGCGTCTGGGACTTCGCCGAGCCGGCCCCGCAGGACGACTTCGTCCGCGCCGAGCTCATGCAGGGCAGTGTGGGCAAGGGCCTCGGGGCGAACGACCCCAAGGCGATCAACTTCGAGAGCCACATGCGCAATTTCGAGGACGTCGTCGGCGCCATCCGCGAAGGCCGCTCCCCCAGTGTCGACGGACACGAGGCCCGTCGCGCCGTCGCCCTCATCTGCGCGATCTACGAGAGCGCCCGCAACCATGGTGCCAAGGTGACGCTCTGATCTCCCTCCGATGAAACGTATCCTCGTCACCGGCGCCGCCGGCTTCATCGCCTCGCGCGTCTCGACCCTGCTCCTCGACCAGGGCGTCGAGGTCGTGGGGCTCGACAATCTCAACGACGCCTACGATGTGCGCATGAAGCGGCACCGCCTCGCCACGCTCGAGGGACGCCCCGGCTTCACCTTCGTCGAGGCCGACATCGAGAATCTCTACGAAGTCGAACCCGTCTTCTCCGCGAACCGTTTCGACTCCGTCTTCAACCTCGCCGCCCGCGCCGGGGTGCGCTACAGCATCGAGGATCCCCACGTCTACCTCCGCTCGAACGCCCAGGGCGCGCTCAACCTGATGGAGCTGATGCACCGCCACGACTGCGGCAAGCTCGTCCTCGCCTCGACCTCCTCGCTCTACGCCGGCCAGCCCATGCCCTTCCGCGAGGACCTCCCCGTCGAGAAACCGCTCTCGCCCTACGCCGCGTCGAAGAAGGCCGCCGAGGTTCTCTCCTACACCTACCACCACCTCTACGGTCTCGACGTCTCCATCCTGCGGTATTTCACCGTCTACGGACCGGCCGGACGACCCGACATGGCGCCCTTCCGCTTCATCAAGTGGATCCACGAGGGCACGCCCATCACCGTCTTCGGCGACGGCAGCCAGACCCGCGACTTCACCTACGTCGACGACATCGCCCGGGGCACCATCCTCGCCGGGAAGCCGATGGGCACCGGCGGCAAGGCCGGACACGAGGTCATCAATCTCGGCGGGGGCAAGACCCCCATTTCCCTCCTCGACTTCATCCGCAAGATCGAGGACCGCCTCGGGAAAAAGGCCGAGATCGTCTGGCAGCCCATGAGCGCCTCCGAGATGCAGGACACCGCCGCCGACATCACCAAGGCCCGCGCCGTCCTCGGCTGGGAGCCCCGGACCGACCTCGACGCCGGCCTCGACGCCACCGTTTCCTGGTATCTCGAAAATCTCTCCTGGGCCCGGGACGTCGCCCTGTGATTCCGCGCGGAGCGATCGGCATGGATTCGCGGCCATTCGCGGCCATTCGTTCCCATTCGTTCCCATTCGTTCCCATTCGTTCCCATTCGTTCCCATTCGTTCCCATTCGTTCCCATTCGTTCCCATTCGTTCCCATTCGTT
>JBILDO010000008.1:0-113483 GCA_044352585.1 Verrucomicrobiales bacterium
CGAGGAAGGTTCGGTCCGCTCGGCCAACCGCCTCCGCGACCTTGTCGCCGACGACGGGGGTCTCGTCCCCGATCTCATCGCCGGCGCGAACATCAACACGATCCGCAATTTCGCGGGCCGTCTCGTCGGGTCCGCGTCCTTCGACGAGTTGACCCGGAAGTCGCTCATGGCGCGCATCATCAAGCTCCATCCCGAGATCCAGGATCTCATGAGCGGCCGCGAGAAGGAGGAGGAGGAAACCCTCATCGTCTCCGAGGCGAGCTACACCGAGAAGAAGGCCGCCTACGACCGCCTCATCAAGGAGGAGATCCCGCAGAACCGCGAGGACATCAAGATCGCGCGCTCCTACGGCGATCTTCGCGAGAACTTCGAATACAAATCCGCCAAGGAATACCAGCGTGTCCTCATGAAGCGCCAAGGTGACTGGGAGCGGGATTTGAAACTCGCCCAGCCCACCGATTTCGCGAACCCGGACACTTCCAAAGTCTCGATTGGCACCGTCGTCTCCCTCGAGCCCGTCGGAACCGGATCACCGCTCACTTACACCGTGCTCGGGGCGTGGGACTCCGATCCCGACAATGGAATCATCGCCTACTTGTCCGAGCGCGGCCTTGCCATCCTCGACAAGAACATCGGCGACGAGGTCGAGTTCCCTCTGGGAACGGGTGGGACGGAGCGTTACCGGATCACCGGGATCCGGGCTTGGAAGGGCTGAGGGTTGGAATCGGCGCGAGTGTCTTGAGAAAGCCCGGCGAACCGGGCGCAAGCAGACCATCTGCGAGCAAGTCAGGTCCGAGATCATCACGGAAGCGAGTCGGCCTACGGACGGGCGAACCCGATGGTCGTCCCGCAGCATGGCCAAAGTCAAGCGGGTCAGCAACCACACGGTCCAAACGCTTTGGACCGCCAATGACATCAAGCCACACCTCAAGCGGACGTTAAAACTCTCCGACGACGAGAACTTCGAGACGACGCTCGGGGATGTCATCGCTTGATACTTGATCCCTCCCAACGAGGCGCTGGTTCTCTGTGGCGAAGAGCAGAGTCAGGCCCTTGCGCGGACCCAGCCTGGGCCGCCGCTCGGGGTTGGCCACACCCGGAGGGCCACCCATGACTCTGTCCGACATGGGACGATCACGCTGCTTGCCGCGATCGAGTGATCTCGACGGGAAGATTTTCCGGTAAACCGCCGGGCGCCACACCCAGGGGCAGTGGCTCGCGTTCCTCATGAAACTGGACCAAGAGACGCCCGCGGACCTGACCCTTCATCTGATCGTGGCCCACTACGCCACCCGCAAGCATCCGAAGGTCAGGTCCTGGATCAAAGGGTGCAATCCTCGGCAGAAAAAACGACGGGGGATTGAGCGGATCGTGATCAATTTCACTCCGACGTTTTCCTCCGGGAACAATCTGGTGGATCGTTTTTTCAGGGACCTTTCGGTCGATTGCGTTCGTGACGGAAGCTTCCAAAGCGTTGCGGAACTGGTCGAGGCCTACCTCGCGGAACGCGACCTGAATCCGGTCCGCTACGAATGGAGGGCCAAGGAAGCAGAGATTCTTGGCGAAGATCAAGCGGGTTCGAAAGGTTGTGGCGGTGGCAAGATTATGAATAGCGATTCACCAAATGGAACACTAGAATGCGCCTTCGACGATGAGCGATTCCACCGAGGAGTTCGATCCCGCTGAGGCGATGAAGCGCGAGCTCGCCGAGTTCCTCGCCGACCTTGAGGTCTACCGCATGCCGTTCGGTCGCTACCGGCACACCCTCATTCACACCCTGCCCTACGAATACCTCCACTGGTTTGTCGAAAAGGGCGACGGTTTTCCGAACGGCCGGCTCGGGGAACTGATGGAGTTCGTCTACCGGACCAAGGGCGACGGAGCCGAGGTGATCTTTGCACGCCTGCGCCGACGGTAGGACGTTCCGGCCTCGGGACATGCCCGGACCGATCATCCCCGCACCGTCGGATCCTTCACTTCGAGGACGCCGCGAACCGATTCGAGAAGCCGAGCGATGCGGATCGGTTTGCTCAGGACATCCTTCACCCGCACGTCCCGGGCCAGGGCGTCCGGCAGTTTCGGATCGTCCTTTTCCCGGATGAAGACGACTCCGGGAGGAAGAAGGCGCGGCCCGCGGCCTGCGGCGCAGGCCTTTGCGATGAACTCATAGAGCATCGGACCGGAAAGCTGCCCGACCTGCATCGCGAAGAAAAAGAGCCCGTAACGTCGCTGCAGGGCCAATTCAAACGCCCGCAGCGGATCCGCGGTGGTGATGACACGGGCGTCGGTGAAGCTCTCGAACGTCTCGCGGATCAGCCGGGTCGTCGGAGCGGCGGGATGGACCACGAGGATGGAGGCCGGTTCCTCCGGATCGCCGGCGGTCGCCGGAGAAAGCGGTCCCCCGGTCGCGGCCGGATCCGGTGAAGGGGCTTCCTCCGCCGGAATCTTCCCTTGCGGCGGGGCGATCTTCCTCAAGGTTGTCCACTTCCGTTCGGGGGATCCTGCCATATGGGTGAAAAGGAAAACGACGCGATGATCCGGATTCAGGGTGCCCGACAGCATAACCTGAAAAACCTGGATTTGGAAATCCCGAGAAACCGGTTTGTTGTCATCACCGGGGTCTCGGGCTCGGGGAAATCGTCGCTCGCCTTCGACACCCTCTACGCCGAGGGACAGCGCCGCTACGTCGAGTCGCTCTCGGCCTACGCGCGCCAGTTCCTCGACCGGCTCGAAAAGCCCGAGGTCGATTTCATCGAGGGCCTCACCCCGGCCATCGCGATCGAGCAGCGCAGCTCGCAGCCGAATCCCCGCTCCACCATCGCCACGGCCACGGAGATCTACGACTACCTCCGCATCCTCTACGCCGCCCTCGGCCGACCCCACGATCCCGTCACGGGCACGCCCCTCGTCCGTCACACGATCAAGGACATCGTCGATGTCCTCGTCGCTTTTCCCGAGGGGACCCGGCTGATCCTCGTCGCGCCGGTGAAGATCGAAAAGGGCGAAACGGTCCGCGAAAGTCTTGAGCGGTTCCGCGCCCAGGGATTCCTCCGCGCCCGTCTCGACGGGGCCCTGGTCGAGATCGAGGAGATCGCCGAAAAGACGAAGGCCAAGTCCGTCGAGATCGTGATCGACCGCCTCGTCGTCCGCGACGACCTGCGCAGCCGCCTCGCCGATTCGCTCGAAACCGCGCAGAAACTCTCCGAAAACCGCATCGCCGCCCTCGCCCAGGCACCCGGCACGGAGGACTACGAGCGGCACGACTTCACCTTCCAGTACACCAATCCGGAGACCGGCTACTTCCTTCCGAAACTGACGCCGAAGCACTTTTCCTTCAACAGCCACTCCGGCGCCTGCCCCGCCTGCCACGGGCTCGGCTCGAAGCTCGTGCCCGATCCGGAGCTGATCGTCCCCGATCCTGACAAAAGCCTCAACGAAGGCGCCGTGAAGACCTGGTGGACCGGCTCGAAGTCGCGCAAGGGATACCACCAGCGCGCCATCGCCGACCTCGCGAAGCATTACCAGGCCGACCTCGACGCGCCCGTCCGCACCCTGCCGCGGGAATTCAAGAAGGCGCTCCTCTACGGCGACGAGCGCTTCGAGGGACTCGCGACCCAGGCGACGCGGCTCCTCGACACGAGCGACAGCGAGATGACGAAACGCAACGTGCGGCGCTTCATGTCGGCGAAGCCCTGCCCCGGATGCGGCGGACGGCGGTTGAAGGACGAGATCCTCGCCGTCACCCTCGCCCATCGCGACCGTCCGCTCTCGATCGAGGGCTTCACCTCGCTCGCCATCTCCGAGGCGATTCCCTGGCTCGACGGCGTCGAGCTCAGCGAGGTGCAGGCGACCTACGCCACCGAGGTGCTCAACGAGGTGCGGAAACGCCTCGTCTTCCTCGACACCGTCGGGATCGGCTACCTCACCCTCGACCGCGAGAGCGGCACCCTTTCCGGCGGCGAGAGCCAGCGCATCCGTCTCGCCACCCAGCTCGGCGCGGGTCTCGCCGGCGTCCTCTACGTGCTCGACGAGCCGAGCATCGGCCTGCACCAGTCCGACAACGAAAAGCTCATCGCTACCCTGCAAAACCTCCGCGACGCCGGGAACACCGTCATCGTCGTCGAGCACGACGAGGACACGATCCGCGCCGCCGACCACCTCCTCGATCTCGGCCCCGGGGCCGGAGCCCATGGCGGCGAGCTCCTCGCCCAGGGCACGCCCGCCGAGGTCGCGGCGAATCCGAAGTCGGTCACCGGGGCGTTTTTGTCGGGGAAGCGGCGCATCGAGGTTCCCGACAAACCCCTCTTCACCGACGGCGACACGCGCGAGCTCGTCATCCGCGGGGCGCGCGAGCACAACCTGAAGAACCTCGAGGTGCGTTTTCCGCTGGGACGCTTCATCTGCGTCACCGGACTCTCCGGCAGCGGCAAGTCGACCCTCGTCGACGACATCCTCCGGCGCGCCCTCTTCCGCCACTTCCACGGCAGCAAGGACAAGCCCGGCGAACACGATGCGATCGAGGGCATGGAGCACCTCGACAAGGCCATCGTCATCGACCAGGCCCCGATCGGGCGCAGCCCGCGCTCGAATCCCGCGACCTACGTCGGGGTCTTCGGTCCGATCCGCGATCTTTTTTCCCAGCTCCCCGCCTCGCGGGCGCGCGGCTACGAGCCGGGACGCTTCAGCTTCAACATCGAGGGCGGACGCTGCGAGACCTGCCAGGGCGACGGCGCCATCAAGATCGACATGCATTTCATGACCGATGTCTACGTGACTTGCGAGTCCTGCAACGGACGCCGCTACAACCGCGAGACCCTCGACGTGACCTATCGCGGCAAGAGCATCGCCGACGTCCTCGAGATGACCGTCGAGGAGGCCCTCGACTTTTTCCAGAAGGTGCCGAAGATCGCCCAGCCCCTCCGCGCCCTCCGGGATGTCGGGCTCGGTTACGTCGCCCTCGGCCAATCGGCCACGACCCTCTCCGGCGGCGAGGCCCAGCGCATCAAGCTCGCCACCGAACTCGGCAAGACCGCGACCGGAAAGACCGTCTACCTGCTCGATGAACCGACCACGGGCCTGCACTTCGCCGACATCGCGACCCTGCTCGAGGTCTTTTACCGGCTCCGCGACCAGGGCAACACCCTCGTCGTGATCGAGCACAACCTCGACGTCATCAAGTGCGCCGACTGGGTCATCGACCTCGGCCCGGGCGGGGGCGGAGCGGGTGGCCGGATCGTCGCCGAAGGCACGCCGGAGCAGGTCGCGAAGGCGAAGGAGTCGCTGACGGGACGTTACCTGCGGAAGCTGCTCCGCTGACACCCGGCCACCGCCAAGAGCTTGCCCGGACGCCGGGCACGGAAACGCACTGCTGCAAAAAACTGCACAAAAAACCACTGTTCAAAAGTTGACACGTGGAAGGTCAATGCCAGATTGTGTTCCCATGAACAGAAATCGTCAAATCAGCAGGGCCTTCAGTTTCATGTGGGACGGCGTCATTCACCTCGAAGACGGGAGCCGGTGGCAGCTGGCGGATCCGTCGAGACGGCACGACGTCACCTGGTGGCACTGCGGTGAACCGGTCGAAATCGAGCGCAAACGGGGCGGGCGCCTCCTCCGGAACCTTCTCCGCGGAGAGACCGTGCCCATCGCCGACGCCTCGGAGGGCTTGCTCGAAATGGCCGCGTGAATCGGGTTGGGTCGTCGGAAATGCCTCAACCCGGGTCGGCATCCTAAGGGACTGTTGAAAAACCCCGCAATGAGCAATCTCTGTCCGTTTTGACCTTTAGTCCAGCGGCTTCGCCGTTCGGTTTTTGGGTTGATCCTCCGGGCGTCGGCCCTTTGTCCGCCCCGCTTCGTTGCGCTTCAGTCATGGAGCCCGCTCCACTCCTTCGTCGCGCCTCGCGAGGCGGACAAAGGGCTCGTCGTCTTTCATCACGGGTTTTTCAACGGTCTCCTAAAGCAGCGCCGAATCGTCGCGTCCCTTGAGCTTGATCAGCTTTTTCTTGATGACTTCGAGCTCGATCGTGAGCTGGTAGGCCGCCTTGACCACGTCGGCGGTGGTTTCCTCGTCGCCGAGCTGGCGGGCGGCGGGGGTGATCTTCATCATCTCGAGGGCGATGATCTTGCAGGCGCCCTCGATCTTGCTGATCGCTTCTTCGCGGGTCATGGCGGGTGGGTCGGTGGGTCAGATGGAATAGATCGCGATGATGTCGGCCGGGATGACCTGGGGGCGCCCTTTCGCCGCGCAGACGAGGGTGTAGTCGAACCAACCGCGCGCCGCCGTCTTTCCGTCGGATTCCTTGAGGATTTCGAACTCGACCTTGACCCCATGCTTCGTGATTTCGGCGACGCGGGTTTCGACTTCGGCGATGTCCCCGAGGACGAGGGGGCGCTTGTGTTCGACGTAGGAAGCCCTCACCACCCAACCGAGGCCGCGCTCAAGGAAGGCATCCATCGACATGCCGTAACAGCGCTCCATCTGGTCGTAGCGCGCGGCGAGGACGTAGTCGGAGTATTTCGAATTGTGGACGTGCCGGTTCATGTCGATGTCATCGGGCCGAACCGGGATGCGGGTCCGGAACGAGGAAAACATCGACATGGCGTCGGGTGTCGAACGTCGGGAGTCGGGCCGTGGCCGCGGAACGGTTCAACGGAAGAGACGGCGCACGCGCGACTCCTGGGAACGGGTGCCGAGGCTGCCGCGGCTTTCGATGCGATCCTTGCTCTTCGCCGCGGTCTTCGGCTGCGGATAGGTCCGGCGGTCGGTGGGGATCCGGAGCTTGACCGGCCCTGACTCGACGCCGCGGAAGACGACTCCCGTGCTGGTGAGGTAAGGCTCGGGTTCCGGGGAGACGAAGAGGCCTTGGGCGACCCGTTTCGCCGGCCCACCGGGGGTCCCGGGATTGGCTTGGGCGTGGGAAGCGAGGAACCCTCCGAGAAGGAGGAGCAAGCCGGTGGAAAGGAGGCGTTTCATGGCGTTTCGAGGGTGCTTGGAGCGTTTCGATTCGAATTTTAGGCGATGCTTGGGAAAATTCTACGAGAAATACGTGTCTTCGTGGGCGTAGGGAGGCGCACAGCAGCAAAGGAAGCGCACGCCCCGATCCGTCCCGGTGCGGATCTGGTGCCAGGCACCGGGCGGGATGAGAATGGCGTCCCCCGGACCGACGGGCCGTTCCTCGCCGTCGATCTCCATGATCCCGTCCCCTTCGAGGATGAAATAGAACTCCTCGCTGAGGCGGTGGTAGTGCCGCTGCGTCCCTCCTCCGGGAGGGAGACTGGCCTCCGCAAGACTCTGGTTTTCAACCGGGGCGTTCGTCCGGTCGAGGAGACTCCGGATCGTGGAGCCGTCGGCGGTGGTGAAGGGCGGCTGTTCGGAAAGGGGATTGATGGTCATTGTCGTTTGTGCTGTTGCCCGGTCCTTGGTCTGCTCTGTTGCTCTCCGGATTCCACCCCCGGATGGACCCAGGGCCCCGGCATTCCACTTGTGGGGTTGGTGAAACCCTGCGATCATCTACCCGCGAAGCGATGAACGACAAGGACGAGTTTTTCGAGATGCCGAAGGCCGGAGGGGCCCGGCGCGTTTCACGAAAGCGCTCCGGCGGATTTTTCACCCATTTCCTCTGGATGGTCCTGCTTGGCGGTGTGGTGCTCGGCGCGGCCCTCGTCCTGATCAAGATCACCGGAAAGGGGCCGGCCGCGAAGCGGACCGTGATCGCCTGGTTGGGCGGCGCGTCCGGCGACCGGCCCGCAACGGAACGCCCCGCCGACACTCCGGCGAAGGAGCGGGTCATCGAGGTGGAACGAGTCGTCGAGGTGCCGGTGGAGAAGATCGTCGAGAAGATCGTCGAGGTAAAGCCCCCGATGCCCTCGTCCTACGTCGACTGGAAGAAGGTCGACGTCGCGAAACTCTGGAGCGACATCCCGGTGAAGACGGAGATGATCACGGCCCAGGGCGACACCGCGGTGAAGGAGCGCGAGCGCGACACGAGCTACGAGATCGAGATGAAGGTGAAGCTGACCGTGCCGAAGCCGAACGAATCGGCCGCCGACCTCGCCGCGATCAACGCGCACCTGCCGAAGATGCTGAAGGATTTCAACACCCTCATCGACGCGGCCGAGGTCTCGCCCTTCTACCACCATCTCTACAGCCTCAAGACCGAACGGATCCAGCAGAACGTGACCCGCATCGACGAGCTCCTCTCGCGGCACAATCTCTACGACCTCGAGACGATCCTGCAGGTGAAACACCCGGGCACGGGACGCAGGCTCCTCCTCGCGCAGGGGGAGATGGACACCGTCTCGGACGGCTCCGACGGCGACCGCTGGCCCGGACTCGACGATTACATCTCAATGTCACAGCACTACCAGCCCTCGACCAGCTTCGGATGGAAGAAACGGACGACCACCCCCAACCCGCTCCTCTCGCGCTTCGAGACGAAGCTGAAGGAGTATGAGAAGGAATTCGCCATCCCCGGACTCACCGCGGACCGCAACCGCTTTCTGCGCGCCCAGATCGATGACTACAAGCTCCGCGTCGCCGACCTGAAGTCACGGAGCTTCCTCATCGCCGAAGCGGACCCCTTCATCGTCATCCCCCTTTCCCTTCTCGGCCGCCGCGAGGAGAACGAGTTCGGCCCGGCCATCGGCGACTATGCCGTCGTCGTGCACAACGACCGGCTCTATCCCGCCATCGCCGGGGACGCGGGTCCGAGCTGGAAATTCGGCGAGGCCTCCCTGCGCATCTCACGGCAGATCAACGAAAAAGCCACGCCCTACAACCGGCCGGTGAGCGAACTCACCGTGACCTACCTCATCTTCCCCGGCAGCGCCGACGAAACGAAGGAACCGCCCGATCTTCAAAAGTGGCACCAGAAGTGTTCCGCCCTCCTCGCCGACATCGGAGGCCTTGGCGAGGGTTATGCCCTGCATCGCTGGGAGGACCTCATCGCGAAAAAGAAGGCTGCGGCGGAACCGGCGGTCTCGACCCCAACGGCCAACTCCGGGGTCAAGACTGCGACCGCCCCGGTGGCGACGGAGGCTCCGGCGGCACCCGCAGGCCTGGCACCCGCTCTTACGTCCCCCGCATCGACGTCCCCTGCTCCTACGTCCCCTGCACCCGGCACCCCGCAATGAGTCCGCGGTGATCGAGGATGAAATTCGCCCGGCTCTGCGCTGAAATCGCCGGCTGACAAGAGCGTTTCCCCGCGCCATCATTCCCGTCCCGGAACCCGCCGTCCGGCCCCCCTCAACCAACCGCAGACCGACCGCCATGGCCGAAACCGAACGAGCGAGCAAGAAACTCTGGGATAAATCAGCGTGGACCGACGCGGGCTTCTTTCTCGATTACCTGAGGCCGCACTTCAAGGTCTTCATCCCCGCGATCCTCGCCCTCGCCCTGACCGGAGGCATGACGATCCTCTTCATCAAAGAACTCGCCTCCCTCGTCGGCAAGGGAATTGGTGGGGCAAGTGGTCCCGCTTGGATGGAAGAGCTGAACCGCTCCGTCTGGTATCTCATCGGCATCGTCGGGACGCAGGCCTTCATTGCCTTCTGGCGCATCCTCCTCTTTGCGAAAGCCTCCGAGCGCGCCCTCGCCACGCTGCGTACCGACACCTTCGGCCGCATCATCCGCCTGCCGATGGCGACACTGAACCGGCGTCGCGTTGGCGAACTCGCCTCGCGTCTCGCGAACGATGTCGAGGCGATGCGCGAGACCCTCGTTGTCACCATCCCGATGCTCATCCGCCACACGGTGATGCTCCTCCTCTGCCTCATCCTCATCCTCCAGATGTCGGTGAAGCTCTCGCTTGTCATGATGGGAACCATCCCCGTGGTCATCGTCATGATCGCGATCTTCGGGTCGCGCATCCGCAAGCTGACCCGGCGCGCCCAGGACAATCTCGCATCCTCCCAGGTGGTCGTGGAGGAAAGCCTCCAGAGCATCGTCAGCGTGAAGGCCTTCCGTAACGAGGCCTTCGAGATGGGCCGTTACGACAAGAATCTCGGCGAATACCTCCGCACCGTGATCCGCGCCGCGATCCCGCGCGCCTCCTTCATCGCCTTCATCATTTTCGCCTTCAGTGTCGCCCTCATCCTCGTGACGTGGTATGCGATGCGAATGCTCAATGACGGCTCCATCGGCAGGGAGGAGCTCACCCAGTTCGCCGGACTCACCGGGATGCTCGCCGCGTCCTTCATGCAGTTTCCCGAGCTCATCACCCAACTCCAGCGCGCCCTCGGCGCGACGGAGCGCGTCCGCGAACTTCTCCACGACGGCACCGAGCCCGCCGACGAGGAAACCGCCCCGCGCGAGCGTTTCCGGGGCGAGATCGAGATGCGCGGCGTCTCCTTTTCCTACCCGAACCGGCCCGACACCGTCGTTCTCCGCGACTTCAACCTCACCGCCCGGGCCGGGCAGCGCATCGCCCTCGTCGGACCGAGCGGATCGGGCAAGACGACGAGCATCTCCCTGCTCTTCCGCTTTTACGAACCCGACTCGGGCGAAATTCTCGTCGACGGGAAGAACGTGCGCGACCTCTCCCTCACCACCCTACGGAGCAATCTCGCCCTCGTACCCCAGGAAGTCCTGCTTTTTGGTGGCAGTATCAGGGAAAACATCGCCTACGGCAAACCCGGTGCGAGCGAGGAGGAGATCGTCACGGCCGCGAAGCAGGCGAACGCGCACGACTTCATCACCGACCTCGCCGAGGGATACGAAACCCTCGTCGGCGACCGAGGTGCCCAGCTTTCGGGCGGCCAGCGCCAGCGCATCGCGATCGCGCGCGCCATCCTCGCCGATCCCGCGATCCTCGTCCTCGACGAAGCCACCAGCAGTCTAGATGCCGAGAGCGAACGTCTCGTTTCCGATGCCCTCGACAAGCTGATGGAGAACCGCACCAGCCTCATCATCGCGCACCGCCTCAGCACGGTGCGACGCTGCGATCAGATCCTGGTAATGTCTGCGGGCACGGTCCTCGAGCGGGGAACGCACGAGGAACTCATCGCCAAGCCTGGCGGGCTTTATGGTTCCCTGGCGAGGTTGCAATTGGAGTAGGTCAACGGAGTGATCGAACCACGGGGCGGCCCGAACGCCTTTTCCCGGAATCAAATACCCGGAAGATCGGGTGCTGTCGTTACCGAATCCGAGGCTTCCTAATTTCTCCAATATCATCAGAAGACGTCCGCGCCCCCGGTCCCGGTGCCCCGATCTGCCGATGGACGCGAAAGGGCTCTACAAATCATGCGAAATCGTGTAAACGACAGGACGTTGGAGTGGTCCTAATCTCCCGCCATGTCCGATCTGCCCGACTCCCCTTCTTCGCCGCGATCCTCGGTCCGGGCCTGGAATGTGCTCTTCGCCCTTTCGCTTCTCGGCCTCTCGGCCTGGACGCTTGCGGCCGATCTTGCCCACGAGGGGCATTTCGTGCTCCAGACTTCGATCAGCTCCCTCGTCCTCGGGCTGCACATCACCGCTTGGACGATCGCGGCCCTGATCTTCGCCGCCTTTCCGAAACGCCATGTCTTCACCGCGGTCGTCCTCGTGACCCTGCGTTATTCCTTCGGCTGGCCGCTGCTTTACTGGATGGGACTGCGGACCGCCTGCCTCACCCTCGACCTCCTCCTCGTGGTTCTCGCCGGGCTCTACCTCCTGAATTCACTGCTCTGCGTCCGGCTCCGCGCCCGGGATTGGTTCCGCTGGCAGCATTCGGCGGCGGTGGGGGCTTTCTGCGTCATCGTCTCGATCCTGTCGTTTCCGGCGGGCTGGTTCGGCCTCGTCCGGGTCATCGAGGACACTTCGTCCGGTTTCGTCCGCCTGACCCTTTCCGGATTGGAACTCGCCGAGCGCGTTTACGAGAAGGACGGCCGCCGCGTCCACCTCATCGGCATGGTCCACATCGCCGACAGCGGCTTCTATGAGTCGCTCAACCGAAGCCTCGCCGAACCGGTCGAGGGACGCCGCCTCGTCCTGTTGGAGGGCGTCTCCGACTCCGAAAAACGGCTGCCGCAGTCCTTCGCCTCGGGCAAGACCTACCGGGACATGGCCGAGCGGCTCGGGCTCGCCGAGCAGGCGCTGGGATTCGCGGTGCAGTCGGACCAATCGGAATCCGAAACCGCCGGGGAGACCTGGGCCAGGCTCGGCGTCGATTTCCGTCCCGCCGACATCGATGTCAGCGAACTCGATCCACGGCACCGCGACCGTCTCGTTTCCCTGCTTTCGGCGATGGAGAAGATCGATCTTTCCTCCTTCCTCTCCCTCCCCGACGACATGACCGCCCGTGATCTCGAGGAACTCATCGTCGATGGGCTCGTGAAGCGACGCAACGCGCGTCTCATGGAGGTCTTCGCAGCCGAAGAAGCGAACTACGCCGAAGTCTTCATGCCCTGGGGCGCGGCCCACCTTCCCGATCTCGAGCGCCGCCTCCTCGCCCTCGGTTACGAGCCGGTGAAGGAAAACCGGAGGCTCGGCATCGACCTCTGGAAGTCCTTGAAGATGGCCGCGCTTGACCTTCCCGGCGCAGTTCGGCGACCAACGGGTGAAGGAGAGCCGGAACGCTGAAATTTCCGGGAATCAGGGTGGCGAGGTCTTTCCCTTCTCCGAAGAATCCGCCTTCCCCCGCTCCGCCTTTTCCGTCTCCTCGGGAGACAGGCTTACCGGCTTGGCCAGAACGGCCTCGAGATCGCCGCTGACGGGCCAGCATTCCGGGTCGATGCGGATCTGCGAGGGGATCTTCACCGTGACGACGGCCTCGTCGGAGAATTCATAGACCCGCTCCACGAGGGGCACCGCGGTGAACACCATCGTGCCGTCATCGAGACGCGCGACGTTCAGGATCGCGGCACAGGTGCTCGATTCCTCGACCTTGAAGGCCTGGCCCGCCGCAAGCACGAATCTCTCCGGTGTCTTTTCCGAGGGCAGGGGGAAATCAACGATCGCGTCGGGAAAGGTCGTCGAGCGGCCGCGGATCACGTAACCAGCGGGAAAGACGTCCTCAGGCCCCATCGGCTGCACCGAGAGCACGGTGAACTCGCCCGAGAGAAAGGTCACGTTCTCCTGCTCGAGGTAGTTTTTCAGGTAAGACCGTTTCAAGATGCCGTTGTAGGCCCGCAGTTCCGTCAGGCTGAAGGGATAGACCTGGGCGTAAAGGTCCTTCGCCGAGATGAACTTGCCGCGGGGTGCCGAGACCGGGGTGAATCCGTGGATCGGATCGAGCCGTTCCAGTTTCGTGAGGAGCCGGTAGTTCATGGGGTGCTCCGGCTGGCCGAAGACCCACATGCAGAACGACCACGAGGCGAAGTTCAGTCCGATCAGGACCGCGATAATGGCGAGCCAGAGGACGAGGTTTCCACTCACGTGGCGACCTTCGTCCTGCTCGCGGGACTGCCGGGAAAAGGAACTCCGGTCCGAGAGGGTTTCCATTTCAGTTGTTCCCCCCGCAGACCTCGCCGTCCATCGTCGCGGGATCGTAGGCGGGCGCCGCCCCGGCCTTGGCCGGTTCGAAGGACGTCCCGCAGCCGCAACTGCGCGCGGCGTTGGGATTCTCGATCTTGAAGCCCGAATCGTTGAGGGCCTCGACATAGTCGAGATGGCAGCCGTCGAGGTATTTCAGGCTTTCGGGATCGACAAAGACCCGGGCACCCCGGTGTTCGTAGATCGCGTCGCCCTCGACCGGGTCACCGATCTTCATCGCGTAGGACATCCCCGCACACCCGCCCTTCTCCACGAAGAGGCGCAATCCCTTTTCGGCGGGCGAGTAGTCCTTCTCCTCGAGCAGGTCGAGAAGGTGACCGGCGGCGGCGTCGGTGAGTTGGATCATCCGGAAAAGTAAAAGGTGAAAAGTGAAAAGTAAAAGGTAAAGAGGGATACCGTCTCCACATCACCCTTGCCTCGATTCCATGGGAAAAATCCGACTCCTCCCCGAAGCCCTCGCCTGCCAGGTCGCCGCCGGCGAAGTGGTCGAGCGTCCCGCCTCGGTCGTGAAGGAGCTCGTCGAGAACAGCCTCGACGCCGGGGCCACGAACATCGAGGTGCGGGTCCAGCGCGGCGGCATCGCCCTGATCCGCGTCACCGACGACGGCTGCGGGATGAATCGCGACGATGCCCTCATGTGTCTCGAGCGCAACGCCACCTCGAAGATCCGCACGAAGGAGGACCTCGCCGCCATCACCACCCTCGGCTTCCGCGGCGAGGCCATCCCCAGCATTGCGAGCGTCTCCAAGTTCCGCCTCGCCACGCGGGAGCCCGGCGCTCTCACCGGCACGGAGGTCATCGTCGCCGGCGGCAAACTCGAGCGGGTCAATGACTGCGGCGAGCCTCCCGGCACGCAGATCGAGGTGCGGTCGCTGTTCTTCAATCTGCCCGCCCGGAGGAAATTCCTCCGCTCCGAGGCGACCGAATACTCCCACCTCGAGCAGATCCTCAAGACCCAGGCGATCGCCCACGAAACGGTGCGTTTTTCCCTCGTCCGCGACGAGCGCCTCGCTTTCCAGCTTCCCGCCGCGACGAGCCTGCGCGAGCGCATCGGCGGACTCGTCGGCGGCGATCTCGCCTCGCGCCTCCTCGAAATCGAGCCGCTCGAGGAGAAGGGCGTGAAGGTCCGCGGATACATCGGTCCTCCCGGGATGGGACGGAGCGACCGGCGCCAGCAGCTCACCTTCCTCAACGGGCGCCCGGTCGAGGCCGCCATCGTCTCCCGCGCGCTCCGCGAAGGCTACCACACCGCCCTCATGAAAGGGCAGTATCCGGTGACCTTCCTCTTTCTCGAGATCGATCCCTCGGCCGTCGATGTGAACGTCCACCCCGCGAAACGTGAAGTGCGCTTCCACGACGGTTACGCGGTGCAGGGCGCGATCATCACTGCGGTCAGTCGCACCTTGCGCGAGCGGATGAAGCGGCCCGTTTCGGGAGTCGGGCTGACCGGATCCAACATCGATTTTCCACGAACGGTGGAGGTGCAGGAGGATTTGATCGAACCCGCCGCGGTCTATAGCGCACCGCGCCTCGATCCTCGTCCCGCCGCGCTTTTCACCTCCCTCGAGCGACAGCGCCACGAGCAACGCGTCGCCGAAGAGGGACCGGTCGGGCAACCGACCCTGTCGATTCCCGCTCCTGTCGCGGTCGCACCGGAAGCGGCGGAAATTCCCGTGGCACCGTCCGTGCCGGAAGCGCCCGCCGCGGAAAAGCCGAAGGCCTCCGACTACCGCGTCATCGGAGTGCTGGGGAAACTTTACGTCCTCCTCGAGGCGAAGGAGGGCCTCGTCCTCATGGACCAGCACGCCGCGCACGAGCGGGTTCTCTTCGAGGAGTTGCGGCGTCGTCTCGAGCGCGAGGGGGTGCCTTCGCAGAGGCTCCTCGCGCCGCTCATGATCGACCTCACGCCGCGTGATTTCGATCTCGTCTCGCGCCACCTCGAAACGCTGGAGCGGCTCGGTTTTTCCGCGGAGCCCTTCGGAGGCAACACCCTCAAGCTCGACGCCCTTCCCTCGTTCCTGAAACGCGACGATCCCGCGGACTTTCTCCACGAGGTCATCCGGGAGATCCGCGTCGCGAGCGAACGGATGTCGAGCCTCCGCCTCGGCGAGGATCTCATCGCCACCACGGTGTGCCGCGCGGCGGTGAAGGCCAACGACACCCTCAGGGAACCCGAGCTGCGACGCCTCCTTGAGGACCTCCTCGCCTGCGACATGCCCTACTGCTGTCCGCACGGACGCCCCACCCTGATCCAGATCGGTTACACGGAACTCGAGCGGAAGTTCGGCCGCCGGGCGTGAGGATGGCGTGGCGCGGGTCGGGCGGCCTCACACGTTGAAACGGAACTCGACCACGTCGCCGTCCTTCATCACATACTCCTTGCCCTCGATGCGCAGCTTGCCGGCCTCGCGGGCCTTGGCGTGCGATCCGAGCGAGACGAGGTCGTCGTAGTGGACGATCTCGGCGGCGATGAAACCGCGTTCGAAGTCGCCGTGGATGACGCCGGCGGCCCCGGGGGCCTTGGTCCCCTCGGTGATGGTCCAGGCGCGCGTTTCCTTTTCGCCGGTGGTGAGATAGGTGCGAAGCCCGAGGAGGTGATAGACGGCGCGGATCAGCGCGGAGACGCCGGAATCCTTCACGCCCATGTCGGCGAGGAACTCGGCGGCCTCCTCGGGGGAGAGGTCGATCATCTCCTCCTCGATCCGGGCGGAAATGACCACGACCTCGGCCCCGAAGGTCTTTGCGGCGTAGTCGCGGACCTGCTTCACCATGGGATGACTGTCAGGATCGGCGGTCGCCTTCCCGAGCTCGCCCTCGGCCACGTTGCAGGCGAAGATCGTCTTCTTGGAAGAAAGGAGGAAGAACTCGCGGAGGGTCTTCCTCTCCTCGTCGGAAACCGGGAGGGTCAGGGCGGGGAGGCCCTGGTCGAGGTGCGGCATGAGCTTGTCGATCAGGTCGATCTCGCGCTTCGACTCTGCGTCGCCGGTCTTGGCCTTTTTTTCGCGGGAGGCGCGCCGCTTTTCCAACGTAGCCATGTCGGCGAGGATGAGCTCGGCGTTGATGATCTCGATGTCGCGGAGCGGATTGACCGAACCGAGTTCGTGGATGATGTCGTCGTTCACGAAGCAGCGCACCACCTGCACGATGGCATCGACCTCGCGGATGTTGGCGAGGAACTTGTTCCCGAGACCGGCGCCGGTCGAGGCACCCTCGACGAGGCCGGCGATGTCGACGAACTCGATCGCCGCGGGGACGAGCTTGGCCGAGCCGCTCATCTTGCCCAGCACATCGAGCCGCTCATCCGGCACGGTCACCACGCCGACATTCGGATCGATCGTGCAAAAGGGGTAGTTCGCCGCCTCCGCCTTGCGGGTGCGGGTGACGGCGTTGAAAAGGGTGGATTTGCCCACGTTGGGGAGTCCGACGATGCCTGCCTGTAACATGATGGGCGGAGTGTAGCACGGATCGGGCGGGCGACAGGGAAAAGTGCGGCGAATTCCTTCCCCGGTGTTACGGGACCATGGACCCGTTTTGACCATGCCCCGGCTGCCCGGATCGGCGAGGTTTGCGAATACGATGCTCGAGCGCGGACGCACCTGAACAGCAGGGGAACGAGGGGACTTTTCGAAGTCAGGCGATCCCTTTGAAAACCACGGCAGGGAAGCGCCGCCGGACCGTCCTCCGAAGCCAGAGAGTCGGAGAGTCCGCCGAACGCGGACATCCCTGACGGAAAGACCCGTTCGCCGACAATCGATGAAGGGAGAGCGGTGTCGAAATCGTCGTATTCCCGTAACATCCGGGACAGCCCCGGCTCAAACGCTCCTCAACTCACGGGAGTTCCACCACCCGCAACGCACCCGAATCCGCGCCCTTCAGACTTTCCGGATACACCGCGTTGCCCAGGGAAAAGAAGATCGCCGCTCCTCCATGGCATTCCTCGCGCTGGACGACGTGGGGATGGGCTCCGGCGACGATCCCGGCTCCGCGTGCGACGAGCCAGCGGGTCCAGCGACGCTGCTCCGCGTTCACTTCCTTCCGGTATTCGTCACCGCCGTGGACGAGGACGACGATGCGTTCGCCACGGCGCCGCGCCTCGAAAAATTCGCGGGAGAGCAGGGATTGGTGGTCCGGCAGGGTCGCGACACCCGCGGTTCCGGGACCGGCTTCATTGCCGGGCAAAAGGCTGACGCCGAAGACGGCGAGCTTCACGCCGCGGCGCTCGACCCGCCAGGGGCGGCAGGCTTCGGCCTCGCCGGGGCCCGCGCCGAACGACGCCAGAGCCGCCGAACGAAGGTTCTCGAGTCCCTCGACCAGCCCCGCCCGCCCCGCATCGAGGGCGTGGTTGTTGGCGAGGGAAACGGCATCGAGGCGATGTTCGCGGAGAAGCCCGAGCCGCTCCGGGGGGAAACGGAAGTCGTAGCGAGGCGGTTGTTCGGGCGCGAGGAGCGAGGGGATGCCCTCGAGATTGGCGAAAAAGAGATCGGCCCGGCCGCGTCCAAGGTCGTCACCCGCGGCCACGGCATCACCTGACAAAACAACATCCCCGGCGAAGGCGATGCGGAGTCCGGACCGGGGTTTCGGAACACGAAGAGCGAAGGTCGGCCTGGTTTCGGCGAGGTCTCGAAGGGTCGCGATTTCGGGAAAGCCCCCGAGGTGATGGACGAGGAGGTCCTCGGGACCGAGCGAGCCGGTCGGCTCGCGATCCTCCCACACCGCGGCGACGTGGCGTCCGAAGTCGACCGCGATTCCGGTCCCGATTTCACCGGACGTGACGGGAATGCGGTCGGCGGGGGTGAGCCTCTCCCTTTTGCACGCGAGCTGGCGGCGGAGGGCGCCGGGATCGCCCCAGACGAGGGGAAGTCCCTGCCGCCGCCATACGTGGACGAGCAGGTTCGAGCAGTCGCCGCCCCACCCGGTCTCGACCCCGGAGAGGTCGCCGGCGCGGCACAGGGCGATGCCGAAGACGTAGGGCATGCCAAAGCATTCCGAGAGGGCGCCTCGGAAGCCGGTTCCCTGACAAAGCCGCAATTCCACGGGCGCGGCGGCGACCCATCCCGCCTCCGTCTCGCAATCGGCGCCGAGTCGGAAGCGGCCGGGCGAGGCGGTCCGCCACGCCGCCGGATCGAGGAGGAAATCGTGCGATTCGCCGATGCACTCGCGCGTTTCGTGAAGCCACCGACCCGGGGAGGCGGAGAAGTCCTTGCCGAGGCCGGTCCCGGGGAGCAGGTCATAGGCGGGACGCGACGGAACGAGGCGGAACCAGCGCACCCGTCCCGTCGCGCCGGGCGGGGGCGTGAGCCGCAGGACCGGTTCCTCGCCGACCGGGAAGCGCCAGGCCTCGTCGACGCCGGCCTCCCCGGTTTCGGGCCGGATCACCGGGGAGACCGTGTTCTCTTGCCACTTTGTCAGGATCGACCGCCAATCGCGCTTCCGGTCGTGAAGGTCGAGCCGGGAACCGAGTCCGAGAAGGGCGGAGCGCAGCGAAGGCGGAGCCGAGGCGAGATCCCACCGGGGAACGCGCCCTTCGCCGAACTCGCGCGCCTTGAGGGATCGGTCGGGCCGGTCGTCGAGGCTGGCGTCGATCTCCAGTCGCGCCTGCGGGGTGCGCGCCACCGCCGCGACGACCAGGGAGACGAGCGCGTGGGCCCCGGCATCGTCCTTCGACCACGGACGCGAGACGGAGCAGGACACCCCGCAAAGCCCCGGCCAGTCCATCGCGCGGCTCCAGATTCCGTTGAAACGGGCTTCGAATGCGGAAGCCTCCATCCCGGCGAACCAGTCGAGGTCGATGGCGAGGAGGACAGGACGTCCACCCGGATCCCAGTTCCGGAACCCGGCGAGGTCGCGCGTCTCCCATCGACCCGCAAAGGACCCCGCCGATCGCGGCTCGACCTCGAGACGTCCGTCGAGCTGGGCGACCGCGGTGGACGTGCGGACCCTGGTGTCGAATTCGTTCAGCTCCGGGGCGGCGAGCCAGAGGACGCGCTCGACGGGACGCGGCAGAAGCGGCTCGAGCCAATCGTAGGCCTGGATCCGGCCGGTGGCGCGCCACTCCTCGATGCGCGAGGCGCGTTCTCCCGACGAGGCGACGCGACGGACCTGTTCGCGCATGTCCTCGGACCGCTCCGCCGCGCTCGCATCGGTGTGGGCATCGACGAGAACGAGGACGTGAGGCTCGTCGGGATCGACCGTCCGGGCGATCCACCCGAAGGTCTCGGCGTGGTTGTCGGCGAGAAAGACGGGAAGGACGCCCGGGTCGGCGGAGAAGGCGGGCAGTGCGAAAAGTGCGGACAGCAAGAGCACCCATGAGGCCGCCACCCCCTCAGCGCGCCGGCTGGATCTCGGGCTTGCGATCGAGTTTGGCATGGAGTCGGACATTTCGTAGGCAGAGGTCTTCGAAACGGGCGCCGGGCCAAACCTCCTCGAAGGTGAGCCGGATGGTCGCGACGGGTTTGTCATATCCCGTGATGACCTGGCGGAATTCCTCGGGCGAGTCGGGCACCGCGAGGGTCAGGGTGTGTTCTCCGTTCAGCTCGAGGCGCACCCTCTTCGGACGGGCATTGTTCGCGTAGAGCGGACCGTCATTGCCGTCGAGACCGGGATCGAAACTGATCGCGACGAGGGGCTTCGGGGCGAGCGGCTTCAGTTCAAGCCATTCGCCGGTTCCGGGGCCCTTCGCTCCCTCGGCCCACGCCCCCCAGCGCTTCAGGTTCTCCGCTTCGTAGGTATGCCCGCCCTGCGGCGCGAGGGTGGAACTGGCGCGGATCGCGTAGTTGGAGTGGACCATCGTCCAGCGCTCGTTGCGGTTGGCGAAGGTGGTGGGATTCTCCCCCTCGAAGCGGGTGTAGGTGCTCACCTCGGGCTGGGCCTCGACCTCGAAGTCGTCGGCGAGGGTCGGCTCGAGGCCGGTGAATTCCCAGACCCAGTTCGCACCCTCCTTCCTGAAGCGGTTCACGGGCTTGATGACACGCAGTTCCCCGGGATCGATGCCGGCGGGCTCGAGGACGATGCGCCCCTTCCCGATCGGGCCGGCCCAGCAGGCGGCGGTGGAGAGGCGGTATTTGAAGAGCGAGGCGGCGGTGTGGCTGTCGTCACTGACCCAGTGGACGGTCTTGGCATAAAGGCTGTCGAAGGTGATCGAGACCTCCTTTTCCTCGCCACCGTCGAAGGTCATTTCGGAAACAAGCCAGCCGGCGAGATGGCGGAAGAGCGGGTCGGCCTTGCCCCGCTTTTCCTCCTCCCACGACACCTTGAGCCGCTTGCCTCCCGCGGTGACCGCGTAGTCGCGGCAATAGCCGATCTTGCGGTGCGGTTTCGGGAGAGATTCGGGATCGATGCCCTCGAGCGCGAGGTTGCCGTCCTCGTCGGCGAAATCCTCACCGCGTCCGGTCTCCTCGACGGGAAACCCGAAGCGGACCTTCACTTTCGAGGCCGTCTCGTTTTTCATGCGGTATCGAACCGAGACCGCCGCGCTGTTCGGTCCAAGCCTGGCGACGAGGAGTTCGTCGAGGATGCGGATCTTCTCCGTCGCCTCCGGTGCGAAACCGAGGACATCGCCGGAGGAGGAGACGCCACCGGTGACGTAGCCGCCGCCGTTGGCGAGCAACGATGCGGTGGGAACGAAGGTCAGGACGAGGAGGGCGGAAAGGAACGGGGAAACGGCTTTCATGGTTCGGTTCGGGCTGGACTCCAGGATGGACGAAGCCGGGCGGTCGACAATTCACCGGGATCGTATCCGATCGAGACGGACCGCCAAGACAATCTTGCGCGACGGCTCAAGATCCCGGCCTCACAAAATCGTTCGAGCCCGGCCCCGCTTCGCAGGACCGGGCCCGAACGATGGCGGAGGGAGTGGGATTCGAACCCACGGTAGATTTCTCTACACTCGATTTCGAGTCGAGCGCCTTAAACCGGACTCAGCCATCCCTCCTGGATCGACGCGCCGAAGAGGCGTTTCGGGAGTTGCCCGGGAATCCAATCCGGCGGATCATCGGGCGGGCGGAAACTCTCTCCTCTGCGAGCCGATTTTCAAGGACGAATTCGGAATCCTTCGCCGGCATGGACTTCGCGTCCTCCCACCACCGTGAGCACGGGACGGATCGAGCGGATTTCCCCCGCCGGGCACCCCAGGTAGTCCCGGTCCAGCACGACAAAATCGGCCAGTTTCCCGGGTTCAAGGCTGCCGAGGGATTCTTCGTCGAAACTGAGCCACGCGGGCCAGGCCGTGACGGTGCGGAGCGCGTCGAGCCGACCGAGGCGCTGGTGTTCGCCGTAGATCTGTCCGCGGTCATCGCGGCGGTTCACCGCGACATCGAGCATGAGAAAGGGGCTGAAGGCGTTCATGGCGCGCTCCGGATCGAAGCCGATCATGTGGTCGCTGTTCAGCCCCACGGGAACGCCCGCCCTCACCCACTCTCCCAGCCCCATGAACCGCGCCGACCATTCCGGCCCATAGATCCGGTCGATGAAGTTCGCGTCGCGCTCGTAGAGGTAACCCTGGGTATCGACCCCGGCATTGAGCGACCTCGCGAGGGCCGCCATTTCCGGAGTGGGAAAATAACAGTGGATCAGGTTGAACCGGCGGTCGCGGATGCCGGGGCGCGTTTTGGCGACCGCGGCGACCGCGCTGAGCACGGCCATGGCCCCGCCGTCGCCGGTGACATGGGCGCTCATGGGCCAACCGAGCCGGTCGACCTCGGCGAAGATCTCCTCCATCTGCGCCGGGGTGTAGGATTGGGTGCCGGTGTAGGCGGGATCGGTGTTCCGGTAGAAGGCGGTGCGTTTTTCCCCGTGCGGTTCACTGAGCCAGGTCGTCCCCCAGTGGATGCCCCCGTCGACGGTGATCTTGAGGCAGGTCGCCCGGACCCGGTCGTCTCCCTCGCCGGGCGCGAGACCGAGCTGTTTGACGTAGGCCCCGACGCCGGCCGCGTCCTTCGCGGAAAAACGAAAGGTGCCCCGCACCCGGACATGGAGCCGGTCCTTCGCGGCCTGTTCGCGGAAAAAGTCGAAGCCCTTCCGGTCCACGGCACGCTCGAAAATCGTGGTGATGCCGACGGAGTTGTAAATCGCGACCAATTCCTCGTGTTTGGCCCGCACCGCCTCCTCGGGATGCGCCTTCGGGGCGGGCATGTGTTTCCGCAGGGAGGCCTGTCCGCCCCGCATCAGCACGGGACGCCCGTTTTCCCTGACAATCTCCCCATCGGGGATCGTCGCGGAGGGATCGTCGAGTCCGAGCGCCTTCCATCCCGCGGTGTTGAGCACCGTCTTGGTAACGGAGACGAAGACCACGGGATGATCGCGCGTCCCCTCGTCGAGTTCCTCCGGGGTGGGAAAACGCTGCTCGGCGAGGCGCGTGATCTCGTTGCGCGGCACCTCGATCCACGTCCCTGCCGGAACCCCGGCGGCGTGCCGGCGGATCCAGGCCTGAAGTTCGGAAAGGCTGCGCACCTCGGCATACTCGGCATCGAGGGCTCCGCGGGCGGCACCGAGGCTGTGGCAATGACTCTCGATGAATCCGGGAACGACAGTGCGTCCCCCGAGATCGACCGTCCGCGTCTCCGGACCGGCGAGGGCACGAACGGCGTCATCGGATCCGACCGCGAGGAGACGGCCGCCGCGGACGGCGAGGGCTCCGGCCACGGACTCCGCGGGATCGAGGGTGACGATCTTTCCGTTCACGTAGACCGTCTCCGGAGCGCCTTCCCCGGCGACCGATCGCAACCTGAGCCAGGCCGCCGCATACCGGCGTCCCAGCTCGCGATAGGAGGCGGAATCGAAGTGGATCTTGTCTCCCTTGTGCGCCAGTCCGTCGGCGGAGACAAAGGCGGCGTTCGCCACGAGATTCGGGAGGCGCCGGTGCACCGCGTCGATCGCCGCGAATTCGGGCGTCCAAGGCACATCCGCGAACCTCCCCATCTGCCCGGCGAGGAACGGCACCGCGGGCGCCTTCAGTTCGCTGCGGAAACGGGCGACGAGATCGATCAGATTCGCCTCGTAGGTTTCGGCGAGTCCGGCCTTGGCATCGCTCTCGCCCTGGTGCCAGAGGATTCCCTTCAGCGTCCCGGCGGGCAGCGCCGCGGCCGCCCGCTTCATCGCGTCGTCCCACGGATGGGACTTCGTCTGATCATGGTAACCGCCCGGCTTCCAGGTGTCGATGGGTGAACCGCCGGCGGCGCAGGGAATGAGACCAATCGTCACGCCGGGCGTCGCCTTCGCCACCGCGAAGGCGAAGGTGCGCCCGAGACCGACTCCGGCGGAGGGCTTGTCCCAATGCATCGGATCGACCGCGGGCACCCAGCGGCCCTCGCGATCGAACATGAGCACACGGGGATCGGGCTCCCGATCCCCGGGCTCGACCACACCGCGTCCCGCCATGTTCGACTGTCCGACGAGGAGGAAGAGATGGAACTGTTCCTTCGCGGGCAGCGCCGGTTCATCGGCGGGAAGGGCGCCACCGCAGAGGAGCACCGCGACGAAACGGGAGAGGAAGGAGACGGGTTTCATTCGCCGCCAGCGTGACGGTGAAGGCGGGATGCCGTCAAGGTCAGGGGGCGGCGAGATTGCGCCGGAGGCAGCCCCTTCCGATCCGAGTCGGTGCGATGGAACCGGAATGACGATCCGGCCCCGGCCGCCGGGGCGTATCTCAGTCGCGGGGTTGGTGAGTTGCGACCTCGGTGGAGTCTGATACCGAATCCAAGAAATCCTTGGACGATTGGATGTTTTGATCTTGGAAATCTTCGCGCTCTGCGACCGCCGCGCCGATGAAGGGCGGGCGCTGCCGGCCTCCCTGCGGCGTTGTCGGGCCGGGACAGGAGCCCGCTCCAGCCCCGCCCCTCCGCCTTGCCGGCAGACCGGCACCGCTCCGCAATCGTCCAAACCTTTCTTGGATTCGGTATGAGAGGGTAACCGGAGGTGAAGCGCGGCGGAGCCAACGGAAAAGACCGCGGCCTGGAGGATATCTCAGTTTTTCTTGGGTCATGGTGGAGAGGCTTGGTTTGATGCCCCCCACGATTCCTCGTGGCTTCAACAACTGCCGCCTCAAATTTTTCAACTCGGGGGACATTCCCCTCTCCTCCTCCGACAGTGCGGATCCCGATGGGTGCGGCAACCGGTGGTTGCGCTCGTGCCTCATTCGACCGCCGGCTATTTTCTCCGGCCCCTCCGGGACCACGACCCAACCAAGGTCCCGCGGCGATGAATCGTCCTTGATCCAGACGGGAGAGACTGCCTTGAACGTTTTGTCCCACACCCGCGTCAGCGCCGCAAAAGCCCCTGATACCACCGCTTGATTCTTCGGAAGGGCAGGCCGAGCCAATACTTGCGGAAGACGCCCCATTTCATCCAGAGCGAGGAGGGGCGCGACGAATCCGCGGGGATGAACCACGAGTTCAGGCCGGTGCGGCGGTGGCAGCGGTAGCCCTTTTCATTGAGATACCGCAGGAGCCGGTGATCGTGGACGTGGTCCTCGACGAAGATGAGCCGGGGACGCCAGCGGGCGAGGTCGAGGCCCTCGAGCACCGCGATCTCGTGGAACTCGACGTCCATCGCGAGCAGGTCGAATCCTTCCGGGACGCCCGCTTCCTCGAGGATGGAATCGAGGGTGCGGACCTCGACTTCGATCTCGACGGCCTTGTCCTTGAACCAGGGCGAGGTGTCGCGGTGAAAGGTCGACCAACCGGGATTCTCCGGGTGGATCCAGAACTGCAACCGTTTTCCGGCATCCTCTCTCCCGGAACAGGCGCAGTTGAAGACGCGGCCCTTGCGCTCGCGGCGGAGCCGTTCGGCGAGGGCGGGGATGGGTTCGACGAGCACGCCCGACCAGCCCGTTTCCTCGACGATCCAGCTCGTCGAGCCCAGAAAGGGGTCGTTCGCGCCGACATCGACGTAGACTCCGTCGGTGCGGTCATCGAAGAATCCGCGCAGCACTGCCGACTCCTCGGCCCGGGAAATGCGATTGCCGGAAAACCAGCGCCGGAACCCGCGCGAGGAGGGTTCGTCGTGCGGCGGGCGGGGGGAAGGGATGGTCGGGGAAGCGGGTTCGGACATCGCCCGCGAAGTTGCGCCGGGAATCCGTTTCAGGCAAATGCCGGCTTCGGGCGGGTCCGCGGGTCGCGGCGCCCGTTTCACCAATACCAGGTGATCCCGGTCCGGAGGGTGAGGGGCTCCATGGGGTGGTAGTGGCGATCGCCGACTCCGGCGGCGGGTTCGCCCGGAAGGCGCGACTCGTAGAAATATTCGATGTCGTTCGCGTCGGTGTTGAACACGTTCAGCACCTCGATCCAGGCGTCCCAGTTTTCCCTGCGGTAGCCAGTCCGGAGATTGAAGACGAGGGAATCCTGCGACATGACGCTCTCATCGGCGGTGAGGGGGCGCTCGCTGAAATAGCGCGCCCGCAGCGAGCCGTAGGGGCCGGTTGCCCCGCCTGCGGTGATCCCGCCGGAGAACGCGATCGGAACGGCGTTCTCCACGTAGCGGTCCACCGTTTCGTTGCGGTAGCGGGCCTCGGAGACGGCGAGTTCGCCGTCGAACTGGAGCCAGTCGGTGGGGTTCCAGTAGGTGGCCCATTCGATGCCGTAACGGTCCGTGGCCGGTCCGGCTTCGTTGGTGCCGGCGTCGCCGACGTAAATGAGCTCCGACTCGCTTTCGAGCGCCCAGAGGGACACGGAGGAGGTGACTCCCTCCACCACTTCGGTGCGGGCGCCCACCTCGGTGCCCCATTGCTGGGCCAGCGGAGTCACGCCCGGCGCGCGAAGCCCCGTGGCGGGATCGATCGCGAGGGTCACGCCCCGCGCGTCGTTGCTGTGGAATCCTCCGCCCCAGTTGAAGAAGAGTTCGGTCTCGTTCCACGGTCCGAAGACGGCTCCGAACTTCGGATTGGCGATGGCGGCGGTGTCGTTGCCCGAGTTCGCCGGCATGCCCGAGAGGGAGGTGACGTCGAAGTGGTAGAGGTCGGCGCGGACACCGGCGTTCATCCGCATCCAGTCGGTGAGGATGAGTTCCTGGGTGAGGAAGGTGGAAACGTTCATTTCGTAGACCTCGTCGGAACGAACCGTGCCGATGCGGTTGCGGGCGACGGTCTGGTGAAGGCCGACCTCGTTGATGAAATCATGGTGCGACTGGAGCCCGGCGGTGAAATTGCCGTCGAGGCCGAAGAGATCGTTGTCGCGCGTGTCGGTGACACGGAGGCCGGCGAAGGCTCGGTCATCGACCTGGTTGAACTGGTCGCCGTTGACCGGATCGGAGAGGAAGTAGGTGAAGTTCGAATACAGATCGAGGGCGTAGTGGCCGACGTAGGCGTTCACTTCGGTGGTGGAGCGGTCGCCCTCGTGGACCCAGTCGAAGGAGAGGCTGTAGCGCTGCGAATCGCCTCCCACGGTGGGATCGACGAAGCCGAGGCGGTCGATGATGCCCCCATCGACGAGCCGCGACGGGATCTGGTCGGTCGAGGTCCATTCGCCGTGATAGGCCATCCCGGTGATCGAATAGCGGTTCACGCCCGATTCCCAGTAGTATTTCACGAAGGCGTTCAAACGCTCCGAATCCTCCTCCAGGATCCAGGGGCCGTCATAGTAGTTGTATTCAAAGGCGGTGCTGAGCATCCCGTCGCCCAGTTTCTCCGCGTCCATGAAGAGGAAGCGGAAGAAATCGTTCTCCCCCACGCTCAGGGTCGCGGAACTCCGGGGAATGATGTCGTAGAGCCCGAAGCGGGCCGAACCGGCCGTGGTGAAATCGCCAAGATCGGCGAAATAGGGACCCTTCGTGTAGTCGAGCGTCTCGACGAGTTCGGGAATGATGAAGTTGATGTCGGCGTAGCCCTGCCCATGGCCGTGGCTGCGGTTGTTCACCGGCATGGCGTCGGCGAAGATCCCGAAGTCGGTGCCGTGGTCGAGGTTGAAGCCGCGCACGAAATACTGGTTCGCCTTTCCGCCGCCGCTGTGCTGGGTCACGATGACCCCCGGGACGACCTCGAGCAGTTCCCCGCGCCGGAGGAAGGGCCGGGCCATCAGTTCCTCGGCGCTGGCGCGTCCCATCGAGGCCGATCCGGCGACGCCGAGGAGGCTCTGGTCCTTGCCCGGTTCCTCGATCGTGTCGTAGACGACCGCGGTCGCCTCGGCGCGAACCGGGGTGGGAACGCGGTCATTGATCACCGGGGCGGGGGTCGCATCCACGACGGCGACGGGCAGTTCGCCCGGTTCGGGCGGGACCGGGGCCGGGGAAACGGCCGGTGAAAGGGGATCCTGGGCGGTCAGGAACAAGGGAGCGGCGAGGCCGCAAAGCAGCGCGAAAAAGAGACGGTTCATGGATTCCAACGAAGGCAACGAGAACCGCCCGGAAATCCCACGAATCTTTTTTCCGCGTCAACGCCCCCCGAGCAGGGCGGCCAGTTCCGTCCGGGCCCGGTAAAGCCGACCCTCGACCGCGCGGACGCTGCAGCCGAGCAGGTTGGCGCAGGCTTCCTGGCTCATTCCCTCGAGGGCGCAGAGGACGGTGACCTCCCGGAGCCGGTCGGGAAGTCCGGTGATGGCCCGGCGGAGGGCCGCGCTTTGCTCCCCCTCGACGGCCTGTTCGTCCGGAGCGGGAACCGGGCAGACGAGATGATCGCAGGACTCGAAATCAATCGGCCGGTTTCGCGCCGCCTCGCGCCGTCCCCGGCTGCGGTGGTGGTCATGGCAGCGGTTCTTGGCGATCCGGTGGAGCCATCCCAGAAAGCGATCCTGGCCCTCGTAGCGGGGTAGGGCCGAGTAGGCCCGCACGAACACATCCTGACAAAGTTCCTCGGCGTCCGCCACGTTGCCGGTCCAGCCGTGGCAGAAGCGGAAGATCCGATCGCGATGCAATTCGACCAGCTCCCGGTAGGCCTCGTGGCAGCCTTCGCGCGAACGCTGCACGAGCCACCCGGTGCGGTCGGTCACGGAGGCCGGATCCGCCGTTTCTCGCGCGGCGGAACGTCCGGGTCCCCACCAGGGGGCGTCGAGAGGTTCAGCGGCCGTGTTCATGGGCGATGCTTTCGCGGGTCCACTGGAGCAGTTTGTCTGCCTGTTCCGGGGTGAGGTGATCCTTCATTTCGAGGAAATGGCGGATCGTCGCCGTTTGCAGGCTGCCTTGGGCGGATTGGATTTCGGACAAGGCGGAATCGATCTCGGATTGATCGACGGGGAAACTCCCGAGGACTTCCGCGAGTCGGACGCCGCCCGACTCGACCCGTGCGAGCAGCTTTGCGCGACTTTGTCCGTAGGATCGCTCGATCGGGGCCAGGTTTTTCTCCTGCTCCGGTGTGATGGCGAGCTGCTCGTGGAGCCAATCGTGAAAGGTTCCGCCCTCGTTCCCGTCCGCAGGATCGGACTCGTGGTGATGGACGTGTCCGGGGCTGAAATCCTCAAGGGATCCCCGGATCACCAGCATTACGATAAGGGCCGCCGTCAGCGCGGAGAGACCCACCGCGGCGAGGATCCAGAAGACAGGGCGTTGCGCGACCGCGTGCATGAGCAAAGGCCCGGAACGGAATCAAAGGGAGGCGAGGGGGCCGGTCCCGCGGGTCAGGAGGGTGAGCTCGGGCGGAGCAGCCTTGGGAGCGCCTGAGACGGCGGCCAAGGCGATGGCGGTGGCGACGAGCATCGAGAGGAGACAGGCGGAGGCTCCCGCCCAGAACGTTTTTCGGACCTGCGCGGTCGACGGGCCGAGTCGGTCCATCACCAACGAGGTCAGGTCGCGCGACGGAGCGGGGGCCGAGGCACGCAGGTCACCGAGAAGCCGGTCGAGGTCGGGGGCGGTCATGGCGGGGGACGGAGCAATTGACTGGATCGTAGCGGGAGAATCGCTCCTGCCAAGCGCAAACCGCACCGCCGCCGGTCTTACGGGGGAATTTCTCACGCCAATCCGCCGCGCGACAGGCGGGGGGATCGGCATCATATTAGGGTATGCGTGCCTTGGTCCTCGCCGTCCCGTGCCTTCTCTTCCTGCTCCCGGAAAGCGTCCTCTCCGCGGACGAGGTCGACTTCCAGCGCGACATCCGGCCGCTCCTCAGCGACCGCTGTTTCAAATGCCACGGCTTCGACGAAGAGATGCAGGAGGCCGACCTCGGCCTGCACACCTTCGCTGCGGCGACCCGCGACCTCGGCGGCTACCAGGCGATCAAGCCCGGCGATTCCGCCGCGAGCGAACTGGTCTCGCGCCTCCTCAGCGAAGATCCCAAGGAAGTGATGCCTCCGCCGAAGTCGAACAAGCCCCGTTTTTCCCCCGAGGAAGTCGCCCTGATGAAGCGGTGGATCGAGCAAGGGGCGAAGTATGAGGAACACTGGGCCTTCGAGAAACCGGTGCGCCCCGAAGTGCCGGCGATCGGCGAAAGCGGGTCCGACCATCCCGTCGACCGCTTCCTCGACGCGAAACGGGCCGGGAAAGAACTGCCCCTCAACGGCCCCGCCGATCCCCACACGCTGATCCGCCGCCTTTCCTACGATCTCCGTGGATTGCCGCCGACGATCGCGGAGACGGACCTCTACCTCGCGGAGCATGAGAAGGATCCCGGGGCCGCGTGGAGCGCGCTCGTCGACCGCTTCCTCGCCTCGCCCGCCTACGGCGAACGCTGGGCACGGGACTGGCTCGACCTCGCCCGCTACTCGGACACGAACGGATATGAGAAGGACCGGCCCCGCTCGATCTGGCCCTACCGGGACTGGGTCGTGCGCGCCTTCAACAACGACCTGCCCTACGACCGGTTTACGATCGAGCAACTCGCCGGCGACCTCCTCCCGGATGCCACGACCGACCAGCGCATCGCCACCGGCTTCCACCGTAACACGATGCTGAACGAGGAGGGCGGGATTGATCCGCTCGAGTTCCGCTACCTCGCCATGATCGACCGCGTCGCCACGACCGGCTCCGTCTGGATGGGGCTCACGACCGGCTGCGCCCAGTGCCACACCCACAAGTTCGATCCCATCACCCACACCGACTTTTACGCGCTCATGGCGCTGCTCAACAACGCCGACGAACCCGAGATCGAGATCGCCGATCCCGCCCTGACGAAACAACGTGAGGAGGTCGGGCAACGGATCGCCGCGCTCGAGGCGGAAGCCGTCGCCGCGATCGATGAAGCGAAATACCAGGCCTGGCTTGCCGATCTCAAGACGAAGTCCGCACCGTGGACGGTCCTGCCGCCGTTGAAGGCAAAATCGAACCTGCCCCTCCTCGAGATCGAGAAGGACCACGCCATCTACGCGAGCGGCGACTTCACGAAACGCGACGTCTACGGGGTGACTCTTGACCTCGCGCCGCTCGCGGGGCAGGCCGTCACCGCCCTGCGCCTCGAGGCCCTCCCCGATCCGCGCCTCCCCGCGAACGGCCCCGGAGCCGCCTACTACGAGGGCCGCAAGGGTGACTTCTTCCTCAGCGAGGTCTCGGCGATATCCGGCGGTGAAAAGCTCGCCTTCTCGGGCGCGAGCGTCAGCTTCGGCAAGATCTCGATTGGCTCGGGCGAGGCGAAAGGCGAGAATCTCTACGACGGCGACGGATCGACCGGCTGGTCCACCGCGACGCGCGAGGGCGAGGCTCATGCGTTGGTCCTCAATCTCGCGAAGCCCCTCGCCGGGGCGAAAACGCTCGAACTCACCCTGCTTTTCGAACGCCACTTCGTCGCCGGACTCGGTAAGTTCCGGCTCTCCGCGACGACGGCCGGAGGCGCGGTGGTGGCCCTGCCCTCGGGGACGCCCGATGTTCGTGCGGGCGACGAGGCCGCCCTGCGTCGTGCCTTTGTCAGGATCAATCCCGCCCACAAGGCCCTTCAGGACGAGATCGCGAAACTCCGCAAGCGCCTCCCCGATCCGCCGACCACCCTGGTGATGAAGGAGCGACCCGCCAACCATCCGCGCCCGACCCATCGTCACCACCGCGGCGAGTATCTTTCGCCGAAAGAGGCCGTCGCGCCCGCGGTGCCCGCCTATTTCGAACCCATCCCCGAAGGCACTCCCGCGAACCGCCTCGGCCTCGCGAAGTGGCTCGTCAGCGACCGCAATCCGCCCGGGTCGCGCGTCATGGTGAACCGCACCTGGCAGGCCTTCTTCGGACGCGGCATCGTCCACACCGCGGGCGACTACGGTTACCAGTCCGAGCTGCCCTCGCATCCCGAATTGCTCGACTGGCTCGCCGTCGAGTTCGTCGCCCGGGGCTGGTCGGTGAAGAACCTGCACCGGCTCCTCGTCACCAGCGCCGCCTACCGCCGCGACGGCCGCGTCGACTCGATCCAGCTCGAGAAGGATCCTGACAATGCCCTACTTGCCCGCGGCCCGCGGTTCCGCCTCACCGGCGAGATGCTGCGCGACGGGGCCCTCGCCGCGGCCGGACTCCTCTCTCCGAAGATGGGCGGCCCGGGCGTCTATCCGCCGCAACCGGACAGCGTCGTCGAGCTGGCCTACGGGGGCGGGGCGTGGAATCCCTCCGCCGGCGAGGACCGCTATCGCCGCAGCCTCTACACCTTTTCGAAACGCACCGCGCCGTTCGCCGCCTACCTCGTCTTCGACGGTCCCACCGGCGAGAATTGCCTGCCGCGCCGCGACCGCACCAACACGCCGCTCCAGGCCCTGGCCCTGATGAACGATCCCATGTTCCACGAGGCGGCCGAGGGATTGGCGCGTTTGACAGGGGCGAGTGCGGCCCCCTCTGTCGGGGGACTGGATCCTCTCGGGTCGCTCTTCCGCCGGGTCCTGACAAGAACACCAAGCGAGGCGGAAAGGAAGGAATACCTCGCTTTCTACGAGACGCAGCGCGCCCGCCTCGCCTCCGGCGGGCTGGAGGCCGGAGCGATTCTTTCCGCGGAAAAGGGCCCCGTCACCGCCGAGCTCGCCGCATGGGCGATGGTGGCGCGCGTCCTCCTGAATCTGAACGAAAACATCACCCGCGGCTGATCATGAACGCAATGCCATGTGGCATGGGCTTCCAGCCCATGCGCCGTGTGAGGACGTCGAAGAGCGGGTTTCGTTCTTTCGCGATTCCACGCTGCCCCCGCCGAAGGCATGGGCAGGATGCCCATGCCACCTTTTGATGCCATGAACGAGTCCCTCCGCTCCCTGACAAGACGCCATTTCTTCCACGACTGCGGTCTCGGCCTCGGTCGCATCGGGCTCGCCTCGGCCTTCGCGGGAGGGCTCGGGAACCTCGTCCGCGGGGCGAACGCGGCCTCCTCGAATCCGCTCTCGCCCCGCGACACGCACCACGACGCGAAGGCCAAACGCGTCATCTTCCTCTTCATGGCGGGCGCGCCGAGCCAGCTCGAGCTCTTCGACGACAAGCCGAAGCTGCGCGAACTCGACGGAAAGCCGATCCCTCCCTCGGTCATCGCGGGGCAACGCTACGCCTTCATCCAGCCCGACGCCGCCGTCCTCGCGCCGCGCTTTCCCTTCGCGAAGCACGGGCAATGCGGCGCCGAACTCTCCGACCGGCTCCCCTGGCTCTCGAAGATCGTCGACGACATCGCGATCGTGAAGTCGCTCAAGACCGACCAGTTCAACCACGCCCCGGCCCAGCTCTTTCTCAACACCGGTCACGGCCTGCCCGGTCGTCCCGCGATGGGCTCGTGGCTCAGCTACGGGATCGGGAGCGAGGCGGATGACCTGCCTTCCTTCGTCGTCCTCAAAAGCGGCGGCAGCCTCAGCGGCGGGGCGGCGATGTGGAGCGCGGGTTTCCTGCCCGGCAGTCATGCGGGCGTGCCTTTCCGCGACGCGGGCGATCCGATCCTGCACGTCTCGAATCCGAAGGGCTACGATGCGAAGGCGCAGCGCGATTCCCTCGATCTCCTTCGCAGGATGAACGAGCGCGAGCTCGGCGTGATCGGTGATCCCGAGATCCAGACGCGGATCGATGCCTACGAGATGGCTTGGCGGATGCAGTCGGCCGCGCCCGGGCTGATGGATTTCTCCGACGAGTCACCCGCGACGATCGCGCTCTACGGCGCGAAGCCCGGCGATCCGAAGGCCGCCTTCGCGAACCAGTGTCTCCTCGCGCGCCGCCTCGTCGAGCGCGGGACGCGTTTCGTGCAGGTCTACCATTCCGGGTGGGACCACCACTCGCAGGTCGAGAACGGCGTGAAGGCCCAGGCCCTGCAGGTCGACCAGGCCTCCGCCGCGCTCGTGATGGATTTGAAGCAGCGCGGCCTGCTCGAGGATACCCTCGTGGTCTGGGGCGGTGAATTCGGCCGTACTCCCATGGTCGAGGCCAGTGCCGCGCTCGGGCGCAGCCTCGGGCGTGATCACCATCCGCAGGCTTTCACGATGTGGATGGCGGGCGGCGGGATCAAGCCAGGGATCACCCTCGGGGCGACCGATGAGCTCGGCTTCCATGTCGTCGAGAACCCGGTCCACATCCACGATCTGCACGCGACGCTTCTGCACCTGCTGGGCATCGAGCACACCAAGCTGACCTTCCGCTACCAAGGGCGCGATTACCGGCTCACCGACGTGCACGGGCACCTCGTCGAAAAACTGCTCGCGTGAGCGACGGGTCACGGGTCACGAGGGGACGGGTCACGGGTCACGAGGGGACGGGAACCCCGGCCTGCGGTTTGCGGCCGAGGACGTGCCAGGTGACGAGCATGGCCGCGGCGAGGAGGAGGACCCAGACGAACCACACCGGATCGCCCTCGGTCTGGCGCTCGCGGATCGCCTCGGGGAGGGCGCCGAGTTCGGAGACGGAGTCCGCCTTGGAGAGGTCGGCCTCGCGGGTGTCGGCGAAGTTCGCGGCGGCGTCGAGGAGGATGGTGCCACCCTGACCGACGCGGAAAAAGCCCGGTTCCCCGGGGGCGCGGAGCTGGCGGGCGCGGGAGAGGGGAATGGTGCCGCGGCCCGCTTCGGTCATGACCTCGAGTTCGGCAGCCCCATCCCCGGCGTCGTAGGCGAGGGCGAGGGTTTGGCGCAATTCCACGTTGCGGAGTTCGACGGCGATCTTGTCCTCGCGGAGGAGCGCGGCGAAGCGGTGCACGAGCACGACGAAGGCGGGGAGGCGCGGGGCGTTCGAGGAGGCGACGTCGAAATTGAAGATGAGCTGGCGTTTTCCTTTGCCCTCGCGCACGAGGACGAGGGGACGTTCACCCTGCCAAAGCAACACGAGGTCACCACCGGCCATCGGAACCGACGGGGTCGAACGGGCGATGAGCCCCTGCCAGTCGAGATCGGCGACGAGGGGATGGTTCGACGCGACGATCGGGCCTGAGAAGAAACGTCGCGGCACCTGCTCCTGGTTCATCAGCACGATCGAGACGGTGGGAAGTTCGGCGGGGGCGAGGGGATTGTAGGTCGCGAACCAGAGGTCGGGCGTTTCCCCCGCGGTGGCTTGGGCCGTGTTTTCGAGGCTGCCGATGAGACCGGCGATGAGGGTTTCCGCGCTGGCCGCCCCGGTGCGGGAAACGAGGAGACGCTTGGGCGCCGGTTTCACGAGGTGGAGGGAGTCGTCGCGGGTGAAACGGTCGGGCTCGAGAACGAGGGAGACGCGGTCGATGCCCTCGGGGAACTCGCCCTGGAGAATTCGCGTCGCCCCGGGCTCGAGCGCGACGGAACGGGCCTCGGAGCGGCGTCCTCCGGACCCGAGGAACCAGGAGCGGGTCTGGGCCTTGGCCGAGTAGTTTCGGAGCGTCGCGCGCCAGACCGTTTTGTCGTTTTCCGTGTCGACGCGGAGCCCGGCGAATCCGACGTTGTCGAGCGGACTGCCGACGGCGAGGCGCGAGGCGCCGAACGGCAGGGTTTCACCCGCGTGGTCGGTCACAAAAACGAGGATGCCGCCGCTGCCTGCGAGACCGCGCCCGACGCGCAGCGCCGATTCGGGCGAGTGGCGGCCGGCGGCTGGTTCCCACGAGGAGAGGGCCGTGGTCAGTTCGCCGAGGGACGTGCCGCGATAAAGCGTCGTTCCGATCGAGGACGATTCGATCGCGGTGTATTCGGTGGTGCCGACGATGGAGGTGAGCGGGGGCAGTTCCCGACGGATCGCCTCGAGAAGTTCCTCGCGGAAGGTCTCCATCGAGGCGGAGTTGTCGAGGACGAGGACGACGCGCTGCACCGAGCGTCCGCTCGCCCAGCGGGGTTCGGAGAGGAGCCAGGCGAGGAGGATCACGCCGAGGAGTTGCAGCCAGAGCGGAACGGAATTCCGGAGCCGGTCGAAGCGGCGGCCTTGGACGCTCTCCCGGTCGAGGTGTTCGAGAAGGAAGAGGGTGCTGACCTCGACGCGCTTCGACTCCCGCTGGAGGAAGTGGATCAGCAGGATCGCCGGGATGCCGAGGAGCGCCCAGAGTCCGGCGGGATTGGCGAAGAGGATGGGCATGTGGGGCGCGCGCCCTGCGGGCGCGGTAAAAGGTGGGAAGGTAAAAGGTAAAAAGTAACAGGAAGGGAGGAGGAGCCCGGGGGCAGGGGAATCACGCAAATAGGATCGCCCCTCCGGGGATGGCTTCGGCTTTGAGGGAAGCTTCGAAGGGGATCAATGGCGGTATTTTGGCGAGGGGGATGCGGGTGCGGAGCGAGGCGGCTTTCCAGCGCGAGAAGTGATCGCGGTAGGCTTCGGTGTAGCGCCGCAGCAGGGCGGGATCGACGCGGCGCTGGTGGAGGACTCCGCTCTCGGTGTCGACGAATTCGCAGTTTCCGCTCCAGTCGGGAGACGCTTCGGCGGACGAGTAGGGCGCGAGGACGATGGCGCGGCCGAGTCCCCGGCCAAGGGCTCGCAGGAGCGGCTCGGGACTGGCGGCAAAGAGCAGGTCGCTGATGAGGACGCGGAGGGAACGGGCCTTCAGGGGCACGTCGCCGAGGTTCGGCGGGGCCGAGGCTTCGGTCGGGGGAAGCTCGCGGGCCGGATCGACCCAGCCATGGGTGAGGACGGAGGATCGTTCGACGGCCTTCCACCCCGGGCCCTTGAGGAGCAGGACCGAGGTTGTCGCCCCGACCTGTTCGCCGGCGGCGAAGGCGAAGTAAAGCAGTTCGACGACGCGGCGCGCCTTGTCCGAATCGGCGAACATCGAGTCGGAGACGTCGAGGAGGATCTCGACGACGGGACGCACCTCCTCCCGGTAGAGCTTCAGCGAATAATGCCCCGACCGCGCGTAGGCCTGCCAGTTGATGTGCCTCGGATCGTCGCCGGGAACGTAGGAGCGGTGGTCCTGGAAATCGAGTGAGCTCCCCACTCCCGATCCGGCGAATTCGCCGGCGTTGCCGCGCCAGTTCTGTTCCCGCAGGGGCAGCGCGAACCGCTCGGCGTGGGAGCGCGCGCGCGCCGCGAGGGAGTTCAATTCGCTGCTGTCGGGCAGGGACACGGGTCAGGGGGCTTTGAGATTGCGGACGAATTCCCGCACCGACTCGCGCTGGCGCAGGAAGGGGACGGCGATGCCGAGGACGAGGGTGAGGACCGCGGCGCCGAAATAAAAGAGTTCGAATCCCCGGTCCGCGCCTCCGTTCTCCAACGCCACGAGCAGGACCGGGGGAATCGGCACGAGCGCGAAGATGAGATCGTCGTAACGCGAGAGAGCATCGGAAAGCACCGCGATCATGACCGTGAGCACCGCGAGGCAGGCCTGGATGAAGAAGTAAATGCCGAAGGTGAAGCTGCCGGAGGCGTGTTTCGGGAAAAACAGGTGGATGAAGATGAGGGGGAAGAGAAAAACATTCGCCGTCGAGAGCAGCGAAGTCAGCATCGTGTCCGGTTCGGAAGAGGGCAGCGAGGCGGAGCCGGGAGCGAGGGCGGCGAGGGTGATCCAGATCCAGACACAGAGCAGGAAGAAGACGATCCCGCTCAGCCATCCGGGCGTGAAAAACCAGGCGGCGAGGCGGAGGAGCGGGTTTTTCCGGAACGGCTCGAGGACCCGGGCGAAGACCGGAAGGGGTTCGGTGAGGGCATCGACGGAGGCGAAGCCGAGAATGAGCGCGATGACGATGTAGGCCGCCTCCTCCGCTCCGAGCCGGAAGAATCCGAACGAGAGGAGAACGAAGCCGAGGGCGACGAGGCGCTTCCGGGTGGAGTGGTTCTCGGAAAGCGGCGCGATCCGGCTCGCGCCGAAGGAGAGGAAAAAGAAACAGCCGTAGAGCATCGCGAGCGCGGCGAGGCCCATCGTCGCGGGACTGAATCCACCGACGCCGACTCGGAAGATCAAGTCCAGCATCGTGACGTAGAGGGCGATGAATCCGATCCCGAATCCGAGCACGAGGAGACCGCGGAGGACGAAGTGCCTGAAGGCCGAGCAGCCGATCGTGATCGCGCTGGCGAGGGCGGAACCGAGTCCGAGATAAGCGAGCGCGGCGAGATCGATGACGAAGTTCACGTTGCCCAGGAAATACCGCATCACGAGGTATGGAAGGACGCCCGTGAGGAAGAGGAGGGTCTGCGCGTTCAGTGCGGTCCACTTGCCGAGGGTGATGCGCCAGGCGTCGAGCCGGGTGAGCTGGATGAGGTCCATCGTGTTGAGCGTGAACTCGGAGCTGAGCGCGCCGAAGCCGCGGAGCGGCTGCACGATGAGGAGGGTGACGACGATGAAGAACCAGAAGAACCCGGTCGAGGCGGGCGAACCGGGGTCGGCGAGTCCCGCGAGCAGGCTCAGGATCATCACCGTTTGGAGGAGGATGAAGGCGATCGTGAAGAGATTCGTCCGCATGCCCTGCCGCAGCTCCTTCACGAGCATGGGGCTGAAACGGCCGGGAAAATCGGTCATGCGCTGGGCGACCGAGGTGGCGTCACCGGGCAGGGGGGGCGGTGTCATGGGAGGGCGCGGCGTTCCACCGCGGTGAAAGGGAAAAGGTGCCCTGCGGGCAGGTGGAGATTCGGGAGAGTGGAAGCGGCGTCCCGCCGCTTTTGATGGCAAGGGTGGACTTGAGGAGTTGCGGTTTTCGGACCGGGCGCGAAGCGTGGCGGATCAAGAATCAGGTTCGAGGGAACGGGGTGGGGTGGCGGACATGACAGGGCGGGGTTCACCCCACGATCGGGGTTCCCCCGGCCTCGAGTTCGCCGAGGATCTCGATGAAGGCGTCCTCCAGCTTGCGTTCGGCGAGGTGAAAATCGGTGACAGGAAGGCCATCGTTGATCATCCGGCGCAGCACGGTGGCGAGGATCTCGGGCTCGACCGAGTCGATCTCGATGCGTCCGCCCGTCCGGGTCGTGTCGCGGAAGGTGACGTTCGGGGCGAGGGAGGCCCATTCGGCGAGGCGTTCGACGGAGTGGGCGAGCTGGACCTCGACGACGGAGTTCCCGCCGTTGCCCCGGCGGAGGCTCTCGGCGGAACCGTGGTGGATGATGCGGCCCTGGTTGATGAAGAGGAGCGAATCGCACATCTCGCCAAGTTCCGAGAGGATGTGCGAGCTGATGAAGACGGTTTTTCCGTCCTGGGCGAGGACGCGGATGAGGTGTTTCAACTCGACGCGGGCCTTCGGGTCGAGACCGGCAGCGGGCTCGTCAAGGATGAGGACCTCGGGATCGTGGAGCAAGGCGCGGCCGAGGCAGAGGCGCTGTCCCATGCCCTTGCTGAGCTGGTCGATGAGACGGTCGGCAAGCCCGGTGAGGTCGGTGAACTCCATGACCTCGGCGATGCGCTCGATGCGTTCGTCGCCCCTGTATCCCAGCGCTCTCGCGAAGAAGTCGAGGTATTCGAGCACCGTCATGTGGCTGTAGGTGCCGTAGTGATCGGGCATCCAGCCGATGCAGCGACGCACCTGGGCCGGATGGGTGACGACGTTGTGGCCGCAGATGCGGGCTTCCCCCGAGCTCGGGTAGTCGAGTGTCGCGAGGATGCGCATCGTCGTGGTTTTGCCGGCGCCGTTCGCGCCGACGAAGCCGACGACCTGGCCCTTCGGCACGGTGAAGGACACGTCACGCACGGCGTGGACTCCGGGGAACCAGCGGGAGAGGTGGCGCACCTCGATGGCGGGGACGTCGCTCCCGGAGTCGGTTTCCGGAGAGGTCGCGGCTTCGATCTTGATCCCGGTCTCGCGGGTGGCGGAGGATTCGTTCATTGCGCGGCGCCGGGTTGGGGCGGTTCGGTGGACGCGGGAGCGGTTCCCGCGGGAGTGCCGGTGACGAGAAGAAGGGTTTCCTCCCAGCGGATTCCGCGATGGGTGGGAAGGGCCAGGGCTTCGGGATCGCGGACCCGGGCGAAGAAGCGGTGGGGATCCTGCATTCCGCGGATGCGGTCCCGGCGCGTCTGGCTGAAGTTTGTGATCGAGTCCTCGATCCAGCCAGGCCAGACGGCCGCATCCGATTTCTCGAGCGGGATGCGCTGCCCCGGAGCGGTTACACTGCCGGCGGTTGCGACCCAGTGGCCGCCTTTCGCATCGCGGTAGTGAAAGTCGAGGATCTCCTGGGCGAGGTTCGAGACGAGGACGGGTTTGCCGTTTTCCTCGCCCTGATGATCGATGCGGGAACGGGCGGGTTCGGCGGTGCGGAGCGAGAACGCCTGTTCGGAACGGCTCCGGAAGAACTCCCCTGAGTAGCGGCCCTCGCTCATGACGTAAGTGGCGGAACGTTCCCCGTTCTGGGAGAAGGGATTGAACTGGCTCGCGGGAAGATTGACGGGATTCAGGTCGTAGATCCTCCCGGTCGTGAACCCGGGAGTGATCATGACGCCGGTGCGGCTCAGTTGTTCCTGCGTCACGTAGAGGCGGTTCTCGTTTTCGCCGGGCTGGAGGTCGGCGAGGACGACGCGCCGGCCGGCTCCTCCGATGCCGTCGATGAAAAAGATGATCAGGATGATGAGGAGGCAGGTCGATACGGAGATGATGGGCGTCGTGATGAAGAGCCGGTGGCGGCGTCCGGGCTTCGCGAGATAGAATAGGTTCACCGGGGCCACGAGGATGGCGAAGGCGAGGAGGAGAAGAAAAACGAGGAGTGGATTGAATTCCTTGGTCCCGAAGTCGGCGAACACCTTCCATTTGAGATCGTATTCCCCCTCGAGGGCTTGCGATCCCTGCGGAATGTTGCGGAAGAAAGCGAGGTGGTTCTCCGGCACCTCGCGTCCGTCCCAGGTGTGGAAGTGAATGCTCCCGAGGCTGAGGGCCCAGCCGGCGTCCGTTCCCCCGGCGGCGGCGATGGGCAGATCGAGGGAGGCGGGATCGATCTCGTTCTGGCCGTAAAGATCGAGTCGTCCCCCGAGGCGGACCCAGGCGACGAGCGCCTGGCGCTGCGCCGGGGTGAGGGCCTTCCATGCGGGCTCGTCGAGAATGAGGCCATCGAGTCCGGTGTAACCGAGCCAGTCCGAGGGCAATTGCTCGGGATCGAAGGTCTTGGCGAAATGCGGATTGCCGGAGTTCTCGTTTTTGACGAGGTCGTCGAGGCGGGAAAGGCTGCGTTGCGCGAGCGCCTTGCTCATCGCGAGGATCGGGAAACTCTGGGGGGTCTGCTCGCCGAAGGTCCGCGACTCGGAGGGCAGGCCGGAAGCGCTCGCGGTGATCTCGAGGTTCCGGTAGTCGTAGGCAAGGAAGGCGGGAGCGAAGGGCAGGGTGACCTCACGCACGGCCTGGGCACCGTCTCCGACCTCGATGGAGAAGGTCGCGACGGTGTTGAGACGTCGACCGTAGTTGCCCTCGGAGAAACGGATCATCCAGACGCGGGTCCGGCCGGTGTTGTTCCGGATCGTGATTCGGTAGGGCAGCGAGCCCTGTTTTGCGACCGCACCGAAGACGCTCTGGATTTCCACGAAGGTGTCGGTGTTCCCCGCGTAGTCGTGCCGGAAAATCTGCTCGCCGCCCCTGGCCGCGACGGATGGCAGCATCGCCGCGATGGCGGCGAGCAGGAAAAAGAGCGATCGCGGTGGCATTCGGGGAAGGGGAGTCGCGTGGGTTCGGGAACGCGTTACGGTGCCGGGAATGGGATTCTTTCCCACTCAGGATTCTTTCAGGGTCGGCGCGAGATCGAGCGGCTGACGGGGGACTTCCCCGAGGAGTTCGGCCACGACATCGCCGGAACTGCGCCCTTCGATGCGGGCCTCGTATTGCAGGATGATGCGGTGGATCAGGACCGGCGTCGCGACCGCGGCGACATCCTCGAAGCTCGTGTTGATGCGCCCCTGCATCAGGGCGCGGGCTTTCGCGGCGGAAGCGAGGGCGAGGGCGGCGCGGGGACTGGCGCCGTATTTGATCGCGGTCGAGGCCTTCGTGCCGCCATGGGTGGCATCGACAAGGCGGGCGATGTAGTTCGCGACGACTTCGGGCAGGTAGATCTTGCGGACCGCGGCGGTGATGCCAGCGAGGTCGTCGCGGGAGAGCACTTTCTCCACGACCGGTTCGACCCCGATCTCGCGGTTGAGGACGATTTTCTGGAGGGTGGCGACGGAATTGCGGCGCACCTCGAGTTTGAAGAGGAAGCGGTCGAGCTGGGCTTCGGGCAGGGGATAGGTGCCCTCGAGTTCGATCGGGTTCTGGGTCGCGAGGACGAAGAACGGCGAGGGCAGGGCGTGGGTCGTGCCGAGCACGGTGACGCGCTGTTCCTGCATCGCCTCGAGCAGGGCCGACTGGGTTTTGGGCGAGGCGCGGTTGATTTCGTCGGCGAGAACGAGGTTGGCGAAGATCGGACCTTCCTGGAAGACGAACTCGCGTCCGTTCGGCGTCTCCTGGAGGACCGGATTGCCCGTGATGTCGCCGGGAAGGAGGTCGGGGGTGAACTGGATCCGCTTGTTCTCGAGTTCGAGGGTCTTCGCGAGGGCCTTGACCAGCTCGGTCTTGCCAAGGCCGGGGAGGCCTTCGAGAAGGGTGTGGCCGCGGGCGAGCAATCCCGTGACGACGAGTTCGACGAGCGTTTCCTGTCCATAGATGGCCTCGTTCAGGGCGGAGAGCAGTTGCCGGACCTTCCCGGCGTGGGCGGAGACTTCGGATTCCTCGATCGACATGGGCGCATTGAACCCGAGCCGTCGTCGGATTGCCACGAGAATCTGGGGAAATTGGGCGGATTCCGGGTTGCCGGGGCGGGAAAGAATCAGGAAACTAGCGTTTGATTTTTTGGCGATTGACGGTAACAAGTTCCCCTCCCGCCGCAAACCGGCGTTTTTCAGGCCGCCGCGGCCCGGACCGCCGGCTCCCACACCCAATCAGAATCGGAACGGATTATGGTCAAGATCAGAATGAGACGCGAAGGCACGAAGGACCGTCCTTACTATCGCATCGTCGTGGCGGATCAGCGCGCGCGCCGCGAAGGGGCCTTCATCGAGCAAATCGGCACCTACGATCCCCTCGCCTCCCAGGGAGGGTTCAAGATCGATCTGGCCAAGGCCGACGAGTGGATCGGGAAAGGGGCCCAGCCCTCGGACACGGTCCGGAGCCTCATGAAGAAGGCGCGTCAGGCCTCCGCCTGATCGTTCTTTCGTGACAAGCGCCGCCGCGAGCGGTAAAAGCGAGGGGGGTGCCGCATGGCACGCCCCTTTTTTCTTTTGCGAATCGACTTTCCCGACTCCGATCCTCCCCGTCCCATGGAACCGACCCTCGCCATCCAGGAGTTCCTCGAGTATGTGGTCGGAGGACTCGTCGAGCATCCCGGGGAGATCGAGATCGAGCGTGAAGATCGAGCGGGGGTAAATCACTATCGGATCCGCCTGCATCCGGACGACTCCGGGCGCGTCATCGGGAAAAGTGGCAAGACGATCTGCGCGATCCGCGGTCTCATCCAGGCTTCGGCGCAGAAACACGAGATCCGGGCCGACGTCGAGGTGCTCACGGCCGAACGCGGGTAGGACCTCCCGCTCGAGCGGGCAGGTAGGCCCCGTGGGTGGCCGCGTTTTTTTGCTTGCCGGGATCGTCTGGATTTTTCATTTTTGAGGCGATGAACCCCTCTCTTTCCCTCAACCGCCGTGCCGGTGTCGTCCTGGCCTTCGCCCTCCTCATTGCCCTCCCTTGCCGACCGGTTCTGGCAGACGAAAAGAAGGACCGTGCCCACGCCCAGGGGAAAGAACTCGCCCAGCTCCGCGAGAAACTCCACGACGCGCAGCTTGAATTGGCGAAAAAGAACGAGCGGATCGAGGATTTGGAGGAGCAGTTGGTGGCGGCGAAAGCGGGCGTGAAGCCGGCGGAAGAGCGCAAACGCAAGGCTCCGGAGGAGCGCGGCCGGAAAACGGTGGCCGAAGGGAAAAAGAACGATCCGAAGGCCAAGCCCGCCGCCAAAGCGGCCAAAACCGCCGAAGCGGCGAAGGCCGCGCCGAAGCCTCAGCCCAGTCTCTTCACCGTCTCCTATGAGAGAAACTCCGCCGCGAACCTCAAGGAGCGCGAAACCGCCCTCGTCTGGATTCGCCAGCAACTGGAAGGCAAGCCCGCTCTCGGGTTGAAGATCGTCGGTTCGGCCAACGACACGGAATATCCCGAGGCGAACCGCGAAATCGCGACGAACCGAGCCCGCTTTCTCGGCGATTATTTCGTGGCCTCGGGCCTGCCCCGGGAGGCCATTGTCGCGACCGAGGGGACCGTTGCGAAAACCAAGGCCGACGCCGGTCGCAGCGCGGTGATCCAGATCGTGGATCGCGTTGCCGCGGTGAAGAAGTGATCCCTCGCGGCTCCGGGAATTCCGAGGCCCCGCGCGGCCTGGCCAAGGGGAGCGGTGGTTCCGGCGAGAAGCGCGCCGGGTCAGAGGAATCTGCGGATGATCCAGTCAAACCCGCGGTCTCCGAGAAGGCGGCGGGCCCAGAGGACGGGGCGGGCGAGGTGGCCGGCGGCGTATCGGGTCTTCGCCTTCCGGGACTCGACCGCCCGGACGATGAGCGAGGCGATCAGATCCGGCGACGAGGCCTTCCGGTCGAGATAGGCGCGTCGGGTCGCCGCGGCCATTTTTCCGGCAACGACAGCGTAAGGGCCCGGCCGCGAGCGCTCCAGCAACGGGGCCATCGCGAGTTCGGCAAATTCGGTCTCGATCGCACCGGGTTCGACCACGATGACACGGATTCCGAAGGGGGCGACCTCGATCCGGAGGCAATCCGACCAGCCTTCGAGGGCGTGCTTCGACGCGTGATACCAGGCTCCCATCGGCGTGTAGACGCGCCCGCCGATCGAGGAGACGTTCACGATCGTTCCGCCGCCGACGGCCCGCATCGACGGAAGCAGCAACTGGGTGAGGCGGGCGAGACCGAACAAGTTGACCTCGAACTGTCGCCGCGCTTCATCCAGCGGAACCTCTTCGACCGCTCCATAGACTCCGACGCCCGCGTTGTTCACGAGGACTCCGATGCCCCCCGCGGAGTCGAGGACCGCCCGCGCAAGGAGGACGATCGAATCCTCGCGGTTGAGATCGAGCGCATGAATGTGCGCCCCCGCCGCCTCGAGACCGGCCATCTTTTCCGTTCGCCGGGCCGCCGCGTGGACCGTCCAACCTGCCGCCAAAAAGGCCCGCGAGGTCGCCTCCCCGATGCCACTGGAAGCGCCGGTGATGAGAACGGTGCGTGAAAAGATGCCGGTCATGGACCGAAATGAACGCGAACCAGCCCATTTTGCCAAGGCAGAGGTGGCCCCGGCGGACGGAGCCAGAGTCTTGATTGGATTTGAGGATTGAGAGTGGGAGCGTTCTCGTCAGATTCCGACCGAGAACCATGAAAAAGAAAACGCGAAGGAACTTCACCCCGGAGTTCAAGGCCCGAGTGGCCTTGGAGGCCGCGCGCGGAGCCAAGACGATCAACGAAATAGCCGCCGAGCGCGAGCGCGCCCGCCGCGAGCGCAAGATCGGCCAGCTGACCATGGAGGTGGAGTGGCTGGCAAAAAAGTCCAAGGAGCTGGGACTTTGAAGCAGCAAGGCCGTGATCGAATCCGACACCCCCTTGAGCGTGCGCCGCCAGTGCCAGCTCCTCGAAGTCAACCGCAACCGGCTCGCGCCCGCCGCTTCCAAGTTCACCGAAGAGGATGCCGCGCTCTGCCGCCTCATCGACGAAATCCGCGACGTGCTCCGCCGCCACCACGGCATCAACACGAGCCGCTCTCGCGTGGCCCGGCTCATGAGGCACATGGGCGTTGCGGCGGTCTACCGCCGTCCCCGCACAAGTCTTCCGGGCAAGGGCGAGGAACACCGGGTTTATCCCTACCTCCTTGGTAGCGGGGTGTCCGGCCCCGACGAGGCCTGGCGTGCGCCTGAGCATGGACAGGAAGGGCCGCTGGGTGGACAACGTGTTTATTGAGCGCCTCCGGCGCAGCGTCAAATACGAGGAGGTCTACCTGGGCGACTACCGCGACCTCCACGAACTGGAGCGATCGCTGAAACGCTGGTGCGGGCGCCACAACACGTGGCGCCCGCACCAATCGCACGAGGGCAAAACGCCTTGGGATCTTTACCGTCCCGACCAATTGAAACGGGCGGCATGAACAACCATAACCAAAAACCGAAGAAACTGGAAAAAGCCGCCCGCAGGGCGGGCAAGAGAGCGGGAAGCCGGAAGTCTCCGGCTTCCCGTTGCAAGGAACAACCCAAACCCATAGAATGAGACCTGCCGGATCGCTCCGCTCTCACAACTAAATCTAAGAAATCACTGGCTCCGCTTCGCGGGCCACCTCTCCCGACGACCGCGAGGGCCAATTATCCGAAAATTTTAAGTGCTCACATCGGGATCGTCGATAGTCAAAAAAATGAAGTCGCCAGCCGTCCAGCCAGGATCGGACGAAGCAAGCGGAAAATCTCGGGTTTTCAAGATGCTGTAATCTTTTTTCTTTGAAATCCGAGTTGATTTGAAATTGAAGTCCGAAGACCGGATCGATCGACGCGGTCCCTTTCTTGAGGATGCGGCACGACAGGCGCGGAAATTCAGAGTTTCCTGCCCGATCAGCAGATTCATCGATTTCCGATCCCGGCGGACGACCCCGCTCTCTTTCGCGGTCGGGGCGGGGGTGCGGGATGCCCCAGACGATCGACGGGTTCACCAGTCCCCTTCGGCGGACCCGCTTTCCCCATCCTCGCTCGTTGCAAGACGCTCCAAGGACGCCCACGGGAAAGGGATGCCGATGTTTCGGCGGAGGGCACGAGACCCCTCCGTTACAAACATTAACTTTCGCACTTATGATAATATTCATTCCTTTATTTTAAAAACACCTAAGGGACTTGTTGCGTTTTTGCGTATCATGCATAATATTTTGTGAAGTTCCGAAGCCGATCGGAACACGACGTTCAAATTTGTCTAATCCGTTACCCTGCCCGCCCGTCTGCACCATGACGGAAAACCACGGATTGACTCTCTTAGTGCTGAACCAACCAGAGGCGAAAGGAAGTGAAGAAGCTCAAGTTCACCTGCCCGCATTGTGAGGCGAAGCTCCGTGTTCCCACCCATTTGGCTGGGGTCTCCGCGCCGTGTCCGAAGTGCGGTGAAACCATCACCGCGCCCAGCGACATCACCACTGCGGTCCTCGAACCGGCAGGGGTGCGTCGGACGCCTGCAGCGGGTGCGACTCCAGTCCGGACAAGGGTGGAACCACCCGCTCCTGTGGGCACAACGCCCGCTCCCGCAGCCATGGCTTCGACCACGGCGGTGATGGAGCCACCGCAGTCGAGTCCGCTCGCGCCCCCTGATCCCGTGGTCGCCGAACTGCCGGAGGCTCTGTCCCGGTCGGCACCCTCGGTTCGCCCGTCCGCTTCGGCGGCGGCGCTCCCCGTCCCGGCACCGGCCGAGACGCGCGTCGATCTGGCTCCTTCCTCGCCGATGATGGAACGGACTGGGAACGTCACGCCGTCCACGGCTCCCGCGTTTTTCACCCCTCCTCCGCCGATCCGTCCGCTCACTCCGCCGGACCCCGTTCAAGATGAGCGCTCCGCTCCACCGGTTTCGTTGGAAAACGAGACCCAGGTGGTCGTGGAGGAACAATATTTTGAGGAAGGTCCCATCCCCCCGCTGCCGTCCACACCGATCACCCAGCCAATCCAAATCTCCTCCCCGCGCGGCGACTTCCCCCCGGCGTCCGAGCTGTCCAAGGATGGTCATTCGTTGCCCCGTCTCGATGTTTCCCTCGCCGGGGAGACAAAGACCCTCTCCGCGAAGGTTCCGGCCGAGCCTGCGGTTCCGGCACGCACCCGGGTTTTCCTCCCGCAGCCGGGAGCGGCGATTCAGCCGTCCACGCCTGAGGATTTTCTGACCCCTCCGGGATCGCGGGAGGAGGTCCCGGCGACCCGGCCTTCCGTTCCGCAAATCCCGCAAGAGGAGGGGATTCCAGCCGCCCCGGGGATTTTCCGGCAACCGTCCGAGGTCCGTCCCCGCGTCACCGATGCACCCTACACGACCATTCCGATACCGTCGGAGCAGGATGCGATCCCGCTCGACGAGCTCGAAGGGGAGCCGGACTGGGAAGACGAAACGGTCGGCGATTTTGAAGGAGGCCTCGAAGGCAACGACGCCCTCGGCCTGCCACCGGCTCCCGATTCTCCCGACTTTGCAACGCCGGAGTGGGCGGACGACGTCATCACGGACATCGCGGAGCTTCCTTTGCCGAACGATCGATCCGGGGAACGGTCGGAGACCGGGACTTCATCGGTTCGCCTGCATTCAGACCTCGCCAACCCGGTTCCGCGGAGTCAACCATCATCGGGACCAGAGGTCGGCGACGAGCTTGCGCCCGATGCGCTCCACGAGGGAGCCATTGCGAACCTTTTCACCCAGAAGGCACCTTCCCCGGAAGCCGGGATTCCGGCGGATCGATTTTCAAAGGAACCGACCGCGGCATCTCCTTCCCGCGAGAGGGATCTTGATTCACTTTTTGACACGGGTCGCGTCGATGCCCGGGAGGAAAAGGGAGTCAGCCGGACCATGATCGTGATGATCGCTTCCGTCGTGGTCGTGGCGATCATTGCGGGAGTCGGAGTGATCCTCGTGATCAATTCCTTCCTCGGGGGCTTTTCGCCGGCGGAAGCCTACAAGGAAACCGAAGGAGAGGTCGCTCCGGTGGAATCGAAGGGTTCCGTGGCCAAGAAGCCGCGCATCCCGACCTCTTCGTCGACGGCTTTGGCGCCGGACCTGTCGATCAAGGACGCGCCCGCGGTCGTCGATCCTCCGGCACTTTCTCGCGAGGGCGGAACCTCCGCAACCGGATCGGATGCCCCCGCGCTCTCGTTTGACGAAAAGGTGCAGCAGATGGTGAATGGCCGAGGTGCCTCCGTGATCGGTTCCCCGAGTCTCGACATCGTGGAAAAACCGGTCACGGATTTCTCCGGCACCCCGGCGGCGGCCCAGCCTGTGGCCGCCGGAGCGGGGACCGCTGCGGAAACGGCACCGGAAACCGCGGTGACCGCCGTCGCCGGTGCATTGGGAGCCGGGACCGCCCCCTTTGCCGCTCCGTCCGCAACCGCTCCCGCGGCGGCGAAGGATGCGAACTACAACCCACCCGATTCCTTTCCGGCTCCCGCCCCCGGGGACACGAGCACCCTCGGCAAGACCCACGACCTCATCGATGCCTTCCTCCGCGCGCCCGACGTCGCGACCCGGATGAAATACACCTTCCAGGGCGAGAGCCTGCGTGCCGCGGTGGAGGACTACCACAAGAAGTGGCCGTTCGGGCGATTCGAGCGTTATTCCCTGCAGCTCTATCAGATGGAGCTCGACAAGGCGATCGGTGGTCCCTACTGGGTCTTCATCGTTTCGACGCGCGACGAGGCCGAAGGGTTCCCCTTCATCGTCCGTACGGAAAACGGGCTTCTCAAAGCCGATTGGGAGATCTTCGCCGAGTTCAGCGACCGCCAGTTCCTCCGCTTCCGTGACGGGAAGATGGCACCTCCGGCGACTTTCCGCCTCATCCTCGAGCGCTTCACCGATTATTACGGAAGCGACCGCGATGCCTTCACCGACCTCGGCGACTACCTCGTCTACCAGGTCTATCCGCCCTACGGGGAGACGGAATTTTCCGAGTTCGTCTTCGTGAAAAAGGATTCCGAGCTCGGCAGGAAACTCGACAAGCTCGTCGGCATCGGTGACGAACCCCTCGCCGTGGTCGTGACTCTCGACCAGCAGGCCTTCGCCCATGGCGTGAAGCACTACGTCCTCAGCGAACTCGTCACGGAAGGCTGGTTCCGCTGAACGGCGCGGCGGGGCCGACACCATGGAGACCGCGATCGACCGCTTCATCCGCCACCTCGCGGTGGAGAAGGGACTCTCCGAAAACTACCAGCTTTCGGTGCGGCGTTCCCTCGAGGCCTTCGCGGGATGGCTCAAAAAAACGCACGGCCTCGAGGATCCGGCCGCGGTGGAGTTGCGCCACCTCACCGACTACCTCGCCCATCGCCGCCTCAAGGATCGCCTCGCCGCGTCGAGTGCCCGCATCCATCTCATCGCCATGAAGATCTTTTTCCGCCACCTCGCGGGGAAAGGAGCGATTTCCGCCGATCCGGCCGAACCGATCGATCCACCGAAGCTGGAAAAGTATCTCCCGGAAACCCTCAATGAACCGGCCGTCGCGAGACTCCTCGAATCCATCGACGACGCGCGGCCCCTCGCCCGGCGCGACCGGGCCATCCTCGAACTCCTCTACGCGAGCGGTCTCCGCGTCTCGGAACTCACCGGGGCCCGACTCGAGAACCTGTTTCTCGAGGAAGGGTCCATCCGGGTCACCGGCAAGGGTTCGAAAACCCGGGTCGTTCCGGTCGGGAAAGCCGCGCGCGAGGCGATCACGGCCTACCTCGAGGGCGAACGGCCCAGCCTCGTGAGCCGGCGCACCGGCAGTGAGATCTTCCTTTCCAACCGCGGGATGAAACTCACCGCGACCCGGATCTGGCAGATCGTGAAGGAGCGGGCCCGCCTCGCCGGGATCGACACGAATGTCTACCCGCACCTCCTCCGCCATTCCTTCGCCACCCACCTCCTCGGAAACGGCGCCGACCTGCGCGTCATCCAGGAATTGCTCGGACACGCCGACATCGCGACGACACAGATCTACACCCACGTCGACCAGAAACGGCTGCGGGACATCCACCGGCGCTTCCACCCGCGCGGGTGAGAGACGGGCGCGAAGGCGCGAATACCGAATGACGAAATCCGAATGAGGAAGGTCGACGCGAATCAATCCTGGTCCGTTTTCTTCCACCAGTCGGCGGGACGCTCCCACGGATCGAGGGATTCGCCCTTTTCGTCGCCGCTGCCATAGACATCCTCGCGTTCGCGATGGAGGGCGCTGCGCCGCTCTTCGGCTGCCACCTCCTCGAGGAGAAGCGAGACCTCGTCGGGTTCTTCGGCGAAGCGGCGCTCACGCCAGACGAGGTAGCCGAAGAAAACGCCGATGCCGAGGACCATTCCGACGACGAGACCCACCAGAAAAAGCGCCATGGCACTGTCGGCGGCGACGAGCGGGCCATGTCCGGAACCGAAATCCGCCATCGCCGATTCATGCATCCGCAGCAAGCCATCGATGGCCGTCAAAGCGAGGACGAAGGCTCCCACCAGCAGGGCAAGGCGATTCCAGGAGAATTTCATGAGGCAGGTTCCGTTCTCTCCCCGCGGCAGAAGACGGTCCGAAAGAATACCAAACCCCCTCGCCCGATCAATCCTAAAATCGAAAATACGGGAAAAGCACCAGATTTGAGAATCGAGCCTGAGAATCCCGCGGTGGCAATGGGTTCCTACCTCTGGCAAGCGAGGCAACGGCCGTAAAACTCCAACTCGTGCTCCAAATCCGAAAAGCCGCTTTGTTCCGCGATCTGCTTTTCGAGATGCTCGACCGGGCAGGCGATGTCGAGAACCTCGACCGTCCCACAATCGCGGCAGATGAGGTAATCCTGGTGGCTGCTTTCGCGAAGGCAGTAATGGGCGGCCCGGGTGTGAAAGCCGATGCGGCGGACGATGCGGCGTTCCTCGAGACGGTTGACGAGCCGGTAGATCGTGGCCGGGTCGCAGGAGACGCCGAACACGGTGCTCGCCGCGATCTGCTGCAGGGTCATGGGCTGCTCCGCCGCCGCGAGGACCCTGAGGCACGCCTCGAGCGCGGCGGTTCTTCGCAGGCCTGCGGCGGAGCATTCCTTCAGCAGACTCTCAATGTGGGCGGTTCTGGCGCTCATCGACGATCCCAGTGTAGATCGTCTTGCGGGAAACTGCAACGGTTCCCGCCCGGTCTCGCGAGGTCGGGAGGGCCGGACAACATCGGGCAGGGAAATTCGGGAAAATTCTTGTCCAAAAAGTTCCCGGGCCGGACCTTTGGCTGGACGACATGGAGGATTCCCCCCACATCCCCGCGGCACCGGCCGATCCGGCCGAGCAATACCTCATGCTCCTGAACCGGCACGAGCGCGCCCTCGCCGCCTATGTCCATGCGCTGGTGTCCGCTCGGCTCGACGCCGAGGACATCCTCCAGAGCTGCAAGCTGACGATGTGGAAGCAGTTCGCGAATTTCGAACCCGGTTCCCATTTCCTCGCCTGGGCGCGCAAGATCGCCTTCCACCAGATCCTCAACCATCGGCGCGGCGCGAAGCGCAAGCCGCTCTACTCGGCGGAACCCGCCTTCCTCGATGCCGTCGCCGCCGAGATCGACCGCGTCTCCGACTCGCTCGCGGACCGTTCCGAGGCGCTGCACGAATGCCTGAAGCGCCTCCCCGAAAACCAGCGTCGTCTCGTCCTCCTGCGCTACTACGAAGACCACGACATCGCCGCGATCGCGAAAGCAACCGACCGCACCGAAGCCGCCGTTTACAAGCTCCTCAGCCGCCTTCGCGCCGCCCTCAACGAATGCGTCAAGGCTCGCCTCGATTCCTCCCCCGCATGAATTTCCACGATCACATCGACCGCTCCTTCGACGGGCAACTTTCCGAGGAGGAATGGGCCGCCCTCCAGCGGGCCATCGTCGACGATCCAGAACTGCGCCGCGACTACGTGGAGAGACGATGGCTCCACGCCATTCTCGAGGCGGAGAGCGAATCCCTGCCCGGTATCCTCGAAGAACCGCAGTGGGTGAAGCCCGCTCCGGACCGCCGTTCCGCCGCCTGGCTCGCCGCGGCCGCCGCGGTGGTGCTCTTCGGGGGCAGCCTCGTGCTCTTTTTCCACAGCCGGCCCGAGCCGGTCGTCGCGACCCTGATCGAGGCGGAGAATTGCCGCTGGGCCGGTTCCGACCTTCCCACCGTCGAGGGCGCGGGACTCGGCGCCGGGACCCTTGCCCTCACCGAGGGGATGGCCACGATCCGTTTCAAGAGCGGGGCCACCGTCACCCTGGAAGCGCCGAGCGTTCTTGAAGTCGAGTCGGCGATGCGCTGCCGCCTTGTGGAAGGTTCCGTCGTCGCCGATGTGCCCGAGTCGGCGCACGGGTTCACGATCGACACCACGAAGATGGAGGTGATCGATCTGGGAACGCGCTTCGGCGTCACGACGACCCCGCTCGGCGACTCGAATGTCTTCGTCTTCGAAGGCGAGGTGAAGGTGAAGCGCGAAGACCTGCCCGAGGCGAAGCACGTCTTCGCCGGCAAATCGCTCGTGAGCAAGGTGGGGGCGATTCCCGAGCAGACCGACCAGGAGGTGCGGCGGGTCGAGGCGCCCACGGCGTCCCCCGGTCCCGATTGGACTGCGATCACCACCGCGACGGGGCGCGGACGCGATGCCTACCTTCGCCGGGGCGATCAGCATGGCCCCACCGGAGCCCATCCCCTGCTGATGGTGAAACACACCGACCTCGCCCCGAACAACGAGCGTCGCACGATCCTCTCCTTCGACCTCGCCGGGATCGACCGAGCCACGCTGCGCGCCGCCCGGCTCGCCCTCAAACTCGAGCCGAGCGGACTCGGCTTTTCCTCGCTCGTGCCCGACTCGCGTTTCGCCGTCTACGGAATCAGCGGCGAATCCGCAGCCGCGTGGAGCGAGTCGGAGATCATTTGGAAAACGGCGGGACCGCTCGTCGACGAACCCCTCTCCGCAGCCACCGCGACCCGTCTCGCCGAATTCGAGATCCGGAAGGGCTCGCCCAACGGACTCGTCGAGGTGGGCTCGGACGCGTTCGTGGACTTTCTCCGTTCGCGTCCGGATGAGATCGTTTCCCTGATGATCGTGCGCGAGACCGGCGAGAGCGACCAGCAGGGACTCGTCCACGCCTTCGCCTCGAAAGAACACCCCACCGCCCCCGCCCCGACGCTCTGGCTGCAGGCGGGTTCCGGTAGTCAGTAAACAGTAAACAGATGTGAGCGCAGCGCTCACATCCGATCACCGATCACCGCCCCCCCCCTTTCCCCATGTCCCCAATCAAACCCGCTTTGTTCCTTGGCCTGACCCTCTTCGGTCTGGGCGCGACTGCCGGCGAAACGGAGAATCTCCGTTTCTTCGAGATGGAGGTGCGGCCCTTGCTCGCGAACGAGTGCTACCAGTGCCACAGCGCCGAGAAGGAAAAGGGCGGACTGCGCCTCGATCACCGCGACTTTATTCTCAAGGGCGGTGAAACCGGACCGGCCGTGGTCGTCGGGAAGCCGGACGAGTCCCCCATGATCGAGGCGGTCCGGCGGAGCGATCACGACTTCGTGATGCCGCCGAAGAAGGCCCTCACGGAATCCCAGGTCGCGGTTCTTGAGAAGTGGGTCGCGCTCGGCGCCCCCTGGCCGGCGGAGACGGCGAAGCAGGGCACGACCGACGAGAACGGCTTCACCGAGAAGGACCGGAACTGGTGGGCGATCCAGCCCGTCGCCGATCCCGCGCCGCCGAAGGCGGGGGAAGGCTGGGCGAAGAATCCCATCGACACCTTCATCGCCGCGAAGCTCGCGGGGCAGGACCTGAAGTCCGCCGGTCCGGCCGATGCCGGGGAGCTGGTGCGCCGCCTCCATTTCGACCTCCACGGTTTGCCGCCCTCGTCGGAGGATGTCGTCGCCTTTGAAAAGGCCTTCGCCGCGGATCCTGACAAAGCCACTGCCGATCTCGCCGACAAGCTTCTCGCGAGCCCGCGCTACGGCGAACGATGGGGCCAGCACTGGCTCGATGTGGTCCGCTACGCCGAGAGCGACGGATACCGCGCCGACGACTTCCGTCCCGAGACGTGGATGTACCGGGACTACGTGATCCGTTCGCTGAACGAGGACAAACCCTACGACCGGTTCATCCGCGAACAGCTCGCCGCCGACGAATTCGCGGCCGATGATCCGGACACGCTCATCGCCACCGCCTTCCTGCGCCTCGGGATCTACGAGTGGAACCAGCGCAACGCCCGCATGCAGTGGGACCTGATCCTCACCGAGATGACGAACGTCACGAGCGAGGCCTTCCTCGGCCTCGGGATGGGCTGCGCGCAGTGCCACGACCACAAGTTCGATCCGATTTTGCAGAAGGATTACTTCGCGCTGCAATCCTTCCTCAATTCGACCTGGTGGCCCGAAGGCCAGACCCTCGCCTCGCCCCGACAACGTTCCGATCACGAGGCGAAGCTCGCCAAGTGGGAGGAAGCGACGAAGGAACTCCGCGCCGAGCTGGATGCGATGACCGCGCCGGTTCTGGAGGGAAAACGCAAGGGCGCGGTGATCCAGTTCCCCGAAGACGTTCAGGCGATTTATTGGAAGAAACCCGGAGACCGCACCGCCCACGAGGAACAGCTCGCCCAACTCGTGCAGCGCCAGGTCGACTTCGATTTCCGCCGCACCGACTGGAAAAAGACCTTCGCGAAGGACGAAAAGAAACTCGCCCGTTACACCGAGTTGACCGAGTCGCTCAAGAAATTCGACTCGCTCAAGCCGGCTCCGCTGCCGACGGCTTTCATCACCACCGACACCGGTCCGAAGGCCGCCGACACGATCCTGAAACGCCGCGGCAAGGAAGAGGTCGTCGAACCCGCCTTCCTGACGCTGCTGGGCGAGGAGAAGCCGGTGATCAAGCCGACCGCGGCGACGACGGGACGCCGCAGCGCCCTCGCCGACTGGATCGCGGATGAAAAGAATCCCTTCACCGCCCGGGTCATGGTCAACCGGGTCTGGCAGCGCCACTTCGCCGAGGGGCTTGTCGCGACGCCGAACGACTTCGGCATGCTCGGCGAGGCCCCGAGCCATCCCGAGCTGCTCGACTGGCTCACGAGCCGTTTCCTCGAGGACGATTGGAAGCTGAAGAAGCTGCACCGGCTCATCGTCACGAGCGCGACCTACCGGCAGACGGCGCGACGCGAACCGACCTCGGACGAGGAGATCGCCGATCCCGGCAACCGTCTCCTCTGGCGTTATCCGCCGATGCGCCTCGACGCCGAGCAGATCCGCGACGCGACCCTCGCGGCCTCGGGCGAACTGCAGCATCGCGAGGGCGGGCCGTCCGTCGAAGGCACCGCGCCGAACCGGAGCGTCTACATGAAGAAGCGCCGCAACACGCCCGACACCCTGATCGGGGAGTTCGACGCGCCCGCCGGTTTCAGTTCGACGCCGAACCGCATCCCCACGACGACGCCGAACCAGTCCCTCCTCCTCGTGAACGGCCCCTGGTCGATGGGACGCGCCGAGGCCTTTGCGAAACGTGTGCTCAAGGGCAGGCCGGCCTTTGGTCCCGGGCAGGTGCGCGAGGCCTACCGCATCGCCTACGGGCGCGAGGCGCTTTCCACCGAGGTCGAAGGGGCGCTCGCCTTCATCGAGGCGCAGACCGGATCGGTCAGCGCTCCGGAGACCGCGACTCCTGACAAATTCCCCAACGAGTCAGGCTTGCGTCCCGCTTCGCAATTCTTCTCGGAGACCGGCGGGGTGAAGGTCGGCGAGAAAGCCCTCTGGCTCCAGCCGGGGAGCCGTTTCGAGAAGCTCGACCTCGGAGCGGTGAAGTTGCCTGAGGAGGATTTCACGATCGAGGTCGTCGCCATGCTCGACAATGTCTACGCCGACGCCTCGGTCAACACCCTCCTGAGCCGCTGGAACGGATCGCAGGAGGAGATCGGCTGGTCGCTCGGAGTCACGAGCACGAAGTCGCGTTTTGATCCTCGGAACTTCATCCTCCAGATCGTCGGCGATGACTTCCAGAAGAACCGCCTCTACGAGGTCGTCCCGTCGGGCTTGCGCGTCCCGCTCGGAAAGCCGGTCTATCTCGCCGCCGCGATCTCGGCGCGTCCCTCGAAGGACGACCTCGCGAAGGGCTCGGTCACCTTCTCCCTGAAGGATCTCTCCGATCCCGGATCGCCCCTGCAGAGCGAGACGATCGCGCACCAGATCGTCGGCGGTCTCTCGGTGAAGGACGGCGTCTCCGCCCTCCTCGGCGGACGCGCCCAGACCGGCCACCACTGGGACGGCCAACTCGCCCGTCTCAGCGTCAGCGAAGGGGTCTTGAAGAAGGAGCAACTTCTCGTCTATCCGCAGCGCTCCGAGGCCGAATCGCTCCTCCCCGAGGCACGGCGGATCCTCGACTGGACCTTCGCCGGCAACGACGGCGAGACGCCCATCGCGGGCACCGCCTGGGTGCGCAACGCGAAGGATGCCGCTCCTGCCGGCGTCTCCCCCAAGCTCCTCGGTGCCGTCACTGACTTCTGCCACGCCCTCCTGAATTCGAACGAGTTTCTCTATCTCCACTGAGACCTTTCACCTTTCACTTTCCCGCTTTTCACCCCGCGAAGCGCATGTCCTTCTGCCACCGCATCGATCGTCCCACGAGCCGCCGCGAATTCCTGAGCCGGGCCGGAGCCGGATTCGGAGCCGTCGCCCTCTCCGCCCTTACCGGTCAAAACCTGATCGGCAAAGGCGGATTTCCCAATCCGGTCGGAGCAAAGATCCCGCAACGCCTCGGCCGCGCGAAAAACGTGATCTGGCTCTTCATGGAGGGCGGGCCAAGCCACCTCGACCTCTTCGACCCGAAGCCGCTCCTCAACCAGCTCGCCGGCCAGTCCCTGCCCGACAGCTTCGAACGTCCCGTCACCGCGATGGGCGAGGTGAACTCGCCGCTGCTGGAGTCCAAGCGGAAGTGGGCGCAACACGGCGAGAGCGGACTCTGGATCTCCGACTGGCTCCCGAATCACTCCAAGATCGCCGACGAACTCTGCGTGATCCGCTCCTGCGTCTCCGACGGCATCAATCACGCCGGCGGGGTCTGCCAGATGAACACGGGCTCGGTTTTCGGCGGGCGTCCCGCGCTCGGATCCTGGGTCTCCTACGGCCTCGGCACGGAGAATGACAGCCTGCCCGCCTTCGTCGTGATCAAGGATTCGAATTCGATGATCGTGAACGGCGCGCGGATGTGGGGTTCCGGTTTCATCCCCGCGGTCCATCAGGGGGCGCTCTTTGAGAACGGCACCGAGCCGATCAAGAACCTCAACAATCCCTCCGGCGTGAGCGACACCCGCCAGCGGCAGAAGCTCGAATATCTCGAGGAGCTGAACCGCGGACACCATGCGGCGCGTTCCTCGAACACCGATCTGGAAGCCCGCATCCGCAGCTACGAGCTCGCCTTCCGGATGCAGGCGGCCGCCCCCGAGGCGATCGACCTCGGGAGCGAACCGGAGCCCATCAAGAAACTCTACGGTCTCGACCACAAGGAGACCGAGGTCTACGGCCGTCAGTGCCTCATGGCCCGCCGTCTCGTCGAGCGAGGGGTGCGTTTCATCCAGCTCTACCACGGGGCCGGCAGCAAGTGGGACAGCCATTCGAAGATGGAGGAAAACCACAGCCGCCTCTGCAACAACGTCGACGTGCCGATCACCGGCCTGATCCAGGACCTGAAGCAGCGCGGACTCCTCGAGGACACCCTCGTGATCTGGGGCGGTGAATTCGGCCGCACCCCGATGAGCGAGAAGGGCGACGGACGCGACCACAACCCCACCGGGTTCACCATGTGGATGGCCGGCGGCGGCGTGAAGGGCGGCCAGACCATCGGCGCGACCGACGAACTCGGCCTCTACGCGGTCGAGGACAAGATGCACGTCCACGACATCCACGCGACGATCATGTCCTTGCTGGGACTCGACCACACCGAGGTCGTCTACCTGCACAAGGGACGCCCCGAGCGGGTCGACCTGAACGAAGGGCACGTCAATGAGCGCCTCGTGACGGGCTGAGGCCGGACCCTCAGAGGAGGTGGCCGAGCTTGTCGCGCTTCGTGAAAAGATAGCGTTCGTTGTGCTCGTTCGGGGCCACCCGGATGGGAACCTTCTCGACGATCTCGAGCTTGTGGCCGTCGAGACCGACGACCTTGCGCGGGTTGTTCGTCATGAGGCGGATTTTCCGCACGCCGAGATCGTAGAGGATCTGCGCGCCCATGCCGTAGTCGCGCAGGTCGGAACCGAAGCCGAGTTTCTCGTTCGCCTCGACCGTGTCAAAGCCCTGCTCCTGGAGCTTGTAGGCGCGGATCTTGTTGGCGAGGCCGATGCCGCGTCCTTCCTGGCGCATGTAGACGAGCACCCCGCTTCCGGCCTCCTCGATCTGGGCGAGGGCGGAGTGGAGCTGGCTGCCGCAGTCGCAGCGACGCGAAGCGAAGACGTCTCCGGTGAGGCATTCCGAGTGGACGCGGACGAGAATGGGCTCCTCCGACCGGATCTCACCCTTCACGAGGGCGAGGTGGTGCTCGTCCGGGTTGAGCTTGCTCGCGTAGACGACGAGGTCGAAATTCCCGTAGTCGGTCGGAAGCTGGATGCGCTCGATGCGCTCGATCAGCTTCTCCTGGCTGCGGCGGTAGTCGATGAGGGACTCGATCGTCCCGATCTTCAGGCCGTGTTTCTCCGCGAACTCGAGCAGTTGCGGGAGGCGGGCCATGGTGCCGTCCTCGTTGAGGATCTCGCAGATGACCCCGGCCGGCTCGAGTCCGGCGAGGCGGGCGAGATCGACGGCGGCCTCGGTGTGGCCGGCACGGCGGAGCACTCCGCCCTGTTTCGCCTGGAGCGGGAGGATGTGGCCGGGGCGGACGAGGTCGCGCGGTTCGGAGAGGGGATTGGCGAGCACCGCGACGGTGGCGGCGCGGTCCGAGGCGCTGATCCCGGTGGTGACGCCGTCGGCGGCATCGACCGCGACGGTGAAGTTGGTGCCGTGCGATTCGGTGTTGCGCCGCACCATGAGGGGGAGGCCGAGCCGCTCCGCCGCCTCCTGGGTGATCGGCGCGCAAATGAGGCCGCGACCGTGGGTGGCCATGAAGTTGATCGCCTCGGGCGTGATTTTCGCCGCGGCGCAGACGAGGTCGCCCTCGTTCTCGCGGTCCTCGTCATCGACGATGATGACGAGCCGGCCAAGCCGGATGTCGGCGATGAGGTCTTCGACGGGGGAGAAAGTCGGCATGGCGGGGATGCGGATCGCGCGGATCGCGGGGAAACAACCCTACGGTCAAAAACCGGGTTTACGCCGGATATTCGTCGGCGGGGTCGAACTTGGGGACGGGAATGTTGAGGATTTTCAGGTTTTCCCCGACGGCGCGGTGGCGGCAACCCGGCTGGATGAGAACGGCGGTGCCGGGAGCGAGGGGGTGGATCTGTCCGTCGAGCTCGATTTGCCCCTCGCCTTCGAGGACGTAGTAAAGCTCGGTCATGTGCCGATGGTAGTGCAGCTCGCTGTCCCGCTTGATTTCCACGAGGTGCATGGAGGCGACGGTGTTGGCGTCGTTCATGAAGGCTCGCCGGGACTGGCCGCAGGGACAGGGGGCCGGGGCGATATCCGCCAGCCGCGCCAGTTGAAAGCGTTCTCCGATCACTTCGGTTTCCATCGCCATAGTCTCGCCCCGCGATTCCCGTTTGAAAAGGGGGCAAAGTGACTGTTCAGGTTCCGTCACATCCCCTCATCAGGAAACAAGGTCCGTCAGATGTCTCCGTCAACCCCATGGATCCTCCGGAGCGCGATTCCGTTACTCGTCCTCACCCTCGTCTCCTGCGGCGATCCGGCCCCGGAGTCGTCCGGATCGACGGAGCCCGGGTCCGGGGAGGAATCGTCCGTTCCGGCTTCCGCGGAGCCCGCCCCGGCGGATTCCGGTCCGAGGCCGCTGACGGCGGAGGATCAAAAGCAGGTCATCGAGGGGGTGATCCAGGTCCGCGCGAAACAACAGGCCGAGGGGCTCGGAACCGGTTCGGTGAAGGTGAACGGGGCCTGGCCCTACTCCGGCTACAGCACGCTCGCTCCGGACCCGTCCGTGGCGATCGAGGCACGCCTCGTGGCGTTGGATGTGACGGTGTCCGGCCACACCCCCTACTTTGACATCGACGACATCGAGATTGTCGATGGCGAATCGCTCGTCAGCTACGGAAGCGATCCCCACGCGGAGCCCCTTGGTCCGGACGGGGCGCTCCTCCCGGCGGGAGAGGCAATTGCGACAGGACCTTCTCCGTCGCGCTGGCTTCTCATCTACGCCTTTCCCAAAGCCACCCCGCGGTTCCACCTCCACTACTGGGGCAAAGTCCTCACCCCGGAACCGGTCGCGTTTGGCAAGGGCGGGATTTCCCTTCCGTATCCCGCCGGGAACTGAGGCAAAAAAACGGCCCCCCGGGTTCGGACGCCGGGGAGCCGTTCTGAAATCGGGAGGCCGACCGGCAGGGATCAGCGTTGCTTCAGTCCACTGACCTTGTCCGTGGTGGGAAGGTAGCGGTAATAAACCTCGAGCATGAGGATGGCCCAAGCCGTGTTAAGGAACTGGGCGTCGGCATTGCCGTGCCCTCCGACGCCCGGACGCAGCCACGAACCGTCGTCGTTCTGGGCGTCGAGCAGTTTGGGCTGGAACTGCTTGTTGAAGGCTTCCCACTCCTTGCCCTCGTGCATGAAGAAGGCCTGGGTGTTGTAATAGGGAGCATAGAAGTTGGACCCGGGAGTCGGGTTCTTGTAGGCGTTCGCGAGGTAGGCGATTCCCTTGTTGTAGGCGGGCGTGCCCTTGCCCTTCCAGATCTGCATGCCGAGAAGCGCGGCACCGGTGAGGGAAGATTTGCCCTTCGCGTCTTCGGGCCTGTATTTGAAGGCACCGTCGGAGTCCTGGATCGCGGGGAGATACTTCTCGGTGGCGAGGTCGAGGGCGCGCTCCACCCCGGAGAAATTGCGCCCCGTGTTGTAGGCCGCCTTCAACGCCTGAATCTGCCACCCGGAAACCGACATATCCTCTTTCCCCTCACCACCGGCGAAACCATAGGGCCATCCGCCCATCTTCGTCTGCCCGTCGACGATGACGCCAACGGATTTCCTGAGGACGGACTCGAGACGGGGAATCTCCTTGCCGCTTTCCTTGGTCATCGAATACAGTTCGCAAAGGGCGTAGGTCGCGATGGCGTGCTCATAGGCCTCATGGTGGCCACCCTTGCCATTGGTGATCTTGCCGTCGTTCTTGAGGGCCCGGTCCATCAGGAAGAGCGCCGCATTGACCACCGAATCCCCGAACTTCGGGGACTCGGGCGTCTCGCAGTGGCCGAGGTAGGCGAGGAGGGCGAGGCCCGTCATCGCCGCATGAAACTCCTCGCCGAAGGAACCGTCCTCCTTGTTCTGCTTCTTGGAGAGGAACTCGAGGCCCTCACGGACGGCACGTTCGCAGCGGTCCTCCCCTCCGCTCTCGCGCAGACGCTTCATGCGCTGCGACATGGAGCAACGGGACTGCATCCCCGCGGGAATCGCCGCCATGTTCGAGACGTCGCCGAAGCCGCTCATCGACATTCCGAAACCCGCATCGCCATCCGACATCGCCACCATCGTGAGATTCGAAGAGGCGTCGGTCATGGTCGGAACCGAAAAATTGGAAAAGGCCGTGCTCGAAACGATCGGAGCCGACGAGGAGGTGGTCGAGGCGGTGCGTTGCGTGACTTTCTTCATCGTCTGGCTCTCGATGGAGGCCTCGCTGCTGTTCGCGATCGCCGAAACGGAGATCTGCGGCGGGGGCGGCGGCGGACTCGCGAGGTAGACGACGGTGAGGAGCACCGCGATGACGACGTGGATGACCACGGCCATGAGCACGGCGCTGAGCTTTTCCTTCGTTGCCGGGGGTTTTTCCTGGACGTGGACCGCCTCGCCTTCGCCGACAATGAAGACCCGTTCCCCGGTCTCGGGATGCACTTCGTGCGACGGCCCGTAATCGTGGCCGTCGAGTCCGTGGACGTGGCCGTCTTCGGAAATGGCGGGAGATCCATGGGACTCGTCGTGCCCCGTCGCATCGGTCGCATCGGTCGCATCGGTCGCATCGGTCGCATCGGTCGCATCGGTCGCATCGGTCGCATCGGTCGCATCCTCCTCGGATCCCGGGGGACGGAGCTTGCGGGGGGCAAGGGGATTCGAACCCGATTCCTGGCGGGGCGCATCGGGGGAGGGATGGGTGGGGTCTTCCATGGGGGAAAGGGATCTTTGCGAGCGGATTTCGGATTTCAAACGCGACCGGTCGCAGGGGCGACGGAAGTGTTCGAAACCGGCATCATACCATTTGGAAAAGATTGGCAACAAGCGCAATCTTTTGTGACGGGATTGGAAAAAATTTCATGCCCCGGTTCCATCGGGAGGGTCCGGGGGGCGCTCATACACCTCCAGCCGGGCCCTCGGAACGCCGCTTTCTTCGGGCCACAATTCCTGGTATCGCAGTCTCCAGAGCGGCTCCGCTTCGAAATCCGGAAAGCGAACCGCCCCGGGGGTTCCAAGGTCCAGTTCCACACGGGTCAGGACGAGCCGGTCGGCGAAGGGCAGGGAAGCCCCATAAACTTCGGCCCCGCCGCAGACGACCAGTTCCCTGGCTCCGCTGGCGCGGGCCAGGTCGATCGCGGCGGTGACCGAACCGACCGGACGGTGCGACGGGGAATGGGGACGGAACGCGGAATTCCGGGTGAGCACGAGCGGGACGCGTTCCCCGAACCATCCTTCCATTTCCCCGTAAGTGCGGCGGCCGACGAGGAGCCATTTCCGGGCGGTATAGGCGCGGAAATGCTCCCGGTCGCGGGGAAGATCCCATGGAATCCCTCCCGAAACCGATCCGATGACCCGGTCCCGGCCGAGTGCGGCGATGAGCGTCACGATCATCGCTCCATTGGTAGACTCCGCGTCCCCTTTTGCCAAGCGGGCAGGGGACCGAACCACAATCTCCGCTTGCCGCCCCCCCGGTCCCTGTGCGATGAAGCACACGATGGACGCCCAGCCCCGGAACGAAGCCGCCCTGCAATCGGTCGCCGAGATTCTCTCCCGCGCCCGAGCCGAGGTCGCCAAGGTCATCATCGGCCAGCAGCGCGTGGTCGATTCCAGCCTCATCGCCATTTTCACCGGAAACCACATCCTCATCGAGGGTGTGCCGGGCGTGGCCAAAACCCTGCTTGTTCGTACCCTCGCGAAGGTTCTCGGGGCGGATTTCTCGCGGATCCAGTTCACTCCCGACCTGATGCCCTCGGACATCACCGGGACGAACGTCTTCAATCTGCAGGAGGGAGCCTTCCACCTCGTGAAGGGGCCGGTCTTCACCTCCTTCCTCCTCGCCGACGAAATCAACCGTGCCCCGGCGAAGACCCAGTCGGCCCTGCTCCAGGCGATGCAGGAGCGGCTCGTCACGATCGATGGAAAGACCCATGCGCTCCCTGCCAGTTTTACCGTTTTCGCGACCCAGAATCCGATCGAATACGAGGGCACCTATCCCCTGCCGGAGGCCCAGAAGGACCGCTTTCTCCTTCGCGTCGAGATGGACTACCCGACCGCCGACGAGGAGCTGCGACTGGCGATGGCTTCGCTCGGTCGGAGGAATCCGGAAGAGATCCTCGAGAGCGGTTCGGTCGAGCCCGTTCTCTCCGAGTCGCAGATCGTCCGGACGCGCGAAGCGCTCGAATCCGTGACGATGAAAGACGAACTCGTCGCCTACGTCGTCGAGATCGTGCGGCGCTCGCGCGAACTCGACAGCATCCAGGTCGGCGCCGGCCCCCGGGCGACGAGGGCCTTGCTGCTCTCGAGCCGGGCCTTGGCCGCGCTCGAGGGGCGGGACTACGTCACTCCCGACGACATCCGCACCATGGCATATCCGGTCCTCTCCCACCGCATCCTTCTGCGCCCCGAATACGAGATCGAGGGCGTCACGGTGCGCGAGGCGGTGAACAAGCTTCTCGAGGCGGTCGCCGTGCCGAGGTGATCGCGCGACGTGTCCGACCCGATGCGCCTCGCCCCCCACATTCCCCTGCTCCGGGTGGCCCTGATCGGCGGTGTGCCCGCGGCCACGTTCTTTGTTTACGATCAGGGGATCGGGGGATCTCTCGCCGGTCTCTTCCTGCTGTCGCTCGCCATCATCGCCCTGGCCGACCTCGTCGTCTCGCGCGGCCGTCTCGACGGACTTTCGGTCGAGCTTCCGGAGCTGCTCCGCTGCACCAAGGGACGCGAACTGACTGTTCCCTTGACGTTCGCCAACCGCGGGACCTCCCTCGACTGGCTGCGCTATGGGATCGAAATTCCGGCGGAGTTCCGCGCCGGAGGCGAGGTGACGCGGAGGATCGCCCCACTCCCGCAGGGAAAACAGCGGCCCGTCGAATACCCGCTCACGCCGCTGCGAAGGGGACGGTTTTTCCTGGAGTTCCTCCATGTCGAAACCCGTTCTTTCCTCGGGTTGTGGCTTGTCCGGCGGCGGGTCGACCTCACCACCGAAGTCCGGGTCTATCCCGACCTGAGGGCCGAACGACGGCGCCTTTCGGGCATTTTCCTGATGCGCGGCAACGAGGGCAGCCACAAGGTCCGACAGGTTGGGAAGGGGCGTGATTTCGAGCAACTCCGCGAATACCAACCCGGCGACGACTATGTTGATGTCGATTGGAAGGCGACGGCGCGGCGGCGGAATCCGGTGACCCGCACCTACCAGATCGAGCGCACCCAGGAAGTCTACGTGGTCGTGGATCATTCCCGGCTCAGCGCCCGCGAGATCCGCGTCCCCGTGGCCGAGGCCCCCGAGGGCGACTGGCTTCATCGCGAGGATTCGCAGGGCGGGGAACATCTCGTGACGACCCAACTCGAGAAATTCCTTCACTGCTCCCTCATTCTCGCCTCGGTCGCGGAGCGACAGGGCGATCTCTTCGGCTTCATCAGCTTCGCCGACAAAGAGGACCGTTTCATCCGCGCGAAGAACGGGAAGGGCCACTACAACCTCGTCCGCGACGCTCTCTACACTCTCGAGCCGAAACCGGTCGCTCCGGACTTTGAACAACTCATGATCGCGCTGCGCCAACGTCTCACCCGCCGCGCCCTCCTCGTCATGCTCGTCGATCTCAGCGATCCGCTCACCGCCGGGCATTTCTACGAGGCCCTTCCCCTCGTCAACCGCCAGCACCTCGTCCTCGTGAACATGGTCCGCCCCGAGGCGGCCCACCCCTTGTTCTCCCCGAAACGCCTCCCGGAAGCGTCCGCGGAGATCTACGGGAACCTTGCCGGTCATTTCCAGTGGCAGGAATTGCGGGAAACCGCGAACCGCCTTCGTCACCTCGGCGTCGAACTCGGCATCCCCGATCATGAGGCGCTCTGCAGCGAAACCGTGAGCCGTTATCTCGACGTGAAGCGGCGGCAATTGATCTGAGGCCCGCCGAGAGGCGGTGGAAACCGCGGTTTTGGAGTTTCTTTCGGGCGGCTTTGTTATAGTTTTCCCCCTCTTCTCATGAAAACCGTCCTTCTCCTTGTCCTTGCGGTCCTCATCGGAACCGCCGACGGCACCGCGGCCACGCTCACCCCGAGCCAGTTCCGGAAGTTCCGGGGCCGCTACACCGGATCCGTTTCCGGCATCGCGGGGAACACCGGGGGCTCCGGGGCGGTCGGCCCTTTCGCCACCTCGATCACTGTCAGCAGCAAATCCACGGAGATTCTCACCCCGATGCTGTCGGGCCTTTATTTCGCTCCGAGACACAAGATCGTGTGGCGCAAGCCCACCGGCACGTCGAGGCGGGCGGTGCTCGTCGGCACGTATGTCGGAACCTTCACCAATGACGTCGGCGTCCAATACTCGGCTCAGGGGACACGGAAAATCACGCTTATCGACCGGGGTTCCAGTGTCGCCAAGCGCTACGCCGCCAGCCTCACCGACGATCTCAAGGAAGTGTTCCCCGCCACCGGTGCCACCGCCGCGGCGGCGCGCATCGCAGGCACACTGGTCAAATAACTCCCGGAACCTCCCCGGCGAGGTCTGACATCCGGTTTCGGAGGCCGGAAAGTCCACCCTTCGCGGGCAGATCGCTTGAATGATTTCGAAATGTGATATTGTGATGGTACAACTACTGCTTTCGGTTAGAACCCGGGCGCCATCTCGTTCCCGTAAAATCGGCGCAAACCCCTTTCCAGCATTCCGGGATCGATGAGAACGAGCCCGAAGTGCGAAAAGAAAAAGAAGAATGGATCCCGGAGGTGATTTGCTTGGCGCCGCAGAGGAATGGCATTATTCGGACGGACACAGGGTCCAAGGTCCCGTGGCTCGGGAAACCCTCTCCAGCTTGATCCGCGTCGGTCAACTCGGTCCGGGATCGCTCGTCTGGCACCCCCCGTGGGAAGAATGGCGGCCGCTCGGTCAGGTTGAGGATTTCGCCGGGCTCTTCCCGGACAATCTCCACCCAACGCCTCCGCCTCTGCCGGGAAACCCGTCGGCTTCCAGCGGGAACGATCGCGGGCCGCAAGGACGCGTCCTTGGGGGGATCGATTGGGTTTGGTGTCCTTCGGGAACGTTCCGGATGGGCAGCCCGTCGAACGAACCCGGGCGCTCAAATGGGGAGACCAATCGCGAGGTCACCTTGGAGCGGGGGTTCTGGATCGGGAAGTTCCCGGTGACGCGGGCGCAATGGATGAAGTGGATGGCGGACGATCCGGGCAAGATTCGAGGCCGGGATCTCGCGATGCCGGTTGAAAACGTCAGCTGGCACGATGCCAGACGCTTCTGCGAAAGGATGAGCCGGAAGGAGGGGGCCGAAATCCGCCTTCCGACAGAGGCGGAATGGGAATATGCCTGCCGTGCGGGATCTCCGGGGCCCTGGTGTTTCGACTCAAACCGTGCTTCCGATCTTCCCGACTATGCCTGGTTTTCCGAAAACAGCGATGGCCGATCCCACCCGGTCGGTCAGAAGAAACCCAACGCATGGGGAATCCACGACGCTCACGGGAATGTCTGGGAATGGTGCGAGGACCGTTACACGAAGAATCCCGCGCTCGATCCGGTGGATCCCCGCGGACCGCAGGTCGCGACCGGCGGAGACTTCCGCCGGGTCTGCCGTGGCGGAAGTTGCCGCAGCCCCGCCGAGCGGTGCCGGTCCGCCTTTCGTCATCGGGTCGGTGCGGAACATCGAACGCTTCGCCTCGGCTTTCGGGCGGCGATGAACGCCATCCCCTGAAACCGCCCACCGACCCGGGCAACGGGGGCATCGAATTCCCTCAGGCGGCCGAGGCCTGTCGCTTCAGCATGCCGATGAGGTTGCGGGCCTTGGTTCGGCCCTCCTTCGTCAGCGAGAGGAACTTTTCCTCGGCCCTCAGATAGGAGTGGGTCGTCAGCCCGGCGATGGCCGAGGTGATGTGGGCCACCCGGGGACGACCGCATTCCTCGATGACATCGTTGATGGCCCGGCTCGAGAAGCGGTCCTGCTGGTAGGCGTCGTGGAGGATCAGCGAGGCGAGAAGGGCCTGATCGGCGAGGGTGAGGTCGTGCGCCGTGACCTGCTCGAGAATCTCCCTCGCCTCGTCGTGCAGGGCGGGACCGTCCTCCTCGCCGCGGGTGAACTCAGGGCGATCGCTCGTGAGGGTGGACTGCCGTCGCAGACGAATCGCCAGCTGCACCATCATGCCAACCGCCTCGAGGTCGGCCAAATCCATCTCTGAAAACAGGGCAACCAGATTTTCTTGATCCTGAAGTCTCATTTTTATCTCAAGTAAACCAGAGGTTGAGGTGAATCTTTCTTTTTTCTTGCAAAATTGAGATTAATGTGAGATTTCGATCTCGCGTTTGCGGATCGGTGGCTGGATCCATGAACCCTCGAGGAACCTTAGCTGATTATTTTTAAAAATACGAGGATATTTTGAGATATGCACAAAGAAATTGAAATCGTGAGCGCTGGTGACGTCGAAAGACTCATTGAGGAAATGGTTCCGCGCCTCGGCTACAAACGGACCCCTGTCTACCGCGGGCAGGCCCGTTCAGATTGGAGCCTGCTGCCGACCCTCTGCCGGGAGGAGGTGGCGAAGACCGATCTGAAGTGCTGGGCCGAGCTCGAGTCGGCCTTTCTTTTTAATTTCAAGCAGAGTGTCGGTGGCGACGTTGGCTACGAACCCATGACGGAGCTGGAGTGGATCGCCCTCGGAGCCCGTCACGGCCTGCCGACCCGGTTCACGAGTTGGTCCGAGAACATTCTCGTCGCCGCCTTTTACGCCACCGATCCGGCCTTTGAGGACGTTGATGGCGCGATCTGGCGGATCATGCCCGGGGAGGCCTCGTTCACTGTCTCCCAGGATTTCGAGCAGATCCCCGATCGCCCGTGCCTTTACCGGCCCGCACGCCCCGACGTCGCGATGCGCAACCAGCGGGTCTGCTTCCTCTCGCATCCGCTGCCGAAGGAGGATGCCGCCCCCGAGACCTTCGAGGAACTCTACGAGTTCGGGCCCGACCGCCTCGTCCTTTCCAAACTCATCATCCACGCGGGTTGCAAGGGCTACCTGCGCCGCCGCCTCGCCTCCATGGGCATCGACCACCGTCACATCAATCCCGGGTTGGGGGCGGTCTGCTCCGACCTGCGCAACGAAATCTACTGCCACACCGATTCCTACGAGTGGATTTTCCCCGAGTCCGAGTGAGGAGGTGGGGCGCGAATTCGCGATTGCCGGGAGGGGAAAATTCCGACAAGCTCGCCGGACTCGTTTCCAACCTCGATTCCCCTCCCATGGTTCCCGCCCGCTCCGTCGTCCCGCTCCTCAGTGTCATGATGTTCCTCCAGTTCTTCGTCTGGGGGACCTGGTTTTCGACGATCAATGTCGCGCTCGACGCCGCGAAACTCGGGGACTTCATTGGAAGCGCCTACGCCGCGGTGCCCCTCGGGGCGATCTTTGCACCGCTCTTCCTCGGCCTCATCGCCGACCGGTTTTTTCCTTCGCAGGTCATCATGGGCGTGCTCTTCCTCGTCGGCGGAGTGCTTATCTATCTCGCCGGCAAAGCGGCCGAGGCCGGAAACGGAGCGGCCCTGTCCCGGCTCTTCCTCGCCCACATGCTCTGCTATATGCCGACGCTCGGACTCGGCAACACCATCGCCTTCACGCACCTGCGCCGCATCGACTTCCCCCGGGTCCGGGTCTGGGGCACGATCGGCTGGATCGCGGCGGGACTGATGGTCGGTGCCCTCGGTTGGAGCGCCGATCTCGGCATCATGAAACTGGCGGCCTTCGCCGCGATCGCCCTAGGGGCTTTCTGCTTCATCCTTCCTCACACCCCGGCTCCCGCGAAAGGACAAAAGATCGACCTCCGCGCCCTCCTCATGCTCGATGCGCTGAAGTTGCTCGCCAAGCCATCCTTCCTCGTCTTCATCCTCTGCTCCGGTCTGATCTGCATCCCGCTCGCCTATTACTTCGGCATGACCGGGCCCTTCCTCGCCAACGCCGGCTTCGAGCAACCCGCCTCGACCATGACGATCGGCCAGATGTCCGAAATCGTCTTCATGCTCCTCATTCCCTTCTTCTTCCGCCGCCTCGGAGTGAAGTGGATGATCATTGTCGGGATGCTCGCCTGGTTCGTCCGTTACCTCCTCTTCGCCTTCGGCGCCCCGGACCAGGCGGCGTGGATGCTCTTCCTCGCCATCGCCCTGCACGGCATCTGCTATGATTTCTTCTTCGTCACCGGATTCATGTACACCGATCACGTTGCCCCGAAGGAAGTGCGCGGCCAGGCCCAGAGCCTCCTCGTCTTCGTGACCCAGGGAATCGGGATGTGGATCGGATACGCCATCGTCTTCGGAAAGCCGTGGATCGGTCTCGGGGGAACCGCGACCAAACTGACCTCCACCGGAACCCTTGGCGAAGCCATCTCCGCGGCGCGCGGACAGGAGACCCTCGGCTTCTTCGAGAAGTTCGCCAAGATGTTCTCCGTGAAGATGCCCGGGGGGATCGACCCCGGACTCCTTTCCGAAGCGATGACGCAGTGGAAAGGCTTCTGGACCTTCCCCGCCATCATGGCTCTCGTCATCGCCGCGATCTTCTTCGCCGCCTTCTGGGACAAGACGAAGGTGACCGGGGACGAGGCCGCGGAGTGACGGCGCTTCGACCCTCTGAATGGATTTAAGACGAAAAGGGAAAGGGTCGGAATGAGGAAGTGGCGCGTGGCCGGGATCAACTTCGACCACTTCCACATGGGCGATCTGCTTCGGCGCGTCTTCGAGCATCCTCATGCCGAGATCGTCGCCATCTGCGATGAACAACCCGCCCGCATGCAGGAGGCGCGGCGGAACTTTTCCATCCCACCCGACCGGGTCTACTCCGACCTCGAACCCTGCCTCGTCGAATCGAAACCGGATCTCGTCATCCTCTGTCCCGCCGCCGCGCGTCACGCCGAATGGGTCGCGAAAGTCGCGCCCCACGGTGCCGCGATCCTCATCGAGAAACCCTTCGCCGCCTCCCTCGCCGAAGCCGACCGCATGATCGCGGCAATGGCGAAAACGGGAAAACCGCTCGCGATCAACTGGCCGCTCGCCTGGTATGCCTCCCACGTGAAGTGCCACGAACTCTGCCGCGCCGGGACCATCGGCGAGGTCCTCGAGGTGCATTACCACGACGGCAACCGCGGTCCGCTCTGGCACGGGGCCGACAAGATCGAGCGCGAACCCTCCGACGCCGACAAGGCCTCGAGCTGGTTCTACCGCGAGTCCGAGGGCGGCGGCAGCCTGCAGGATTATCTCGGCTACGGTACCACCCTCGCGACCTGGTTCAACGGCGGCCGGCGTCCGATCGAGGTGATGGCGATGTGGGACCGCGCCGACGGCGGCGCCCTCGAGGTCGACGAGCACAGTGTCACCGTGGTGCGTTACGAGACCGGACTTTCCAAATTCGAGACGCGGTGGGGTACCCTTTCCGATCCCTGGACCGAACAACCCGAGCCCCGCTGCGGGTTCGTCGTCCGCGGAAGCAAGGGCACCCTCGCGAGCTGGGACTACGACGACCACGTCACCCTGCGCACCCGCGGAAATCCACGGGGCGAAACCATCGCCGCTCCCGCCCCGGTCTTTCCCCATGACAATCCCGTCGCCTACGTCCTCGACTGCCTCGAACACGGTCGCGGAATCGAAGGCCCCCTGGGCATCGTCGTGTCGAGGATCGGACAGGAAATCGTCGATGCCGCCATGGAGAGCGCGAGGACGGGGCGGATCGTGGCTTTGTGAGCGGCCGGTCCGGCCGAACCGATCGATCCCCAACGGCGGCGCACACGTGCAGGGCGGTTCGCCAGGGACGCCTTTCCACAAATCCATCGAAAAGCACGTAGGCGTCGCGGGTCATTTACTTGGCACCGCAAACACCCGGAAAAACCTCCGCGACTCTCGAAGCCGTTTTCCGGATCGCCTCATTCTCATCCTTTTGGAGTGATTCGACCAATAGGAGCAACTCCGAAGTCGGATCGTTTTTGAGCGCCTCGATCGCAGCGACGCATGCGTGGGGGCTGGTGGCAGGTCCATGTGCTGCGCACCCGGATCGATGGACTCTCCCTCTCTGCCGGGCAGGTGGCCTGCGCGGCCAAGAGCAATGAATCGGAGCGAAGCGGAGAGACACTGCCGCAGGCAGCCCAGGGGGCGAGCGAAGCGCGAGTGCTCGGTTCAACCCAATCTGTCGTGGTTCGACAAGTCTTGGAAGTGGCAGGGGACGAGTGTGTCGCCCACCTCCGGCGCCCCACGGTGCGCTCTCGCTCCACGGATGCCGTGCGCCCGGCTGCCTTCGTTCGCGGAAAGACTCCACCCCTCGTGCCGATTCCAGGAAATCCTCGGAAGATTGGATGTCCTGACCTTGGAAATCTTCGCGGTCTGCGACCGCCGCGCCGATGGCGGGCCGGAACAGGAGCCCGATCCAGCAGCGGGCCACTCTCGACCATGACTTCCGGATCGCTCGACTTGGAAACTTTCATGCGTAAGCGCTGGGACATTTCCCGGTCGAGGTGCTACGGACACCATCTTTTCGCGACTCTGGCAGGAAACTTGCGCCGCTGTTCGGCGGCGAGGTTCTCGCGGAGGCCGCTGGAAAGGTGGTCCTTTCCGATTATGGTCACTTTCCTCTCTCGCCGAGCGCGAAGTCATGCCGATCCCCGATTCCCTTTCCCACCTCAACCTGCTCCCGGGCAAGTCCAATCCCCTCGGGGCGACCCGGCGCCCGGACGGCTCGGTGAATTTCGCGGTCTACGCGGCCCCCGGAGCCGCGGTGGAGCTCTGTCTCTTCATGGATCCCGCGCGTCCCACCCGGGAATCCGTGAGGATCCCGATGACGTCGCGCCGGGGCGATGTGCGATTCGTGCGGGTCGGGGGCATCCCTCCGGGCACCACCTATGGTTTCCGGGTCGATGGTCCGTGGGACCCGCTCGCGGGGCTCTTTTTCAATCCGCGCAAACTGCTCCTCGATCCCTATGCCCGACGGATCGACGGTCCCACGAAGCACCATCCCTCCCTTCGGACCCGCGACGAGAGCGGCGACCGAGAGCGAACCGATAGCGCCGCCCATGCCCCGCGCGCCTTCGTGCCCGTCGAGGATCGTTATGATTGGGAGGACGACGCCCCCCCGGAGACGCCTATGGCGGAAACGGTGATCTGCGAAATGCACGTGAAGGGGTTCTCCAAACTCAATCCCGCGGTGCCCGAGCCGCTCCGCGGCACCTATGCCGGACTGGCCCATCCGGCATCAACCGAGTATCTCCGCGACCTCGGCATCACCGCCGTGCAATTGCTGCCGGTGCACCAGCACATCGATGACGGCTTTCTCCTCGAACGCGGTCTCGTGAACTACTGGGGCTACAACACGCTCGGTTTTTTCGCGCCGGAGTGCCGCTACGCGGCGACGGGGGATCCGGTCACGGAGTTCCGTGACCTGGTGAAGAGCCTCCACCGCGCCGGCCTCGAGGTCATTCTCGACGTGGTCTACAATCACACCTGCGAAGGCGGGCCGGATGGTCCGACCTGCTTTTTACGCGGATTCGACAACGTCGCCTACTACCACACCATCCCCGCACGGCCCGGCCACTACGTCGATTACACCGGATGCGGCAATTCCGTCAATCTCTCGCATCCGTGGGCGCTGCGCCTCGTCATGGACAGCCTCCGCTACTGGGTCGAGGAGATGCACGTGGACGGATTCCGCTTCGACCTTGCCGTCGAACTGGGCCGGAATCCCGAACACTTCAGCCGCCGCGCCACCTTTTTCCAGGCCGTCTATCAGGATCCGGTGCTCTCGCGGGTCAAGCTGATCGCGGAGCCCTGGGACCTCGGCTACGGGGGCTACCAAATCGGCAATTTTCCGGTGGATTGGTCGGAGTTGAACGGAAAGTACCGCGACACGGTGCGACGCTTCTGGCGCGGAGATCCGGGCGTCTCGGGCGAATTCGCCTCGCGCATCACCGGCAGCGAGGACCTTTTCGCGCACAACCGCCGCACCCCGGGGGCGAGCGTCAATTTCATCACTTCCCACGACGGGTTCACCCTCCGCGACCTCGTCAGCTACAACCAGAAGCACAATCTCGCGAACGGGGAACGCAACGCCGACGGGGACTCGCACAACATCTCCTTCAACCACGGGGTCGAAGGCCCCACCGATGACCCCGCGATCCTCGAGTTGCGGCGTCGTCAGGCCCGCAACTTCCTCGCCACGCTCTTTTGCTCGCAAGGGGTTCCCTTCCTCCTCGCCGGCGACGAGCGGTTCCGCACCCAGGGCGGGAACAACAACGGCTATTGCCAGGACAACGAGATCGGCTGGATCCCGTGGGAGGAAACCGAGGACACGCTCACCCTGCGATCCTTTGTGAAGCGGCTCATCCGCCTGCGCCGCGAATTTCCCTGCCTCCGCCGCAATGCCTTCTTCACCGGCCAGCCCGTCGACGGCAACGGGCTGCCCGACATTTGCTGGCTCCGACCCGACGGGAAGACGAAGGAGTCGGTCGACTGGGAGGCGGAGAAACCGGGCTCGTTCTCCGTCCTCATCAACGGGGCCGAGACGCGGGAGTCGCTCCTCCTCTTCCTGAATTCGCGACATCAGACGCGGGAGTTTTATTTCCCGCAACTCCCGCGCTGCACCTGGATCCTCGTGGCCGACACCGCCGCGCCGGCGCGCGAGGGGACGAAGGCGGCCCCGCCCGCGGTCGTCACGGTGATGCAGCGATCGATGCAGATCTGGAAGCAGGGCCCGGCCCTGCCCGCGGCACCGCTCACGACTTCACATCCCGCCGCTCGAACGCGATCCAGCCGACGAGGAATCCCGTCAACCCGAATCCGACGAGCCAGGCGGCGGCTTCGCCGAACCGGGCCCAGGGGATATCCTGGTAGAGGAGGAAAAGCCAGGCGGACATCCGCGAGGTGATGAAGTAATCGCGGTAGGGATCGAAGGCGGGGAGGGGGATCGAGGAAACGACCCGGTCCGCGACGAGGATCGCGACCGTGAGGATCGTCGCCGCCGCCGGCTTGATCCGGAAGCATCCCAGCATGAAGGCCATCCCCGTGACCGGAAGATAAATCAGCGAGAATCCGATGATTCCGAGAAAATAACGGAAGAGGCCCTCGTTCCATTCGAAGAGGGAGACCCGCGGAAGCTCGGGCGTCCACACCAGCATGCCTCCGCCCCACCCGCGGTCGATGATCCCGACGAGCAGGGCGGTGACACCCACAAACACAAAAAGCACCGAGGTGTAGATTTGACAGGAAAGAAATTTCACGAGGAGCAGCCGGAACCGCGAGACCGGCCGCGCGAGGAGGAGGCGCAGGTTCCCGTCCTCCGTTTCCTTCGCGAGAATGTCTCCCGCGATGAGGGAGACGAAGACCACTCCGAGGAGCAGCATCGTGAAGGTGACGATGAGAAATCCGAGGGTCAGGGCCGAGAAGTATTCGTCGAAACCGCCCGCGATCCGCTCGATGAACCGCTCCATTCCCTCCCGGGAATTCTCCCGCGTCCACAGCCAGAAAAAGAGGATCTCCACCGCGAGGAAGACCCCGAACCCGATGTAGGTGCGACGGCGCGCGAAGAGGCGGAAGAGCTCCCACCCGAGCTGGCGGAGGAAGAGCGTCATTCGGACGGGACTCCCTTCCGTTGTCGGCTCAATTCGAGGTAGAGCGCCTCGAGCGATCCCTCTTCGGAGGCGAAACGCGTGACGCGGGCGCCCTTGGCGAGAAGGTCGGCGAGGAGGTCGGCGGGATTCCGCTCGGTGGGGAATCCGAACTGGTCGCCCACCGGGACGCCGCCGAGTTCACGGCAGATCGCGGCGGTCGCCTCGCCGTTCTCCGACACGATGCGGTAGACGACCTGCTGCGTCCCGGTTGCTTTGACGAGGCCCTCGTAGACTTTTTTGCCGCCCTGCAGGATCACGACCTCGTCGCAGACCTGCTCGACTTCGGAGAGGAGGTGGGAACTGAGGAGCACCGTCAGCCCGAGCCGCTCACGCAATTCGAGGAGCTGGCGGCGGAACTCGACGATGCCCTCGGGATCGAGTCCGTCGGTCGGTTCGTCGAGGATGAGCAGCTCCGGTTGCGGCAAAAGGGCCTGGGCGAGAGCGAGACGCTGCCGCATTCCGTGGCTGTAGGCCGAGACCCGGTCGTGAATCCGCTTCGAGAGACCGACCCACTCGACCGTCTCGTGCATGAGTTTCTCAGGCACGCCGCCCGAGTAGGCGGTGAGGACCTTCAGGTTCCGCCACCCTGACAAATACTCATAAAAGGCCGGGGCCTCGAAAATCGCCCCCACCTTGGCGACGGCCTTTTCGCGCTCGCGCTGGACCACGACGCCGCCGATGCGGGCCTCTCCCGCATCCGGATGAACCATGCCGAGAAGAACGCCGAGGGCGGTGCTCTTGCCCGCCCCGTTGTGACCAAGAAGTCCGCAGATCCGCCCCTGCGCCACGGAGAAAGAAACCTCGTCGAGGGCGCGGGCGGCTGCTCCGGAGAAACGCTTCGTGACCTGGTCGAACTCGAGCATCAGCGGTTTCCGACGGCAAACTGGACTTCTCGGAGGACGTGCCCGTCGGCGTAGAGCACGTTGACCGAGTCCCCGACATCCTCGTGGAAGTTCTCCTTGTCCGACACGATTGGAATGCCCGCGGCATGGCCTTTCAGCCCGAGAAGCTGGAGTTTCGAGGTGTTCTGCCCGTTGACGAGGCTGTTCCAGAAATAGCTGCTGCCCGTTTTTTCGAAGTGCTCGTGGTCGGCGGGGCATTGGAAGGCGAATTCGTCTCCGACATACTCGAGCAACTCCCTGTCCAGCACGGGCACGTCGTCCTCCTTGCTTTCCCGTGCCGGGACGAGCGTGGGGAACTTCATCCCGTGGTCCCCGAGATAGCCGTTCAGGCCGATTCCCAGGTCGCGGAGCTTTCCCGCGCAGAGGGTGGACCGGGCGTTCGCCTTCATGAGCCGGAAACTCGGCACCCCGATCCCGATGAGGATGCCGAGAATGGTCACGACCACGAGGATCTCGACGATCGTGAGCCCGTATGCCGGCTTCTTCTGGAATCCCGTCCTCATCGTCCGCGCATCATCGACATGGAACGCTGCATTTCCTCGAGGAGCGGGGCGAGGTCGAGCTTGGTCTCGGCGTTCGCCTCCTCGTAATAGGCCTTCAGTCCCGCCTCGGTGATCTTTTCGGCGATCTCGGGATCGGCCTCCTCAAGCCGGGCCGGCCCGCCGCGCTCCTCCTTCATCCGCTTGAGGGATCGCTCCACGATGCGCTTCCGCTCCTCGCGCTCCATCTCGTTGAAGGACTGCATCATCTGCTGGAAGGCCCGTCCGACGCGGCGCTCCAGGAAAAAGAGCTGCTCCCCGGTCGACATGTCGCCGAGGAGGTTCCGGCGCGGATCCTCGCCCGCCCGTTCCTCAAGTTCCCGGATGTCGGAGGGATCGAGACCGTTGAGCAGCTCGGCCAGCTCCCCGATGATCCGCTTGCGCTCTTCCGGATCGGAAATTTCCGAAAGGGGATGCTCCTCGACGAAGGCGACGACCTTCTCCGGGGTCGGTTTCGCCGACCTGGCCCAGCGCATCAAGCCATAGGCCGCGCCCCACAGCACGAAGAGGGCGACGATGCCTTTGACGAGGAGGCGGTTTCGATAGGACATGGATCGGAAGGCACTGGTGAAGACGCGAACACCCGCCGCGAGGTTACGCCCCATCCGCCGATTCCGGTCCGCCACGCCGCCAGCATTCCCGATTCCGGCGCATCCGCCAAGAAAAGAAAAACGCCTCCGCGGTGGGCGGAGGCGTCTTCAAAATCGCTCGGATGGGATCAGGTTGTCTTCTCCGGTGAGACGGGTCCGGTGGTTTCGTGATTTCTGGATCCCTCGACGGGATTCCGGAAACCGTCTCAGCGGGAGGCGATAAACTCCTTGAGTTGGGCGTAGACCGGCTGGATCGCCTCGTCTTCACCGCTCTCCTGGGCGGCCATGACCTCGGAGATGCTGTCGGCGATGGTGTTGCGCAGCCGGCTGACCATCTCAATGCCCTTTCGGGTGATCTGGACCATGACCTTGCGGCGGTCGTCGGCGGCGTGGAGGCGCTGAACGTAGCCGAGCTTCTCAAGACGATCCACGAGACCGGTGGCGGCCGCGGTGGAGTGGCCCATCTTTTTCGAGATGTCCGTCATCGTGAGGAAATCCTCGTTGGCCAGGTATCCGAGCAGGAAAAACTGGGCATACGAAATGTTGCCCTTGTTCAGTTCCTTGGAAAGGTCCAACAGAAAAGAGCGCTGCGCGAACATGATGAAGTCCGCGAGACGATCGGCATTCTGCTCGACCTCGATGGTTTTGTCTTCTGTAATATGCATGATGTTACCTCCTTGCGATTTTGAAATTATGGAAACAATGGAAATTTAACACTCAGAAGCCATTTTCAGCAATAGAAATATTATATAAAATATAATTTTCGTAACTTGGCTCCCATTTCGTTTCAAAAAGACCTCGTTCATCATCGCATCTTTTTGTAATTTCGCAATCACGAATTGTAAGTCTGCTTTTATTTTCAAAATTGAGACAAAGTCGTCTCGAAGGCTTTTCCAATCACTTGGAGGGTAAATCGCGGATTTTGATGGATCGCGGGTTTCCTTTCCGTATCGTTCGACTTTCCCGGATCACCAGCGTTCAAGTCCTGCATAAGGTTTCCCTTTCATTCCATGCGTTTTATCCTCTCGGCAGACCACTGGGTGCTTGATTCCCTCTTCCCCGGCGAATGGGAATGGATCCGCATGCTCCCGGATCTGGCCGCCGGGGAGGGCTTCAGCCATTCTTCGCGCGAGCGCCTCTTCCCGTCCCCCCTCGCTCCCGAGGTTCTTGCCGACGTGGGCACGATTTCTCAGATGGAGGATTGGGAAGAACTCGTTCGTCCCGAACTCGAGGAGGTTTTCGAGAGTGCCCGGATCATCGTGGAAAGCGACCTTTCCGAGAGCCAGACTTACACCTTTGCGGAGGACGGCGACGACGACCTCTTCCGCGAAGAACTCGGGGAGCTCGGGGTCCCCGCCGATCTCCGCGAATTGCGGCGGGTCGTTGTTCCCTTCGAACACACCGAGGCGTGGTATAGCACCCTCAACCAGGCGCGTCTCCTCATGAACGAGGAGTTTGATCTCGCCGCCGCCGAGGAGCGTCACCTCGCCAAGACCCTCGGACCCGGGAGTGTCGGGTCGGACCGGCTTTTTCTCATCGCCCAATACGAGATGTATTCCTTCCTCCAGAGCCTCCTTGTGGAAAAGGTGATGCACGAGTGAACCCACCGCCATGGTCCCCGAAGCCCATCTTCTCGACACCGCCGAAGGACTCTGGATCTGTCTCGGGTTGGAGGATTCCGCCTGGCTGCGGGAACGGGTGCCCTCTTTCGGCCCTTTGCTGCAGCGAGCGAGGGAGGCCAGAGGGCGCGCCCACGCCCCCTACTCCGGGTTCGCCGTCGGCAGCGCCGTGCTCATGGACGGAACGGTCGTCGTCGGCTGCAATGTCGAGAACGCCAGCTACGGTGCGACCCTCTGCGCCGAACGGACCGCCATCGCCACCGCGGTGGCCGCGGGAAAGCGGTCCCTCGAACTTATCGCCATCTCGACCTCCGCCGCCCCGGAAGCCGATCTCACCGGCCGGACCCCGTGCGGCCTTTGCCGTCAGGTCATGGGCGAGTTCGCTTCCGACAAAACCCTCGTTCTGCTCGACGCCGGCACCGGTTCCGCAGGCCGGCCCCGCGCCGAGGTGATTGCCTTCGAAACGCTCCTGCCGTGGCGATTCCGCCTGTGAGGGTGAAGGTGACGGGTGGTTCCAAACTGACCCGCGGGTTCCGTTTCCTGGTGGAAATGTTCTCGTGAACAATTTACGGTGCGACCGTGCCACGTCCCGTTCCCGACCTGCCTTCCCGATATTATCTCGATCATTTCCTCGAGATGATCGGATTTGTCACGGCCACCTATGATCACGCCCTCGACGCCGCGCACCGGCGTTTTCTGCGGGACTTCGCGGGCCTTCGGGAGGAGGCGCGCTGCCTCTACGTGCGAATCGCGAACCGTCGTGGCCGGCTCTTCCATCGCGATCACCTCCGCTATTCCGAGATCGGCAACGTGGAGGCCGCCACCCGCGAACTGGCCGCGGCCGGCTTCGTGCGTCCACCCGGGCCCGGCGACCTCCGCGATCTCCTCCGGCTCGATTCCCGCGCCAAGCTGATCGCGCGGCTTCGCCGTCGCTTCGCGGAGACCGGAGTCCCGCACCCCCTCGGCTCGATGAAGAAGGAGGGTCTGGTCCGGCTGGGACTCGAGTGTTTCGATTTTGAATCCACCTTTCCCGCCGGAGAGCGCGAGCGCCTCCTCGTGCAGATTCGCGAGGAAGAAGTGGCCTACCTCCTCTTCCTCTATTTCGGCAGCGTCGAGCGCGATCTCACCACCTTCGCGCTGAGGGATCTTGGCCGGGTGCGCACCGCGCCCTTTCGAAAGGACTTCACGGCACGCTTCGAAACCGCCTCGGCCGCCCGGGGGGCTTTCTTTTACTCCCGCATTCTCGATTCCCTCGAGGATTCGAGTCCGGGCCTCATCCGAGACCTCGTCGCGGGCATCGCGGATTGGCCCTCGGATCCCGATCCGCACGTCACGACCTTGCGTCATCGGGCCATCCACCGGCTCGGCCGCCTCCTCGAGCGTGATGGCCGGGACGAGGAGGCTCTCGCCGTCCACCGCCTCTCCGACCAGTATCCCTCGACCGAACGGACCGTCCGACTCCTTCACGCCGCGGGCCGGGTCGATGAGGTCGAGGGACTCCTTCGTCGTCTCATCGATGATCCGTCCTGCGACGGCGAATTGCTCTTCGCCGAAGACTTTCTGGAGCGAAAATTCGGGAAGAAGCGCACCGGTCGCCTCACCGATCTCCTCCGCCACGCCCCTGTCCTCGGTCTCGACGAGTCGGGCCGGGAGCATCCCGAAGCCACCGCGGTCTCACGCTTGTCCCGTGACGGCAACGAAGCCGCCCACGTCGAGAACCGGATCTGGCTGCAACTGTTCGGGCTGCTTTTCTGGGACCTCCTCTTCGGTTCCGAACACGCCTCGCTCCATGATCCGTTTGACTTCACGCCGCAGGATCTTCGCTCGGGGGCATTCCTCGGGAAGTGGCGCAATGCCATCGAACCCCGCCTCGCCCTGCTCGACGATCCACCTCTGGCGACCGCATTCCTCGAATCGGTCCGGGAGGCGAACGCCGGAGTCCCCAATCCCCTCGTGACCTGGGATAATGCCCTTTTCGGGTGGACCCGGCGGCTGGTCGACCATGCTCCCCGAGGCGGCCTGGCCGCCGTCCTCCGTGAAATGGCCCGGGATTTCCGGTCGAACCGGAGCGGGTTTCCCGATCTCGTCGTGCTCGATCAGAACGGGCTCCGCTTCGTCGAATTGAAGACCGAGGGCGACCAGCTCCGGCGTCAGCAACTCGTGCAGATCGAGCGTCTGCGCCGGGCCGGTTTCCGCGTCGATGTGACCCGGGTCCAGTGGATCGTCGATACCGGACAGGACTATGTCGTCGTCGATGTCGAGACCACCGGAAGTGATCCCGCCCGCCACCGCCTCACCGAGGTCGGCGCGGTCCGCGTGCGCGGGGGGCGCATCGTCGGGGAATGGTCGAGCCTCGTGAATCCGGAGCGCCGCATTCCCGCCTTCATCAGCCAGCTCACCGGCATCACCGATGCCATGGTCGAGAAGGCCCCGCGTTTCGCCGAGGTCGCCGCGGAACTCCGCGAGTTTATTGGCGAGGCCGTCTTCGTGGCCCACCGCGCCCGCTTCGACCACGGCTTCCTCAAGGCCGAGTTCGAACGCTGCGAAATCCCCTTCAGCGGCCCCGTCCTCTGCACCGTCGTCGAATCGAGACGCCATTTCCCCGGGCTTCCGTCCCATGGGCTCGCCACCCTGTGCAAACATTTCGGAATCTCCCTCGATTCGCACCACCGGGCCCTATGCGACGCCAGGGCGACGGCGGAGATTTTCCTGAAGATCCAGGAAAAACGGATCGCGGCCTCAAGTGAGGCGGAGGACACGTGACGCGACGTGTTGCGGGGCAACGCCGCGGCCCTCAGGGAGGAATCTCCGATCCGCGCGGATGGTTTCATCGTGATGGTCCCGCAGAGCGGAGGAAATCGCATCGCCCGAAACCCGCGGTCGCGATTCCGATTCGAGGATGGCCCCCACTCGATTCCCCAACCACGCGGATCGAACAACCTCGATCCAGGTTCGGGGCGCTCACCGGGATTTCCTTCCGCCATCGGATGGGATGTTTTTGAGTTCTCAATTCGCTTGAATTCCTCCGCGGTCCGAGCTATGGACCCAGTATGAGCGATCAGGACACTCCGCCTCCGATGGAACCTTTTTCTTCCGGAAACGACGCTCCTCCGCCGATGGGGTCCGGCACTCCCGGTCCTGGAAGCCTTCCCACCGCCGCTCCCTCCGCCGCCGGGGTCGGACTCGGCCAGGGAAAGCTCGGCGAATCCGATGAGAAGACGATGGGGATGCTCTCGCACATTCTGGGCGCGGTGACCTCCTTCGTGGGTCCGCTCATCATCTGGATGATCAAGAAAGATGAGAGCCCGTTCGTCAATGACCAAGGGAAGGAGGCGCTCAATTTCCAGATCACCGTGGTGATCGGCTACGTCGTGGCCATGATTTTAAGCTTCGTCCCACTCGTTGGCTGCGTCACCGTCATTCTCTTCCCTGCCCTCGGGATCGCCAGCCTCGTCTTTGGAATCCTCGGCGGGCTCGACGCCAACAAGGGCAAGCCCTACCGCTACCCCTTCGCGCTGCGTCTGATCAGCTGACGATTCGGTTCCTGAAACGATCACCGGGTCACCTCGCGTGAAATTCTCCAATCAGGGCTTTCTCGGCCTGAATCCCCCCCAACGCGCCGCGGCCGAGCAGATCCACGGTCCGGTGCTGATCCTCGCGGGCGCGGGGACTGGAAAAACGCGCGTCATCACGACCCGCATCGCGGGGATGGTCTACAGCGGCATCCCGGCCCACCAGATCCTCGCGGTGACCTTCACGAACAAGGCCGCCAACGAGATGCGCGAGCGGGTCGGCACGATGGTCGATCCGGAGGTGGTCGAAAAGGTGACGATCTCGACCTTCCACAGCCTCTGCGTCCGCATCCTCCGGAGCTGCATCGAGCGGCTCGGCTACAAGAAAAACTTCACGATCTACACCCAGAGCGACCAGATCGGCCTGCTCCGCCGAATCATCGTTCGCAAGGCGGGCAAGGAGGAGAATCTCGACGCGAAGATGGCAAACTCGCTCATCAGCCAGGCGAAGAACACCGGCAGGCCGCCGAGCGAGAGCGAGGACGCGCTCATCAACGAGGTCTACCACGCCTACCAGCGCGAGCTGAAGCTGCTCAACGCGGTCGATTTCGACGACCTCCTCATCCTCGCGGTGCGCGGCCTCGAGGAGAATCCCGACATCCAGAAGGAGTGGCAGCGGCGCTTCCGCTTCGTCATGGTGGACGAGTTCCAGGACACGAACCACCTCCAGATGCGCCTGCTCAAGCTCGTCGTCGGGCCGGAGCGGAACGTCTGCGTCGTCGGCGACGACGACCAGAGCATCTACGGGTGGCGCGGGGCCGACATCACGAACATCCTCGAGTTCGAGCGGTTTTTCCCGGATCCCACGGTGATCAAGCTCGAGGAAAACTACCGCTCGAACAACGTCATCCTCCGCCTCGCCAACAGCCTCATCCGCCACAACAAGCACCGCCGCGAGAAGACGCTCTGGAGCGGCAAGGGCGAGGGCGAAAAGGTTCGCGTCGTGGCGATGCCGGACGCCGAGACCGAGGCCGACTGGGTCGTGGGCGAGATCCTCGAGAAACACCGCCTCCGCAACCGGGCCTTCGATGACATGGCCATCCTCTTCCGCATGAACACGCAGTCGCGGGTGATGGAGGAGAAACTGCGCGAGAACGACGTGCCTTACAAGCTCATCGGCGGCCAGAGCTTTTACGAGCGGCGCGAGGTCAAGGACGTGCTCGCCTACCTGAATCTGCTCCTCAACCACGACGACGACATCAGCCTGCTCCGCGTCATCACGACCCCGCCGCGCGGCATCGGGGAGGGCACCGTGGCGCTCGCGACCCAGTTCAGCATCGACCACCAGATCAGCGTCCACTCGGCGATGAACGACCTCGAGTTCCTCGGGTCGCTCAGCACGCGGGGGCAGAAGTCGCTCCTCGCCTTCATCGACTTCCTCAACCGCTACGCCGACATCGCGAACACGCCCACGGCGAACTACGCGGAAATGACGCGCGAACTCCTTAGGGAGATCGACTACGACACCTTCCTGCGCAAGAACTGCAAGACGGAGGAGGAATTCGACATGCGCCGCCGCAACGTGGCCGAACTGATCGACGGGATGCATTCCCACCGCGAGAAATCGAAGCGCGGCCTGCGTGGTTTCCTCGACAGCGTCGCCCTGATGCAGGAACGCGAGGAGAGAAAGGAAGAGGACAAGGGCAAGGGCGTCTCCCTCATCACGATGCACGCGGCGAAGGGCCTCGAGTTTCCCGTCTGCTACATCATCGGGGTCGAGGAGGGCATCCTTCCGCATTCCCGCTCGATCGAGGAAGGGAGCCGCGACGAGGAACGCCGCCTCCTCTACGTCGGGATCACAAGGGCGATGGAGGATCTCACGCTGACCTGGTGCCACAGCCGGAAACGCTACGGCGACAAGATGCCGTGCATGCCGAGTTCCTTTTTCAAGGAACTGAGCAGGGAGGAGCTGCACGAGACCAGTTTCGAGTCGCTCGCCTCGGCTCCGGCCGACGAGGACTTCGCCGCCGACTACTTCGCGCGGATGAAGGCGATGCTCTCCACCTGATTCCCGGCTCCGGAAGCCGGTCCGGTGCCAAAAGAAAGGCTGGATATTTTGCCGGGTTTCCCTAGGGTTTCACCATGCCGAATCTCAATAAAGTCCAGTTGATGGGGAACATCACCCGCGATCCCGAGGTGCGTTACACCCCGAAGGGCACCGCCGTGACGGACATCTCCCTCGCGATCAACCGCAACTACACCGGCGACGACGGACAGCGCCACGAGGAGACCACTTTCGTCGACATCACCTTCTGGGGTCGCCAGGCCGAGGTCATCGGCGAATACATGAAAAAGGGACGGCCGCTGTACGTCGAGGGCCGGCTCCAGCTCGACACGTGGGAGGACAAGACGACCGGACAGCAGCGCTCGCGCCTGAAGGTGGTGGGCGAGAATTTCCAGTTCCTCGGCAGCCGAGAGGACGGCGGGGGTGGCCCACGCGGCGGCGGTGGCGGCGGCGCGTCCTCCTCGCACGACGAATACCACGAGCCCCGGTCCGCCGAGGGATCCCGTCCCCAATCCGCTCCGCGCCAGGCAGCCGCGGCCCCGCCGCCCCGAGACTACGACCGCCCCATCGAGGACGACGACGACATTCCGTTCTGACCGGCACGGGCGGGCACGGTTTCTGCTTTACGAAAACGTCACGGGGGCGATCCTTTCCCCGTCCGGTTTTGAGCATTTCCCGAAAGTTCCAGCCCAACGCCACCGGAAGTCCCCCGGAGGACTTCGACTTTCTCGATTTCCTGGAGACCCTCCAGGGTCTCGTGCGGGAGCCCTCCGTGGTCGGCACGGAGGACTCCTTTTTCCGGGTTCTCCGCCGCGAGCTGGAGGAAGTCGGGGTCAAGGTGGACCGCTATCTCGGCGTTCTCGTGGCGCGTGGCGCGGAGCCCGAGAGCGTCGTCCTCAGCGCCCACATCGACCGGCACGGTCTGCTCTGCACCGGTCCGAATGAATTCCAATACGCCGCCTTCATCGCGGGAAACCAGGGAGAACTGACCGGGGATTCCGTCTCCGAGCAGATGATGGCCTCGATCGCCGACCGCTTCACCGGCCAGCGCGTCCAGGCCCACCTCCCCTACACCGGGACCTATCTCGGCCAGGGAGTGATCTCGTCGGGCAGCCTCTGCGAATTCCGTCGCAACCTCATCTTCGAGATCGAGGGCCTCGAGTTCCTCCAGCCCGGCACGCCCGTGTCCTTCCTCGACCGCCTCCGCGTCACCGCGACCCATCTCTCCGCCCAGCTCGACAACGTCCTCAGTGTCGCCCTCATCGTCCACCTCTTCCGGAAGGGATTCACCGGCACGGCCCTGTTCACCGCCCAGGAGGAGGCGGGCAAGTCGTGGCGCTATGCCCTCGCCTGGCTTCTCCGGGAAAAGATCGAGACCCGGCGCCTTCTCGTGCTCGACACCAGCCCCTATCCCACCCCCGAAGCCGCCGCCGCCCAGGAACTGGTCCTGCGGGAAAAGGACGCCACCGCGGCCTTCGATCCGGACTTCACCCGGGAAATCGAGGAACGCTGTCTCGACCTCGGGATCCTTTGTTCCTACAAGGACCGTTGGATCGAGTCGGAAAACCTCAAGCGCACCAAACCCATGTCGCTCGGTCGGACCGAACTCGGTCGGCTCATCGCGTCCTCCCAAGGGCGCTTCAGCGGAACGACCCTGCAGATCCCGACGACGGGCTACCACACCGCGGAAGAGACCGCCTCGCTCGCCTCGGTTCGGGCCGCGATCCGGTTGCTCTCCTCGTATTGTTGATGATCTCCGTCGTGCCTCCGATGGCCGGAACCCGGACGAGGAGATTTCTTGCCGAACCGCACGGAACGAGCCATCAGTTTGCATGACACCGGCCGGACTCGCGACGGAAACGGAAATCTCGGAAGCGGTTTTTTTCTACGACACCGACTGCGGCGGCGTGATGTCGAACATCGCCTACCTGCGTTTCGTGGAGAAGGCCCGCACCGCCCTCTTCGACGGGTTGGGCATGCCCGCCTCCGCGATGATGGAGACGGGCGTTTTTCCCGCGGTGGTGCGGACGGAGATCGACTACCGCTCCCCCGCCCGGCTCGGGGAGACGGTCCGAGTCGCGGCCCGGCTCGCCTCGGTGGAAAAGGTCCGCGCGGTCTGCGAATACCGGCTTTCCCTCGAAACCGCCGACGGAGCCACCCGCACCGTGGCCGACGCCGTCCAGGTCGTCGTGCTCGTCCAGATGCCCGAAGGCCGTCCCCGCCGCATGCCCTCCGAGTGGCTCGGGATCACCGGCTAAAGCCCTCGGGACGGCGCCCCGGAGTGAAATTTTCGTAGAGCGTTCGCTTGGGCAATGGACCCGAATGGAGGTGCCGATACCCGTCTGGGCCGCGGAACGGGATGAAGGGCGGGGGGAGAATTTCTCCATTAACTCAAAAGCAAATGACACCGGAAGAGGTTCGGAGAGGTGGCACACGGGGACGGGGACCGCACGGCAAGAATTGCGGGCTGGGTAACCTGTCCCCGTGAATTCGTCGAACCGTCCCTACCGTTGACCGACGCGACGTCTTCGTCCGAAGGCGATCGAACAACGGTGGATACCATCGACCACGGCAAATCGGTAGGGACGCACCGACGGGGCGTCCGCGTTGGACGTCCCTGAACCTTCGGCGGACGAAACCAAACCTGAATTTGGACTCTGAGATCGGGCTTGCGGCTTCCAAAGATTCATGGGGGCAGAAGCATCGGATGATTTCAAGCACGAAAATCGTGTCTTTCGCGGCAGACGCCACCGACGCAGCCCTGCAGCGCGATGGTATTTCGTCAGGGTTCTGCAATGGGTGCCGTCCGGCCCGCTTTCTGGAGGCGATGCATCGGGGAACGGAGGCGGTTTGCGCTGGCACGCCGCCAGGAAAGTGGGTAACCTGTCCCTGTGAATCGTGTCCCTGTGAATCGGGCCAAACTTCGTCGTCGCAGGGAAACGGGGACCTGTTGCACGACGAATTTCGATGAAGTCGGGCGCACGTGGGTGACGAACCCTAGCAGACGGCGGTGACAATCCTGCATGACAAAACACGACAAACGGCTGGCGTCACCCTGAGAAAACATCCGCGGATACCCTCGAATCCCTTTGAAGAAAAGCCCGGGGATACGAAGGTTCACGCACGAAAGAACCGAAGCGCATGCCCTCCAGCTCATGCATCGCGGCAAGAGGCCGAGTGCCCAACCAATGAGTTCGCCAACGATCGCCTTCCTTTCCTCCAGACGTTCACCGGCGAACGCATCGGCAGGATGCCCATGCCACTTCTTCCCCTCATGAGCCCCCTCCACGAACACGACCTCCTCCTCTCGCGCCGGCAGTTCTTCGGCCACAGCGGACTTCGCCTCGGCGGACTCGGGCTCGCCAGCCTGATGGGACGCGACGCGTTTTCCGCGGCACCGGCGGCACCTTCGACGCTGGTTCACCCGCCGCTGCCCGGACTGCCGCATCTCCCGGCGAAGGCGAAGTCGGTGATCTACCTGCACATGAACGGCGGTCCTTCCCAGCTCGACACCTGGGATTACAAACCGCAGCTCGCCGAGTGGTTCGACAAGGACATCCCCCCGAGCGTGCAGGGCGGCCAGCGGCTCACGGGCATGACGAGCAAACAGGCGCGGTTCCCCGTGGCGCCGAGCCTCTTCCAATTCTCGCAGCACGGGCGATGCGGACGCTGGGTCAGCGAACTGCTCCCGCACACCGCGAAGCACGTCGATGACATCGCCCTGGTGAAAACGGTCCACACGAACGCGATCAACCACGATCCGGCCTGCACCTTCGTCATGACCGGACGCGAGGTTCCCGGCTTCGCCAGTCTCGGCTCGTGGCTCGCCTACGGGCTTGGCAGCGAGAGCAACGACCTGCCCGCCTTCGTCGTGCTCACCCCGAACTGGAGTTCAAAGGCGGCGGCACAGGCCCTCTTCACACGGATGTGGAACAGCGGCTTCCTTCCCGGTCGCTTCAGCGGCGTGGCCTTGCGTTCCGCCGGAGATCCGGTGTTGTATCTGAAAAATCCCGAGGGCGTCATCCCGACGCAGCGCCGAGCCCAACTCGACATCCTCGCGGAGATGAACGCGTACCGCTTCGCCCAGCTCGGTGATCCGGAGATCCAGAACCGCATTTCCCAATACGAGATGGCCTTCCGCATGCAGACGAGCGTGCCGGAGCTGACCGATCTCTCGGGCGAGAGCAAGGCCACCCTCGAGAGCTACGGGCCGGATGTGCAAAAACCCGGCACCTTCGCCGCGAGCGCGATCATGGCCCGCCGGCTCGTCGAGCGCGGCGTCCGCGTCGTGCAGATCCTTCACCGCGGCTGGGATCAGCACGGCAACCTGCCCTCCGACATCCGCCTGCAATGCCAGGATACCGACCAACCCATCGGCGCGCTGCTCACGGACCTGAAACGACGCGGTCTCCTCGAGAGCACCCTCGTCGTCTGGGGTGGCGAATTCGGCCGCACCGTCTATTCGCAGGGCATGCTGACGAAAACCAACTACGGACGCGACCACCATCCCCGCAACTTCTGCATGTGGATGGCCGGGGGCGGGATCAAGGGCGGGGTCAGCTACGGCGAAAGTGACGATTTCAGCTACAACATCGCCGAGAATCCCGCCCACCTGAACGACATCAACGCCACCATCCTGCACCAGTGCGGGATCGACCACGAGCGTCTCACCTACAAGTTCCAGGGACTCGACGCCCGGCTCACCGGAGTCGAGGCGCAGCACCCGATCCGGGAGATCATCGCCTGAGGCCGCGATCTGGCGGGATTTCGACAAAGAATTCGCTTCTAAATTCTGAGAATTGCGCGATAGTGCAGTTCTCCCAGCGATTATGCAGCACGACGAAACCGTAGAATTGGAAGGCACGATCCACACTGTTCTCCCCGGGACCATGTTCCGGGTGGAGCTCGACAACGGCCACCTCGTCCTCGCGCACATCTCCGGCAAGATGCGCAAGCGTTTCATCCGCCTCGTTGCGGGAGACCGGGTCAAGATCGAGATGTCGCCCTACGACACCGAGAAGGCCCGCATCGTCTACCGGGTCGATGCCCGCAGCCCCCGTCCGATGAATCCGGGCAAGCGCAGCTCTCCCCGCAGCATGGCCCGTCCCGGCCAGCCGAAGAAGCGGGCCAAGCCAAACCCGACCCCGCGGCGTGGTTCCGGCGGCAGCTGATCGCCTGCAGAGCTTGCTCCCGATTCTCGTTGGCGCGTGAATGATCGATCCCTTCGCGCTCCTGGGTTTGCCCCGGTCTCCGCACCTCGATCCCGGCGACGTGGATCGCGCTTGGCGCGATTTGAACCGTGAGGCACAGGGCGGCGCTAGCGACGAAGCGGCCGCCCTCAATGAGGCCCGTGCCCGCCTCCTCGACCCCGTGAGCCGCCTCGCCGCCTGGCTCGATCTGGTGGATCCCGGTGGAGAGCCGGAACGTGGCATTTCCCCGGACTTGATGGAGCTGTTCGCCAGGATCGGCCCGATTCTTGCCTCGACCGACTCCCTCCTCGCCCGCCACCGCCAGGCGAGCACCGCCATCGCCCGGGCCCTCCTCGCCAAGGAGGCCGTGGCCGCCCAGCTCGCGGTGCAGGGTTTGCTGCAGGAAATCCAGCCGCTCAAGAATGCGCTCATCGACCGCTTTCCCGAATTCGGGGCCACCGCCGCGACCGGCCGATGGGTCGAAGCCCGCCGCGCCCTTGGACAGTTGAAATTCCTCAAGCGCTGGGAGGAACAATGCCAGCAACGGCTCCTTGCCCTCCTCGCCACCTGAGACCACCGTGCCAGCCATGGACGAGGAACTCATCATCGGCATCGATCTCGGCACGACGCACTCGCTCGTCGGAGTCGTCGATTCCGGATTCCCCATCGTCCTCGCCGATGAGAAGGGCGCGCGCCTCCTCCCCTCCTGCGTAAGCTGGCCGGTCGGAAGCGAGCCTCTCGTCGGCACCGAGGCGATGCGTGCCCGCGCCCTTGCCCCCGGACGCACCGTCGCCTCGATCAAGCGGTTCATGGGCCGCCCCTTTGCCGACCTCTCCGTCGAGGAACGCAGCGAAACGCCCTACCGCCTCGTCCCCGGGACGCGTGGCGAGATCCTCGTCGCCCTCGACGACAAGACCCTCGTCTCGCCCGAGGAGATCTCCGCCCTGATCCTCGCACGGCTCAAGGAAACGGCCGAGGCCGCCCTCGAAACGACCGTCTCGCGCGCCGTCGTCACCGTGCCGGCCTACTTCAATCATTCGCAGCGCGAGGCGACGCGCCGCGCCGCCGAACTCGCCGGACTCACCGTCGAGCGCATCCTCAACGAACCCACCGCCGCCGCCCTCGCCTACGGACTCGACCGCCTCGGGGAATCCGCCACCGTCGCCGTCTACGATCTCGGCGGGGGCACCTTCGACCTTTCCGTCCTGCAGTTGCGCGAAGGCTTCTTCGAGGTGATCGCCACCGCCGGCGACACCCGCCTCGGCGGAGACGACCTCGATCTCGCCCTCGCCCGGCACCTCGCCGGGGAACTGGATTTGGGTGTTTTGTCAGAGTCCGAGGAGGCCACCCTGCGGATGCGCGCCCGGGAGGCGAAGGAGGCCCTCAGCGGCGAGGAGCGCGGCGTCGTGCGGCTTCCCTTCTTCCGCGGCGGGGCCAGCTACGAGATCGAGGTGACCCGTGAACGTTTCGAGAAGCTCGCCCTGCCCCTGATCGATCGCACCGGGCCGATCTGTCGCCGCGCCTTCGCCGAGGCCGCCGAAAAAGGCGCGACCACCGTTGAAAAACTCATCCTTGTCGGAGGCAGCACGCGCATTCCCCTCGTGCGGACGAAATTGAAGGAATGGTTCGGACTCGAGCCCGACCTTTCCCAGCATCCCGACGAAGCCGTCGCCCTCGGCGCCGCGATCCAGGCCGGCATGCTGTGCGGACGCGTCCGGCAGATCCTCCTCGTCGACGTCACCCCCCTCTCCCTCGGCATCGAGACCTTCGGCGGACTCATGAACGTGATCATCCCGCGGAATTCCACCATCCCGGTGAAGGCCGGCGAGCTCTTCACCAACGCCGTCGACGGGCAGTCCTCCATGGCCATCCGCGTGCTCCAGGGCGAACGCGAACTGGCGAAGGACAACTGGCTCCTCGGCGAAGTCACCGTGCCTTTCACCCCCGGACCGAAGGGCAGCGCCCGCGTCGGCGTGCAGTTCGCGATCAACCGCAACGGCATCCTCGAAGTCCTCGCCCGCGACACCGCGACGGGAGAGGACCACGTCCTCGAGATCCGCGACGCCGCCGTCGACGTCGCGGACGAAGCCGTCGAGCGCATGATCAGCGAATCGATCGACCACGCCTTCGACGACATGAACGAGCGCGTCTGGACCGAAGCCATGCTGAAGAGCGAGGAGCTGTTGCCAGCCGTCAATCAGGCCCTTGCTCTCGTCGGGCCGCTTCTCGGCGAAGGCGAACAGAACACGATCGACGAAGCGGCGAAACGGGTGCGCGAGGTGATGACGGCGGAGCCTCACGATGCCGGGGCCCTGAGGAAGGCGAATGCCGCGCTCGATGAGGCGACGCAGACCCTGGCGGCCTTGCTGATTGAGGCGGCATTCGAGCGGTGAGGCGATCCTCTTCGATCATCCAGGTGGACAAATCATTGTCGATTTGGACCGCAGCTCCCGCCCGTCCGGCATGAAATCAATCGATCGCTTGATCGAACCAGTCGTTTCCCAACGGTGCCAACGGGATGGATCAACCCGTAACCCGAAAGAGGAGAATGGAACGCTCGACGAAGAGCTGCAGGCGAAGCATTTTCAGGGTCATGCAAGCCCCGATCGGGAGATGTTCCCCGAATCGTCAAAATTTGAGGTGACGGTTGGTGAAGCCACGCGGAAGCGTGGCGGGAATCCAACCAACCCCAACCACCACCCTGATCCACGAAAAATCCGAACGCCTCCGTCAAGGGCTCTGAATCAACGGATCGATTTTCCTTTTTGGGATGAATGATTTGGTCGTCCCGAAAGCGCCTTGAAATGGATTCCACCGGAAAAAAAGGCGGACCGGGTAAACCCGGCCCGCCTTCGGAAAAGAGGGCTGGCTGGCAGGACCGGATTATTTGGCCGCGGCGAAACGCTCGGCCACGGCATCCCAGTTCACCACGTTCCAGAATCCCTCGACGTAATCGGGGCGGCGATTCTGGTAGTGGAGATAGTAGGCATGCTCCCAGACGTCGAGACCGAGGATCGGGGTGCTGCCATCAGTGCCCGCGGCCGCGCCCATCACCGGAGTGTCCTGGTTCGGGGTGCTGGTGATGGCGAGCGATCCGTCCGACTTGACGACGAGCCAAGCCCAGCCGGAGCCGAAGCGGGTCAGGGCCGCGGTCTTGAACGCCTCCTTGAAGGCATCGAAGGAACCGAAGGCTTGGTCGATCGCCGCCGCGAGGTCTCCGCGGGGAGCGCCGCCCGAATTCGGGCCGAGGATGGACCAGAAGAGGGAGTGGTTGGCGTGGCCACCGCCATTGTTGCGGACCGCGCCGCGGATGTTCTCCGGCACGGAATTGAGGTCGGCGATGAGTTCGTCGATCGTCTTGGCTTGAAGCTCGGCGTTTCCTTCGAGCGCCTTGTTGAGGTTCGCGATGTAGGTGGCGTGGTGTTTCCCGTGGTGGATCTCCATGGTGCGCGCATCAATATGCGGCTCGAGGGCGTCGTGGGCGTAGGGAAGCGGGGGCAGTTCGTGGGCCATGGTGTCGAGTGGGGGTGGGGTGGATTCGTGGATTCGCTGCGGACAGGACTATCCGAAGATGAGAGCGCGTCCGAGATCGCTTGTCAAAACTCGATACGGCGCAAACCGGGAATTTTCGCCTCGGCGGAGGCTCTTTTCCCAATCACCCTCGGGCCCGCCGTGTCCCGAGCGGCCTTTTCAGCGCGGTGGGGAGCACTCAGAAGAGGAAGACCACCGGGGGAACCGTAACGTCGAGACGGGCGTTCGAAAAATCGAGCCCTTCCGATTCCGAGATGGACGTGACGACGTCATTGGCGAACTCCACCGTGATCCGGCCGGATTCCACCTCGAGGTAGCGGGTCAGCGGCACGGCTTGGCCGAAGGCATCGACGGTCATGACCGTCTGCGGCACGCGTTGGTAGGAGATGAACTCGAGCAGGTCGGCCCTCCCGCCCCCGTTCATCGTCGATTGACGCCTGTCGGGAGGGCCGATCGAGGCGGTGACCTCGGCCACGGTCATGCCGAGGGCGACCTGCTTGTTCTTGATCAATTCGGATACGATGATGTAACGCTCGTGATACTGGCGCAGGTTTTCCTCGAAACCCTCGGGAAGGCCCGTGACCGCCGCCTTGCTCACCCAGCCGGCGACCTGTCCCTGTTGCGCCCGCGCACGCACCCGGTAGGCCTTGTCGCTCACGGCGAGGAGGATCGCATTCTGGCTGGGCAGCAGGTTGCCGAGCCATCGCTCGCCCTTCAGATTGACGTAGACCGGAGCCGCGCTCGCCACGCGGACGAGGACTTCTTCCGCCACCATTCCCTCGAGGTAAATCGCTCCTTCCTCCCGGACCAGTTCACTCGTTTTCCGGTCCTCACGTTTGATCGTGACGATCCCTGGGCGCCGGAACTGGCCCTCGGCTGGCGAGAACACCGCGAGCAGGGCAGGGACGATGAAAAGGCAGCGGTGGAAACGGGTGTTCATGGTCGGCACGATGCGAATCGAAAAAAAGACTCCATCCTGATCAGGACGAACCCGCCCTTCCTTTATGCTTGATTCTGGCCCGAGCGATCGCGCGAGGCAAGACGGAAACACTTCCCCCCTCCCCACCCGCGGGCCTCGGATCAATCGATCCAGCGCCTCAGGATCGGCTCATAGCTGTCGATCCGCCGGTCCCGGAAGAAGGGCCAGATGTTCCGGAATTCCTCGAGTTGCCCGAGATCACAGACGACGGCCTCGGCGGTTTCTTCGGTCGCGGAGGTGCGGGCCATCACTTCCCCGTAGGGATTGCTGACGAAGGATTGTCCCCAGAAGATCGTGTCACCTTCGCGACCGACTCGGTTCGCGGCGGCGACGAAGCAACCGTTGGCGACGCCATGGCCTTTCTGCACCGTCTCCCAGGCGTGGTGCTGGGCTTTGCCGAGGGTGTCTTTTTCTTCAGCGAGCCAGCCGATCGCGGTGGGATAAAAGAGCACATTCGCTCCCTGCATCGCGGTGAGCCGGGCGGCCTCAGGATACCACTGGTCCCAACAGATCAGAACGCCGATCTTCCCGAAGGCCGTCTCCCAGACCCGGTAACCGAGATCCCCGGGCGTGAAATAGAACTTCTCGTGAAAGCCGGGGTCCTCGGGGATGTGCATCTTGCGATACTTGCCGAGGAAGGTGCCGTCGGCGTCGAGGACCGCGGCGGTGTTGTGATAGAGTCCGGTCGCCCGCCTTTCGAACAAGGGGAGCACGATAACGACGCCCAGTTCCTTCGCGATCGCACCAAAACGCGCCGTGGTGTCACCGGGAATGGCTTCGGCGTAGCGGAAGAGGTCGGGATCCTCGCGGCGGCAGAAATAGAGCGTCGAACACATCTCCTGGAGGCAGATGACCTGGGCGCCCTTCGCGGCTGCGTTGCGGACGAGTCGTTCGGAGCGGTCGAGGTTCGCGGAGGGATCCTCGACGGCGGCGAATTGGGTGAGGCCGATCGTGAGCGTTTTCATCCGGGCAAAAAGACGGCCTTCACGCCAAAGCGCAAGAAAAAGGATGGCGGCGGTCCGACGTTCGGGGGATCGGGGATGCGGGGATTTGCCATTGCCGCGGCCCGGATTGCTGGCATCGTATCCTCTCAATGATCCGTCACCCAGCCGCCCGTCTTTCCCTACCGCTTTTTGTCCTGCTCATCGGAGCGTGTGCCAGCGACGACGGGGCGGTGTCCCCGACGGTGAAGCCGGCGGATCCGGCCGCGATCGGAGGCGGCTCGGTGAACCCGGGTGCGGTGACCCCGACGGCTCCGGCCACGCCCGCGGAGGCACCCCAGGGGATACAGAAGACGTATTCGGGCCTGCAATACGAGGTGCTTCGACCCGGCACCGGGGTTCGCCCCTCCTCCTACAACCGGGTGAAGGTCCACTATCACGGATACCTTCCCGACGGCACCGTCTTCGACAGCAGCGTGCAGCGGGGCCAACCGGCCACCTTCGGGCTGAACCAGGTCATCGCCGGCTGGCGCGAAGGCATCCCGCTGATGCAGGAGGGGGCGAAATACCGCTTCACCGTCCCACCCCATCTCGCCTACGGGCAACGCGGCATGCCTCCTAAAATCGGGCCGAACCAGACCCTGATGTTCGACGTCGAATTGATCCAGGTGCTCTTTTGAGGTCGCGAAGGGCGTGCTACGGGCGAAGGAAAAGGTTGCTTCGGAACTCCGTTTGCGATAACTGCTCCCCGGATCCGACTCAAACGCCCATGCATGCCCGACGCGCCTTCGCCGCCTTTGTCCTGTCCCCTGCCATCCTCGCCGCGCTTCCGGCAACCGCCGAAGCCGGCCGCTTCAGCCATTGCGAGTGCGTCGATGACTACCAGCCGGCCAAGGGCGTGCTGAAACTCTGGACCTGGCCGATCAAGACGGAGTGGGAGGAGCGTCATCATTGTCTCCCCGGTGGACCCAAGTCGCCTGTCCGCACCACCCATGCCTACAAGGTAAAGGTCATCACCTATCGCGAGCGTTACACCGACGGCACCCAGCGCACCTGGAAGTGCGTCGTCGCCGGATCGGAAGTCCCGCTCGGCAAGTGAGTGGATTCCGGCCGTGGCGACCGATGGTCACTGCTTCCCAGTCACGATCGACCAAGCCCCGAGCTGGTTTGCCGCGGACTCGAAACTGAGGGATTTCGACGCGATTTTCTGCGACTTCTGGATCGCGGCGAGATATTCCTCGTCGTCGTGGAGGATGCGCTCGATCCGCTCGAAGACATTCTTCATTCGGATCGTGCCATCGTCGCTGAAGTCCGGGAAGGCCATCTTCTCGATCGTCGAGCTGCCGCCTGCGCAGAGGGTGCGGGCGAGGAGGCAATCCCCCGCGACCTGGCCCGGGACGGTGCTCCGGTCCATCTGGTAGACGATCCGGTGCGACGAAAGCAGCCTCATGTAGTCCGGATACGACAGCGTCGTCTCTTGAATTCGCAGGCAGCCCGGAGGAAAGGCGGAGTCCAGTTCTCGGAGGATCCGGAGCCCCCGCAGTTTCTCGGAGTTGATCACGGTGACGCGGGAGATATCGAACTCATGGGCGAGCGAGGCAGCGCGGGTGATCGCGTGGATGTGGTTCCGCGCCTCGGTCTTGAACTCCCGAGTGCCGATGAGAATGCCCTCGCGTTGCCCGAGCGGGGTTGAAAAGTCCCAGGCCGGAAGATCGACCGGGTAGGGCGTAGGGATGAACTTGAGTTTCCTCCAAAACGCCTCTTGGGTGATCTTCCCGACTCGGGGAGGCCATGCCAGGGTGGGCGAGAGAATGCCGTCGGCCGCGTCGAGCAGCTCGCCATAGGCCCGGATCGCACGCGCCGAATTGAGCTGGCGCGAGATCTGGTTGTGGCTGCACTCCTTCCACGCCACGATGACACGAAGTCCGGCGCGCTTCAGCTTCAAGACCGCGGCGAGGGTGACCCAGGTGCGGCGGCGGATGAGGACGAGAACCGCGTCGAACCGCTCACGGGCGGCGATGACGGCCTCGGTCGAGTCGAAAAAGGCTCCAAACGTGGCCGCGGCGAAGGCGTGGAAATTGATCGGGGCGTGGACGCCACGCTCGTAACACTCGGGGCCTTTCGCGTAGTCGAGAAAGGGATCCCTGCCTTTAGGATTGAGCACCGCAAGACAAACCGGTGATTCGTAATAAATGGCCATCGAAGGGATGGTGCGCGATACAGGATTTGAACCTGTGACCCCCACCGTGTCAAGGTGATGCTCTACCCCTGAGCTAACCGCGCGTTTGCCCCTGAAAAAGAAGCGGGCGGCGAAAATAAGCGCGTGCGGCGGCATCCGCAACTGGAATATTTCCCTCCTGAGCCGAGCCTCTCCCCGTGAACCGGATTTCTTCCAACAGCCGACTCTTTGATTCCAAGGTTCAGGGGAACCGGATCCTGCTCCGGGAATGGACTCCGTCGGGGGGGCGCGGGGCTGCGGAAAAGGTTCTCCTTCTCCACGGGCTGGGCGATCACAGTGCACGCCACGGTTGGGCGGCGGGAATGCTTGCAGGGGCTGGATTCCACCCGGTGGGATTCGATTGGCCCGGCAACGGAGGATCCGACGGTGTCCGCGGCGACATGCCCGGCGTGGCGGAGGCGGCGGCGCTCCTCGAGGAACTGCTGGAATCGCTGAACCTGGCTCCGGTCGGAATCTTCGCCCACTCCACGGGAGCCTTTTTGGCGCTCCATTGGCTCGCGAACCGGGCCCACCCCCGGCTCGAACGCCTCCGCTGGATTTGGTTGAGTTCTCCCCTGATCCGCCCCTCCCATGGCCAACCAGCCCTGAAGATCGCCTTGGCGCGAACCCTCTCCCGCCGATTTCCCCTCATGACCCTGGGCACCGGAGTGCGGGCGCGCGACTGTTACCACCCCGGCTTCACGCTTGCGGCGGAGTCCCGGTTTTTCCGCGAGGGCGGACATCACCGCGTCTCGCTCCGGTTCGCGATGAGCCTCCTCGAGACCGAGGACCGCATTCCCGGGGCCGCTGCGGGCCTTCCGCCCGGACTGTCCTATCTCGTCACCCAGGGAAGCGAGGATCGCGTTTGTCCTCCGATCTACGCCGAGAGGCTCTATCGGGCATTGCCCGGGGTCCGCAAAACCTGCCTTTTCGCCGCAGGCTCCCGCCACGAACCCTTCCGCGAACCGGAGCCCGAGAGCTTCACCAATGCGGTTCGCTCGTGGCTCGATCGCGTTTGAATCAAGAGCGTTGGGGAGGCACATCGCATGATCCTCCCTGCGAACAAGGATGCTCCTCGAGACAGGATACGGGATCCACGACCAGGGGAAATGGAATAAGCAACGGCTGCTTCGAAATGAAAGGTGCTCGCGGACGCCGACCGTGGCATCTTGGGCCCCATGCTCCCGGATTTCCTCATCGGCTTTGGCCTTGTTGCCGCGAACGTCACCCTGCACACCTTCGGCCTCGCCCTGTTGACCCGCCACCTCCTCGCCACGGCGGGCGAACCCCGCGTTGCCTTTTCCCTGGGCTGGCTGCTGATCCGCACGGGCTGGTTTCTCATCACCCTCCACGGGATCGGCGTCTCCCTGTGGGCGCTCGCTTATTGGGCGCTCGGATGCCTGCCCGACGTGGGTTCGGCCTTCTATTTTTCGGGAACGACCTACACCACGATCGGTTACGGTGACATCGTCCTTCCCCCGGGTTGGCGCGTCCTTGCTCCGCTCGAAGGCATGACCGGGATTCTCATGAGCAGTCTCTCGGGCGCTTACTTTTTCGCCGTGGTCACGAGAGTCCTCGGCGTGCGGAAGGATCCGTCGTGAAGAATCCGGCATCGCGCGCAACCTTGGCGCTTGCCCCCCGCCTCCCTTCCGCATAAGTCTCCCCTTCATGAGCGCATCCTCCCACTTTCTCGAGACCGCCGACGGCGGTGCTTTTCCCTCCGTCGGACTCGGCACCTGGAAGATTCCTTCGGAAGTCCTTCCCGAACTGATCCCCGCCGCCGTGGAGATCGGTTACCGCCATTTCGACTGCGCCTGCGACTACGGCAATGAACCGTCCGTGGGCGCGGGCCTGAAGCGGGTCCTCGATTCCGGCGCCTGCCCGCGCGACGACCTCTGGATCACCTCGAAGCTCTGGAACACCTACCATCATCCCGACCACGTCCGCCCCGCCTGCGAACGCAGCCTCCGCGACCTCGGTCTCGACGTGCTCGACCTCTATCTCATTCATTTTCCGGTCACCCTTGCCTACGTTCCCTTCGAGGAGCGTTACCCCCCGGGCTGGTTCTTCGATCCGGCGGCACCGAACCCCTCGATGAAGCACGTCCCCGTTCCGATCGCCGACACCTGGGGCGCGATGGAGGCCCTCGTCGGCGCGGGCCTCGTGAAACGCATCGGCATCTGCAACTTCACCACCGGAATGATCCGCGACCTCCTTTCCTACGCGTCGATCGCGCCGCAGGCGCTGCAGGTCGAGATGCACCCCTACCTCACCCAGCAGCGGCTGTTGCGCTTTTGTCAGGAGGAAAACATCGCCGTCACCGCCTTCTCGCCCTTCGGTGCCAGCTCCTACGTGCCGCTGAACATGGCGGGCGAGAATGAAAACGTCCTCAACGATCCAGTCGTCACCGCGATCGCCTCCGGACACGGCCGCACGCCCGGCCAGATCGTGCTGCGCTGGGCGGTGCAGCGCGGCACCGTGACGATTCCGAAGACCCAGACCGAAGCCCACCTCCGCGAAAACCTCGCGATCTTCGATTTCGAGCTGAGTGCCGGCGAGATGGCGCGGATCGACGCCCTCGACCGCGGCCGCCGCTTCAACGACCCGGCGGAGTTCGGCGAGAAGGCCTTCAACACCTTCTATCCGATCTTCGACTGAGGGGAATCGCCCTGCCTCAGATCATCGCGGGAAATCCGGCACAGAGGGTCGATTGGTCGATTTCTCCGGCGGCGTCGAAGAACCGCATCCGGCCGTCGAGTTCGCAGTACCAGACCTCCCCGGCACCCGCCTCCAGGTAAAGGTTCCGCTTCGCCGCCATTTCGCCTTCGGAATTGTCCGGCGAAAGCACTTCGACACAGATTTCGGGTGCGATCTCGAAAGCGATCTGACCGCGGACCCGCTCGAACCGTTCCTCGGAATACCAACCCACGTCCGCGGCGCGGACTCCGTCGATCGTGGAGACGGGACACTCGGGAAGGGCGAGGCCGCCCATGTGTTTGCGGAGGCGAAATGCGATTTCGCCCTGACGATAACTGCGCTCCCCGGCGGCTGGCGGAATCATGATGACTTTTCCGAAGGCGTTCGATTCGATCCTGCCCGGAATGCCCGACAACAAGGGATCGCGGCAAATCTCCTCCCAGCGCCTCCGGTTAAAGGCGATCTGCTCCGCCCGGGACGGCAGTTCGATGAGCAGTTGCATGGCTGGCAAAGGCGGAGCCCCTTGCCGTAAAAGGTAAAAAGTAAAAGGCAAAAAGTAAACCTCCAAACTGCGCACCCGACCTCCGACCTCAAACCCTCACGCCCCCTCGATGGCGTGTTCGTTCTCCCCGTCGGCGAATTCCTCGTCCTGCCGCATCCGCGCCTCGGGCGTGTAGAACACCCGCCTCACGTCCTCGAAGAGCGCGTAGACGCAGGGGACGAGGAGCAGGGTGTTGAAGAGGTTGATGAGGCCGCCGAAGGCGAGGCTCACGGCCATGGGGATGAGGAACTTCGCCTGGATGCTCGTCTCCGTGATCATGGGGAGCAGACCGATGAAGCTGGTCACCGAGGTCAGGAAAATCGGCGTGAACCGCGCCCTTCCGCCCTTGATGACCGCCTCCATCACGGTGTGACCCTCGCGGCGGTAGCGGTTCATGAACTCGACGAGGACGAGGCTCTCGTTGATCACGACCCCGGCGAGGGCGATGACGCCGATGAGGCTCATGACGCTGAAGTTCATCCCGAAGAGGAGGTGTCCGGCGACCGCACCGATCATTCCGAACGGAATCACCGACATGACGATGAGCGGCTGGGTGTAGCTCCGCAGCGGCAGGGCGAGAACCATGAAAATGCCGACGAGGGCGAGGACGAAGCCCTTCGAAAGATCCGAGACGCTTTCGCGCTGGTCCTTCTGCTCGCCCTGGAATTCCCACATCACCGATGGATACTTCCGTCCCATGCCCGCGAGGATGTCGCCCCGCATCCACTCGACGATCTCGTTCGCATTCGCCTGGGGATTGGTGCGGTCGATGTCGGCGGTGATGTTGATCGAGCGGAAGCGGTTCGCGCGCCGGATCACGGCGTAGCCCCGGCCCTCCTCGGCCACGACGACCTCGCTGAAGGGGATCCCGGCACCCGCCGGGGTGCGGATGCGCAGGTCGGCGAGGTTCTGGAGGCTGCGCCGCTCCCCGCGGGGATAACGCACGTAGACGCGGACCTCGTCGCGTCCGCGCTGGAGACGCTGCACCTCCTCGCCGTAAAAGGCCTGGCGCACCTGGCGCGCCACCATCTCGAGCCGCAGTCCGAGCGCCTCGCCGTCGGGAGCGACGGCGAGTTTCACCTCGCGCTTGCCCTCGAGATTGCTGTCCCCGATGTCGATGACGCCTTCGTTCGTGGCGAGTTCAGCCTTCACGAATTCGGAGGCGGCGTCGAGTTCCTCGACGTCGGGACCGGTCAACTCGAGGTCGATCGCGTTTCCCCCCGCGGAGGTCTGGAGCATGAAGGAGAGCTCGACCGCTCCCGGGATCGGACCGACGCGCTTCCGCCAGTCGGCGATGATGGCGTCGGCGAGCAGTTCGGGCCGGTTGCGGGTGTCGGCGCTCTGGAGTTCCACCGTCACCTCGCCGAGATTCACGCCCGACGCCGCCCCGACACTGAGGCCCGGCGTGTAGGGCTGCGAGCCGACGCTGGCGAGGAGGTGCTTGATGATCGGCTGGCCCCGTTCGTCCTTCACCTCGCGCTGGATCGCGAGGGCGGCCTCCTCGATTCGCCTCACCGCGGACTCGGTCGACTCCACGGGAACGCCGTTCGGCAGGGTGAGTTTCGCGCTGATGAGCTCGGCCTCGACCCGCGGGAAGAACTCGAATTTCACGAGGCGTCCGCTCGCCAGCAGCCCGAGGGTGCCGAGGAGCAGTGCGGCGAAGGCAGCGACCGTGGCATGGCGCCAGACGATCAATTTCCCGAGAAGCGGACCATAGATTTTCCTGACAAAGGCATCAAGGGTTCCCGCGATGCGCTGCTGGAGCCGGAGGAAGCGGTTCGGGTGGTTCGGATCGACCGGCTTCAGGTGGGTGAGGTGCGCCGGCAGGATGAGGTTGGTCTCGATCAGCGAGACCACGAGCACGGGGATGACGATCCACGGGATCTGGCGCCAGATGTTCCCGCTGACCCCCTGCACCCCGAACATGGGCATGAAGGCGATCATCGTCGTGAAGACGCCGAAGGCCGCCACGCTCATCACCTCCCAGGTGCCGCGAGGCGCCGCGAGATGGGCCGGTTCACCCTGTTCGATCCGCTCGTTGACCCTCTCGCCCACGACAATGGCGTCGTCCGTCACGATCCCCAGCACGAGGATGAAGGCGAAGAGCGAGATCATGTTGATCGAGATGTCGCCGTAGGGCAGCGCGATGAGCGCGCCGGCAAAGGCGATTGGGATCCCGAGGGCGACGTGGAAGGCGAGGGCCGGACGCAGGAAGAGGGCGAGGGCGAGATAGACGAGGAGGAAGCCCTGGAAGCCGTCCTCGAGGAGCAGGTGGATGCGCCCCTCGAGGAGGACGGACTCGTCGTTCCAGATCTCGAGATCGACCCCCTTCGCGACATGGGCGTGTTTCTCCGCGACGAACTCGCGCACCAGTTTCGCGAGGCGCAGGGTGTCCTCGTTGCCCGTCCGGAAAATGTTGAGGACGATCGCGGGATGGCCGTCGTATCGCGAGTAGAGGTCCTCCTCCTTGAACCCGTCCACGACTGTGGCGACGTCGGACACCTTCACGACGCTGCCGTCCGGACGGGTCACGACGGTGATGTCACCGATCTCGGAGGCCTCGTAACGGCGGTTCTGGGCGCGGATGAGGATCTCGCCCGCGCCCGTGCGGACCGATCCGCCGGGCAGGTCGATTGAAGTCGCCCGGACCGCGTCGGCCACCTCGGAAAAGGTCAGGCCGAATTCCTCGAGCGCGTTTTCCGAGACCTCGATCGAGATCTCGTGGTCGCGGACTCCGGCCAGGGTGATTTGGGTGATGCGGGCCTCGCCGAGGAGGAGATTCGTGAGCGTGCTCTTGAGCCGCTCCAGCGCGTTTTCCGGAGCCTTTCCGCCGTAGGCGAGGAGATCGTCGCGGACGGATTCGGCGATGGCCCGCAGGGTGCGCTCGTCGGTATCCGCGGTCACGGCCAGGCTCATGACCTGGTTCTTGATGAGCACGTCGGAGATGATGGGCTTCTCGACGCTCTCGGCGAAGTTCTGGATCGCGTCGACGCGGCTCTTCACGTCGTTGAGCACCTTCCGCACGTCCTTGCCCGCGGTGACCTCGATGTTCACGAAACCGACGCCCTCATAACTGATCGAGGTGAGCCGCTCGATACCGTCGAGCTCCTGGATCGCCTCCTCGATCGGGACGCAGACGCCCTTTTCCACCTCCTCCGGAGTGGCATTCGGATAGGGCGTCTGGACGCTGATGAAATTCGAGGAGATCTCCGGGAAAATCTCCTTCTTCAGCCGGATCCACGTGTAGAGGCCGCCGATGATCAGCGCGACCATCAGGAAATTCGCCGCGACCCGGTTTCGCGCCCAGTAAAAGATGAGGTTCTTCATGGCGCGACGGGCGGGGCGGGCACCGCCTGGCCGTCACGCGAGACGACCCGGACTTCCATTCCCTCGATCACCACGGCCAGGGCGGTGACACACAGCTGCTCCCCGTCCTCGATACCCGACGACACGAGGACGTCGTCGCGTTCCGTGCGCAGGATCGTGACCGGGCGCGTCGTCACGGTGTGGCCGTCGCCCACGACGAGGACCCGGTCGTTCGTGACAAAGGCGCGACGCGGCACGCGCACCGCGCCCGGAACGACCCGCCCCGGAATGCCGGTTTCGACAAACTGACCCGGCAACGGTGCCCCCGGAGCCTTCCCGTCGATCCGGGCCACGACGACGAGGGTGCGGTCGTCGCGCCGGATCTCGCCCTCGGTGCGGTCGAGCACCGCCTTCCAGGTCCGGCCGCGACCGCCCGGTTCGCGGAGTTCGAGTTCCTGTCCCGCCACTTCAAAAAAGGCCGCGTCCCGGCGGGGCACCGGAAGACGCACCTCGAGCACGTCGGTGGCGTAGAATTCGACGAGGGCGTTCCCCTTTCCAACATGGGTTCCGAGGTCGGCCAGTTTGCTTCGAATGCGGCCGTCGTAGGGCGCGCGCAACCGGGTGCGCTCGAGATCCTTCCGCGCCCTTCCGAGGGAGGCCTCGGCCGCCTTCAACCGCGCCTTCGCCGCCTCCAATTGCGGAAGCCGCCGCACCAGATCCGAGGGTTGTTGTCCCGGAGTCGCGAGCCGGCTCCAGTCCCGCTCCGCCTGGCGGGACCGCATTTCCTCGTCGGCGAGCTGCAGATTCGCCTCCGCCACCGTCGCCTCCGCCTGGGCGACGGCCGCCTCGTAGTCCGATGGATCGATCTCGAGGAGCACTTCACCCTTTTTGAACTCCCCGCCGGCCTCGAACACCGGAGAAACGGCGAGGATCACGCCCTCGACCTCCGCCGCCGCGCGGGTCACCATGACCGGTTCGATCACCCCCTGGGCCGGGATCTCCACGGCGAGGTCCGCCTTCCGCGCCGTGACCGTCTCGATTTCCTGAACCGGTCGCGGCGGATTCGAAGGCAGGGCCGTCTTCCTGAGTCCTGACAAAGACAAAAACAGGAGGATTCCCCCGAGAAGGATCGCTCCGGCGACTGCGAATCGAAAAAACCGTTTCATCGGAGGAGTCGGGAAGCCGCGTGATCCAAACCAATTCGAACAACGCTCCGCCGCCGAAACCCGTTTCCAGCAGCGGGGAGGAAATCAGGAAGGGGAAAGCTAACCCGGATTACGCCCCTGAGACGACTCCCGATTCCCGCGTTTGTCAAGCGGTCAGCGCCGCTCCAGACGCCCCAGCAGCGCCCCGATCCGCTCATGGAGCACGGTGTATCCGAAATGCTCCCTCGCGATCGCCGCGTTGGCTTCGGTCTCCGCCCTCACCCGACCCGGATCCGCGAGCCGCTCCCGGACCGCCCCGAAGACCGTTTCATTGATGGCCCCGTCCATCGTCACGAAACGGAAACCGCAGGGTTCCAGATCGCGACGGTAGACCGGATAACGGTTCACCAGGACCGGCTTGCGGAACCAGACCGCCTCGAGCAGCGCGTTCCCGAAACCCTCGTAAAGGCTCGGAAAGGTCACGAAATCCGCGTGGTGATAAAGATCGTCGAGGGACGGCTGAGACACCTCTCCAGGCTCAAGAAACCGCAATGAAACGCCCGTTTTGTCCGCCAATGCGAGGAGTTCGTCGCGGTAGTCGAGTCCCTCGTCACCTGCCTCATGGGAGACGAGGAGGCGGTTCCGCGGATCTCCGAGCCGGTGGAGCAGCTCGATGGCGTGCTCGATGCCCTTGCGCGGCACCACCCGTGTCGGCTGGAGAATGATCCGGTCGTCCGGCCCGAAACCGATCCGGGAAAGCAACTCCGCCCGCTTCCACCGCGAGGCCGGGGGCGGTTGCTCGAACTCCATCACATTCGGCACGAGCACGGATTCCACGCCCACCCGTCGCCGCAGTTCCTCCGCCGCCTCCGAGTGGATCACCGCGTGCGCGATCGACGGCAGGCGTGGGGGAAAGGCCTCGTCCAGATACGGCCTCGCCGCCGCCCCGGAGAAGCGCTCGCGTTCCCAATAAAAATCGTGGTGATGCGCGATCGCCGGGAGACCGGATTCCCGCAGCAGATCCGTGATTGCGAGCCCGAGCGGGAGGTTCATCGGGATCGTCACCGCGTTCTGCGGCACGAGCACGTCGATCGAGAAACGGGCCACGAATTCAGCGAGCGCCTCGCGCAGAAACGCCCGCTGCCGCCCGATCGCGGTCGCGGTTCCGGGCGGCAGGACGTCGCGCCCCCAGACCGCGGTGCCGATGGCCTCGATCTCCGGATGGGCGAAATGGGCCTCCGGCACGACCATGGACGATTCCTCCGGCCGGTCGCTCAAGCCCGAGAACCAGGAACAACGGTGCCCCATTCGTCCGAGGACCTCGGCCCATTTCAGCGACTCCAGCGACACCCCGTCGGTGCCGGCAAAGCGGGTCGAGACAAATCCGAAGTTCATCCAGACAACGAAGCCCAATCGTCGCCGTTTGGCGAGAGACTTCCGGTCCCGACCGTTGCATGAGTTGTGCCAGATCCGGAGTTTGCCCCCTTCCCCAGCCACCCCCGCGCCATCCGGCCAGAATTTTCCTTTCCCCTGCGGTCCGCTTCCCGCTACACTCCGGGTGCCCCCGTTTTCCTTCCCCCCCTTATGAGCGACGATGCCCCGAATCCCGTGACCAACGACGAATCCATCACCGAAACGGAGGTCCCGGTCGCCGCAGCCGTGGATCTGGAGGAGGAAATGGCCGGCAAACTCGCCGAAGCCCGGGAGACGATCGGCAAGGAACTCCGCAAGGTCATCATCGGGCAGGACGAAGTCGTTGAGCAAATGCTGATCGCCCTGCTCTCGGGCGGGCATTGCCTCGTCACCGGCGCCCCTGGTCTCGCCAAAACGCTGCTCGTCAGCACGCTCGCGAAGGTCTTCGACCTCACCTTCCACCGCATCCAGTTCACGCCGGACCTGATGCCATCCGACATCACCGGCACCGAGATCCTCGAGGACACCGCCGAGGGCAAACGCGAGCTCGTCTTCAATCCCGGCCCCATTTTCGCGAACCTCATCCTCGCCGACGAAATCAACCGCACTCCGCCGAAGACCCAGGCCGCCCTTCTCGAGGCGATGCAGGAAAAGCAGGTCACCGTCGCCGGGCACAGCCTGCCGCTCGACAAGCCCTTCTTCGTCCTCGCCACCCAGAACCCGATCGAGATGGAGGGCACCTATCCCCTGCCCGAGGCCCAACTCGACCGCTTCATGTTCAACATCGTCATCGACTACCTCAGCGAGGACGAGGAAGTCGCCGTCGTCTCCCAGACCACCGGCGCCGGAGCCGAGGAGGTGAAGCCCGTCTTCACCGGAGCCGATCTCCTCAAATGCCATCAGGTCGTCCGCCGCGTCCCCATCGCCGAGGAGGTCGTGCGCTACGCCGTGCGCCTCGCCGCGAACACCCGCCCCGGCCAGAAACACACGCCCGCCTATGTCGGTGAATGGGTCAATTGGGGCGCCGGCACCCGGGCCGGACAAAGCCTCGTCCTCGGGGCGAAAACCCGCGCCCTCCTCGACGGCCGTTCCCACGTCACCTACGACGACATCCGCGCCCTCGCCGCCCCCGTCCTCCGCCACCGCGTCCTCACCAACTACCGCGCCGAAGCCGAAGGCATCACCGTCGAGGAGGTCATCAAGAAAGTGATCGAGCTGACGCCGGAGCGTTGAGACATCGAGAAACCATCCGCGTGGAAATGCAAACGCTGAGCGGACCAGCCCGGAAATCTCAACGCGAATGACCGCAGATTTCCGCGAATAGCCGCGAATCTTCCGCCCACCACTCCAAAACTCCACCACTCCCTCACTCCGGACCTTTTACCTTTTACCTTCCCACCTTCTACCGGCGCTGCGCGCCGATCGCGATGCCCTCCCTCTCCTATCTCGATCCTGCCGCCCTCATGCGCGTGAAGTCGCTCGAGCTGCGGGCGCGCATGGTCATGGAGGGATTCTGGAAAGGGCTGCACCGCTCGCCCTACCACGGCTTTTCCGTCGAGTTCAGCGAATACCGGCCCTACGTCCGCGGCGACGACCCGCGTTTCCTCGATTGGAAGGTCATGGCCCGCACCGACCGCGCCTATCTCAAGAAATTCGAGGACGAAACCAACCTCCGCGCCCACCTCCTCCTCGACCGGAGCAAGTCGATGACCTATGGCTCCGGCCCCTACACGAAGGCCGACTACTCCGCCACCCTCGCCGCGACCTTCGCCTATTTCCTGATGGGGCAGCAGGACGCCGTCGGTCTCACCACCTTCGACCGCGGCATCGACAGCCACCTCCCCGCCCGGAACCGGACCGGGCAACTGCGGCAGATCCTCCTCCAGCTCGAGAAGGCCCCCACCGGCGAGAGCACCGACCTCGGCGCGGCGATGAAGGGACTGCACGAACTGATCCGCAAGCGCAGCCTCGTCGTCCTCCTCTCCGACCTCCTCGCCCCCATCGGCGACCTCGAAAAACAGATCGGCTATTTCGCGGCTGGACGCCACGAGATTGCCGTCTTCCAGTTCCTCGACCCCCGCGAACTCGACTTCGATTTTTCCAAGGCCACCCACTTCCGCGACAAGGAAAGCCAGCGCGACCTCTTCATCGATCCGGCCGCGGCGAAGGCCGGATACCTCGAGCGCCTCAACGCGCATCTCGAGGCGATCCGCAAACTCTGTTCACGTCATGGGGCGAGCTACCGGCTCGTGCCGACGAACGAGCCGCTCGAACAGGTCTTGTTCGAGTTCGTGAATTTGCGGCGGGGGTGAGGCGGCGGTTCCGATTCCCGCCCTCCGATCGCGCCAGCGCCTGTAGCCGGCCTCAGTGAGGCCGGGCGTGGGTCGCCATCACATCCCCACCGCTTCCCGGATCATCGCAAAGTGACGGTCGCGCTCCAGCACGCCCACACCATAACGCTCCGCGCAGGAGTGGATCAGAATGTCGCCGAAAGGAACGCTCACGCCCGTGCGCAGGCAGGTTCGGGCGGTGGTTGCGGCCCTTGTCCAGCAGTCGTCGTCGAATTCGAGCCAGCGGCTCAGCTCCCGCCATCCACGCAGATTCTCTTCCTCGCGCCGGCCTTTCGCTCCCTGATGAAGTTCCACCCAGACCGGCCAGGTCATCGCTGTCCGTGAGGTCCGCAACAACCCGGCAACCTCCTCCTTCAACGCCTCATTGCCATCCTTGCGGCTCACTTCGACCCAGACGGAACTGTCGATCAAAACGAGGGAGTTCATGGCCTGGCGGAGTCACTCTCCCTCGACGCGATCTCCATGAGATCTCCCGCCTCGATCTCGTCGTTGCTCGCGAAATCCAAGGTGCCGAAGTTGGCGATGAGATCATTCACCCGCTGCTGGCGGTTGAATTCCTCCAAGGCTTTCACGACCGCTTCCCGTTTGGTCTTCGCGCCCGTGTAGCGCATGGCATCCGCGAGCGCGGCATCGGGAATATCAATCGTGGTTTTCATGGAATCCAATTTAGTCGGATTTTGAATTCCAACAAGGGCAGGATAGGGGAGGAAATTCGCATCTCTTCCTAATTTGACCTATTTTCTGGTCAGATTAATTTGGGGCAGTCCAAGGTTGGATTCATTGAAACTCCACCCTCTTGACCCGGCCATCCAACCCTCTTCACTTCCATGGACGTACGCCGGGTCTCGATCAGCGAATTCAAGGCCCACTGCACCGAGGAAATCCGCGAGGTGGAAAAGGGGGGGGCTCGAGTCGGAGTTCGCCTGCCACGGGAAGACCGGCCCGATCGAAGCTTGGGTCGGCAGCGGGAAGGGCACCGTGCGCTTCGTGCCCGGTTACGATCCGGCCGGACCTGCCTTTGATCCGGACGACTGGGAGAATTGAGAAAGCCCCTCGTCAACGTGTCATGATCCAAACGTTTGCCGATCGCGATACGGAAGCGCTTTTCCACACGGAATCGAACCGCCGCTTTTCATCCATCGGCCGGGTCGCCCTTCGGAAGTTGATCCAGATGAATCGTGCCCGGACCTTGCAGGATCTCCGGGTTCCACCGGGCAATCGTCTTGAATTGCCAAAGGGTGATCTGGCCGGTTACCACTCCATCCGCATCAACGACCAATGGCGGATCGTCTTCCGGTGGACCGATCAAGGCCCCGGAGAGGTCGCGATCAAGGATTATCATGGATGAACCCGTGTAACGTTATACGTTATAACCATGAACATCACCCCCGGCGAAATCCTGCTCGAGGAATACCTCCAACCCATGGGCATCTCCCAGAACGCGATGGCGCGTGCGATCGGAGTGCCGCCGAGGGCCGTCAACGAGATCGTATTGGGGAAACGGGCCATCACCCCGGCCATGTCGATTCGCTTCGGCGCCTTCTTCGGACAGTCCGAGGACTTCTGGCACGGGATCCAGGTTGAATGCGACTTCCGGTCCTTGCGGAAAGAGAAGGCGAAGCTGACCGCGAAGATCCGGACGGCGGAGGAGTTGGTGGTGGGGGCTGAGCATCAAAGGACGCGGAGCTGAAACATCGACCACAGTCAGTTTCGTTCTATTCGAAACCGTAGGCAGAAGCAAGTTCGCGTCGACGCGCCGTTGCTTCTTCCCCGGGTACAGGCATACGGTCGAAGATCCCCGCCCATTGGGCGTCACTCGGATAGAGTTCTTCAGCATTGAGTTCGCCTGCGTCGAAACGCCGCCATGCTTCCGCTCCGAAACGCTTCAAGACGCGAGGCCAGCCGCTTTCATCAGCGTCAAAATCATCCGGGTGTAGACTCGGGAAGAGGTAAGCTATCGCGCACCATGTCCTAATAAATTGACCGTTTTCGAGATCTTCGAGATGTTCGCTAAACGCTTGCCGGAGCTCACGACCTGCACATCTTAAGCTCGACGGAACTTCAATTAAGGTGCTCATATGAGCAATATATTATCTTGCCAAGCCGGAGTAGCAAGGAAATTTTCCACCGAAAACAAACTTAAACGGTCTCACGATTTCGTTTTCCGTCGATGTCTCACGGACGTCATCCGATCAAGCGATTCTGCCGCTGAAACCCCGGAAAGCCTCTGCTTCTCAAGAACAGCTTCGATGAATGTCATCAAATCCCACAACTTTTCACTCTCACATTGCGGATATGTCCCGTGCAGCGCGGCTGGAATCACCAGTTGAAGGTCGTGCCTTCGCATCTGAGCCAATTGGGTTGCGCTGATAGCAGGTTCCAAAGTAACAAGATGCTTGCGCTTGATCCGTGCGCCCTCTGCAAGAACTTGGCGCCACCGATCCTTGCACGACGTCTTCGCTCCCAACAAAGTCAGTTGCTCATCGGGAAACGAAAAATCAAAGTATTGTGCTGCACCTGGAAATAGGAAATCCGGCTTCGCCTTATCTTCGAGTATGGCGGATCGCTGATGCGCGACCCCGTGGGCTTGAAATACGGCCGATAAATGGTTTTCGAAAGCATGGCCCGCTCGTGACTTGCGTCGATTCTGGACTGAAAGCGAACAGCGCACAAACTCATCGACGTCCTTAAAGCCCTCCTCCAACCGCGCACCGACAATAAACTTCTCAAATACCCGGAAAGCGAACTCTTCATCTTCCATCCAAGCAATGATTGCCGCGTCTGCGTCGTCCTCCGCACGAATATCAGTTATTTCATCACGAACGAACTTTCCGAAAGCGGCCGTAGATGGAAAGTCATTTCCAAATTTTTCAACCATCCGTTCAAGTAGTGAATCATCTGTTGCTGGAATCGTAACGCCGACCGCTTCGAGGATCCGCGCACGATACGAATCGACGAACTGCGATTCAGGAATTGTTGCAACCTCGAATTTATCCCGCGATTCATTGGAAATGCCAAAGAGCCACTGGAGTTGACTCTCATAGGTAGATCCAGCTTCCGCGACAAGAACTGTCGCAGCTTCGTTCGCATACGTGAATGCGATAATCAGGAAGTCGCCTGCTCGAGCGAATCCCTCGCGACCGATCACTGCATTATCAGTATAATAAAGTCGCCATTCCGTGCGGCTTTTGTGCCGAGCTCGGGAATCATACCAACTCATACACGCTGCAGCCTCAGCACCTAAGTCTTCGCGATCCGTCAAGTAAACGAACCGAGTTTGGATTCCGGTTCCATTCTTGCATTTTCGTGTCGTGGTGCCAAGAATCTCCCGGAGACCGCTTGAAGAATTGAACTCGTGACCATTGGACGCGTTTGGGTCAACCTCTACGGAAGTAACACGTTTCCATCCGAACTTGGCAAAGTACTGCGAGAGGTATCCAAAGTTCATGCCTTCCGAATCGGTTCTTTATTTCGCGACTTGGGATACCTTACGGATTTTCGTGTTGTTTCAACTGGGGACACCTTCTCATTTTCTTCAACGCTGAGCGCAAAGTCTGGGGTAGCCCCCAGGGGTTGACTTAATGCGTGAGAAACCGCTTCGGCTATGCGCGTCACAACAGGCACCACGACCGAATTCCCGAATTGCCTATATGCCTGCGTATCAGAAACCACGATCTTAAAGTCGTCTGGATATCCCATCAGGCGAGCGCATTCACGTGGTGTTAAGCGACGGGGAACGCCGCCCCGTTTCTGGGCAATCAGAATTTCAGATCCATCTTTATGGTAGCGCGCGCTTAGCGTGCGAGTAATGTCCTTTTCAGTTACGAGTCCAAAGCCAAAACCATTTCCAGCGGCGCGATGCTTGGCGGCATAATTCTGTAAATATTTCCAAAGATGATCAGAAAGCGTGTATTTGGGATCAGGCTTTGGGTCTAAAATGCTTCTAAGCTTTGGGCCTTCTGTTGGGAACTTCGGAAACTCAAAATGACGCCATTCTCGGAAACCGACAAGGAATATACGTTCCCGGTGTTGGGGAACCACACTTTTTGCGTCGATTATCTTGTGGTAAAGAGTATAGCCAAGCGCGTCCGTTAGAGTCCGTCGAATAATGTCGAATGTTCTACCACCATCGTGGCCTTTGAGGTTCTTCACATTCTCTAACACGAACGCGGCAGGCCGGTGATAATCAAGGATGTCAGCAATCGAAAAGAAGAGATTTCCCTGCTTGACGTCCTCAAAGCCGTGTTTGCGTCCAAGGCTGAGTTTCTTGGAAACACCAGCGATACTGAACGGTTGGCAAGGAAATCCACCACAAAGAATATCGTGCGCCGGGATGTCGGCAACCGCTACAGTATGGATATCGCCGTGGGGTCGTTCGTTGAAGTTCGCTTCGTAGGTTTGCTGGCTATTAACCCGGCAATAAAATACTAGCGTTTTGCGACATCCGTGCTACACCTGTTTCGATGGCAAGCAGAGATGTGCGCAAAGAGTCGGCCGAAGTCATCCATGAACTTCGCAAACGTGCT
>JBILDO010000052.1:0-36872 GCA_044352585.1 Verrucomicrobiales bacterium
CGGGTTGGGGACAACCCGCCCTACTCTCTCGAACGCAACCGGGGTAGGGCGCGTTGTCCCCAACGCGCCGCGAGGGATCGGCGCTCCTTACCACAGGACGCCGGCGGGTTGGGGACAACCCGCCCTACACTGTCCGCGTTCGGCGCACCGAAAGAACGCCGCTATCCCTAGCGGCGATTGCGCGTCCATCCCCCACCTACCCCGCTTATTCCGTTCCGCGGGCCTTGTCGAACGGGGCGTTGGATTCCTCCTCGATCGCCGCGGCTTCGGGATCGGCCGATTCGTCTCCGTTCTCCTCCGCTCCGTCCTCGATTTCGCGGCGCCATTCCCGCGAGACCCACGGACGCAAGAGCCCGTAGGCCAGATAGGAAACAAAAATCAGCAGCGGCACGAATTCCACGAAGTTGACCGCGCAGACCAGCACCAGCGCCGCCACGAAGAGCCACACGAGCGACTTCTTCGCCTTCCAGTTCATCGCCTTGAAGCTCGGATAGCTGAACTCGCTCAGCATCATGAAGGAGAGCAGTGGCATGATCACGACGAGCAGATACTTCCAGTTGCCCACGTTCTTGTCCCCCTCGTTGAGCCAGAGCATGAACAGGGTCAGCGAAGCGATCAGCCCCGCCGCCGCCGGGATCGGAAAGCCGACGAAGTCCCGCGACTTCGGGGCCTCCTTCGTCTCCGCGGCCGCCTGCGAGAGGCAATTGAAGCGCGCCAGGCGCATCGCCCCACACAGCAGGTAGACGAAGGCGATCGTCCAGCCGAGCCGGTCGTCGAAGGACTTGTGCACCATGTCCATCACGAGCAGGGCCGGGGCGATCCCGAAGGAAATGATGTCCGCGAGCGAGTCGAACTCCCGCCCGAACATCGAGTCCTGACCCTTCATCCGGGCGATGCGGCCGTCGAGCGCGTCAAAGAGACAGGCCCCGAGGATCAGAAAGATCGCGATCTTGAATTCCCGCGCCCCGCCTTCCAGGCTGCGCATTCCGTCGAAAATCGCCATGACCGCGCTGAAGCCGCAGGCGAGGTTGCCCGCCGTCATCAGGTTCGGGAGGAGGTAGACCTGGGGATTGCTCCAAGGGCCGGGAATGTGCCGTTTCATGGCCCCCAAGGTCCGCCCGTCCCGGCAAAGTTCAAATTTCAAATGCCAAGCCGCCGCGAACGGTCCATATTGACGGGCCATGCCCCCCCTCACCGCCGACGCCTCCGCCCTCGATGGATCGACCCCGATGGGCGACATCCTCGCCCGCTTCCCCGGGGCGAAACGCGCCCTCTTCGCCCGCTACCACATCGGCGGCTGCCGCAGCTGTGCCTACGACGACACCGAGACCCTCGCCGAAGTCTGCGCCCGGAACGAGGATCTCCCCGTCGACGAGGTCGTCACCCACATCCTGGAGGCCCACGAGCACGACCAGCGCCTTCTCATCGAGCCCTCCGCCCTTACTGCGGCGCTTCAGGAGACTCCCCCGCCCCGCCTCCTCGACCTCCGCACCCGCGAGGAACACGAGGCCGTCGTCCTCCCAGGATCGGAGCTGTTCAGCAACGACCTCCTTCAATCCATCTTCGCCTCCGAGCCGAAGGACCGCCTCATCGTCCTCTACGACCACACCGGGGACCGTTCCCTCGATGCCTGCGCCTACCTCGTCGGCCACGGCTTCAAGAACGCCCGCGCCCTCCGCGGCGGCATCGACGCCTACGCCAGCGAGGCCGATCCCTCGATCCCCCGCTACCAACTCGAGTTCGAGGATTGATCGCAACCGCGTTCGAACACGTAAACTCCTTTTACCTTCAACCTTTTCACCGTTTACCGCTTCCATGTCCGAAGTCGATGACCGCATCCAGGCCGCCCTCGCGAACCCGCGGAACATGGGCGAGATGACCGATGCCGATGCCGTCGGCACCGTCGGCAACCCCGAGTGCGGCGACATGGTCCGGATGTGGCTCAAGTTCACCGAGAAGGACGGCAAGAAGGTCATCGACCGTGCCTCCTTCCAGAGCTTCGGATGCCAGACCGCCATCGCCGTCGCCAGCCTCGCCACCGAGATGCTCAAGGGCAAAACCGTCGCCGAGGCCCGCGATCTAAAATCCTCCGACCTGTCCGCCCCTCTCGGACCGCTGCCCCCCATGAAGCTGCACTGCGGCGACATGGTCGAGGGGGCTCTGCGCGAAGCCCTCAAGGCTGGTCCGGACGAAACGCCCCCCCCGACCGGCCCCTCCCCGGCCTCCGCCGAGACCCTTCTCGGTTCGTTTCAGGCGCAACCCCTGAAATCGGGTAAGCTCAAGGTCGTCAAACTCGATTAATTCGGTTGGTTGCTTCAACCCGGCCCCGGGTGCCGAATACCTTCCCACCTTCCCACCTTCCCACCTTCCCACCTTCCCACCTTTTACCGCGCCGCAGGCGCCTTCCCCATGCACCAGGAAATCACCCTCTCCCGCGAAGTCGAAGCCATCCAGATCCCGAGCGGCGACCTCATCTCCCTCCCCGCCGGCATCAAGGTTATGATCACCCAGGCCCTCGGAGGAACCTACACCGTGGCCACTCCCCAGGGACTCGCCCGGATCAAGGCCGAAAACGCCGACGCCCTCGGCATCGACCTCACCGCCGAGAAGGACAAACGATCCGCCGCCGCCGAAGCCCTCGCCGCGGGCGATCTCGAGGGCGCGGTTTGGGCGCAGCTCAAGCTCGTCTACGATCCCGAAATCCCCGTGAATATCGTCGATCTCGGCCTCGTATACGATTGCCGCATCGAGAAGGACGGGGAGGATGCCGACGTCGAGGTGAAGATGACCCTGACCGCGCCCGGCTGCGGGATGGGCCCCACCATCGCCGCCGACGCCCAATCGAAGATTCTCCTCCTCGACGGCATCCGCAACGCCCGCGTCGATATCGTCTGGGATCCCGTCTGGAACCAGGACATGATTTCCGAGGAAGGGAAGATGAAGCTCGGGATGATCTGAGGTCCCGCGGCACGGCCGCCCCGGAGCTGCGTGGCCGGATGCTTCGTTCCGCTCCCGAGTGGAAAGTTCCGGGGAAGCCTGAAGAAAGGTGCATCGCTTAGCAAAATCGACTTGCTTCCCTCGCGATTTCCCCCATATTCCCCCCCTTCCCTGACGATTCCCTTGTGAATCACGAGACCCGTTCGTCTAAGGGTTAGGACACCGCCCTTTCACGGCGGTAATACGGGTTCGAATCCCGTACGGGTCGCCAAATCAACCGCCGGAAACGGCGGTTTTTTTGTGGCGACGCCTCTGGTACGTCGATCGCGGGCTGATTGGAACGCCGGAACAACCACCTTCGCGGACTCCGTGCAGCAAACCGGAGAGTCCGCGGGAAGCGCCCCACGGTGCCGCATCCCTCGCAAGACGGGGTTCCTGATTCGGATTCCGGAATCCTCCTATTCCCGTCCCGGCAAGAGATATTTCTCCACGAACCGCAGCGTCACCCGCCCCGTGATGGCGAGGCTCTCCGCACTCAGTTTGTCGAGCGTGTCAGCGGGCGTGTGCCACGACGGGTAGTCGAAATCGATCAGATCAATCGTCGGAATCCCCGCAACCACGTTCAGCGGGATGTGGTCGTCGACGATGTAGTCGGCGCTGATGCCGACATGGTTCCTCAAATCCAGATCGGCCGCCGCATCGAGAAGGTCGCGCGAGAAAAACCGCAGGGACTCCTCAACCTTCGCGATGTCGACGACATATCCGCCTTTCTCCCGCGCCTCGGCGAGATCGCGGATCGACTGGCGCGGGATCTGAACGGCGGCGCGGATGTTGAGTTCGGCGTCTCCGACCATATCGAGCAGGATCCCCCAGTGCGGACGATCCGGCTCCGGTTTCAAAAGCCACTGGGCCGCGTAATGACGACTCCCGTAGAGCCCGTCCTTCGGGGTGATGTTCGTGCCAAAGGCCTCCTCGCCATCGAAGAAAACGAGTTCGATCCGCGAGGCGACCGCGGGGCGTTCCGCGAGGACGCGGGCGAGTTCGACGAGGAGTCCGGTGCTCGATCCCCCGTCATTCGCCCCCACGAACGCGAAGTTCTCGTAGAGCTTCGTGTCGTAATGCGAACCGAGCAGTCCCTCGACCGGCCTCTCCCAATCGACGTTTCCTCCCGTTCCGAACCGCGCGAGCAGGTTCGTGAACTCCATCTCGCCACGCGGGGTCTTGTCCTTGAAAACCTGTCGTTTCACGACCCAGCCCCGGGCGGCGAGCTCCTTCTCGAGATGGTTGCGCGAATTCTCCAGCGCCGCAGATCCCGTGGGACGCGGTCCAAACCCGACAAGGGCGGTGACCTGGGCGAGGGCCTTCTCCCCGGACACCTTCGCATCAAGCGGATCCGCCTCGTTGAAGGCGGGAGCCGGCTCACTGCAACCGGAATGCAGGAGAAAGAGAAGGAAGAGGCACGGCGCGAGGCGTTTCATGGTCGGCACGTCCCTTCCGTTCCGGATCAGTCGAGACGGATGCCCATCAGTTCGAGGACCCGGCCGAGATCCTCGTTGCCGTAGTATTCGATCTCGATCTTGCCGCGCTTGTCGCCGTGCTGGATCGCCACGTTCGTCGCGAAGCGGCTCCGCAACTGGTCCTGGATCTGGCGGATGTAGGTCTCGGCCTGGGGCGATAGCTTCGTCTTGACCACTTTCTTGGCCACGGTCTTGCCGTTGATCGTCTCGGAGACCAGTTTCTCGGTGTCGCGGACGTTCAGCTTCTTCTTCACGACGAGGTCGGCGAGCATGCGCTGCTCGGCCTTCGTCTTCAGCCCGAGGAGGGCCTTGGCGTGACCGCTCGACAGCATCTTGCGCGACACGAGGGTCTGCACCTCCGCATCGAGGTCGAGCAGGCGGATCGCGTTGGAAACGGTGGCGCGGTTCTTGCCGACCCGTTGCGCGATTTCCTCCTGCTTCAGCCCGAATTCCCTGGCAAGGCGGGCGTAGGCCTCGGCCTCCTCGAGCGGATCGAGATCCTCGCGCTGGAGGTTCTCGATCAGCGCCATCTCGAGGACGTCGCGATCGGAGGCGTCCCGCACGATCACCGGCACCTGCGGCAGTTTCAACTGCGTCGAGGCGCGCCAGCGACGCTCGCCGGCGATGAGTTCGAATTTGCCGTTCACCGCACGCACGATGAGCGGCTGGATCACCCCGTGCTCGCGGATCGAATCGACGAGCTCCGACAGGTTTTCCTCATGGAAGCGCTTGCGCGGCTGCAGGGGAGAAGGCACGACCTCGCCGAGGGCGACCCGGAGAACCCGTTCGCCGGTGCCGGCATCGGACTCCGCGTTTCCGCCGGGACGCACCGGAACGGCCGCGGGCGACTTGATCAGCGCCTGCAGACCGCGGCCGAGTCCCTTTTTGTGGAGCGGATTGTCCGACATCGGATTGCGATCGGGAAATCGGGGAAAATTCGGCGGCGGTTCACTCGACGATGCGGACGTTCGCCCCGCCGGCGTGACCGCCGAAGCGCGCCGCCGCCTCCATCGCCGCGTGCTGCGCGTCGGTGCAGGCGGAATCGATCGGTGCGTCCGGAGCGGCGTCGGAGGGCTCGATGACGCCGTTGGAGATCATCCAGTGCTCGACCTCCTCGCCGCTCACGTCGGCGAGCATGGTGCCGTTGACGATGACGCATGGGGAGAGCGGCTGGCCGCTCTTCTGCTCCATCTCCCAGCGGAAGGCGGGGTTCTTGATGATGTCCTTCTCCGTGTAGTCGAGGCCGTATTTGCGGAAGACGGAACGAACGCCCTCGCTCCAGCCGCAGAAGGTCTTCAGGTAGGCGGTGATTTCAGGTGTTTCAGAGGCCATGGTGTTCGAATTGGGTTGGGATGCGGTCCGAGACGATCGATAAGCCACGCCCCGGCGATTCGCAAATGCGATTCCGTCCTTGGTCCTTGGTCCTTGGTCCTTGGTCCTTGGTCCTTGGTCCTTGGTCCTTGGTCCTTGGTCCTTGGTCCTTGGTCCTTGGTCCTTGGTCTGCCGGACAACGGACAACGGACAACGGACAACGGACAACGGACAACGGACAACGGACAACGGACAACGGACCAGATCACCTTGCCTTTGCCAGCGCGATCAAGATCGCCTTTTGCGCGTGGAGACGGTTTTCGGCCTGCTGGAAGATCTCGTCGGCGCGCTCTTCGAAGAGCGTGCCGCAGATTTCCTTGTCGCGGTAGGCGGGCAGGCAGTGCTGCACGATCGCGCCGGGATTGGCCAGTTCCACGAGTCCACCGTGAATCTGGAAGGGCTTGAGGATCTTCAAGCGCTCCTCCGCCTCGGCTTCGCGGCCCATGCTCACCCAGGTATCGGTGTAAAGCACGTCGGCTCCCCTGGCCGCGGCTTCGACATCCTCGGTCAAGGTCACGGGAGCCTCCCCGAGACGGGCCATGAAGGTGTCGTCGGGCTGGAAGCCCTTCGGCGCGGCGATGACGAGTTCGAAACCGAGCCGCTTCGCCGCCCAGGCCCACGATCGGCCCATGTTGCAATCGCCGTCGCCGAAAAAGACAACCTTCTTGCCCTCCCATCCTCCGAGCCGCTCGCGGATGGTGAGGAGGTCGGCAAGGATCTGGCAGGGGTGCTCCTCGTCGGTGAGGGCGTTGATCGTCGGGATCTTCCCGTATTCGGCGAAGTCGACGACCTCCTGCTGCGCGTAGGTCCGGATGATCGCGCCGTGGACCATGCGACCGAGGACGCGGGCGGTGTCCTTGATCGGCTCTCCGCGGCCGAGCTGGATGTCGTTCGCGTTGAGGAAAAGCGGACGCGCCCCGAGTTCGGTGAGGCCGACTTCAAAACTCACACGGGTCCGCGTCGAGGACTTCGTGAATATCATCGCCCAGGTCTCGCCCTGGAGTTCGGTGGTGATGGACCCGCGCGCGCGCTGCGCCTTCAGTTCGAGGGCGTGGTCGACAAGAGCGGAGATTTCGCCCGCGGTGAGCGGTTCGATACCGAGGAGATGTTTCATGGCAGGGACTCGAGAGGATTCGATCAACGACCCGACAGGGTCGCGAGGACGCCGTGAAAGCGCGCGAGGGCCTCGTCGACCTCCGCGTCCGTCACGTTCAAGGGCGGCAGCCAACGCACCACGGTTTCCCCTGCCGGCACGGTCAACAGCCCCGCTTCGCGCGCGGCGTTCACCACAAAGAGGGACGGTGTCCTGCCGGATTCGGCAAAACCGGCGACGGAGCCCATCGCCTCCGCCTCGAGGACGAAGCCCAGCATCAGGCCCACCCCGCGCAGCTCGCGCAGGATCGCGAAATCCCAATTCGCGAACGCGTCACGGATGCGCGACTCCTGCCGTTTCACGTTCGCGAGAACACCCGCCTTTTCGATCTCACCGAGCACGGCGAGGGCGACGGCGCAGGCCAGCGGGGTGCCTCCGAAGGTCGAGCCATGCGTTCCCGGTCCGAGCGCCGCGGCGTGTTCATCGGCGACCCAGAAGGAGCCCATCGGAAATCCGCCGGCGAATCCCTTCGCCCAGCTCACCGCATCGGGCTCGACGGAGACGCCGCTTCCTTCGAGGACGGTGCGCCAGCCGCACCAGTCGCCGGTCCGGCCCGCACCACACTGCACCTCGTCGAACATGAGGAGCAGGTCGAACTCCTCGCGCAACTTTGCGGCTTCAGCGAAGAATTCGGGCGTGGCGGTGTGGATTCCCCCCTCGCCTTGGACCGGTTCGAAAAGGATCGCGGCGGTTGTTTCATTCACCGCCTCGCGCAGGGTGGCGGGATCGTTGAAGGGCACGTGGAGGAAACCCGGCAAGAGCGGATCAAAGCCGATCTTCACCTTTTCCTGCCCCGTTGCGGCGATGCCACCGAGGGTCCGGCCGTGGAAGGATTGCTTGCAGGTGATGACGACGTTCTTATTGGTCCCCGCGCCGTATTTCTCCCAAGCCCGTTTCCTCGCGAGCTTGATGAGTCCGTCGTTGGCCTCGGCCCCGCTGTTGCAGAAGAAAACCTTGCCGGGCCGCTCCATCATCGTCTCCACGACGAACCGGGCGAGCCTCGCCTGCTCGCGAACCCAATAAAGATTTGAGCAATGAATCAGCTTCGCGCCCTGCGCCGCGAGTGCGTCGACCATGACCTTCGGGCTGTGACCGAGCGCGCAGACCGCGACGCCGCTGGAGAAATCGAGGTAACGGCGTCCGTCCTCGGCCCAGAGCCAGGCTCCCTCGCCGCGTTCGAAGGCGATGGGAAACCGTCCGTAGTTGCCCAGCACGTAGTCGTGCATGAGCCGCTCGGTGGAAAGCAACGCGTCGTCCTCCGCGACGGCGGAGGCGGGAATGGAGGAGGGATCGCTCATTTCACGATTTCGGTGCCGATCCCCTCGGTGGTGAAGATCTCGAGGAGGAGCGAGTGCGGGATGCGGCCGTCGATCATGTGGACCTTGCCGACACCGGCACGGAGCGCCTCGACCGAGGAACGCACCTTCGGGATCATGCCGCCACTGATCGTGCCATCGGCGATGAGCCCCTCGACCTCGTCGGCCTTGAGCGAATGAATGAGGGTGCTCTCATCCTTCGGATCGCGCATGAGACCGAGGACGTCGCTGAGATAGACGAGCTTCGTCGCCTTCAACTCCGCGGCAAGGGCGCTCGCGGCGAGGTCGGCGTTGACGTTGAGACTGAGCAGGGTCCCCTTTTCCGAGGCGATCGGCGAAACGACCGGCACGATCTCCGTCGAGATCGCGGCGTGGATTTTCGAAAGCTCGAAGCCGACGACACGGCCGACGCGGCCGAGCGAGACCTCGCGTCCTTCATCCTGCGACCAGCCGGAGATGCGTTCGCCAATGAAGGCCTCGTTCCCCGGCACGCCGAGGGCGCGGCCACCGAATCCCTCGATGCCCTTCACCAAACCGGGATTGATCTCGCGGCTGAGAGTGCGCTCGACCAGCTCCATCGCCGCGTCGGAGGTGACGCGGAGGCCGCCAACAAACTCGGCGTCGAGACCGGCCTCCTTCATCGCGGCGGAGATCGCCTTTCCGCCTCCATGCACGAGCACGGGATTGATCCCCGCCACTTCCATGAAGACGACGTCGCGGAGGAGTCGCTTCACCAACTCCGGATCGTCCATGGCGCTGCCACCGACCTTGATGAGAAAGGTGTGGCCGCGGAACTGCTGCAAGTAGGGCAGGGCCTCGACCAAAACGGCGGCTTTCTCGATCTGCTGCTGGAAACTGGTGGCCATGGACGCGGCGGAAAAACGGAAGCGGAGAAGATCGCCGGATTTTCCCGGGGGGCAAGGAGAGATTCGGTCACGGAGAAACGGTCGCCCGCCGATCCGGGACTCACGGCCGCGGCGGCGAATCCGTTGCGATCCGGGAACGACGGGAGAGAAAGAAAATCGCCACTCCCCAGAGGATCAGACCGAAATTCTGCGCGACCTTGACCGGATAGTCGATCGATTCCTCCCCGCCGAAGCACCCGCAAACAATGTCGAGCCCGCGGATCCAGGCACTGACGACGGCCCCGGTGAGTCCGAGAAGCAGGAGGGTGAGAAGCGCGGATGCCCCCTGCCGGGTCCGGTCGCACATGACCGCGATCCCGGCAAAGACTTCGAGCCATGGGATGAAATGCGCCAGTGCCGGAGCGAACGGATCCCCCACGAGGCGGAAATTGCGGATCGCATCGGCAAAAGAAATCGGGTCCTTGATCTTCACGACTCCGCTCCAGAGAAAAAGCGCTCCGAACCCGAGGGAGGCGAAAAAGAGCAGCCAACGTTTCATTTCCCTGTCCCCTTCTCCGCGCGATACGCTTCCGCGAGCAAGGACACGGGATGCCTCACTCCGATTTCCTCTCCGACGCCGTTCTGGATCTGCAGATGACAGCCCGGGTTGGCCGTGGCGACGAGGGAGGCGCCTGTCTTCGCGATGCAGGCGGCCTTTTCCCGCTGGAGTTTTCCGGCCTGCTCCGGTTGGGTGATGTTGTAAACCCCGGCACTGCCACAGCAATGGGTGGCGTTCTCGAGTTCGACGAGTTCGAGGCCCGGAACCGCCCTGAGCAGCTCACGCGGCTGCCTGGAAATCCCCTGACCGTGACACAAGTGGCAGGCCTCGTGATAAGTCGCGCGGACGGGAATACCCGCGCCCTCGGGCTTCCGGAAACCGATTTCGACGAGCCACTGGGAAATGTCGCGCGCCTTGCGGTCCCACTGCCGGGCCCGCTCGCCGTAGACGGGATCGTCGCCGAGGAGGTTTGAAAAATGCTTCAAGTGCGAACCACAGCCCGCCGCGTTCGTGATGACCGCATCGAGCGTCGCCAGATCGAACTGGTCGAGCATCCGGCGGGCCTGCTCCGCCGCCTGCGCAAGGTCGCCGTTGTGGGCATGGAGTGAACCACAGCAGCCCTGGGCCCTCGGCGTCACCACCTCGCACCCGTTCTCGAGGAGCACCTCGACAGTGTCGCGGTTCACGTCGGAGAAAACCAGATCCTGCACGCAGCCGGTGAGCATCCCGACCCGGAAACGACGCGTCGCGGGCGACTCCACCTCGCGGATCAACTCGTCGGAAAAACGCCGCTTCACCACCGGTGTCGTCGGCTCGAGATTCCGCAGGTTTGCGGGGAGGAGCCGGAGCAACCCGCTCTTCCTGACCAACCCACAAAGCCCGCTCGCCTGGTAGAGCCAGAGCGCCCGGCCCGCGGCCCGGAGCATCCAGGGCTTCGCGAAGAGCTGGCGCAGCGTCAGCCAGCGCCAGAACCTCCGCCCCGGGGAAAAGAGCACGTCCGCGGCCTCGACCTCGGCCCGGGCGTGCTCGAAGAGTTTCGGGTAATCGACCCCGGCGGGACAGGCCGTCGTGCAGGCGAGGCAACCGAGGCAATAATACATCTCCTCGCCGAACTCCCGCGTCACCTCCAGTTCGCCGTCGGCGATCGCCCGCATCAGGGCGATGCGCCCGCGCGGGCTGTTGCGCTCGCGCCGGGTCTCGAGATAGGTCGGACAACTCGGCAGGCACATGCCGCAATGCATGCACTGCTGGACCACGGAGTAGTCGAGGTCGGCGAGGTGGAGCAGACGGCGATTGCCGACCGCTGATTCCCGCTGATCTTCGCTGATTTTTTTCTCGGACATTGGCAAAGGGGGATCAAAGGGAATCGGAGATCAGGAAACGTTTCCACTCGAGCCCCGATTTTCGCCCGAAATTGAGCAGGTAGCCTACCGGCGAACGAGTGAGACGCATGTAGTTCATCAACTGGGAGTCTTGATCAGCGGAGATCAGCGAAAATGAGCGGTCCCAAAAGTCACTCAGCCAGATCAAAAATCTTCCCCGGATTGAGCAATCCGCCGGGATCGAGCGCTTTTTTCACACGCTTCATCAGCGCATAGCTCGCCTCGTCGAACTGTCCGGCGAGGAAGGGCTTCTTCGCGAGGCCCACGCCGTGTTCGCCCGTGATCGTCCCTCCCAGGGCGATCGTCTTCGCGATGATCTCCCCGAGGGCGAGGTGGACGCGCTCCATTTCCTCGTGGTCCGTCTCGTCGGTGAGGATGGTGGGGTGGACGTTCCCGTCCCCGAAATGACCGAAGGTCGCGATCTGGAGTCGGTGCCGTGCCGCGACTTCCTCGACGAAGGACACGATCTCGGCGAGATGGCTCCGGGGCACGGTGACGTCCTCGAGGATGGTCGTCGGACGGATCCGGGCGAGGGCGGAGAAGGCGCTCCGCCGTGCCGTGGCGAGGCGCACGGCATGGGCCTCGTCGGCGGCCTTCTCCACCGAGATGGCCCCGCTCTCCCGCGCGATCGCCTCCATCGCGGCGGCTTCCTCCTCCACCACCGCGGGATGGCCGTCGGTCTCCATCAGGACCACCGCCGCGGCCGAGGTGGGCAGGCCGACCTTGGCGTAATCCTCGACGCTCTGGCAGGTCTTCCGGTCGAGAAACTCGAGGGTGCAGGGGATGATCTGGCGCTCGATGATTTTTGAAACGGACCCCGCCGCCGCCTCCATCGAATCAAACGACGCCAGAAGCGTCCGGCGGGCCCGCGGCCTCGGTACGAGTTTCAGGAGCACCTTGGTGATGATGCCGAGGGTGCCCTCGGATCCGACGAAGAGGTCCTTCATCGAGTAGCCGGCCACGTCCTTGACGCACTTGGAACCGAGCCAGGCGATTTCACCGTCCGGGAGCACCACCTCCATGCCCATGACATAGTCGCGGGTAACGCCGTACTTCAATCCACGCAGTCCGCCGGAATTGTTCGCGACGTTGCCGCCGATCGTGGAGATCTTCATCGAGCCCGGATCGGGCGGGTAGAAGAGCCCATGGGGCAGGGCCGCGTCGTCGATCGCCTTGGTGATGACGCCGGATTCGGCGAGGAGGGTGAGGTTCGCCGGATCGACCTCGAGAATGCGGTTGAGATGGACGAGGCAAAGGACGATGCCGCCCTCGACGGGAACGCTGCCGCCCGAAAGCCCCGTGCCGTTCCCGCGGGTAACGACGGGGAGGCCCGCCGAGCGGGCCAATCGCATCACTTCAGCAACTGCCGCCGGGGTCTTCGGCAGGACGACGCAGGCGGCCCCGTGTTTCAATGCCGCGGTTCCGTCGAAGCCATAGGGAATGAGGTCCTCGGGCGCGGTGAGGACATTCTCCGGCCCGGCGATTTCACCGAGGCGGGCGATCGCGGACGGAGCGAGCGAAGCGGTGGGAGCGTCCTTCGTGAAGGAGGTCATGATCCCTCTCCGATAGACGCGGAAAACCGCTTTCTCAAGCACGGGATGAGGGCGAAGCCGCCCTTTCAACCCGCCTTCCGCAACTCCTCCCGGACTTCGCCAAAGGCCCGCGCCGCGGTCGCGAGATCCTCCTCGCTGTGGGCCGCGGAAACCTGGGTGCGGATGCGGGCCTTGCCTTCGGCAACGACGGGGAAGAAAAAACCGATCGCGTAGATCCCCTTCTCCAGCAACTTCGCGGACATCTCCGCGGCCAGCGTCGCCTCTCCCAGCATCACCGGAACGATGGGATGTTGGCCGGGGAGCAAGGTCAGTCCGGTCTTCGCCATTTCGCCGCGGAAGAATTTCGCGTTCGATCGCAGACGATCGAGGAGCTCGTTCGAACGGGTGAGGAGATCGAGCGCCTTCAGCGATCCGGCGACGATGGCGGGCGCGACCGTGTTCGAGAAGAGGTAGGGCCGCGAGCGCTGACGGAGCAGGTCGATGAACTCCCGGCGACCGCTCGTGTAGCCGCCACTCGCCCCTCCGAGCGCCTTGCCGAGAGTGCCGGTGAAGACATCGACCCGGCCCATCACGCCGCGAAACTCGTGGGTCCCCCGCCCCGTTTCACCGATCACGCCGACGGCATGGGAATCATCGACCATCACCGAGGCCCCGTAGCGGTCGGCGAGGTCGCAGATCGCCTTGAGATCGGCGATCGAACCATCCATCGAAAAGACCCCGTCCGTGGCGATGAGCCGGAAGCGCTGGCCCTGCGCCTCTTTCAGGCACCGCTCGAGTTCCTCGAGATTCCCGTTCGCATAGCGGTAGCGCTTCGCCTTGCAGAGGCGGATCCCGTCGATGATGGAGGCGTGGTTGAGCGCGTCGGAAATGACCGCGTCCTCCTCCCCGAGGATCGTTTCGAAGAGCCCTCCGTTCGCGTCGAAGCACGAGGAGTAAAGGATCGTGTCCTCGGTGCCGAGAAACCCGCTGAGGCGATCTTCCAGCTCCTTGTGGATCGTCTGCGTCCCGCAGATGAAGCGCACCGAGGAAAGTCCGTAGCCCCATCGATCGAGCGCCTCGTGCGCCGCGGCGATCACCTCGGGATGGTCGGCGAGGCCGAGGTAGTTGTTCGCGCACAGGTTGATGACCTCGCGTCCGGCGTTGGTCGTGACGTGGGCCGATTGCGGCGTCGTGAGGACACGCTCGGTCTTGAAGAGGCCGGCGGAGCGGAGCGAGGCGAGTTGCCCGGCGAGGTGGGTTTGGTAGGGGGAATGCATCGTCTGACAAATCACCATTTCAAAATCACCTTGCCGGACTGTCCGCTCTTCATCACCGCGAAGCCTTCCTCGAAGTCCGTGTAATCCATCCGGTGGGTGATGACGGGGCGGATGTCGAGGCCGCCCTGGAGCATGACCGTCATCTTGTACCAGGTCTCATACATCCTCCGCCCGTAGATTCCGGAAATCGTGAGCATGTTGAAAACGACCGTGTTCCAGTCGATCGCGATTTCCTCCGAGGGGATCCCGAGCATCGCCACCTTGCCGCCATGGCAGAGGTTGGCGAGCATCTCGCGGAAGGCCGAGGCATTGCCCGACATCTCGAGACCCACGTCGAAGCCCTCGGCCATGCCGAGTTCCTTCTGGACCTCGGCGATGCGCTCGTGCCGGACGTCGACGGTGCGCGTGGCCCCGAGCGTCTTGGCGAGGTCGAGGCGCCACGGATTGACATCGGTGACGACGACGTGCCGCGCACCCGCATAACGGCAGATCGCCGCGGCCATGCAGCCGATCGGTCCCGCCCCGGTGATGAGGACGTCCTCGCCGAGGATCTCGAAGGTGAGCGCGGTGTGGACCGCGTTGCCGAAGGGATCGAAGATCGCGGCGAGATCGCGGTCGATGTCGTCGGCGTGGTGCCAGACGTTCGCCATCGGCAGGGCGATGTATTCGGCGAAGGCGCCGGGGCGGTTCACTCCGATCCCCTTGGTGTCCTTGCAGAGGTGGCGGCGTCCCGCCATGCAATTGCGGCAGCGGCCGCAGACGACGTGGCCCTCGCCGCTGACGATCTCGCCGGGACGGAAGTCCGAGACATTCGAACCGACCTCGACGATCTCACCGACAAACTCGTGCCCGACGGTCAGGCCGACCGGCACCGTCTTCCGCGCCCAGGCGTCCCAGTTGTGGATGTGGACGTCGGTGCCGCAGATCCCGGTGCGGTCGACCTTGATGAGGACGTCGTTGATGCCGATGACCGGCTCGGGCGCGTCCTCGAGCCAGAGGCCGGGAGCATCGTGGGATTTGACGAGGGCTTTCATGCGGAATGTAAGCCCATTGTGGCACGAATCCGGGCCCCGCGTCGAGGCCTCGGTTTGTCATACGACGAGTCCGCACCGAGGATCAGCCCTCACAAAATCTCAAAGATCGCCTCCACCTCGACCGCCGCGCCGGTGGGCAGGGCGGCGAAGCCGAGGGCGCTGCGGGCATGGTAGCCGTCGCCGTCCTTGCCGTAGAGTTCGTGGACGAGGTCCGAGGCTCCGTTGATGACGAGGTGCTGGTCGGTGAAGTCGCCGGCCGAATAAACGCAACCGAGCAGCTTGAGGCAGCGGAGCCCGTTGAGGCTGCCATGGGTGTGATGGACCGAGCGGAGGATCTTCTCCATGCAGTTTTTCGCGGCGGCGTAGCCCTGCTCGACGGTGAGATCCTTGCCGAGAACACCCTTGAGGTCGCTGACGTGGCCCGAGGTGAGGAGCTGGTTTCCGCTGCGGATGCAGAGGTTCAGGTAACCGGGAGTGATGGGCGAGAGGTCGATTCCGAGGGTCGTGGCTTTTTCTTGGGGAGTCATGCGGGTTGATCTAGAGCGAAAACCGAAAATTTCCAGCGCGAAACGCGGCGCGATCGGGGGCGCTCAGCTCCCGCCCGAAGGCTCCGGATTGAGGAAACGCGGCCCTTCCACCTCTCCGTCGTAGTATCGGTGGAAAACCGGGCAGGCCGAGCCCGAAAGGGGGGGCACCAGCCACGACCAGTCTCCGGGGACGGGGCGACCGCAGGCCGCTTCCTTGTCGAGGTGTCTCATGAACTGATCCGAGGCGGTGTGGTGGTCGACGATGGTGACCCCATCCTCTCGGAAGGAATGGAGCACGGCCTGGTTCAGCTCGACAAGGGCACGGTCTTTCCAGAGCGAGGCGGTGCTCGAGAGGTTCAGGCCCATGCGCGCGGCGACGACGGGCAGAAGGTTGTAGCGGTGGGGATCGCCGAGATTGCGCGAACCGATCTCCGTTCCCATGTAGAAGCCGCTGAAGGGCGCCGCCGGGTAGCGAACCCCTTCCGCCTCGAAGATCATGTCGCTGACCGCGGGCAGCGCGTGCCATTTCAGGCCGAGGTCGGCGAACCAGGCGAGCGAGGGATGACGCAACGGCACCTCGAGAACGGCATCGGGCGGAATCTCGAAGATTCGCGGCGGAAAACCGGGGACCTCGATGAGGAGAGGGAGAACGTCGAAGGCCGATGGCGGAGAAGGCGGTCTCCACCCCATCGCGATGAGGCGGGTGGTGAAACCGAGTTGCTCCGGGTCGCCGAGGATGCCGCCGTCCGGCATGCGGTAAGCGGCGTAGCGGATGAGCTGGCGGTTGCGGATACGGATGGACCGTTCCCCGTCGGCCGGGGCAAAGACGGTGATCAAGGGCCGGATCCTGCCGTGATTGGTGGAGCGGCGCAGATGCCCGACGCAGGCCTCGAAGACCTCGCCGGGGTTTCGCGCGTCGCGCGCATCGGAAAGCTCGAGCGTCTCCCAGAAGAGTCGCCCGATGCAGCGCGAGTGATTGCGCCACGCGATCCGGGCTAGGTCCCTGAGCGCGGCCGCCGTGGTCGAACCGGGCGACCGGGAACCGGCACCCTCTGCCGGAGGGACGGCCTGCCGCGGGGATGAATCCGGAGTCATGGTTCGGAGAGAAAGGGAGCGTCCCTCAGGTCGCAAGTTCCGTTTCCGTGGCACGGGGCCGGATCAGGAGGACGATGACGACGGAGAGGAGGGCCACCGCGGCGAAAGCCCCGAAGATGACGTCGATCGCCACCCCGCGGTCCCGCAGGATGCCGTAGCCCTTGTCTCCGAGTCCGCCGAAGGTCATGCTGACCATGTTCATGATGCCGTAGCCGGTCGCCCGGACCTCGGGCCGCGCGATCTGCGAAAGGATCGGCATGTTGTTGCAGTCGAAGAAGCCCCAGCCGATCCCGAAGATCGCGAGGGCGACGATCGCCATGGGGACGGACGCGGCGTGTCCGATCCCGAACATCGCGGGCAGGAAAAAGACCATCCCGAGGGCACTCGCGAAAATGCGCCCCCGCGCCGAACGCCTCACGAGACGGTCGGCGAGGAGCCCTCCGCAGAGAACCCCGGCGAGCGAGGCGATCTGGACGGTGAACACCGCGATCATTCCGGCCCGTCCCTGGGAGAGACCGAACTGGTCGCGGAGGATCTTCGGACCCCAGTCGCGGATGACCCAGCCCGCGATCGCCGGAAGGGTGAAATAGGCGACGAGAAGGAGGAAGTTCCGGTTCGTGAACAACTCGGAGGCGGCCGCGACCGGCGAGGCCTTGGGCGCCTCCTCCCCGGACCGGGGCGGGTTTTTCAGCGTCGCCATGAGGGGCAGCGCGTAGATCACGCCGACAATCCCACAAGTCGTGAACATCCACTGCCAGCCGTAACCCGGCGCGTCGGCGACGAAACCGGCGAGTCCACCCAGCATCTGCCCGATGTAGATGCCGGTCTGGTGGACGCCCACGGCGGTCGAACGCGAGCCCCCGATGTGGAAATCGGCGATGAGGGCGAGGGCGGCCGGAATGTAGAACGCCTCGCTGATCCCCATCGCGGCACGGGCCCAGATGAGCTGGTCCATCGTCGTGACATGGCCGGTGATCCAGGTGACGATCGACCAGGCGAACAGGCTGAAACAGATCACGTGCCGGCGGCTGAAACGATCCGCGATGAATCCCCCGATCGGACTGAGGAAGGCGTAGGTCCACTTGAACGCCGCGAGCACGCTTCCCCAGGCCGCCTCGTTGGTGATGGTCGGGATGTCCGAGACCATCGATTTCTGCATCGTCGCCAGCATCTGCCGGTCGAGGTAGTTCAACAGCGCCACGGGAAAGAGCAGCAGCACCATGAGCCAGGCCGTGCGCGAGGCGGTGGAGTCGGGAGGGTTCATTCGGGGAAGCAAGAGGGTTCAATCAGAAGCGCCCGGCAAATCCAAGCGGAATCTTCTCCGATACCCGAAACGGAGCCTCGACCTCACTTCCCGACGCAATACAGCGTCGATCCCCCGCGGATGAGGAGACGGTCGCCGAGGGGCACCGGCACGGCACGGAAGGTCTCCCCCTTGGCCCCCTCGCCCAGCGAATTCTTCGCCACGATCTCGAGGGTCTTGCCCGGCTTCACGACGATGACCTCGCCGCCGTGGACGACCTGGAAATAGACGAGCCCGTTCGCGACGAGGGGCGCGGCGGCGATCTCGATGCCTTCGCCGAGCCGCTCGTTCAAGATCACCGCGCCCGTCTCCGCGTCGTAGGCCGAGCCGATCCCGCTCATGCTCGAGATGAAGAGGATGTCGTCGACGACCGCGGGAGTGGGGAGGTCGCGTCCGCCCTTTCGGGGAGCGGTCCAGAGCCGGTGCGTCGCGGTGACCTTGCCGCTGCCGCCGGGTTTCACGCAGTAAGCGTCGCCAGGCTTGCCACAGACGACGTAGAGTTTGCCGCGGGCGTAGACCGGGACGGGTTCGCCGCGCCCGGTGGGAGCCTCACAGAACCATAATTCCTTTCCCGTCGCGGGGTCATACCCCTGCACGCCGAACTCGCCGTTGAGGACCAGTTCGCGACGGCCCTCGTGATCGATCAGGGTCGGCGTGCTCCAGCCGCCCTTCGGCTTGGCCTCCCGCGGTGCCTCCCAGACGATCCTGCCGGTCGCTCCATCCACCGCAACGAGACGGGAGGGGCCCTCGTTATCGCAATTCTGGATGATCCTTCCGTCAACGATCACCGGCGAGGCCCCGAATCCCCAGGTGCCGCCGGAGACGCCGAGATCGAGAGACCAAAGCTTCTTTCCGTCGAGGTCCCAGGCATGGAGCCCGGCCGGCCCGAAGAAGGCGGTCACGATTTTCCCATCCGTCGCGCAGCTCGGGGTGGCGTAGCTGTTCATGTTGTGGATGGACTCGGGCGAGGCACAGGGAATGGTTTCCTCCCAGAGCGTGGCGCCGTCCTTGGCCGAGAGGCACATCAGGTAGCGCTCCTTGCCATCGGGCGAGGCACCGGTGAGGAAGAGTTTCCCGCCCCACTGCGCCGGCGAGGACTGGCCCGCGCCCTTGAGGGTGACCTTCCAGCGGATCGAGGACTCGTTCCAGTTCACCGGCAGGTCGGGGGCGGAAACGGTTCCATCGAGGTTCGGACCGCGGAACTGGTTCCAGTTTTCCGCGGCGAGCGACTGGAGCAAGGCGGCGGAGGCGAGCAGGCAAAGAACGGATCGGATCATGGCTGGGGCTTTTCGAAAATCAGGAAATGCTGGATGGGAAGGAAATCACGGACCTCGACAAAGCGCAGCCCGACGACCTCCATCTCGCGGGTGATCTGTTTCACCGTCATCTTGTGGAGCGGCTTGATGGGAACCTTCGGATCCTCGCCGCGGTATTCGAGGAAGACGACCCGGCCGCCCGGAGCGAGGCCCTTCACGATCGAACGCATCATTTCGAGCGGATGGGAAAACTCGTGGTAGGCGTCCACCATGAGGACGAGGTCGACCTGGCCCTCGGGAAGGCGGGTGTCCTCGATCGTGCCGAGAAGGGTCTCGACATTCGCGACCTTCTTGAGCTTCTTCCGGCCCTCGACGAAATCGAGCATCTCCTGCTGGATGTCGACGGCGAGGACCTTGCCCTGCGGCACGAGCGGGGCCATGAGGAAACTGAAGTAGCCCGACCCCGCCCCGATGTCGGCGACGATGTCGTCGGGCTTCAGGCCGAGGTTTTGCATCACGAGGGTGGGCCGCTCCTCCGCCTCGCGGTCGCGACGCTCGAGCCAGGAAATCGCATGAGAGCTGACGGTGTGGGCGATCTCGCGGCCCATGTAGACCTTGCCGGTGCCGTCGCGGGACGGTTCCTTCGAGGTGTAGGGCACGGCTTCCTCCGACCGGAGTCCGGGAAGGACGAGGAAACCGCCGAGAGCCAGGGAAAGAACGAACCGCATCGTCACATTCTGGCGTGGACCGGACGTTCTGAAAAGCCGGAATCTCCCCTTTCCACGTTTTTACCCAATCACCGGGAACGATCCGACGAACCGGCGGGCGCGAAGGGAGACGATCGACGGGGGGACCGTCCGGACTATTGCGCGACCGACTGGATTTGCATGCGGGTGCTCGACTTCACCGTGCCTCCGGCGGCGCCGGTGACGGTCTCGATGCGCATCTCGTCCACCATCCAGATGTCTCCGAATTTCTTGCCGCTCAGCACCTCGAATTTGCGGATGGCGCGGCCGCTGCGGTCGTAGCCGATCATCTTCATCATGCCCCCGCTGAGCTTGTCGATCCAGACCTCGGCGGTGGCATAGTTCCCCGCGCCGTCGGGATTGCGCAGGCCGACCCGGATGGTGTCCCGCCCCTTCAGCTTTTCCTGGGCGATGATGCGGGCACCGGGCCAGTAGAGGAAGCGCATCGACAGATCCTCGTAGGTGACGTCGGTGCCGCGAACGGCCTCGCCGTATTTGGCGGCGGGGACGGGCTTCAACTCCGCGCCATCGATGCCCTCGAAGAGGGCGAAACGCTGCTCGCGGGTGTCGAGGAGGATGACCTGTGCAGGTTCGTTGAAGAGGAATCGGATCGCCTCGGGCTTCAGGCTGAGGAGGAAATCGACCTTCTTGGTGATGCCCATGCGCAGGGCGCCCTTGAAGTCGCGGTTGTAGAGGGTGTAGCTGAAACGGACGAGTTTCAGGACCTCGTCGGCGGTCATCTCGTCGATGGATTTCGCGGCGAATTCGGGCGGATCGACCGGTGGCACGGCACCGGTGCCTTCCTGGGCGGTGGCCGAGACGGACAAGACGAGGAAAGCGGCGGCGTACCAGGCAAGAAGGAAAAAGGGACGGGACATGGCGATCGATGGAGGGATGTGCGTTGTCCTCGTTGGACGAACCTGATCAGTTTACACTCAAATTCGACCGCGAAAAGGCGGATCATGCAGGGGCCCGTCGATAGAAAGGCATCGAGCGATGAGACGGGCGAGAGGCGGGGATGAAGCGAAGGCCTTTTCCCGCTTGATGAAATTTTCATAATTATTGTATTAAATGAAACCTTTTGATGTCCTCCCTCGACCGCGCGCCTTCCGGGACCGCTGCGCACCGTGACCGTTCCCTGCGGCTCGCGGTGATCACTTCCCTCATTTCGAAGGTGGGGACGATCGTTGTGAGGCTCGTCTCCATTCCCATTGCCGTGCACCTGTTCGGAATGGAGCTGTTCGGAGTCTACACGGCGATCACGATGGCCGTGGGCATGATCGACATGCTGCACATCGGAATCGGTCCCGCCCTGACCAAGGCCCTCGCCAAGGCGGTGGCCCGGGGTGACCGGGAGACCGAGCGCACTGTTTTCGGCACGAGCATTCTCCTGAGCCTGGGGCTCACCGTGCTCGCCGCGACGTCCGCGCTGTTCCCTCTCTTCAATGTGCCGATCCCGGATCTCTTCGGCCAGGAATTCGCTGCGGTGAAGGAAACAATGTTCCGCGCCGCCCTTCTCGGACTGCTCATCATCCAGGTCGAGATGACGTGCATCCCCTTCGAGATGGGACGCGACGGCTATCAGGAAACCCGCTACACCAACGCCTGGGGTGCGGCCGGCAACGTCTTTGGAGCACTCCTCCTCCTCGGTGGAATCTGGTTCTTCCCGACGATCGAGTTTCTCCTCATCGCCGTGAACGGTTCCATCGCCCTCGCCAAGCTGGGAAACACGATCCACCTCCTCCTCCAGCGCCCCTACCTCTTTCCCCGCTTTTCGCTCTTCCGGAAGAGGCTCGTTCCCTCGCTCGCCCGCGACGGGATCCGTTTCTCGATCACTTACATCCTCGCCGCGGCCGTGGAATACAATCTCATGGCTTTCCTCATCGGTCGTCATGTCGGACCCGAGGCCGTCGGCGTCTGGAATGTCATGATCACGGTGCACTTCTCGCTCTCCGGTCTCGTCGGGATGATCACCAAGCCCTACTGGCCCGCCCTCATGGACGCCTTCGAGCGGCGCGACCTGCCTTGGATCGCCGCGAGTTCGAACCGCCTCCGCCTCGGCGGGCTCAGTTTCGCGCTCTTCGCGGCCTCGGGGCTCATCGCCCTCGGTCCCTGGGGACTGCCGCTCTGGGCGGGCGAAGAATTCCACACCGCGGTGCCCGCAGCCTTCCTCATGGACCGGCTCGCGCTCATCGCATTCGCCGCCTATTTCGTCGTCCACATCTGGCGTCACATCAACCAGACCCTCGCCCTAGGGGTGGGCCGCGTCTCCCCGGTAGCCCGTGTCGTCGTCGTCGAAGCCCTCGTTCTCGTCTCGGCCGCCTCCTTCGTGCTCTATCACGAGGGCGGCATCGGCACGATCTATCTCTCGATGGCGGGATCGATCGCGTTGCTCTCCGGGTGGCTCTTCCCGGTCCTCTTCCATCGCGGTCGCGCCTGCGTATCCCATCCCCCGCCACGGGAGGAAAACGGAGACGTCGCGCCCGGTTTTCTTTCCCACGAACGGATTTCGCTCACACGAAGCGCCGAAACGCCTCCGGCATCGGAGCTTCGAAGCGAAGGAATTCCCCGCTGACCGGATGGCGGAACCCGAGGCCCCGCGCGTGCAGCATGAGGCGTTCAACCTTCGTCTTCTGACGCGAAACCTGGGCGTAGATCGTGTCCCCGAGGATGGGGCGGCGCAGCACCTCCTTCAGATGGACGCGGATCTGGTGGGTGCGTCCGGTGTGGATGACGCATTGCAGCACCGCCCAGCCCCCGTGGGGATCGCACCGCAGGACCCGGTAGTCGGTGACCGCCTCCTTGCCCGCAGGTGCCGCCACCACCGCCATCTTCTGGCGGTTCACGGGGTGCCGTCCGATATTGGTCACGATCGTGCCCCCGTCGCCGGAGGGGATCCCCTCGGTCACGGCGAGATACTCCTTCTCCGTCTCGCGGCCGGAGAACTGCGCGACGAGGGAATGATAGGCCGCCTCGCTCTTCGCCGCGACGAGACAGCCCGAGGTCTCCTTGTCGAGCCGATGGACGATCCCCGGGCGGTCCGCGCCGGCGAGGGCGCAGAGGTTTCCCTGACAATGATGCAACAGCGCGTTGACGAGGGTGCCGTCGGGGTTGCCGGCCGCGGGATGGACGACGAGGCCCGGGGGTTTGTCGACGACGATGAGATCGTCGTCCTCGAAGAGGATGGAGAGCGGGATCTCCTCGCCGCGCGGGGCGGCGGAACGCTCCGGCTCGACCCTGACAAACACCTCATCCCCGGCCGCGACCGGGTGGCTCGGCTTCACGGTGCGGCCGCCCACGGACGCAGCACCCGACTTGACGAGTTCCTGGACCGCGGCCCGCGAGAGATCCGTCCCCGTCGCCGCCAGCGCCGCCGCGAGCCACCGGTCGAGACGCTCCCCCGCGGCAGCCGGGGGGACGACAAGACGGTGCTCCCGTGTTGCTTCCGCATCTTCCCCCATCCGCTTCAGTCGAGTTTGGGCGTGTAGACGGGAATCTCGAAATTCGGCCGGAGATCGTCGATGATCTGCCAGGTCGAAAGGTTCCGGTATTTCGAGAGCGGCACGAGGACGAGCTCCGTTTCCGATCCGATCACGGCGCGCGCCGCGCCGGTGAACTTCCGACCGAAGACGATCCCTTGGGCGATCCGGATTTTGTCGTGGGGATAGTTGCCCCGCAGGTCCTTGACGACCTCGTATTCGTAGAGGCCGAGGGCGTTCGCATAGTCGAGTTCGGCGGGATTCGCGATGCCGGACTTGGCCTCGAGCCGGATGCGCAGGGCCACCTCCCCCGGCAGATTCGCTTCCGTGGCCCCCGCGCCCGGTTCCAATGCGGCTCCCGGGGCCGGCTTGGCTGGCTCCACCGGAGCGGCTGGCCGGGACTCGAGCCTGACGAGGAGGTCCCGGGCCCGCGCGGGTGCCACCTTCATGAAGGAATGGAAATCATCGGACACCTTTTCCGCCCATCCCCTCGCCTCGGCCGGACCATAGTGGATCCCGTCGGTCGCGGGATAGGGATCGGTGAATTTCGTCACCTTGCGGCTCTCAAAGACGGTGCCCCCGTGGCCTTCGACGATCCCGCGCATGATCGAGGCGAGTTCCTCCTGCAACTCGACCGGAAACCGTTCCTCGTGCGATTGCGGAGGCAGGACCCAGTAGGAAAGCGCTCCGGCCCCGGAGATGGCGCCGCACATTTGCCCGATCAGCGAGGAGACCTCGTTCACGTTTTCCTCCTTGGGACGGCGCTTCGACCGCAGGGTCGCGTAAAGATTGATGCCGGTCTGGACCACGACGACGTTCGGCTTCGTGACCGACATGAGATCCTCGATCTTCGGCACCGCCCTGACATACCCCAAACGGCGCTCGCCCTCCCCGGACTTCTCCCAGAATCCGATCGTGCATGGCAGCGGCTGGTAGCTCTTCAGCCAATAATACGGCGTCGCCCCTCCCGCCACGACCGTGTGCACCTGGAAACCCGAGGACCGCATCGAAGAATCGAAGGTCTGGCCGAAGGCACCGATGCTCATCGAGTCCCCGAGATAGAGAACACGGGATCCGGCCGCTTCGGCTCCCGCCCCCATCACGAGCGACAGGCCGATGAACGGAAAAAGAAGCACGAAGCGGTTCATGCCCCGTGTCTACACGAAAACGCCCGAAGAATCAAACGCAACCTTCGCGATTTCCATAAAAATCGCAACTAAATGTCTCAAATTTGCGATTTCAAACAATCCCTCAGAGATCGAGACCGGCCGCGCACAATTTTTGGAAGTCTTCCCACTCGAGCTGAATGCCCGCATCGGATTCACGGATTCGTCGCATCGTTTCCGTCGCGACCTGTTGCCGCGCCGCGGTGAGGGTCCTACTGACGCGGGTCTGGTCGCACTGCCACATCCGGGCGATGACCGTCTGGCTGACGCCGTGGAGATAGGACAGTTTCAACATCAGGAGCACTTCCGGCCCGAGCGAATCGAAGGCCTCGCGGATGGCGCGACCCATCAGCTCCGAAAGATCGGAATCGAGCACGTCACCGTCGGGATCGGCCCCGGCGACGCGATCGAACGGGTCTCCGGCCCGCTCGCCGTCGTCCTCGTAGGAGGGCAGCTCACCGCGGAACTTGTCCCGTCGCTTCAGGTCGAGCCAGCGGTTCCACGTCGTCCGGATCATCCAGGTCGAGAGCGAGGAGCGGCCCTCGAATTTCTCGAGGAGCGGACGGGTCTGCCCGTTCTTGCCCGCCCCGAAACACTCGGCGACGATGTCCGCGACGAGATCCTCGGCCTGGATCCGGTCGACCCCGCGGGAGACGAGGACGCGCTCGAGCATCGGCCGGTAGGTGTCCTGAAATTCACGCACCGCGGCGGCATCGCCGCCGATGGCACGATCGACGAGATCGAGATCCTCCGCGAACTTCAGCGGTTTCACTTCCGGGGACGAGCCGTTCATAGGAGTCAATCCAACCACGTCGGAGGGATTTGATCAACTCCGGAATGGGCCGGAATCGACTCTCCGGGCCGGGCGCGGCAGCGCCTCAGCCACGCCGGACCGCTCCGAGCCAGGCCGCCAAGACCGCATCCGCGACCTCTCCCGGCTTCCCCGTTCCGGCAAGGCGGAGGAAACGATCGGCTTCCCCCGGCGCGGGCGGCTCGAACTCCCGCATCAGGGTTTCATAGACCGCGGCGTCGGCATCGCTGACCGATCCGCCCTGCGACGACCGCATTTCCAGCCGCTCGCGCGCGATTTCCTCCCCGGGCTCGAGGTGGAGGAGGTCGCATGCGGCCCCGGCCGCTCTCGCCGCCTCACGAAAGCGTTTCCGCACGGACCGCGAGCGGAAATTGGCATCGAGGATCACCACCGCCCCCGGCGCGGTCGCGGCCACCGCCCGGGCGAGCAGTTCCTCGTAAGTGCGGCGGGAAAAATCCGCTCCGTAAAAGGAGTCCGGGAGGCGATCGCCCGCGGCGACTCCGGCCAGCTCCTTGCGCAACCGGTCGCTCGAAAACACCGGCCAGGCCCCGCCGGACGATTCCGCCAGCGCCGCCGCCGCGACGGATTTTCCGGAGGCGGGCAGGCCGCAGCAGAGGATCCACCGGGGAGCCTCGTCCTCGACCGAGAAGGCCGCCGCCAGCCTCAGGTATCGATGCGCCGACTCCTCAGCCGCAGCCCGCTCCGCATCACTGAACTCACCCTCCCGGGCGGTGAGGGCGGAGACCTTCGCCCGCACCATCGCCCGGTAGCGGGCGAAGAGGGGAATAAGCTCCGCGGTCGACCCGTCGCCACTCTCGGCGAGGACGGTGGCGAGGTAGAGCCGAGCCAGTTCCGGATGACCGCGAAACCGCAGGTCCATGACGAGAAAGGCATGTTCGAGGGCGGTATCGCCGCAGCGGAAGGAAGGATTGAACTCGATGCAGTCGTAGATCGCCGGTGGTTCGATCAGGCAGATGTTGCGCGCGTGGAGATCGCCATGACCATCGACGAGGCATCCGGAGGCGGCGCGGGCTGTCAACACGGGCAGGAGTCGATCAAAGTCATCCCTCGTCCGTCGTTCCAGCGCGCGATGGAGCGCGTCGGGAAACATTCCCCGCGTTTCGGAAAAGTTCGCGAGGGCGAACCCGCGCAGTTTCACGGGATCACCCGCCTCGATCACCGCCGCCCCCCGGTCAGCGGACCGATGGAAATCGATGACCCGCCGAGCCACCGAGACGATCTCCTCGCCGGTGACCTGTCCCTCCGCGAGGAGGACGTCCATCATGCGGTCCTGCGGCATCCGCCGCATTTTCACCGCGCAATCGATCCACTCCCCCTCGCCGCCGAGGTGGAGGCGGCCCGCGCCGTCGCGCCGCAAGTCGACGACTCCCTCGTAGATCCCGGGGCAGAGGCGGCGGTTCAGCCGGACCTCCTCCAAGCAGAGCCGGCGGCGTTCCCGGGGATCGGTGAAGTCGGCGAAGGGCAGGCGGATCGCCTTCTTGAACTTGTAGGCGCTGGCTCCGGCAAGGACGACGACGGAGAGGTGGGTCTGCAGGATCTCGACCGCATCCGGTTTCTCCGGGTAAATGGCCGGGTCGCGAAGCGACTGGATGCTCGAGGGATCCATGGAAAGGGGGATTGTAAAATCCTGCAGCCACCCGCGGCCTTCCGCACCACACGAGGCTATCGCTTCAAGACGGAAAAGTCCGCAAAGGAGAGATAGAGCAGCACCACGAAGACGACGAGACCGATCCCGAGCGGCTTCGCCCACTTCCAAGGAGTCAGGTCGACCTCGCCGCTGTGGTGATGTTCCCAGTCGGCGGGCAGGGGCCGGACCTTGCTCGCCACGAACTGGAAGACCATGAGCGCGAGGAAGACAATCCCGATGAAATGGAATCCATGCACCGTTTCCGCCCAGCCCGAAAAGGGTTTCACGAAATACCCGAGAATCAGGATGACGCAGCCGGCGACGAGGGAAACGTTCGCGGCGGGGGCGGCGGCCCGCTTGAAGAGGAATCCCGCCAGGACCACCGAGAAGATCGGGATGAAATAAAGGGCGTTCATCTTCTGGAGATAGCCGAAGAGACTCTCCTGCCCGGCCAAAAGGGGAGCGGCACACATCGAGAAAATCGCGATGACCGTTCCCACGACCTTGCCGTTGCGGATCACCTTCGCATCGTCGACCGCGTCGTGCTTGAAGAGGTGCTTGTAGACGCCGAGCGAGAAAAGCGTCGCCGTCGAATTGAGCGCCGAATTGAACGAACTCAGGATCGCTCCGACCATGACCGCGGCAAAGAAGCCGGTGAGCCAGGTCGGGAGCGTTTCCCGGACGAGGGTGCCGTAGGCGTGGTCGGGCTTGAAGCCCTCGCGGGTGCCGTAGAGATGGAAGGCGATGATCCCCGGGAGCACCAGGACGAGCGGTGCGAGCACCTTGAAAAGCCCCGCGATGAGCACACCACGCTGCCCCTCGGCCAGGTTGGTCGCGGCGAAGGTCCGCTGGATGATCTGCTGGTTCGTCGTCCAGTAGAAGAGATTGAGGAGCAGCACGCCGGTGAAGAGGGTCGGAAAGGGAACCGAAGAGCCTTTGCCGCCCAGCGAATTGAACTTCTCCGGATGCGCCTCCCGGATCGTCGCGAGGGACTGGAGCAACCCTCCGTCACCCACGGCGTTCAGTGCGAAGACGGTGATCAGGATTGATCCGAACAGGAGCCCGAAACCGTTGAGCGTGTCCGAGACGGCGACGCTGCGGAGTCCGCCGAAGATCGCGTAGATGGAGCCGACGATCCCGATGAACCACACCGTTACCCAGAGCAGGACGGTGTCGTTCTGGATGCCGGTGAGGGCCTTCAGGTCGAGGATTCCCGTGAGCCCCACGGCCCCGCTGTAGAGGATGATCGGCAGGAGGATCACCGCGTAGGCGAGGATGAAGATGACCGTCGTGATCGTCCGCGTCGTCGCATCGAACCGCTTTTCCAGGAAATCTGGAATCGTCGCGATGCCGCTGCGCAGGTATTTCGGGAGGAAATAAAGCGCCATGACAACCAGCGAGGCCCCCGCGATGACCTCCCACGCCATCACGCAGATGCCGTCGGTGAAGGCCGCCCCGTTGAGGCCGACGAGCTGCTCGGTCGAGAGGTTGGTGAGGAGGAGCGATCCCGCGATGTAGCCGCCCGTGAGGGTCCGGCCCGCGAGGAAATACCCCGTCGAGGTGCCGTGATCATCCTTCCGCGTCAACACCCACGTGAGCCCCCCGACCAACGCGGTGAAGAAAAGGAAGGTGAGGAGGGTCATGGGAGTTCGTTCCTTGTTTTTCGTTCTTGGTTCCTCGTTTCCCTTAAACAAAGCACGAGGAAAGAAGAACCAAGAACGGAGCGAAGCGACATCACTCCGCCGAAAAGGTGTGCACCATCTTGTGGTGGTAGGTTTCCCCGGGACGCAGCACAGGCGAGGGCGCCTTCGGATTGTTCGGAGCGTCGGGATAGTTCTCGGTCTCGAGACAGAGCCCGGTGCGGTGCTCGTATTTCACCCCGCCCTTTCCGGTGGTGGTGCCGTCGAGGAAGTTGCCTCCGTAGAACTGAACCGCGGGCTGGTTCGTCGAGAGGGTCATGACCCGGCCGGTTTCGGGATCGCGGACGCGGGCGGCACGGACGAGTTCGCCGTCCTTGGTCCCGTTGAGAACGAAGGCATGGTCGTAACCGCCGCCGAACCTGAGGGCCTCGTGGTCCGCTTCGATGCGCCGGCCGATCACGGTCGGCTCGCGGAAATCGAGCGGGGTTCCGTTGACCGGGGCGAGTTCGCCCGTCGGAATCATCCCGGCGTTGGTCGCGAGGAAGCGGTCGGCGTAGAGGGTGAGCTCGTGGTCGTTGATGCTCTTGCCAGGATCCCCGCCGAGATTCCAGTAGGAGTGATGGACGATGTTGAGCACCGTCGGTGCTTTCGCGGCGGCCTTCGCCTCCCAGATGAGCTCGTTCCGGTCGGTGAGGGTGTAGGTGACCTCCACGCCGAGCTCTCCGGGGTAACCTTCCTCACCGTCGGGACTCGTGTAGGTGAGCTTCACCCCGCTCGCCCCGTCAACGGAGAACCCCTCCCCTTTCCACAGCTTCTTGCAGAACCCTTCCTTGCCGCCGTGCAGGGCGCAGGGCATCCCGGCGGGTTCGTTGTTCGTCGCGAGGGTGTATTCCTTGCCCTCGAGGGTGAACTTCCCGCCGCCGATGCGGTTGCCGAAGCGGCCCACCGTGGCACCGAAGTAGGAGCTGTTTCCCAGCCAGCCCTCGAGCGTGTCATAACCGAGGGTGATGTCGGCGAGGGTTCCCTTCTTGTCGGGCGTCTTCATCGAGACGAGGATCGCGCCATATTCGGTGACCTTGGCCTCGAGACCCGCGGCGTTCGTCAGGGTCCAGATCTTCGCCTCGCGTCCATCGGGCATCCTGCCGTAGACGGCTTCGGTGATTCCGGCTCGGGCGGCGGGGGAGGAAAAGGAGCTCATCAGGATCAGGGTGGAGACAAGGAGGTGGTTTCTCATGGTGTGCGGGGATTCAACAGCACGCGGACTCCCGCCGTCAATGCCCGATGACGAAAAAAAGCCCCGGATACCGGGGCCTTTTCAAAAAACCCGGTCTCGTGCCGGGGGACTCGCGGCGCGCGATCAGGTCGCGACCTCGCCGCGGGCCATCACCACCTTGCCGGTGCGGACGGTCTCGACGATCTCGTAGTTGTTGAGGAGGCGGATCGAGGCATCGACCTTGTCGCTCGCCCCCTCGATCCGGATGATCATCGACGACTCGGAAAAATCGACCGTCTTCCCGCCGAAGTGTTCCACGATCTGGAGGATTTCGGTGCGTCGCTCGGCGCTTTCGGCGCGGACCTTGATCAACGCCAACTCGCGCACGACCGCGTCCTCGGGGGTGTGCTCGTGGCAGTGGATCACGTCGATGAGCTTGTCGCACTGCAGGATGATCTGGGTGAGACCGGCGGGATCCCCGCTGATGCCGAGGGTGAGCCGGGAAAAGCGCGGGTCGCGCCCTTGGGAAACGACGAGCGAATCGATGTTGTAGGCGCGGCGCGCGAAGATCTGGCAGATGCGCATGAGCACGCCGGGCTTGTTGTTCACAAACATGCTCAGCGTATGTCCCCCGACAATGTCGGGACGCGGCTTGGGCTTCGAGTCGGTCGTCGTGATGGTGCGTGCCATGGGAAAAGGAGAGTAAAAGGTGGAAAGGTAAAAAGTAAAAGGTCGCAGGACGGACTGGAACCCTTCGGTAATCAGCGGAGAGGAAAAGACTTTTTACCTTTTACCTTCCCACCTTTTACCGGTTCCACTTGCCGGCTCCGCCGTCAGGTGGAACCCACCGGCTTCTCCATCTTGTATTTGGGCGGCTCGATGAGCATGTCCTCGAGGGCCGCGCCGGCCGGGATCATCGGGAAGACGTTGTCGGTCTTGATGCACTCGGCGTTGATGAGGACGGGGCCGTCATTGTAGTCGAGCGCCTCCTTCAGCTTCTTGCGCACGTCGGCGGGACGCTTGATGTTGATCCCCTTGGCGCCGTAGGCCTCGGCCAGCTTGACGAAGTCGGGATTGCCGACGAGGTCCACCCCGCTCTCGCGGTTATCGAAGAAGAGCTCCTGCCACTGGCGCACCATCCCGAGATAGTGGTTGTTCAGGACGAGGATCTTGATCGGGAGCTTGTGGATCACCGCCGTGGCGAGTTCGCACAGGGTCATCTGGAAACCGCCGTCGCCGGCCACCGCGATGACCGTCTCGTCCGGACAGGCGAACTGCGCCCCGATCGCCGCGGGGAAGCCGAAGCCCATCGTCCCGGCGCCGCCCGAGCTGATCCACTTGAAGGACGCGTCATTCGTGTAGAACTGCGCGGCCCACATCTGGTGCTGGCCCACGTCGGTGGTGATGATGGCTTCGCCGTTGGTGAGCTGGTGGATCTCGTCGAGAACCTGCTGCATGCGGAGGCCTCCCTGTTTCTTGTAGGAAAGCGGATACTTTTTCTTGTAGCCGACGAGGTGGGCGTTCCACTCGGGATGCTTCGCCTTCTCCACGAGGGGCAGGAGCTGTTTCAGCGCCGTCTTCGCGTCGCCCACGACCTGGACATCGGGCACGATCATCTTGCCCATCTCCGCGATGTCGATGTCGATGTGGATGATCTTCGCCTGGGCCGCGAACTTGTGGGCCTGTCCGATGATGCGGTCGTCGAAACGCGACCCCACGTTGAAGATCAGGTCGCATTCGCAGACCGCCTTGTTCGCGTAGGCGGTGCCGTGCATCCCGAGCATGCCGAGGGAGAGCGGATGCGACTCGGGGAAAACTCCCTTCCCGAGCAGGGTCGAGGTCACCGGCGCGTCGATCTTCGTCGCCAGCTCCATCAGCTCGCGCTCGGCCCCGGAGAGCATCGCCCCGTGGCCGGCGAGGATGAGGGGCTTCTTCGAGAGGTTGATGAGACGCGCCGCCTCCTCGATCGAGGCCCCGTCGATGTCGAAGGCCTTCTCGGGCTTGTAGCCGGGGAGGTCGATCTCGGCGTCGAGGTCGCCGGTGAAGGGCGACTGGCTCACGTTTTTCGGCACGTCGATCAGCACCGGACCGGGCCGCCCCGTCGTGGCGATATGGAACGCCTCCTTGGCGATGCGGGGCAGTTCGTTGGTCTCGCGGACGAGGAAGTTGTGTTTCACCACCGGGATCGTGATCCCGAAAATATCGGCCTCCTGGAAGGCGTCCTTGCCCAGCATCCAGGTCACCTGCTGGCCCGTCACGATGATCATCGGCACGGAATCCATCTGCGCCGTCATGATCCCGGTGAGGGTGTTTCCGGCACCCGGACCCGAGGTCACGAGGACCACGGCCGGCTTTCCGGTGGCCCGGGCGTAGCCGTCCGCCATGTGGGTCGCCCCCTGCTCGTGGCGGGTGAGGACGAACTTCATCTTCGACTTCACCGTTTCGAGCGCATCAAAGATCGGCAGGGCCGCCCCGCCGGAGTAACCGAAAACATACTCGATCCCAAGGGCGTCGAGCGTCATCACCAATGCCTGCGCTCCGTCGATTTCCTGCTGTTTTTTCGAGGCCATGTTCTGAAAAGTGGGCTTGTTCGTCGAAACCATCGACGATCCAGCACCGAAGACAACCGAAAATTTGCATTTTTCGCCCAAATCGCCACCGAATTCGAATTCAAACCACTCAAAACTCACCTTTTCCGACGAAACGGCGAACCAGCCCTCCACGACCCGCTCGAAAAATTCCTAAATTCAGCCAAAACCCGCCACAAGACCGCGTTTACCTGGCTGAAATCTCCCGTGACCGCGCGATGCCTGGGTCAAAGACCGCGGAAACGCGTCCCTCGACCGTGCGTCGGTCCGGAAGGAACTTGGCCCGGTCATGCCCGCCGTGTTGCGCCCCCTCCGCGAATCCGACCTGCCCTTCGCCCATGGCTTGAGCCGGGCCGCCGGCTGGAACCAGACCCGACGGGACTGGGAGCGCTTTCTTTTCCTGGCGCCCGGCGGGTGCTTCCTCGCCATGGACGACGGCTGCCCCGCCGGCACCGCCACGACCACCGCCTACCGCGACGACCTCGCCTGGATCGGGATGGTTCTCGTCGAGCCCGCCTTCCGGCGGCGCGGGATCGGAACCGCCCTGCTCGAGGCGGCGATCGGACACCTGCGCGAGCGGGGCAAGGTCGCCTGCATCCGCCTCGACGCCACCCCGCAGGGACGCCCCCTCTACGAAGGCCTCGGTTTTTTCGCCGAGTGGAATCTGCGCCGCTGGGTCCGGAATGCCGCTCCGACAACCGCCCCAACGGCGACATCGGCACCGGATCCCCCCCTCTCCGACCCCGACGACGGGGCGGAAACCGTCCTGCCCGCTTCCTCGCTCGCCCTCGACCGCGCCGTCTTCGGAGCGGACCGGTCCCTCCTTCTCGCATCACTCCGCACCGGATCCGACGACGCCATCCTCCTGCCCGACGGCAGTTTCGGGTTCCGGCGGGCCGGCGAACGCGCCCATTACCTCGGACCCGTCACCGCCGCCTCGAACGCGTCGGGACTCGCCCTCGCCGAGCGGCTCCTTTCCCGCTGCCCGCACGACCGGCCTCTCTTCTGGGACCTCCCCGAAGCCAACGAGTCCGCCTCCGACCTCGCCTTCCGCCTCGGCTTCGAACCCGCCCGCGTCCTCACCCGCATGCGCCTCGGCGAGGACACCGCCCGCCAGGATCCCGCAAGGATCTTCGGACTCGCCGAGCCGGGGTTGGGGTGAAGGGGGGTGGAAGCCCCGGGTTTGGCGTCCCGGCTTGTCGATCGGGAGAGGCGCTACGACTACTAAATTAGGAAACGATTGAGACGATTGCGATGGGGTGCGACCAAGGAGCGGGTCCACCCCCGGCCCCGTGGAATGCGCAAGGGACGGTCGTTCGGGGCCGAGGGCAGCTGCTCCGCAGTGGCCCCGCTCCTTGACGTTCCGAGTCGACGTGAAAATCACCAATCGTCTGAATCGATTTCAGAATCGGTATAAGGCACTTCTCAGGATCCGCTCTCCCTTGGCGTCGTCGGTGCCCATCCTCCCCCGCCCCCGCTCTCTCCCCCATGGCCGATCCGAACCTCTCCTCCTTCCTCTGGTCCGTCGCCGACCTGCTCCACGGCGCTTACAAGCAGTCCGACTACGGCAAGGTCATCCTGCCCTTCACCGCCCTCCGCCGCTTCGACTGCGTGCTGGAGCCCACCAAGGCCGCCGTTCTCGCCGAAAAGACCAAGCGCGAGGCCGCCGGGCTCAATCCCTAGCCCTTCCTGCTGAAGATCTCCGGCCAGCTCTTCTACAACGACTCCCCCCTCGACCTGAAAACCCTCATGGGCGATCAGGACCACATCGGGGAAAACCTCCGAGCCTACCTGCGCGGGTTCTCGCCCGCGGTGCGCGACATCTTCGACAGCTTCGATTTCCACACCCAGATCGACCGCCTCGACAAGGCCGGGCCGCTCTACCCGGTCACCGAGAAATTCGCCATCATCGACCTGCACCCCGAGGTCGTGAGCAATGCCCAGATGGGCGTCGTCTTCGAGGAGCTGATCCGCAAGTTCGCCGAAATCTCCAACGAGCCCGCCGGGGAGCACTTCACCCCGCGCGAGGTCATCCGCCTGATGGTGAACCTTCTCTTCATCGAGGACGATGAGGCCCTCACCCGGCCCGGCGTGGTCCGGTCGATCTACGATCCCACCGACGGCACCGGCGGCATGCTCAGCGTCGCCGGCGAGCACCTCGCCGAGATCAATCCCGACGCCCGGCTCGTCATGTACGGCCAGGAGATGAATCCCGAGTCCTACGCCATCTGCAAGGCCGACATGCTCATCAAGGGCCAGGACATCGCCAACATCATCTTCGGCAACACCCTCTCGGCCGACGGACTTCCGGGGCGGCGCTTCGACTACATGCTCTCGAATCCGCCCTTCGGCGTGGAGTGGAAAAAGATCCAGAAGGAGATCGAGAAGGAACACCGCGAGCAGGGCTACAACGGCCGCTTCGGGCCCGGCCTGCCGCGGGTCAGCGACGGGGCGCTCCTCTTCCTCCTCCACCTCCTCTCGAAGATGCGCCCCGCCGCCGAGGGCGGGAGCCGCTTCGGCATCGTCCTGAATGGCTCGCCCCTGTTCACCGGCGGGGCCGGCTCGGGCGAGAGCGAGATCCGCCGCCACGTCCTCGAGAACGACCTCGTCGAGGCCATCATCGGCCTGCCCACCGACATGTTCTACAACACCGGCATCAGCACCTACATCTGGATCGTGAGCAACCGGAAGCCCGCCGCACGGAAGGGCAAGGTGCAGCTCATCGACGCCTCCGGCTTCTGGCAGAAGATGCGCAAGAGCCTCGGCAGCAAGCGCAAGGAGCTGAGCCCCGCCCACATCGAGGATATCACCCGCCTCTTCGGCGAGTTCCGCGAGGAGACCCGCGACGGCGTGCCCATCAGCCGGATTTTCAAGAACGAGGATTTCGGTTATCGGACCATCACCGTCGAGCGCCCCGAGCGCGATGCCGCCGGCCAGATCGTGCGCTCCACCAAGGGCAAGACCAAGGGCCAGCCCGTCCCCGACAGCAGCCTGCGCGACACCGAGAACGTGCCGCTCTCCGAGGATGTCGAGGCCTACTTCAAACGCGAGGTCCTGCCCCACGCGCCCGATGCCTGGATCGACCACGAGAAGACCAAGGTCGGCTACGAGATCCCCTTCAACCGGCACTTCTATGTCTTCAAACCGCCGCGCCCGCTCGCCGAGATTGATGCGGAGTTGAAGGAGTGCACCGGGCGCATTCTCACCATGATCGAGGGGCTGTCAGCGTGATGGAACCGTCGCCGCTTGTGAAAAATTTCACCAATTCGCCTTCGCAATTGTCGCGATTTGTTAAAAGAACGCGCAACAGAACCTGCCAAGGCTATGGGCGAAAGTCCACCCTCAAACCGACGGGTCTTTTTTTGTACTCCGGTGAAGCAGAAAGGTGCGGGCGATGAGTTTGAGGCGTCCCGATACGAAGCCCGCCCACTCGATCTGGAAGGAGGTGCCGGCATGAGCTTTCCGCTTTATCCGGAATACCAGGACAGCGGCGTCGAGTGGCTCTGGCAGAGTCAGCAACCACACCGCGGGAAAACCCTTGTTGATCTTCCTCCCGGAACTCTTTATTCTCTCCCCATTAACGCTGAATTCGCCCCGCTCTTCAAACTTGGTCTCTCCGAGCGACTTCAACTCGTTGAAGATCTCTGGGACAGCATTGTCGAAGAGGGTGCCCCGCTTCCGGTATCGGAGGAGACCCGGACGGAGTTGCGCGCCCGGAAGGAACGCTTCCAGGCAAATCCGGGCTCAGGCCTCACCTGGGAACAGGTCAAGCAACAGGCTCGCTCGGCCCATGATTGAAGTGGTGATCCATACCCCGAAAGCTTCGCTCGACGTGGCGGAGTCCTATGGTTGGTATGAGAGTCGCGAACCCGGCCTTGGCGAGGAGTTCCTCCGCTGTGTCGAAGCCTGCATCCCCCTGATCCAGCGTCATCCGGATATGTCCCCCCGCGGTCGATGAGTTCCGGCGGGCGCTGATCCGCCGCTTCCCCTTTGAGATTTTCTACGAGGCATCGGTTGAGAGAATCGTGATCTACGCCGTTTTTCATTGCTCCCGGAGTCCTAAGATCTGGCGGCGACGGCTCACTTCCAACCGCAAGGAAGGGGAACCGAGCGAATGAGCTTTCCGCGGTATCCGGAATACAAGGACAGCGGCGTCGAGTGGCTGGGGGAGGTGCCGGGGCATTGGAAGACCGCTCAGTTTAGGCATTTCGTGGATATTGAGAATGGATCTGAGGTGAGCTAGCCTTTTGGATATCCTCGGGACCAAAAACCCCCACAGCTCCGCGAAATGATCCACCGCATCCAGCTCGAGATCGGGCACGGGATCCGCTCGATCTGCAAAGTCCTCGTGCTTCCGCGGAGCAGCTACTACCACGCGGCCACGCCCACGGCGAACGAACTCTCCGACCGGGACATCGGAGAGCGCATCGAACGGATCTTCCGCCGTCACCGCCACCGCTACGGCTACCGGAGGATC
>JBILDO010000138.1:0-3308 GCA_044352585.1 Verrucomicrobiales bacterium
CTGGGTCTTGCCGCCTTGAGCGATTTCCATTCGGAATGCGGCATCGGTCCCCAGTTCGGGAAGTAGTAGGCGGCGAGCTGGAGCTGATCCGCCCTGGTGTCGGGTTGCCGGGCCGCCGCCGCGGCGTCACCCACCCAGGCTTTGGTGACCTGGCCCTCCGCGTTCTTGAGCACGAAGCGCGCGATACGGACAAGGCCGGGTGCGGTGCCGGGATCGAGCCGCAGATGCGTGAGCGCGGGCGTGACGGCGGGCAGATTGACCGAGTAGTCGTGCCATTGATCACCGTTGTGCCGCACGTCAAACCTCACGCTCTGCGCGGCGGTGAACTGCGGCTTCGCGGCGGTGCTCCAGAAGATTTCGCCCGGACCCTTGCTCGTCGATTTGATCTTCAACTCGAGCGTGAAAGGGCCGGTCGAGGCCGCCGGGATGTCGCCGAGAATGAGCTGCGGGTCGTCGCCGGTGCATTCCATGCGGATCTCGGCGGGAAAGACGCTTACCTTGGCGTGAGAAGCGCCCTGAATCAGTCCGGAAGCAGCCGCGCTGACTTTGGCTGCGGGCGCATCCACTCCGAACGGCTCCTGATTCCGGGCATCCCAGACCTGGTAGGCTTTCTTCATCGCGGCGACACGCTCGCGCTGCTCGGCGGCGAGATTGCGGGTCTCGCCGATGTCGGTGGCGAGGTGGTAGAGCGATACAGGCGCGGCACCGTTTTTCACGAGCTTCCAATCGCCCTGACGGATCGCCCAGCGATGCGCTGCGGGCTTCGTCGATGGAAAACGGAAGCGCCAGTAGAGCGCGTCGTGAGGGTCTGTCTCTTTTTCACCGGTCAAAAAAGGCAGCAGGTCGGTGCCGTCGAGCTTCCAATCAGGCTGCACTTCCACGCCCGCCGCCGCCAGCGCGGTCGGCAGGATGTCGAGGCTGATCACCGGCCGGTCGTAGGTTTTGCCCGCCGGGATGCGGCCTTTCCATTGGACGAGGAAAGGCACGCGGATGCCGCCTTCCAGCAGATCGCCCTTCACACCGCGGCAGGGATCGTTCTTCGAGGTGTTCTGGCCGTATTCGAAATCAGCGTCCGGCTTCAGGCGAGGCTTGCCGGTCGGTCCACCGTTGTCGCTGAGGAAAAAGATGAGCGTGTTCTCCTCCAGTTTTGTCTCGCGCAGTTTCGTGAGGACGCGGCCCACATTTTCATCCAGGGAGGCCATCATGCCAAGCATGGTGCGCCGGTGGAGATCGGGGATGTGGGCAAACTGCGCCAGATGCTCCGGCTCGGCCTCCATCGGCCAGTGTGGCGGCACAAAGGCGAGATAAAGAAAGAACGGCTCGCGCTGGTGTCGCTCGATGAAGGCCGCCGCCTCGCGGCCGAAGGCATCGGTGGAGTATTCTTTCTCCCGCACCGGATCGGCGCCGCGATACAGATTGCCGATGAAGCCGGTCCTCTTGTCAGGGAACAGCACGCCGCCGTTCGAGTGCCAGAAGGCCTCGTCAAAGCCGCGCCGATAAGGCCGCCGGTTTTCGCCATCGCCCAGATGCCATTTGCCCACCATTCCCGTCACATATCCCGCCGCCTTCAGGCGATCCGCCATGGTCCGCTCGCTGAGCGGCAACCCGCCTTTTTTGGTCTCGTCGTTGGTCTCATAGCCGAAGCGATTCTGATACCGACCCGTCATCAGGCCCGCACGTGACGGGCAACACTGCGGCGCGGAGATGTAACCCGCCATGCAACGCACCCCATTGGCCGCAATCGAATCCATGTGCGGCGAGACGACCTCCTTCGATCCCTGGCAGCCGAGGTCCGCGTAACCAAGATCATCGGCGAGGATGAAGACGATGTTGGGTTTTCGCGCATCGTCGGCATACAAAAAAGTCATCGGCGCGAGCAGCAGGCCGGTCAGGAATGTGAGCGTGAGTTTCATGTTCAGGGTATGCTGCGGCCTTCGTCGCGGACCTTCGCGAGAGCGGCGGCGAGTTCCTTGACGACCTCGGGTTTCTCGGCGGCGAGGTTCTTCGTTTCGCCGGGGTCTTTGACGAGATCGTAGAGATCGTATTTCTTGCCTCCCTTGGAGGCCCTGCTCTCGATGAGCTTCCATGGCCCGGAGCGCACGGCGAGGGCATCGTCGCGCGTGTCGCCCTGCAGCACGGTGAGCTTGCGGATGGGTTCCTTCAGGGTCTCGCCGCGCAAGGCGGGGAGGAGGTTGAAGGAGTCTCCGCCCTCGTCGGGAGGCAGCGTCACCTCGAGGATGGCCGCGACGGTCGCGAGCAGGTCGGTGAAGCAGAGGGTCTCGCCCGAGACCGCTCCCGCCGGGACCTGGCCCGGCCAGCGCGCGATGAAGGGCACGCGATGCCCGCCTTCGAACGGCGTGCCCTTGCCGTCGTGCCAGGGGCCGTTGGCGATATGACCGAGCGCGCGGGCGTCCCGCTTGGCGGTGTGGAACTTCTCGCGCACCCCGCCCGCCTCGCTGGCGAGATTGAGCTTCCCCTTCTTCGATCCCTTGAAATCCGAGGGCGCGGCGCCGTTGTCGCTGGTGAAGATTACCAGTGTCCGCCCGCTGAGTTGAAAGCGGTCGAGCACGGCGAGGATCCGCCCGACGTGGTTGTCCAGTTCCTGAATGTAATCGCCGTAGAGTCCCGCCGCGCTCTTGCCGCGAAATCGCTCGGCGGGCGTGATGTGGGTGTGGGGGATCACCGAGGTGAAATAGAGGAAGAAGGGGCGTTCGCGGTTCTCCCCGATGAAATGCAGGGCTTTGGTCACCAGAATACCGCTGACCCGATCGTCCACACGCGGTTGCGCGAGACCTTCGGGAAAATCACGCCCTTTGACGATGCGGAACGGCTCGCCCGGTTTGCGTCCCACGAGGTCGTGATCCTCGATGTAGGCGCGGTAGGCATCATTGTGATTCTGCGGCACGCCGAAGTGATAATCGAAGCCGCACTCCAGCGGCCCGGTGATGGGCAGTTGGTTCCAATCCGCGCTGTATCCAAGGTGCCATTTGCCGATGGCCGCCGAGCGATAGCCCTGCGACTTCAGCATTGAGGCGATGTTCATCCGGTCCTGCTCGAGGTGGTAGTCGTTCCCGGTCTGGTGCAACCGCCACGGATAGCGTCCCGAGAGCAGGCCGTAGCGCGAGGGAGAGCAGACGGACGCGGGCGAATGCGCGTCGGAGAATTTCATGCCCTCGCGGGCGAGGCGATCGATGTTCGGCGTCTTGATCATCGTCGCGCCATAGCAGCCGACATCCCCGTAGCCGAGGTCGTCCGCGAGAATGACGATGAGGTTGGGCTTCGGCGCGTCGGCGGCATGCAGCGCCGCG
>JBILDO010000009.1:0-112826 GCA_044352585.1 Verrucomicrobiales bacterium
CCTCATTCCTCATTCCTCATTCCTCATTCCTCATTCCTCATTCCTCATTCCTCATTCCTCATTCCTCATTCCTCATTCCTCATTCCTCATTCCTCATTCCTCATTCCTCATTCCTCATTCCTCATTCCTCATTCGTCATTCGTCATTCGTCATTCGTCATTCGTCATTCGTCATTCGTCATTCGTCATTCGTCATTCCCCCATGGACCTCCTCGTTCTCCTCCTCTTCGTCTTCGTCCTCGCCGCCTTCCTCGGCTTCGAGTTGATCCAGAAGATCCCGAGCCAGCTCCACACCCCGCTCATGTCGGGATCGAACGCGATTTCCGGCATCACCGTGGTGGGAGCGCTCCTCGCCTGCGGCGTCGCCGAGGGCGAGTTCGGCAAATGGCTCGGCTTCGCCGCCGTCATCCTGGCCATGATCAACGTCGTCGGCGGCTACGTCGTCACCGACCGCATGCTCGGAATGTTCAAGAAGAAGAAATAAGTCAAACGGTCCGTAGTCCTTCGTCCGTCGTCCTTTGTTGATTTCGCTGACCAAGGACCAAGGACCAAGGACCAAGGACCAAGGACCAAGGACCAAGGACCAAGGACCAAGGACCAAGGACAAAAAGACAAAGCGCAGCTTTCCCATGGATTTAAAGCAATACATCGACCTCACCTACATCGTCGCCTCGATCCTCTTCATCTTCGGGATCAAGATGCTCGGAAAGGCCGAGACCGCGCGAAAGGGCAACCTCCTCTCGGCCGTCGGGATGCTCATCGCCATGGTCGCGACGCTGTTTTACAAGGACGTCGTCGATTACAAGCTCATTCTCGCCGGCGTCGCCATTGGCACTGTGATCGGCTGGGTCTGGGCGGTGAGGGTGCAGATGACCGGCATGCCCGAGCTCGTCGCCCTCTTCAACGGCTTCGGAGGCCTCGCCTCGGTCCTCGTCGGCTGGGCCGAGTTCGAGTTCGGCAAGAACACCGATCCCGTCACCCAGATCGCGATTTACTCCGCCATCCTCATCGGCGGCGTCACCTTCACCGGCAGCTTCGTGGCCTACCTGAAACTCGCCGGCAAGATGAGCGGACGCCCCACGCTCTTCCCCGGACAAAAGGCGGTCAATGCGATCCTCTTCATCGCCCTCCTCGTCCTCGGCGTCCTCTACGTCATGCAGGGCCAGGAGGCGGCCTGGGCGCTCTACGCCATCATCGTGCTGTCCCTCGCCCTCGGCGTCCTCGGCGTGCTGCCGATCGGCGGCGGCGACATGCCCGTGGTCATCGCCTTCCTCAACAGCTTCTCCGGACTCGCCGGAGCCGCGGCCGGATTCGTCATCCTCAACAAGGTCCTCATCGTCGCGGGCTGTCTCGTCGGCACCTCGGGAATCATCCTCACCATCATCATGTGCAAGGCGATGAACCGCACCTTCGGCAACGTCCTCTTCGGTGGCTTCGGAGCCGCGGGCGGTCCGTCCGGGAAGGCGGTCGAGGGCGAGATGAAGGGCGTCTCGGTCGAGGACGCCTACTACGTGCTCGAGGCCGCGCAGAACGTCGTCTTCGTCCCCGGCTACGGCATGGCCGTGGCCCAGGCCCAGCACGCCGTGAAGGAACTGGGATCGCTGCTCGAGAAAAACGGCGCCGAGGTCCGCTTCGCGATCCACCCCGTCGCCGGCCGCATGCCCGGTCACATGAACGTTCTCCTCGCCGAGGCCGACGTGCCCTACGAGCAGCTTTGCGAGATGGACGCCGTCAACCCCACGATCAGCCAGGTCGATGTCGTCATGATCATCGGGGCGAACGATGTCGTCAACCCCGCCGCCGCCGATGACCCGAGCAGCCCGATCTACGGCATGCCCATCATCAACGCCCACGAGGCCCGCACCGTCTTCGCGCTGAAGCGCGGCAAGGGCAGCGGTTTCTCCGGTCTGGAAAACGCGCTCTTCTTCCGCGAAAACTGCCGCATGATCTACGGCGACGCGAAGGAGACGATCACCGGGCTGGTGGCGCAGTTCAAAGGGTGACACGGGGCGCACTCAAAGCCCTCCCGGACTTGGCAAAAGCGGTCATCACCAAGCGATCGGCGCGGCGGTGAGGCACCGGCCCGGGAAACACGGATCCCGCCGAATCCAACGCAGGGAGGCCGGCGGAGCCCGCCTTTCCTCGGCGCGGCGGTCGCAGACCGCGAAGATTTCCAAGGTCAAGACATCCCATCGGCCAAGGATTTCTTGGATTCGGTATCATCCCTCCTTCAACTCCCCGAGCATCTCCAGCAATTGCTTCGTCAAAATCTCCGACGAATCCACCTCGACCGTGTTCGTCCCCAGCCAAGTCTCGTATCCGCCGAGGGCGTGCTGTCTCGGATTCGGCAGGTAGCCATGGCGACCGTTCGCGAGTCCGATCACCATGGTCTCGCCGAAGGGGCTTTTCTCGCGAAGCTCGAGGCCGATCTCGACGAGGACCTCGAAGGGCAGGCCGCAAATGGCGAGATCGCCGACTCGGATCGCCTGCACCGGCACGGTGAGGGATCCCTCGGCGCGTTCGGCGGCGGCGAGGACGCTGGCTGCGTAATGCTGGGCGAGCCGCGGCAGGGCCTCGATCTCCTCCTTCACCGTGGCGCCGAGCACCTTCCGGGCTGCGGCGATGTCTTCCTCGGCGGGACGGCGGTAGCGCAGTACGACCTGACGTTCGACCATGCCGATCCTCGGAGCTTTCTCGTGAATCTCGATTTTCCGGTGGGCGAACCACGCGGCATCGGCAGCTTTTTGGGCGACGATGCGAATCTGCTCGAAGGTCTCACGCGGCGGACGAGTCACGTTGAAAGGGATGTTGTTGATGTCGCCCGAGGCGCCGTTCGCCAGCATCGCGACCATGGTGCCGTCACCGCGGAGTCGGCTCGGCATGAGCCTAGCGAACTCTCCAAAATAGTCCGCCGAGACCTGCTTCGGCGGCGTCGCACCGACGTAGTGAAGGGCGTAGCTGGCGTAGAGGGCGATCTGCCGACGTTTTTCATCCTGGATCGAAAGGACGAGGAAATCGGGATCGGTCGGTCCGGCGGGACGTTCGATCGTTTCGGGATCAGTCCCGGGATTCATGCGCACCTCGTCCATCTTGCCGAAGGGATTCGGGGTCATCTTTCCGGGTTTGAGATGCCAGCGGCGGTTGAAGACCTCTTCGGGCAGGGGGTGGGCCGAGGCACCGGCGGCGGCGGGACGACGGGTCTCGTGTGCCTTCACGATGGACTCGACGATCCCGTCGAGAAGGCGCCGCCGGTAGGCCGCCTCGGGACTGCCCTCCTTGCCTCCGCCCGACGAGGGCGCGCTGTGGGTATGGGTCGAGGAAATGAGGATCTTCTCGACCGCGATGCCGGTTTTTTCCGAAGCGACTTGTTTGGCCTGGAGGATGAGCGCGGGAGAAAGACCGAGATTGTCCACCACGACCATGGCGAGGGAGGTCGTGCCATCGTCGAGGACGAGGGCCCGCGCATGGAGCGGATCATGCGCGCTCTCGGCGCCGTTCGCACTGAATCCGCCCGGCATGTTCAGCGGAAACTGCTGCGGCGTGACGTCCGCGGCAAAGGCCCCGGCGCGGAAGGCGGGAGGGTCCTGGGCAGCGAGCGGGAGGGCGGCGAGGAGAAGGATGGCGCGGATCATGGCGGCGTGAAGGCTATGGAAGCATGGCGGCGTCCTTTTGGGCAAGTTCGTCGTCTTGCGTAATCCCGTGAGGAGCTACATAAGGAGGATCTCACCTTTGGTGGGTTTCACCACCGTGCTCCGATTCCTGTTGCCCCAAAACAAAAAGACACCGAAAGATCGTCTGGTCAGGCAGCTTGGGGTAGAAGGCACCGGGCTAGTCCTCCGGGGCGACGGGACGGGCTCTCACCCTACAGAGCTCCCAGAGCGGTGCCGCCCCGAGGCAACGCCTCGCCTGGGAGATGGCGCCCTTGCCCGCCACCTGGACCGGGCCCGCTTCCCCGGCGAGCCCTTGCAGGACTCCGACGAGGGACCGGAGAACCACGCGGGTGGAGAGGGCCATGAAGAGGTCGAGGGCGATCACGTGGTAGGCGAGCGCATCGGCGGGAAGGCCCCGAACCCGCTTGCTCTGAAGACCCATCCTCGTGAGGATCCCCCGAATCCGCTGGCGCGGATAGACTCGGGCCGGAAGACCGACGCTCAAAGGCACGGCGATCGGACCTCTGGCGCTCATGCGCATCGGGCTGCGTGCCATGACACGGGCACTTCCCGCACAATGCTTGGGGAAAAAACGATCAGGTGGACAGTATTGGGGTTAGGTGACTTCACCCTTGTTCAGCCGCCATGGTCCGGTATCGGCCCGGCGCGATTCCCGCATAGCGGTTGAAATGCCTCGTGAAAGCGCTCTGGTCGCACCAGCCGGTCCGGATCGCGATTTCGCCGATCGATATTGCGGTTTCCCGGAGGAGACGGGTTGCCTCGTCGAGCCGGAGCTTGTGCAAGAGCTGCAGCGGGCTCATCTGGAAGAGTCGGCGGACGCGCTGCTCAAACTGGTAGACGCTGAAGCCGGCCATCGCGGCGAGTTCCTCGATGCGGAGGCTTTCGTCGAAATGGAGCCGCATGTGCTCCAGCACCGAGGCGAGTTCGGGATAGCCGTTCGCCTTTTCCCCGGGGGCATTGAGGTCGCGCGAGATCCCGGCGATGCCGTTGATCCGTCCGGCACGATCACGCAGGGGTAGCTTCGTGGTGAGACACCAGCCCGTGACGCCACCGGGGTAAAGGTGCAACTCGAGCGCCCCCTCGACCGCACGGCCGGTTCGCAGGACCAATTCATCCTGCTTCACATAGCTCGCCGCCAGGGGCGCGGGAAAAAGGTCCACGGGACGGCAACCGAGAAGGCGCGCCTTGTCTCCGCCGGCGCATCGGTCGGCGAGAGTGCGGTTCACCACGACATAACGGCCGTCCGCGTCCTTGAGAAAGAACACGACATCAGGCAGGGCGTCGAAAAGTGCCTCCACCAGCGCGTGATCGTCGAAAAAAAGGCCTTGAACCATGGGTTTGTCTGAAATGCCAGCTTTCGCCCGGAAAGGCAATCAAGACTGTGCAGGGAAGTCGACGAGAGTGACCACCGGGGTCACAGCGGAGGGCACGGAGATTCCCGGGAGGACTCCGTGTTCCTCCGTGCTCCCCGTGGTAATCCGAACTCCTAATTCCATGTCCACACTTCCAAAATGGTCCGGGGTCTTTCCCGCCGTCGTCACCCAGATGCACGAGGATCAGTCCCTCGACCTCGACGCCACCGCCCTTCACTTCGAGGCGCTCATTGACTCCGGTGTCTCGGGGCTCATTGTCTGCGGTTCGCTCGGCGAAAACCAGTGCCTCCAACCCGACGAGAAGCGCGCCGTGCTCGCCCGCGCCATCGGGACCGCCGGTGGCCGCGTTCCCGTTCTCAGCGGGGTCGCGGAGATGAGTAGCCGGGCGGCCGTGCAATACCTGCGCGACGGCGAGGCCCTGGGCGCTTCCGGTTTCATGATCATGCCGCCGATGGTCTACAAACCCGACGAGCGCGAGACGGAGCATTGGTTCCGCACCCTTGCGGCGGCGACTCCGCTGCCGTGGATGCTCTACAACAATCCGGTCGGCTATCACACCGATGTCACACCCGGGATGTTCGCGCGGCTCTCCGACATCCCGAACCTGACCTCGATCAAGGAGAGCAGCGCCAATCCGCGCCGCATCACCGAGCTGCGCAATCTCGTCGGCGACCGCTACCAACTCTTCACCGGGGTCGATGACCTCCTCCTCGAATGTGCCATCCTCGGCATCGACGGCTGGGTCGCCGGCAGCGGGGTCGCCTTTCCAAAGGAAAACCAGCGGCTCTGGGATCTCACCCGCGAGGGTTGTTGGGACGAGGCGCGCGAACTCTATCGATGGGCCCAGCCACTGATGAAATTGGATACGCATCTCCACTTCGTTCAATACATCAAGTTGCTTTGTCAGGAAACCGGTCTCGGCAAGGAATGGGTCCGCGAACCGCGCCAGCCCCTAGCCGGTGAGGAACGCGACCAGGTCCTGAAGATCATCCGTGAAGCGCTCGCGAAACGGCCCGCATGAAGCGTCTTTCCGTGATCGACTCCCATACCGGGGGCGAACCGACCCGTGTCGTCCTCGGCGGGTTGAGCGCATCCGACCTCGCGCGGTGGCATCGGGCGATTCTCTGCGAACCGCGCGGCCACGAAGTCATCGTCGGAGCACTCCTTGAGGACGCGGCCGATCCCTCCTCCGTGGCGAAAGTGACGTTCTTCAACAACGTCGGCCTTCTCGGCATGTGCGGTCACGGCACCATTGGCGTGATCGAGACCCTGCGCCATCTCGGTCGCATCGACACCGGATTACACCGGCTCGAGACACCGGTGGGAACGGTCACCGCGGTCCTGCACGAGGACGGGCGCGTCAGTGTCCGGAATGTCCTTTCCCACCGCAAGTCCGCCGCGGTGCAGGCGGGTGGCCACACCGGAGACGTTGCCTGGGGCGGAAACTGGTTTTTTCTGGTCACCGATCACGGGCTGGATCTCTCCCTGGCCAATCTCCGGGAGTTGACCCGTTCGGCGATCGAGGCCCGCGAGGCGATCCATGCCGCGGGATTCCCCGAGGTCGATCATGTCGAGTTCTTCGGCCCGCCGCGCGATCCCGCGAACCACAGCCGTAACTTCGTCCTTTGTCCCGGAGGAGAATACGATCGCTCCCCCTGCGGCACCGGTACGAGCGCCAAGCTCGCCTGCCTCGCCGCCGACGGAAAACTCGCCCCGGGAGCCTCCTGGCGTCAGGAAAGTGTCATTGGGACGGTGTTCGAGGGAAGCTACGAGGCCGGTGACGGCGGCGTCATTCCCATCATCACCGCGCGTGCCCACATCGTGGCGGAAACGGTCTTGTGGTTCGACGAGGATGATCCGTTCCGATGGGGGATTGGGAGCGAAACGAAATGAAGCCGGATTGTTTTGGCGCAAATTGGCGCAAATACCCGCAAATGCGCGCAAATGGAATGACACAAGCGCGGAGAATCCGATTTGCGGGCATTTGCGGGTATTTGCGGCCATTTGCGTTCCTTCTTTTTCTCCATTCCGCACTTGCCCAAGCCCAGCCTCCGATCCTCCGCGACCAACTCGACCCCACCTGGCTGCCTGACCAACACACCTTCTGGTATCCCGTCCGGACCGGCGCCGACACCCACGAATTCGTTCTCATCGACGCGAGGACCGGCACCCGGAAGACCGCAACCGACCTTCCTTCCCTTGGCCTCCCCGCATCACCGCCGCTCAGGTCGTCCGGGACCACGATCGAACCGCGCGCCACCAAACGCACCGGTGCCTCCTCCGGGATCCACCTCGTCAATGAACTCGATCTCGAACTCGATCTCTTCTGGATCGACTCCGGCGGCAAACGCGTCGCCTACGGCAAGCTCGCACCGAAGGGCGAGCGCGAGCAGCACACCTACGAGGGGCATGTCTGGCTCCTCACGCGTCCCGACGGCACCGAATTCGCCGTGACCGAAGCCGGTTCCGTCACGTCCAGGTGGATCATCGACGGGGAGGGTCGAAAGCCGGAGCCGAAGAAGGTGCCGTCGCCGGAGACTTCGCCGGACGAGGCTTGGACGGCACGGGTGGAGAAGGATCGCATCGTCCTGATCCGGCGCGAGGGTGGGGCGGAAACGGTGCTCCGGGCGCCGCTTCCCGAAAAGGCCGTCTGGCGCGGCAAGGTCTCGTGGTCGCCCGATTCGAAGGCCTTCCTCGTCAGCGCCGCCGTCGAGGTTCCCGAGCGCATCATCTCGATCGTCGATTCCTCCCCGTCCGATCAGAAACAGCCGAAGGTCAAGTCCTTCCCCTACGCCAAACCCGGCGATGCCCTGCCAAAACCACAACTCGTCCTCTTCCGGCCCGGGAGTGAAGAGGGCCGGGTGATCGAACCGACCCTCTCTCCCAAGCCCTTCACCCAATCCCACGAGATCCCGGTCACCTGGGCACCGGACGGCAGCGAGGCCTATTTCGACTACAATGAGCGCGGCCATCAGCGCTATCGCCTCCTCGCGGTGAACGCCTCCACCGGAGCGGTCCGCGTCGTCGTCGAAGAGACCGCGAAGACCTTCATCGACTACACGAAGAAGACCTGGCGGCACTGGCTGCACCAGAGTGGCGAACTTCTCTGGATGAGCGAGCGGAACGGTTGGGCGCACCTCTACCTCCATGACACCGCGACCGGGAAACTCATGAACGCCGTCACTTCGGGTGCCTGGCCGGTGCGCGAAGTCCTCCACGTCGATGCAAAGAATCGGCAGGTCTGGTTCCTCGCGAGCGGACTGCGCGAGGGGGAGGATCCTTACCACCTGCATCTCTGCCGGGTCAATCTGGATGGGAGTGGCTTTGCCAAGCTCACCGAGGGCGACGGCAATCATCACGTGGAGTTTTCTCCGGACCGCCAATGGTTCATCGCCCGCTGGTCGCGCGCCGACCATCCTCCGGTGCACGAGCTGCGCCGAAGCGACGACGGTTCCCTCGTCTGCGAGCTCGAACGGGCCGATGCCGCCGCCCTGCTCGCCAGCGGTTGGACGATGCCCGAGCGCTTCGTCGCGAAAGGTCGTGACGGCAAGACCGACATCCACGGCATCCTCATCAAGCCTTCGGATTTCGATCCCGCGAAATCCTACCCCGTGATCGAGGACATCTACGCCGGACCGCACGCCGCTTTCGCGCCCAAAGACTTCGGTCGCCTTGAACGCCTCCACGAGATCGCGGACGAGGGATTTATCCTCGTGAAGCTCGATGGCATGGGCACGAACCACCGCGGCAAGGCCTTCCACGAGGTGGCCTGGAAGAACCTCAAGGACTCCGGTTTTCCGGACCGCATCGGCTGGATCCGAGAGGCGGCGAAGACCCGGCCCTGGATGGATCTCTCCCGCGTCGGGATCTACGGGGGCAGCGCGGGAGGACAGAGCGCGATGCGCGCGGTCCTCGATCACCACGATTTTTACAAGGTCGCCGTGGCCGACTGTGGCTGCCACGACAATCGCATGGACAAAATCTGGTGGAACGAACAGTGGCTGGGCTGGCCCATCGACGAAAGCTATGCGAGGAATTCGAACACGGACGATGCCCGCAAACTCGGCGGGAAGCTCCTTCTCATCGTCGGGGAAGTCGACACGAACGTTGATCCCGCCAGCACTACCCAGGTCGTTGCGGCCCTGCAGAGGGCGGGGAAGGAATTCGAATACATGCCCATCATCGGAGCCGGTCACGGGGCCGCGGAGACGCCGTATGGGTCGAAGGCGCGGCTGGAGTTTTTGAAGAAGCATCTGTTGGAAGTGGATTCACCACAATCGAAGGCGACGCCGCAGATAGATGAAGCGAGGCATCAAAGGGCCACGGAGTCCGGACCAATGGAAAGGAAATGAATTCAAAACCTCCGTGCCCCCGCTTGCCCCCTGCGGTGAAACCCTCCGTCGTCATCCTCGGAGCTGGCGTCGTCGGTCTCTGCACCGCGCTGGAATGCGCCCGGCGGGGCTACGTCGTGACGGTGATCGACCGCAAGCCACGGCGCCGCGACGGCTGCTCCTTCGGTAATGCCGGCATGGTCGTGCCGAGCCATTTCATTCCGCTCGCCGCCCCCGGCATGGTCGCGCTCGGACTGAGGTGGATGTGGAATCCCGAGTCGCCATTTTACATCCGTCCGCGGCTCGATCCGCATCTTCTCTCCTGGGGGATGCGCTTCTGGCATGCCTCGACGCGCCTCCGGGTCGAGGCCGCCGCTCCCATACTGCGCGATATCGGGTTGCTCAGCCGCGAGTGCTTCACCTCAATGGGACTCGATTTCGGGCTCGTCGAAAAGGGCTTGCTGATGCTCTGCAAGGAGGAGCGGACCCTCGAGGAAGAATCGCACACCGCGGCCAAGGCGAACGCCCTCGGCATTCCCGCCGATGTGCTCGATGCCCGCGCCACCGCCGCGCTCGATCCCGCAGTGACGATGGACGTCTGCGGTAGCGTCTGGTTCCCGAAGGACTGCCACCTTTCACCGGGGCGTTTTCTGGCCGTCCTCGAGGAGGAACTGATCCGTCTCGGGGTGGTCTTCCACTGGGAGACCGAGGTGCTCGATTTCGACACGGCTTCTTCGTCGCTGAAGTCCGTTTTCACCTCGCGCGGCACGATGGTGGGCGACGCCTTCGTCCTCTGCGCCGGGGTCTGGTCCGCGGAGACGGCGCGCGCCCTTTGTCTCAATCTGCCGATGCAGGGCGGCAAGGGCTACAGCCTGACCCTGAACAACCCGCCCCAGTTGCCGGAACTTTGCAGCATTTGTAGCGAGGCCCGCGTCGCGGTCACGCCGATGGATGGTGCGCTCCGCTTCGGCGGCACGATGGAAATGGTCGGCACCGACGAGTCGATCACCCGCCGCCGCGTCCATGGCATCATCCGGGCGGCGACGCGTTATTTCCCCGCCTTCTCAGAAACCCACTTTGCCGGGATCGAGCCGTGGCGTGGCCTGCGTCCCGTCTCGCCCGATGGCATGCCCTATCTCGGCCGCCCGCGCCGATGGAAGAATCTTCTCGTCGCCACCGGCCACGCCATGATGGGCCTCAGCCTCGCCCCGGCGACGGCACGGATCGTCGCGGATTTGTTGGAGGAGAGGCAACTCGGGGTGAACCTCCGCTTGCTGGACCCGGACCGGTTCGGGTGAATCACGATTCTCCCCTCGAAAGGGCTGCGATGGAACCGGCGATTTCGCTCGGATGTCTCGTGGATTCGATGAGGAGATTCGAGACGGTTGTTGCTGGATGCGTTGATCTATTTCGCGGGTATCCCGCAGCGGAAACGGGCCCGGGCGCTGGAAAGCGGGCAGGCATCCTTCGATGTCCCGCCACCGGACAGGGGAAGGTTTCGCCGCCAACTACTCGCTTTAGGCAGGCGCGGGATCTCTTCCCGGTTTCGGTAACACGGGCGGATTCGATCCGGCAATTCCAGCGTTTCGAGGCGTGTGCTCCACGCAAATAACCGAGTTGGATAAAGCGCCGGGCGGACCCCCCGGCTTCTTCGGTCTGAATTGCGGTCCAGGTCTCCGTCCGTTCACCCCCGCCGGTTGCGTCCGGTCGAATCGCTGGCACACTTCCGATGATGGCCAAGGCCGAGCCTTTTCCCCTGCCGAACGAACTGTTTCCCGACGACTGGTTCGCCCGTCTCCGGCGCGAGGACCTGTTCACCGGTGATGCCCCGATCGAACTCGATCTCGGCTGTGGCGACGGATCTTTTCTCGCGCGCATGGCCGGACACTTTCCCGAACGGAATTTTCTCGGGGTAGAACGCCTTCTTGGGCGGATCCGCAAGGTCAGCCGGAAGTCCGTGACCGCGAATCTGGCAAATGTCAGGGTGCTCCGGTCCGATTCAAACTACGCCGTCGGGTGGCTCCTGCCACAGGGTTTCGCCAGCCGCATCCATTTTCTTTGTCCCGACCCGTGGCCGAAAAAGAAACACGCCGCGCGGCGGCAGATGAGCCAGCCCGGGTTCCTTCGTGCTCTCCACGGGCTCCTCGCACCTGGTGGTGAGCTTCTTTTCATGACCGATGCCCCGGCCTATTTCGAAGAAGCGCTCGCCGCGTCGGAGCGCTGTCCCTACTTCGCGACGGAACCCTGGAAGGAGGGCGACTTCTTTTATGCAAAGACCGACTTTGAGGAACAGTGGCTGGCGGAGGGCCGCACGATGCACCGGCTCCGGCTCCGGAAGGGCGAAGACTGAAGCCGGGGCCCCGGGCAAGGCGACTACCTCGGGCGAGGGACATTCCGAAGGAGGTGGCGGGCGGGGCGATGCATTACGGCGGCCCCCGGGAAAAAGGGGAAGCGACTAGGAAAAAGATGACGGGGTGTCTCGGGGGATTTCCGAAATTCTCGTGCGGCTCGGTCGTTGCCAGCAAACCCGCCCGGATGCGGTGCTTGCGAAGCGCCTCCGGATTCCCCGCTTCACGAAAAGAATGTGAAAAAATCAGTTGGCAAACGCGGGAAACGAATGACTGTTCATTTGTTCAAATCGCCATGTTTTACGATCAAAGCGACGACCCGGCCGCGCACGAAGGGGATCTCTTTCGTCTTCGCCCCTCCGTTGTTCAGGATTGCCCGGAAGGTGCCTTCCCGGCTCCCTCGGTTCCGGCGTCGGATCCGGATTCACCGAGGGGGCACGCAGGCGATCCGCGAACAAGGACCCGCGGCGGCTACGATCGGGAAGTGATCGAGAATGTCTGGGAGTTCGCCGAAATCGTCAACGGTGTGGACCCCGCGCTCTGGCGGAAGGACGAGTTCGGTGACTGGATCCACCGTCTCGACTACGGGAGGCGGGATTCCGCCTACGGATGGGAACTTTTTGATCCGGGTGCCGGTCGTCGCCCCCATGGGGTCTACGCGATGCGACCGATGCAGTGGCAGAGCTACGTGCGCCAATACGAGGCCTTCGCCTGAGGCACGGATCAACCTCGCCGCGGCAAAGGGGGCGGGATCCGCCGCAACGGCGGAAGCGGCGGCGGGAGGGGGCGTCCCGGTTCGACCCCGCCGGAAGCGACGAGGGGATCTTCCCGGCTGAGGACGCGAACCCGCTCGCGGAGTTCGGCGATGCGGGCGCTTTCCCCGGGATCGGCCCCACGGCGGATCGCTTTCTGTTTTTGGTAGGCCAACTCGGTCGCCTCATGGAGAAGGCGATGGCGGCGCCAGGCCTTTCCGAACCCCTGCGAGAGGCCGTAGAGCGGACTGCGGCTCCAGAAATTCGCCGCGGCGAGGGCCTGTTCGGCGTGAAGCACGCCCTTGTCCACTTCCTCCGACAACTGGATGCGGATCCATCGATTTTCGTGGTAGAGGCACACCCCCATGGTCACCGCAAACCACAACAGTCCGCATCCGATGCCAAGGACCGCGAGGAGGAGATGTCCGCCGCCGAGGGTGGCGAAATAGTTGTGGAGCGCATGGGTGGCCATGGCCGCGCCGAGCCCGAGCAGAGGCCAGAGAACTTTCAGGACGAGGTTTGACGAAAACCGCCCCATCGCCAATCCGGTTCCGGTCAGTCCCGTGAAAAGCGCGTGGAGCATCCCGAAGACGAAGGCACGCAGGAAAAAGAGAGCCATCAGGCTTCCCGCGTCGCCCTGGCCCGCGAAGTAAAAAATGTTCTCCACCGCGGCGAAGCCGAATCCGACCATGCTGCCGTAAATGAGTCCGTCGAGGACCGAGTCGATCTCGCGTCGGAAGATCGCAAAAATGAGGAGGACGCCGAATCCCTTCACCAGTTCCTCGGTGAGCGGGGCGACGAGGCTCGCCTCGTAGAGTTCGCTCATCAGCGAGACCCCCTCCCCCGCCCCCGCCGGGACCGCGCCGAGGATGAGTTGCGCGACGAGGGCGAAGAGGATCGAGGGCACCGCCCCCCAGAGGAAGGCGGCGAGGAGCAGGGAAAACGGCTCGCGTTCCCACCGGTCAAGCCTCCACACGACGAGCGCGTAGACGACCATGGGCACGATCCCGAGAATGACCGAGGCGAGGAGAAGGTCCATGACATGGCAGCTTGGGACGACCCGGGCGCGGTTGCAAAGAAAAAGGCGGCCCGGACGGACCGCCTCCTCTTGAATTCATCGACCGGATCCGCCCCCGGATCACTGGCAGGCCTCGCACTCGCCTCCGTTGAGGAGCGCCTCGAGGGAACAGGCCTCCTTCTCGGCCTCGGTGTATTCGCGCGGCTGGGTGGCTTCGGTCTGGTAGATCCGCACCTCCTTGTTCACCTTGATCGAGGCCTTCTCGATGTTCGAGGCCTGCTGGGTGCGCAGGTAGTAGGTCGTCTTGAGCCCCTTGTGCCAGGCGGCGCGATACATGTGGGAGAGCGTCTTCAGGTCGGGCGTGGCGAGGAAGAGGTTGACCGACTGCGACTGGTCGATCCACTTCTGTCGCCGCGCCGCGGCTTCGATGAACCATTCGAAGCTGATGGAGAATGCGGTCGCGTATTTCTCCTTGAGCTGCGCCGGGATCTCCTCGATGTCCGAGAGCTCGCCATCGTAGTATTTGAGACGCTCCATCATTTCGTCACCCCATAGCCCGAGGGCCTTGAGGTCGCGGACGAGATAGGTGTTCAGGACGATGAAGTCGCCCGAGAGATTGCCCTTCACGAAGAGGTTCTTGAAGGTCGGCTCGATGCAGGGCGAGCTGCCCATGATGTTCGAGATCGTCGCGGTCGGGGCGATCGCGAGCACGTTGCTGTTGCGCATCCCCTGGCGCTGGATCTTCTCGCGGAGCGAAGTCCAGTCCATGCGGCCGCCGCGGGGCACGTCGATGGATTCGCCGCGCTCCTCCTCGAGCAGGTCGACGGTGTCTGGCGGGAGGAGGCCACGGCTCCACTTCGACCCCTCGTAGGAGGAATAGCTGCCGCGCTCCGCGGCGAGATCGCTCGAGGCCTCGTAGGCGAAATAGGCGATCGCCTCCATGAACTCGTCGTTGAACTCGACCGCGGCCTGGCTCGCGAAGGGCGTGTTGCGGAGGAAAAGGGCGTCCTGGAGCCCCATCACGCCGAGGCCGACGGGACGGTGGCGCATATTCGCGTTTTGGGCCGGCGTCGTCGGGTAGTAGTTGATGTCGATGACATTGTCGAGGGCGCGTACCGCGATGCGCACGGTCTCGCGCAGCTTCTCGAGATCGAGGGATCCGTCCGCCTTGATGTGGGTGTTGAGGATCACGGAACCGAGGTTGCACACCGCGGTCTCGTCGCCCGAGGTGTTGAGGGTGATCTCGGTGCAGAGGTTGGAACTGTGGATCACGCCGACGTGGTCCTGGGGACTGCGAACGTTGCAGGGATCCTTGAAGGTGATCCACGGGTGGCCCGTCTCGAAGATCATCTTCAGCATCTGCTTCCACAGGTCGATCGCGGGCACCTCGCGGCCGAAGATCTTGCCGGCCTTCGCGTCGGCTTCGTAGGCGAGGTAGCGCTCGGTGAAGGCGCGTCCGTAGAGGTCATGAAGATCGGGCACCTCGTTCGAGCGGAAAAGGGTCCAGTTCTGCCGGGCCTCCATGCGCTGCATGAACAGGTCGGGAATCCAGTTCGCCGTGTTCATGTCGTGGGCGCGGCGGCGCTCGTCGCCCGTGTTCTTGCGAAGCTCGAGGAAGTCCACGATGTCGTTGTGCCAGGTCTCGAGGTAGGCGCAACCGGAACCGCGCCGCTTCCCGCCCTGATTCACCGCGACGAGCTGGTCGTTGTGCAGCTTGAGGAAGGGAATGACGCCCTGGCTTTCGCCGTTGGTGCCCTTGATGTAGCTGCCGGTGCCGCGGACCGCCGTCCACGACCCCCCGAGACCGCCGGCCCACTTCGAGAGGTAGGCGTTCTCCGCGATGCCGCGCTGCATGATCGACTCGATGCTGTCATCGACCTTGTAGAGGTAGCACGAGGAGAGCTGGCTGTGAAGCGTGCCCGAGTTGAAGAGCGTCGGCGTCGAGGAGCAGAAGCGGCGGCTCGCGTAGAGGCGATAGAGGTCGATGACCTTGCCCTCGCGGTCCTCCTTCTCCCCGACCATCAGGCCCATCGCGACACGCATCCAAAAGAGCTGCGGCGCCTCGATGCGGCGATGGCTGTCGCCGGTCTTGTCGATGATGAGGTAGCGGTCGTAGAGCGTCTGGATGCCGAGGAAGTCGAAGTCGAGGTCTGAAGTCGGGTTGATCGCGTCGGCGAGACGGTCGAGATTGTACTCAAGGAGTTTCGGGGAAAGGCGCTCGATCTCGATCCCACGGACGAGATTCGCCTTGAAGGCGCGCCGGTGGAATTCGGCGAGGCGGGAGATCCCGTCGCGGGAAATGCTCCATCCCAGCACTTCCTCGTAGAGGTAGGTGAGGAGGATGCGGGCGGCGAAACGGGCGAAGTCGCCGTCGCGCTCGATGAGACTCTTCGCATTGAGGATGATCGTCTTCCGCAAGTCGGCCTCGGTCATCTCGTTGAAGAAGGCGCGGCGCAGCTCGTGCTCGATCTGGTCGTGCGTGAGGCAGAGTTCGAGGCCGGGCATCGCGAAATCGATGCGGCGGCGGAGGTCCGATCCGTCCCAGAGGTCGCTGGTGCCGTCGGCCCGCTTCACCACGATCATCGACTCCTGGGTCGCATCGTCGTGGCGCACATGGGCTTCCTCTTCGACGAGCCGGAGCTGGGCGCGATGGGCGCGGTAGAGGATGTAGGACTCCGCCACCTTGTAGTGGCCCTGGCGCATCAGCTCTTCCTGGACGCGGTCCTGAAGATCCTCGATGCGGATGAACTCCTGACCGCTCCGGGCGATTCGCTCGGTCAGCGCCGTCGAGATCTCCTTCGCCGGCGACGAATCCATGCCGAGGGAGAGAAAGGCACTGCGAACCGCGATCTCGATCTTGTTCGAATCCCACCCCACCACCTCGCCGCTCCGCCGGATGACACGGCAGAGCGGTTTCTCGACGCCGTTTCCACGGGGATCGCGTCGGGCGGTCTCCGTCTTGCTGCGGATGAGGAGGCTCTTCGCGACGTCGTGCGCGTTCTGCCGGACGAGGGCCATTTCAATGATCGAGGTGAGCTCGGACGAGGAGAGGAGGACGGTCCCGTCCGCTTCCTCGGTGTTGGCCTTGACGGTGAGCATCTCGGTTACCGAACGCACGATGCTGGCGACGAGCTGGCGGTTGCGGTCGTTGAAGATGTCGTCCTGCTTGCGCGAGAGGGCCAGGTCGGTCACGGCACGGCCCACGGTCTCGGCGATCTTGGCGATGCTCAGGTCGGTCTGTTCGTCGCCGACCTGAACGACGATGCGCGAGGCGGGCGCGGGATGTCCCGGAGAAACCATGTCGCTCCAGTTGAAGCGCGGTTTCAACTCCTGCGGCGTCGCGGCGCAACGCTGCAATTCGAGGTCCTGTTCGATGAGATGGCGGGTGATCATGGCGTGGAACGGGTGCGGATTGGGGTGGGAACTGGGGGGAACGGGAAGGGAACGGCTGAAACGAAAAGGCGGGAATGCCGGGAGGTGTCGGAACGACCCGGGCCGGGTGCGAAACCCGACCCGGTGCAAGGGCGGATCAGAGGTCGTCGTCGCTGACCGTGGCCAGCGCGGCGGCTTTCTGGTATTCGGTGACCTTCTGCTCGAAGAAGTTGGCCTCCTTCTTGATGTCCATGGTCTCGGCGAGCCAGGGGAAGGGATTGCGGATTCCGGGATGGAGCGGATTCAGACCGATGCCCTCGAGGCGGCGGTCGGCGATGTAGTCGATATACTGGCAGAACTCCTCGGAACTGAGGCCCACCGCGCTGACGGGGAGGCAGTCATTGATGAATTCCTTCTCAAGGGACACCGCTTCCTTCATCGTCTCGACGAGCTCCTCCTTGAAAGCGGAAGTCCAGATCTCCATGTTTTCGCTGACGAGATCCATGAAGAGATTGCGGAAGACCTCGATGTGGTTCGATTCGTCGCGGAGGGTGTATTGGAACATCTGACCGATGCCCGGGAACTTGTTCTGCCGCTTCAGGCTGAGGACCATGCCGAAGAGGCCGTAAAACTGGGTGCCCTCCATGCACTGGCCGAAAATGAAGATGTTGCGGGCGAGCTTCATCTTGTTCTCGGGATCGGTGAGATCGACGTCGCGGCGCAGCGCGTGCGAGGTGCGGGTGACGAACTCGTTCTTGCGCTTGATCGTCGGAATCTGCTCGAACATCGCCTCGCACTCGTGCGGGTTGATGCCGAGGCTGCTGATCATGTAGAGGAGGCTGTCGGCATGGATGTTCTCCTCGTGGGCATGGCGGCCGAGGACCAGCTTCAGTTCCGGCGCGGTCACCAGCTCGCGCACGACGTGGATGATGTTGTCCCCGACGATTCCCTCGGCGGCGGAGAAATAACCGATCCCCATGCGGATGATCCAACGCTCCGCCTCGCTCAACTCCGATCCCTGCCACTGCTCGATGTCCTTCTGCATCGGGATCTCCTCGGGCTCCCAATGGTTCGCCTTCATCTTGCGATACAGCTCGTAGGCCCACTGGTATTTCAGGGGGAGCAGGTTGAAGGCCTCCGACTTGCGGCCGTTGATGATGCGCTTCGCGGCATAGGCCTCCTCGGCTTTGCCTTGGTCAAGAACGAAGGTGCGGTCTCCGATGGTGAATTTCTTTTCCATGGTGCGAACAGGGGGATCAGAAGTGAGTCGATTGGGGTGGGTTGGGAACGGATTGGCTGCGAGATGGAACGGAATATCTAATTTTCGTGAAATTCCTTGTTTTTCGAACTCCCGAAGGACGCCGGAAACCGACTGCCTCCGAAAACCCATAAAAACAAGCATCTCACCCGGTCGGCCATGGATCTGGTAAAAGCACCATATCTTGTTGGCCGGAGGTTAGGATACACAACCTGTAGTGGTTCATCAAGATCATTTTGTCGATTCTGACAGATTTTGCCCAATCCGTTGCGGAGAAAGCGATTCCGTTGCCAGTGTGATCCAAAATCGGTTCGTAAATCCAGAAAATTCGGATCAATGAACTTAAATCGGAAGATGAAAAGCTCGCCGGGACGCACCGACCAACACACGCGCAAGGTCATGGAAGCGGCATTGTTTCCGATTTCGGGTCGCATTTGGGTTGAGGCCGAAACTCCCCCCTCCTCGACCGTTCGTCAATTGGCCGGCGCCCCGCCCCGGCGGACGTTTTTGACGCCGAATGGGACGACGAAGCTCCCGTCACCCGAACGCGAAGGCCACGGGCGGCATCTGGAAGAGCACCATCCTCTCAAAAGCAACGCGACGGTCGAAGAACCGATCCGATACGTCGCCGAAGTTGAGGACTAGATCACCCGCTTTTGCGGTTCGCTTCTGCCCTTCTCTGGGTGATTTGACCGCGCGACTTGCCGGTCGCAGGCAATTTCGCACGGGAAGGCGTTGACGTCGTGGTTAAGGATCCAGCCACAACGAGGCCAGGTCAGGAGTCTGACTTGAATGCATGAAGGGGTGATCCAACGGGATGGGATGATGACCTAATCCGGGAATTTCGGCACGAGAACCGGTGCTTTCATGCCGAAGCGGCGGGGATCGGGCGCTTCACCACGGTGCTTCCCCATCGCCTTTCACCATGATCAGTCCATCCGGTTGGATCGCGGCACCCCGGGGACCGGAGAACCAGCGATCGTCTCCCGGGTCGACTTTCACAAGCAATCGTCCGCCCTCGACTTTGCCAGCGAGGCCGGGAAGGAGACGCCCCACCGACCCGGGATCGCAGCCCCGTTGGTGTTGGTGCCGGACGAGATCTCCGAGATCCGGGTGCGGACGGCTCATCGCAAGGATGCGACCGTGTCCGGACCAGGCCCGGACCAGCGGGATGCCGAGCCGCTCCTCCAGGTCACGCAGTTCCGCCGGATCGATCGGGCCGAAAAGGAAGCCATATTTCGTCGAACGAACCGCCAGCGGCATCGCGACCGCCCGGTAGAAATCCGGCCGACCCGAAAGATGGGACACCGACTGTTCGAGGAGGGCGCGCTCCAGGGCCTTGTCGTCGTCACGAAGCGAGAACGACCTCGCGACGGCCTTTCCCCGCCCGAGCACCGCCCCCCAACATCCGAAGACGAGGCCCTCGGGCGAGGCGTGGTCGTCCTCGGAGAAAACGACGTCGTCGCGTCTCACGAAATTCGCGGCATACACGCGGCGAACGTCCCGGAGAAGTTCCCGCGCGGTGTGGAAGACGACCTGGCCCCCGGGACGGGGAAGGATGCCGACCGCCTCGCGCGAGGGATCCCGGCGGGAAAGGTCGAGGCGCCAACAGGTGAACCAGGCCGGCTCGACGAGGGCTCGGACCCTTTCAAAGAGGGCCATGAGGGATCCCGGCGGCGAGACCACCGTCTTCATGTCGATGAAGACACCCTCGTCCCCCTGCCAGAAATCCATGAGGTGGGGCATGAAGGCGCGCGAGGTGATGACGGTCCGGATTCCGAGCGGCGCGACGCTCCGCGCGGTGGCCTCGGTCTCGTTCTGATCGATCGTGAAGGGAAGATTCACCGGAGTCTTGCCCGCGAGGACGAGGCCGAGGTGGATGATCGACGTCATCGGCCCCGGAGGGAGGAGGATGCCGATGCGGTCCCCTTTCTCGGTGGGATGCCGCATCCAGCGCCGCGCGATCGAGACGGCGAGGGCGAGGGTCTGCGCCCGGGTCCATTCGCGCGGACCGTTCTTTCCATACTCGGCGAAGAGGACGCGGCGGCGGCGGCGTTTGAGGGCCTTCACGGCGGCCACCTCGAGCGGACGGCGGAATTCCCGGCGTCGCGCGAAGGCCTCGACCGATTGTTCCCAGACGGCGAGGCGGACGGACTCGACCGTGGCTTCTCCGGCCGGTATGGGCGGTCCGTAGGCGACCTGCAGCGGACAGACGAGCGATTGCGGGCGCTTGTTGAAATAGCACCCACGCTCGTAGGAGAAGATCGATTCGAAAAGTCCGTCCATGTAGACGGGCACGACGGGGCAGTTCGCCTTGCGCACGATGATCTCGAATCCCTTCTTGAACTCGGTCGTCACGCCGAGCCGGGTCAGCCCGCCTTCGGGAAAGAGGCAGACCACGTCACCTTCCGCGAGGGCCGCGGCCGTGCGGACGAGCGCTTCCTTCGCCTTTTCGGGACGGATCGGAATGGCTCCGAAGAGACGCAGGAACCACGCGATCGGCTTCACCTTCATGTAGTCCTCGAGAATGACGAAGCGCACCGGCCGCGGACAGGTGAGGTAGATGATGAAGGAGTCGATGTAACTGACGTGGTTGCTGAGGAGAAGCACGCCACCGGTGCGGGGAACGTTCTCCGTGCCGATCCGCTTCATCCGGTAGATGAGCCAGATGAACGGACCGAAGGCGTAATAGAAAAAGGCGCGCGCGAGGGACTTCATGCGGTCTGCAGGGCATTCGACTTCAGCATGCGATGCAGGACAAGGCTGACGACAACGATGAGCGGCACGAAGACGAGGGTCTGCGTGCCGACGGAGATTCCGACCCACTTCATCAGGGTGCTGGCGAGAATGGCGGCGATGCCCGAAAGGGAGATAAGGAGATTCTGTGCCGAGAGGACGCGACCACGCTGGTCCGGCACGATCTTGTCCTGCAGGTGGGCGGTGAGCGGGACGAGGAAAAAGCCGCTCGAGAAACCGACCCCGGCGACGGCGGCATACCACGGGATCGACTCCGGTTGCAGAAGCCCCATCGGAGCGAGGCCCGCTGCCATGCCCAACGCACCGAGCACGGCGAGGGGAGGACGGTTCCCGCGGCGGGACAGGAACGAGACGAAGAAGCTGCCGACAATGAGACCGCCGCCGAGGATCATGAACATGCGGGACGAAGAACCCGCCACTCCGCCCTCGACCGCGTCCGGGTGCAGTGCCTTCGCGTAGCCGATCAGGTTCAAGGCGAGAAAATTCGCCACAAACCAGTAGAAGGCGACGAATAGTCCGGTGCGGCGGAGGATGGGTTGATGAATGAGATACCTCAGGTCGCCGAAGTGGCTCCAGAGCACCGAAATCCGGAAACGCTTCTCCCGGTGATCGGGAGTTCGCATGATGAAGAGACAAAGGAACACCGGCACGAGCGACGCGGCCGTGCCCCAGGCGAAGACGTGGAAGGCCGCCCCCCAGGCGTTCTCCACCGAGACCCCGAGGGCGGCGTTGCGCGCGACGAGTTCCGCATCGAACCACCAGCCCGCGAGAGCCATGCCCCCGAGGATTCCGACCATGAGGAACATCTGCATCTGGCCATTCGCCGAGCCGAGCCGCTTCGATCCGACGATCTCCTTGACGATGCCCTGCTTCGCGGGGGAGAAAAGGGTCGACTGCACGAGGAAGAGGAAGTCGGCGACGAGCGCGAGGGGGATGGAGCGGAGGGTCAGGGCGAGAAGAAACAGGCCGAAGATGACCACCTTCGAAACGAGGGCGATCGTCATGACCGAACTCTTCGCGTGGCGGTCCGAGAGCCATCCCGCGAGCGGCGCGAGCAGGATGAAGGGCAGCGGGATCATCGCCGCGAGGATATCCTCGACGTATTTCGCCAGCGCCGTCCCGGCCGCAACGATCGCGGTCAGGGAGATCAGGACGATCTTGACGAAATTGTCGTTGAAGGCGTTCTGCGACTGCGCGAGAAAGACCGAGAGCAGGGATGCCCGGGACGTGGCCGCGAGGGGCGCGTCGGGCGGATTCTCGGGCGGATCGGACATGGGCACTTAGTTAGTCGAAATCATGGGGAAGAGCGAACGGAATCTCCCGCGGCTCACCCTTGGCGCGCGGCGGGGAGGCGATAGAGACCCAGCACCTCGAGTCCCGCGGCGAGGCGGCCTCCCCATTTTCCCGAATAGGGACGGGGTGGTGTCATCGTCCGCCAACCCCTTTCCCGGCCGATCGCGGCGAGCTTCGCTCCCGGATGAATCATGACCGCCTCCCCGGCGAGCTCGAGCAGCGGCAGGTCGGCGGAACTGTCGGAATAGGACCACGATCCGGGCAATACGGAAACGTCCTCCGCGAGCAGTCCCGCCGCGCGCATCGCGGTGATTTTTTCGCCATGCTTGTTGTTCGGTCCGATGATTTGCGGCACGAGGGGTAGACGATCGGGAATGACGACCTTGGTGCCGAACACCTCGTCGAAGCCGAGTTGTTTCGCGATGCCGCGCAGGTAGAAGTCGGGGCTCGCGCTGTTCAGGACGAGGATGCGTCCTTCGGCGCGATGCCGCGCGACCTCGGCAACGACCTCGGGATACAGGGCGGCGGAAAAGTCGGTCTCGAGAAACTCGGCGACGAGGGTCTCGAGCCGTTCGCGCGACATTCCCCACAGGTAGCCGAGAAAGAGCCGCTTCATCGTGCGCAGGCTGAGGATCCGCAGCACCGCGAGCGGGACACAGGGCAGGAAGAGGAGCAGCCAGACGCGACGCCAGCCCTCGCGCCGCAGGATGAAATTGCAGAAGAGCGCCTGCGTATCGTGCGGGAGAAGGGTGTGGTCGAGGTCGAAAAAGGCGAAGCGCCGGTCCATCGCAGGCCATCCTAGCCCACCACGGCCCGCCCGACAAATCCCAACGCCGAGGCCTCACGCCACACCGCAGACTTCGAAGGTGGCACGCTCGAGCGCCCCCACCGCGGACCGGATCTGTTCCACGCTGGAGCAGAGCGGTGGCATCAAGGTCAGGGTGTCGCGAATCGGACGCGTGAGGAGCCCGTGGGCACGCGCGCGGCGACAGATCCGGGCTCCGGTTTCGAGACGCCAGTCGAGCGCGCCCCCCGTCCCCGCATCAACCAGGTCGATCGCGGCGATGAGGCCGATCTGCCGGATCGCGCCGAACGAGCGGCAGTGTTTCCCAGCTTCCACAAGGGCCTTGGCGAGGGCCTCGATCTTCGCGGGCATGGCCTCGAGGACCCGTTCGTCCTCGAAGACCCGCAGGTTCGCGAGCGCGGCGGCGCAACCGAGGGGATTCCCGCAATAACTGTGGCCGTAGAAAAAGGTCTTCAGTTCCTCGTATCGTCCGAGGAAGGCGGCATGGACACGCTCCGTCGTCAGGGTCGCCGCGAGCGGCAGGTAACCCCCGGTGAGCCCCTTCGCGAGGCAGAGGAAGTCGGGCACGACCGACTCGTGTTCGCAGGCGAAGAGACGGCCGGTGCGTCCGAAACCCGTCATGACCTCGTCGAGAATGAGGAAGACTCCGTGCCGGTCGCACCATTCGCGGAGACGCCGGAGCATCCCGGCCGGCCACAGCCGCATCCCGGCCGCCCCCTGCACGAGCGGCTCGATCACGACCGCATTCACCCTCGCGGCGTCCGCCAGATCCATCGCCTCGAGCGTCTCGACCGAGCCCACCCGGTGCACGGGGTAACCGGCCGCGCCGTGGAGCGTGTGGAAGCTCGCGATTCCCCCGAGCGAAGCCGCCCCGATCGTGTCGCCATGATAGGCCCCGTCGAAGACGACGAACCGGTCGCGGCCTTCCTCCCCGGTGCGGGCCCGGAATTGCGCGGCCATGCGGCAGGCGCACTCGATCGCGGTCGAACCGTCGTCGGTGAAAAAGACCCGCGTCAGCGAATCGCCCGGGGCGACCTCGACGAGTTTCGCGGCGAGGCGGATGGCGGGTTCGTTGGAAAAACCGAGCGCGGAGCAGTGGGCGAGGCGGTCGAGCTGGTCGCGGATCGCCGCGTCGATCGCGGGATGGCGGTGACCGTGCAGGTTCGTCCAGATCGAGCTGTTGCCGTCGAAGTAGTCGCGGCCATGTGCATCGGTGAGGATCGCGCCGCGGCCCGAGACGAGGACGAGGGGGTCTTCCTCCGACGCGCACCAGTCCGCCATCTGGGTGAAGGGATGCCAGAAATGGGCGTGATCGAGGCGGCGGAGTTCTTCCACCGGAGCAAGAGGGCCGGGTCGGGGACCCGACCCGGTTGGGTCTGGAGCGGACATTCGGGAATAGACAAACCGGCGGGACACAAGTCGCGGATTCCGGGGCGGGCAACCCTCAATTTTCCGGAGCCTGGTCGCGCTCGAAAAACAGGGTGAATTCGTGCCGGTTGTAGGTGAGGTGCGTCTTCGCGAAGAGGCGCAGGCCGGCGCGCCGCGCCGTGGCGACGGTGCGCCCGAGGAGCTCGAGCGGCTCCGAGACCGCCTCGACGCGCGGGAGCTTCAGGGTAAAGACGACGAGGCCTCCGTCCCTGACAAACGCCGAAAGGCGCGTGACCGCGGCGATCGACTCGGCCGCGGGTCCGTTCATGTCGCAGAGGAGCGAGTCGTAACGCTGCGCCGCGGGCGGGCTGAAGCGGGTCGCGTCGCCGAGGACGAAGGTCAGTCCCGCGCGTCCGTCGAGCCTCGGATCGAGCGGGGCGCGGTCGATCGCGGTGACGCGCTGGCCGCGGGCGAGCAGTTCCGAGGTCATCCCGCCGGGGCAGGCCCCGAGCTCGAGCCAGTGGGCGCCCGGCGGGGGCACGGGGCGGTGGAGCCGCAGGTAGTGCAGGGCCTCGGCGATCTTGGCGCCGGCCCGGCTGATCGTCTCGGGCTCGTCCTGGGCGAGGTATCGGCTGCCTCCCGGGAAAAACCCGTTCGAGAGACGGGGCGACTGCATCCCGGCGTAGAGCCCCTCCTTTCCGACCAAGGCGAAAAGGGTCTCCGCCTCCGGATCCTGGTCCTCGACGCGGAGGGCGCGCAGCGCCGGGAAGACCTGGACGAGGCGGCCGCGCAGATTCGAGGCGAGCTGGCGGAAATAGCGGTCGGGCGAGGTGGGGTGCAGCGCCGCGGTGAAGATCCCCTGCGGAGCGCGCGGTCCGAACTTCGCGAGGAGCGCCTGGGCCGCCTTTTCGACGAAACCGTCGGTCTTCGCCGGCGAGCAGGGCCAGGCATGCTCGAGCGGCAGATTCCAGCGGAGGAACACGGAGGCCTCCGCCTCGTGCAAGGCGGCCGGGCCGGGTAGGCGGACCCAGTGATACTCTCGGCCGAGCCGCTTCGGGGACTCCGCGCCCAGCCGTGGGAAAACCTCCCCGGAGAGGGCGTCGAACAACCCGGGAAGGCGGAGGAGCCAGGGGCAAGCGGGAGCGGACCCATCGGCGGAGGAAGGAGCGTGATCCATCGGCCGCTTGATAGCCGCGGAAACGAATCGTGGAAACCCGAATTTGGACCGCCTCTCCAATTCCCCCGGCCCCGCGGGGAGAATTCTTCATTCGCAATTCGGGCCCGCGGACCTATATTGGATTTCAACTTGAAGCGGCCCTGCCGGTGGCGCAATGCCTCTCCCCTTGTCCAGTCAATCCGCCTCCCGCGGAAGCCGTCGGCTTCCGCTCCTCATCGCCATGGCCGTCCTCGTCGCGGGCTCCGGCGGAGTCGGGGCCCAGCAAATCCCGGAAGAGTTGCTCGAGGACGAGCATCTGCGAGAGGAGATGGGGGTCAACGAGTTCACAACGCCGTCGATCCGCAGGATCTTCGATGATCTCCGCAAACTGCGTCCCCTCCCCTACGACGAAATGAAGCGCCCCCTGCCGGAACAGCCGCCGCAGGATCGCACCAAGCTCGCCCTGATCATGGGCGTTCTGCTCGCGAACGGGTTTTTCGCGGTCGAGGCGGAACAATTCTTCGACCTCGAGCCGGTGGGCCGGTCGCTCCTCAATCACGGGAAGGTTTTGGGCTCCGGAACGCGGATTTCCAGCCACATGAAGAGTGTCCTGGAAAAAGGGGCGGGGGGCCGCTGGGGCGAACTGAAGGAGGAACTCGTCCGGACCCAGAAGGACGTGGAGAAGGAAATGGTCCTGATCCGCGACGTCGATGCGGCGAACCTCATCAGCCTCGGCGGATGGCTGCGCGCGCTCGAGATCGCCTGCGCCTCCTCGCTCAATCCCTACGACCCGGCCAAGGCCGCGACCCTCTCGAAGCCGCACATCGTGGAGTATTTCGTCCTCAACCTCGAGACGCTCGAACCCCGCATCCAGAAGGCGCCGGTCGTTTCGAAAATCCGCGCCACTCTCCTCGAGATCCAGAAAACGATGGACATTCCCCCGTCGGAAATCCTCGCGGAAGAGGAGGTGAGGGAATTGCAAACCAAGGTCGAGGCCCTCGTCGATGAAATCACCGGTTCGGAGCGCCTCATCAAGACGACGCAGACGACCGGCACGGCCCCGGGCGCGACGAAACCGGCCGTCAAGGTCCCGACCGCGACCGGCGGGGTCGTTTCGGGCGAGGTCCCCGATTGACTCCGGGAGGACGCCGAAAGAGCGCGACCGCCCCGCCCCGTGTCCGGTTCGAGGGACCGCGCCACGCTCAAGCCTCCGGCAGAAGGAAGCGCGAGGCCTGCTCCACGTCCTTGTCGCCGCGTCCCGACAGGTTGACCACGATGATCTGGTCGGGCCGCATCGTCGGAGCGACTCTTTTGACATGGGCGAGGGCGTGGGAGGTCTCGAGGGCGGGAATGATGCCCTCGGTGCGGGCAAGCTCGGAAAAAGCGTCGAGCGCTTCGTCGTCGGTCGCGTAGGTATAATCGACGCGCCCTTCGCTCTGGAGAAAAGCGTGTTCCGGCCCGACCGCGGCGTAGTCGAGTCCGGCCGAAACGGAGTGGGTCAGCTCGATCTGCCCGTCCTCGTCGGCGAGGAGCCAGGTTTTCGTGCCTTGCAACACCCCGAGCTTTCCGCCTTGGAAGCGGGCGGCGTGTTCGCCGTGTTTGATCCCGTGGCCGCCGGCCTCGACACCGGTCATCCTCACGGATTCATCTCCAAGGAAGGGGTGGAAGAGGCCGATCGCGTTGCTGCCGCCGCCGACGCAGGCGACGAGGAGGTCGGGGAGGCGCTCCTCCCGCTCGAGGATCTGACGCCGGGCTTCGAGTCCGATGACGCGGTGGAAATCGCGCACCATCATCGGATAAGGGTGGGGACCAAGGGCGCTTCCAAGGATGTAGTGGGTGGTGCGGACGTTGGTGACCCAGTCGCGGAGGGCCTCGTTCACGGCCTCCTTCAGGGTCTTCTGCCCGGCCTCGACTCCGCGCACCTCGGACCCGAGGAGACGCATGCGGATGACGTTGAGCCGCTGGCGCTCCATGTCGGTCGCGCCCATGTAGACGACGCATTCCATCCCGAAGCGCGCCGCCACCGTCGCGGTCGCGACGCCGTGCTGTCCGGCCCCGGTCTCGGCGATGATGCGCTTCTTCCCGAGGCGCTTCGCGAGAAGGATCTGGCCGAGGGCGTTGTTGATCTTGTGGGCGCCGGTGTGGAGGAGATCCTCTCGCTTCAGATAAATGCGGGCACCACCGAGTTTTTCGGTCCAGCGCTCGGCGAAGTAGAGCGGAGTCTCGCGGCCGCAGAATTCGGCGAGGAGGCGGGAGAGCTCGCCCTGGAATTCGGGATCCTCTTTGGCCTTGAAATATTCCGCCGTCAGGGTGTCAAGCGCCGCCACGAGGGTCTCGGGGACAAAACGTCCGCCAAAGGTGCCGAAATGGCCGCTCGCGTCCGGCAGGGTCTGGGAATGGGTGGCCGTGCTCATCGGGAGAGGATTACGTTGGAAAGTTCGGTTTTGTTTTCGTGGCTCGCAATTCCCGGGAAACCGCTTATACTTGGCGCGTCAGAGGCTGCGGAGTGAAGGCAGGTCAACCCCGCCAGGGCCGGAAGGCAGCAACGGTCGCTTGTCCCTCATTGCCGCAGTTCTCTGGCATCTCTCCGCTCATGCCGCCGCCACCTTCCCGAGGTGGAAGACCTCCCGGGCGTCGCTGATCACGCCGGTCACGGCCGCGGCCGCGACCATCACGGGCGACATGAGAACGGTGCGACCGACGGGGCTGCCTTGGCGGCCCTTGAAGTTGCGATTGCTGGAGCTGGCGCAGAGCTGGTCGCCGACGAGCTTGTCGGGATTCATCGCCAGACACATGGAGCACCCCGCGCCGCGCCACTCGAAGCCAGCCTCGGAAAACACCTTGTCGATGCCTTCCTGACGGCAGAGGTGATCGACGATCTCGGAACCCGGCACGGCGATGGCGGTAACTCCCTTGGCAACGTGATGGCCCTTGAGATATTTCGCGGCCTCGCGGAAGTCGGAAAGACGGCCGTTCGTGCAACTGCCGATGAAACAGACGTCGACGGGCGTGCCCGCGATGGGGGCGCCGGCCTCGAGCTTCATGTATTCGAGGGCCTCCTCAATGCTCTTGCGGGCCTCCTCGTCGGGCGCTTCGGCGGGTGAGGGAATGCGTTCGGTCACGAAGATGCCATGATCGGGCGAGATCCCCCAGGTCACCGACGGGGCGATGTCTTCCGCCCGGATGTTCACGACGTCGTCATAATGGCAGCCGGGATCCGAGGCCACCGCCTCCCACGCGGCGACGGCGGCATCCCAATCCGCTCCCTTCGGCGAATAGGGGCGGTCCTTGAGATAGGCGAACGTCTTTTCGTCGGGATTGACATAGCCGCAACGCGCGCCGCCCTCGATCGACATGTTGCAGACGGTCATGCGTTCCTCCATCGAAAAGCGGTCGAAGACGTCGCCGCCGTATTCGTAGGCGTAGCCGATGCCTCCCTTGGCACCGAGGAGCTTGATGATGTGGAGGATGACGTCCTTCGCATAGACGCCGGGGCGGAGTTCCCCGTCGACATTGATGCGGCGGACCTTGAGCTTGCTCAGCGCCATCGTCTGGGTGGCGAGCACGTCGCGGATCTGGGTGGTGCCGATGCCGAAGGCGATCGCGCCGAAGGCTCCGTGCGTGGCGGTGTGGGAATCGCCACAGGCGATCGTCGTGCCGGGCTGGGTGATGCCCTGCTCGGGACCAACAACGTGCACGATGCCCTGGCCGCCGCTGCCGATGTCAAAGAACTTCACCCCGAACTCCGCGCAGTTCTTCCGGAGCGCCTGGATCATCTCCTGGGCGAGCGAATCCTCGAAGGGCTCGACCTGGTTTTTCGTCGGAACGATGTGATCGACGGTGGCGAAGGTGCGGTGCGGGAACTTCACCTTCAATCCAAGGTCGCGGAGCATACCGAAGGCCTGGGGGCTCGTCACCTCGTGGATGAGGTGGGTGCCGATGAGCAACTGGGTCTGCCCGTTGGACAGCACCCGGACCGCGTGGGAATTCCAGACCTTTTCAAACAAACTCTGACTCATGATTCTGAACGTTGGGACGTTTTGGGGCCGGAAAACTAGCACACGGCCCCGGGAACGGTAACGGAATCTTTCCCCCGGCGGCGCGAATCCGGCGATTCGGTCCGCTATTCGTTGAATTCGCCGTCAATCCGGTGTAGAAAAAACTTGCCCCGAATCCGGGGAAACCAACCAACTGAACCCAATGAAAGCGACCCAACTCATCAAGAAACTGTCCACGATCGCCCTTGCCGGGACCGCCCTCGCCTTCGCGAGCTGCGAGAAAACCATCGAAGGCGTCTCCGAAGACGCCAAGAAGGCCGTCGAGGAGGCCAAGAAGGAAACCGAAAAGGCCGCCGAAGCCGTGACCGAAAAGGTCGAGGAAGCGAAGAAGGAGGCCGAAAAGGCGACTGAAGCCGTCACCGAGAAGGCGACCGAGGCGGTCAAGGAAACGGTCAACGAAGCCGCCAAGGCCGTTGAAGCCGCCACCGCGCCCGCGGCTCCTGCCCCGGCTCCTGCTCCGGCCAATCAGTGATCAAACCCAACCGGGACTCCACCAGATTCGATCGTTCAAAACTCCGCGTCCTCGACGGGCGCGGAGTTTTTTTGGCCGATGCATTCACGTCGATGCGGCCGCGAAACCTCCAATGATGCCGACGACGACCATGAACGCGATGAAGACGAAATAGAGCGCGAGCATGACGATGGTGAAGACCCCGATGTATTTCCAGAAGGCCCGCTGCTCGTTGAGCGCCGCGACGAGGTTCTGCTCCGACGGCACCGCGGCGAGATCGCGGATGCGGGCTCCGTATTTTCCGAGTTTCAGGGCCGGATAGACATAGAACACGGCCAACAGGAGATAGACCACGCCGATCACGGCGATGCCTCCGACGGCCCCGAATTGCTTGGCGAGTTCATCGCTCATCGCGCCGGAAGCACCCGCAACGAGCCCCAGAACGAACATGGCGAGTCCGCCGAGGATCAGGAAAACCGCCCCGATCCAGAGCATCACGCTGAAGAACAAGACCCAGCCCCGGGTTCTCCGAAGCTGATCAATCACCGCCGCGCTCACCGCTTCCTGGGTATAAGAGTAGGAAAGGGATGAAAGGTCCATGGTTTCGTTCTAAACGATCGTGCCTTCCGCGGCAAGTCCGAAAATCCGCCGTGGGATTCACCGGACCACCCTTCGTTGCAACCACGGCACCGCCAGAACCGAGGCGATGATGATTCCGGCACCGAAATAAAATCCGGGCGTCATCTGCTCGCGGCTCCCAAAGATCAGGGCGGCGAGGGCCATGCCGTAGAGCGGCTCGAGATTGTAGACGACGTTGACGGTGAAGACCGACAACCTCCGCATCACATAAACGAATGCCGCATAGGGCAACACGGTGCAGCCGAAGGCGAAGAGGAGGAGCCAACCGAAATCGCGCGCCCCGGGCAGCGCCGGGAGCCACGCGCCACCCACCCAAGGCAAGAGCGCCCACGAGGCGGCGCAGGCACCGGCGAGCTGCCAGGTGCAGAGGGTCGCAAAGGGATGGCTCGCCACGACCTGTTTGTTCAAAACGGCGTAGACCGAGGCGACCACGGCCGAAAGAATGCCGACGGTGAAGCCGATCCAGTGTTTCAACTCCACCGCGTAGATCATCCAGACCGCCCCGACGATGACGAGTCCGACGAGCAGTTCGACGCGGCTCCAACGACGGGAGCCGTTGACGAGCGGCTCAAGCAAAGAACACCAGACCAGCATCGTGGGCATGGCCGCGAGCGAGACCGAAGCGGTGGCGAGGCGGCCGGAGAGGAAAAAGAGGAACCAGTGCACCCCGAGGAGGGCGCCGATCCCGAAAAGAATCCACGAATCGCGCCGGCCGGGACGCAAAGGTGAGCGCAGGACCAAGGCGAGGACGATGAACCCACCCGTCGCCATGCCGGTCCGCCAGACCACCATGTCGAGCGCCGTCAGGGTGATGAGCTTGCCGAGGATCGCGGTGAACGCCCAGGCGAGGACGACGAGGTGGAGAACGGGGAGCGGAGGCACGGGAGGAGGGCTCCGGCTGGTATCAGATTGATTCGTCGCCGGGCTTCGAGCGGGTCCTGCTCGTTTCGCGCTCGTTCAGCTTGCCGAGGTATTCCGGAAGTTCGACCCCGACGTTCTTCGCGAGTTCGTGGAGCGGAGGCACCGATCCGGCGAGACCGGAAAGGAAGCTCGCCGTGCTGCCCTTGCCGTCGCTACCGGCACCGCTGTCCCACACCGTGATCTTGTCGATCCGGAGGTTCGAGATGGCCTGAACCTGCTCGCGCACGAGTTGGGGAAGGAGTTCGGTGACAAGCATCTGCTGCGCTCCGGCAGGCCCCTCGCAGGTCGCGATGAGTTCCTTGAAGCCTTTCGCTTTCCCGGCGAGGATGGCTTGGGCACCGTCGGCCTCGGCGAGAAGCTTCGCCTTCAGACCGTCCGCCTCGGCTACTTGCACGAGCTTGATTCCATCCGCCTCGGCCTGCTTCTCGGCGCGGACCGCGTCGGACATCCCCTGCTGGATGCGGCGAAGCTTCTCCGCCTCGGCGTCGGCCTCGACGATCTGGCGCGCCTTCGCGATCTCGGCCGGCACGACGATGTTCGCAAACTGCGTCGAACGCTCGCGTTCGGCGCGCTGCTGCTCGGCGCGTTGCTCCGCGACATAGGCCTCCTCGAGCACCTTGGCCTGGGCCACCTTTTCGGCGGCGGTGGCGAGGCGTTCGGCCTCGGCTTGGGCGCTGCGTCGCTGGGCGTTGGAGTTCGCGATATCGACCTCGGCGGTGTTCTCACCCTTGGTCGCCTCGGCATTCGCGTTGGAGACGGCGATCCGCTTGTCGCGCTGGGCCACGGCCGCGCCGATCTCCCCGTCGCGGTCGGCCTGGGCGACCTTCACCTTCGCCTCGGCGATGGCCTTCGAGGCGGCTTCCTGACCGAGCGCGTCGATGTAGCCCGAGGCATCGGTGATGTCCTGCACGTTCACGTTGATGAGGCGCAGGCCGACCTTTTTGAGCTCGACCTCGACCCCGGTGGAGATGTTCGCGATGAGCTTGTCGCGGTCGGCGTTGATTTCCTCGATGTCCATCGTCGCGATGACGACACGCATCTGGCCGAAGATGATGTCCTTGGCGAGCTCGTTGATGTGCTGCATGGTCAGGCCGAGGAGACGCTCGGCCGCGTTCTCCATGACTCCCGGCTCGGTGGAGATTCCGACGGTGAAGGTCGAGGGCGTGTTGACGCGGATATTCTGCTTGGAAAGCGCCCCCTCGAGCTTGATGTCGATCGGCAGGGGCGTGAGGTTCAGGAACTGGTAATCCTGGATGATCGGCCAGATGAAGGCCGCGCCGCCGTGGTAGCACTGAGCCGACTTGCCCGAGCCGACCTTTCCGTAGACGACAAGGATGCGGTCGGACGGACATTTCTTGTATCGCGTCGCGAGGGCGATGAGGACGAGGAAGAGGACGGCGACGATCGCCGCGAAGAGGATGAGATATTCGAGCATGGCTGGGTCGATGGAATGAATGTTAGGAAAGAAGCGGTTCCACGACGAGGGTGGATCGGCCCAGCATCTCGACGACGCGGACCTTGGTGCCGGGGACGATGGGTGACTCCCCGCGGTGGAGGGCCTCGGCCACGGAAAGGCGGCCTTGGATCATGACCTCGACCTGGCCGCCGCCTTTTCCGGAGCCCGGCACGGTCACGTAGACGGTCGCGACCTCGCCGACGGCGTTCCGGTAATCGAGGGTGCCGCTGCTCTGAAGGCGCATCATCGAGCGCATCAGGAGGAAGATCGCGATCATGAGGACCGTTCCGACGAGGAACCCCAGCACGATCGCCACGGCCACGGAAAGGCCCGACTTCAACGCAATGGCTCCGGTCCAGCCGAATCCAAGGAAGAAGGCGGTGATCCCGCGGAAGGAGAAAATCCCGAGACCGGAGCCGTGGTCGGAAAGACCACCGGCGTCTCCGAAGTCCCCGACCTCATCCACACCACCGATACCCAGGAGCAGGAACTGGATGACGAGGGCGATCAGGGCAATCACGCCGATCCCGTAGAAGATCTGCAATTCGAGGTTGAGGCCCTGCCACCAGAGTTCCATGAGACGACCGATTGATAGGCAACGGGGGAACCTTTGGCAAGGCGAAGGATGGGGGAATTTTGTAATGGCCACACGCTCGTCGCCACATTGCGGAGAACCCGACGGCGCCCGGAACCCGAAAAGGAGCGGAGCCGGTTCATGAGCCCCGAAGCCGGCGCTAGGCCCCAATCCGCTGCCGGGGAGCCAGGAGCCTCGTGGACCGCGGCCCCGGTGGTGGAGTTTTTGTGGAATGCGCCCTTGATAAATAGTGTTCACCTGAATATTCTTCAATCATGGACCGACTCCTCCCGCCGGATTCGATTTCCCGGATGATTCAATGGATCCGGGGCGAAAAGGTCATTCTCGACCGCGACCTCGCCGTGCTTTACGGGGTCGAAACCCGGGCCTTGAAACAAGCGGTGAGACGGAATCCGGAGCGGTTTCCGGAGGATTTCATGTTTGAACTCGTTGATACGGAACTGGATGCCTTGGTATCACAATCTGTGATCCCCAACAGAAGCCATTTCGGTGGAGCGATCCCCATGGCCTTCACCGAACAGGGCATGGCGATGCTCTCCAGCGTCCTTCGCAGTCCGCGGGCGATCGAGGTGAACATCGCGATCATGCGGACCTTCGTGCAATTGCGCCGACTCATGGACTCGAACCGCGATCTCGCCCACCGCATCGAGGCGCTGGAGAAAAAGTACGACGAACAGTTCGCCGTCGTCTTCGAGGCAATCAAAAAGCTCGTCGCCCGCGACGCCGATCCCCCGCCGCGGCGGAGGATCGGGTTCGACCCGGGCGAATGAGTCCTCAGGTCGCGGACGGAGCCTCCGCGGTTCCGTTCGACTCGGGTTTCTGCGCCTCCGTGGGAAGTTTGGGCGGCTGGGCAGCTTTCGGAACCGGGGGACTCTTCTTGAAATGGCCTCCATTCGACGAGTTCCTCCATCCCAGCCGCAGCCAGCGGACGAGCGCGGCGGCAAGCCACAACGCCCAGAGGAGCATGGCGAGCCGGTACCACCAGACCGAGATCGAGGCGTAGCCGGGTTGGGGAAGTTCGGTCGACGTTCTCGCCGCATACCAGACGAGGCGCGATTCGCTCGAGCCGTTGCCCACGATGTACATCTCGGGATCCCCGAGCAAACCCGAAGAGGCGATGCCGATGAAGATCCCGATGGAGAGAAGGGTCAGGAAGATCAGTCCGGACTGGCAGAGGTTGTAGGCCCAGACCGGCAGCTTCTGGAAACCGTCCGCCCCGCGCCATCCGAGGAAGAAGATCCACGCGACGACCAGCAAGGCCAGAACCACCGGCACCTGCGTGAGTCCCAGGGAAAGCAGCGTCCACTCGTGAAGCCGCAGCGGTGAATCCGGCACCCGCGAAAGGACGAGAGCGGCGAGGACGGCGAAAACGAGCACGCCCCAGAATCGGAAGGCCGGGCCTTGTTGCGGCCCCTTCGACCACAGGAGCCAGCGGTCGCGCGGCGGATGAATCTCGGTGGTGACGTTGGCCGCCTCGACCGGCAACCCGACGGCATCGGCGAGAGTCCACGTTCCCTCGTTGCTCGCGAGCCGCCATTCCAGGACGAGGTTCTGCGCCCCGGGTTTCAGCGGCACGACGACGGCGTTGCCGTCCTTCCGCACGGGGATGGTGCTTCCGTCGTGGGTTAGCGAGGTGACTTCGGCGGCGGCGGGAATGCGGATATGGAAGTCCTCTCCGAGGCTCGTGCGGAGGGAAAGATTGAGGACCGAAGCCATCTGGCGGCGCCCGGGATTCACGGTGTGGAGGGCCGAGTCGATCGTGACAGCGGCCCCTTCGACCGCCTTCGGACGCGAGACCGTGAGCGTTGCGCTCTCGCCAGGCCAGGGTTGCCAGAGCGGTACGAGTTGTCCCTCGAGATCCTCGAAGAGCGGCGCGACACCGGCGAAGGTGACGTTCCAAACCGGCGAGGCAATGAGACGCCACTTTTCGGTCCAGGTGTCGCCCTCGCGGGTGGAGAGGGTCAGGTCGTTGACCGCAGAGAGTTCACCCTCCCAGACCGCCTCGACCTCGTTCGGCGCGAGCCGCACCTCGATGGCTCCGCCTTCGACCGGACGCCCCTGGCTGACGACCCGCTCACCCGGCAGCAGCGGCACGCGCACGGCCGCGGCGCGGCCTCCTGGAGAAAGGCGCCTCACCGTCGTGGTGACGCGCCAGGCGAGACCCAGTTCGATCCGCCGCTCGACAAGGAGGGCGTGCTTCGTGTCGGGACGGTCGTAGGTGGCGGCGGCGGCAGCTTCGCGCCGGACGCGGGCGAAGAGGATCTGGTCCTCGGCGCTGCCGTCGGGCTTCAACCCGCTCACGGTCCAGCCTTCGGCCGAGACGGAGACGCGGCGTGGCTTGAGGGGGAAATCCCACTCCCACTCCGTGAGATCGCGGAGCCGGCCCTTCACCGTCACTTCGTGAATCCCGGCCGAGGGAAGCAGCACCCAGAGATGGCCGTCGCGGCGCAACACGGCCGCGGGACCGCCGCCCTTGAACTCCGTGCTCCCGGGAACGAGGGCGGAAAAGGGCACCGGCACGGGCGCGGCACACCGGTCGGCCGCGTGATAGGGCAATGTCAGGGTGAAGGCCTCGCCCTCGATCTTCAGGTCGGCCGAGGCGAGGTCGGCGGCGCCGGGAAAGGTCACGGGCGTTTCGGTGAGGCGCTTCTTCAACTCCTCGAGCAGGTCCTGGTTCGGGAACTGGGCCCGCGCGGGCGGGACAACGGCGAAGAGGATAAATCCTGACAAAGCCACCACCGCCGCGGCCGGGCTCGCCGACGGGGCCGGGGATTCCTCCTTCTCGGGAGCGGGTTCGGCGGGGGGGGCGGCCTTGCGACGCTGCGTCAGGAGCATCGCGGCGAGGAGGACGAGACAAAGGATTCGGACGACGCCGAGGGGACGCGAGAGATGCGGGGGGATGAGGATGGGACGCACCGTCTGTGCGCTCGAGACGGGCCCGTCCCACCCGAACGTGATGGTGCGCCAGCTCCAGTTCGGCACGCCGGGTCCGGTCTGGATGACGGCTTTCGGATCGGCCTTGAGGTTGTCCGAATCCTTGTAGAGTCTTTTCTGCTGCGCGGCTTTTTCTTCCACGACCGACTCATCCCGGGCCATCGGCGCCGATGCGATCACGCTCTCGGCGAAGTTCACCCCCCGGACGATGGGGCCGCTATCGCCGACCTGCTCGAGTTGCGGAAAAATCACCGCCTGGATCTGCATCGCGGCGAACGGTGCGAGAAAAACGAGGAGGATTGCCGCGGCGGCCCACTTGCCCCCGTTCGCCAGATGGCGCCAGCGCCCCGCCGGCAGGACCGAGACGAGGGCGACGGGAATGAGGAGAAGGAGCCAGGAGAATCGTGGCGAGCCCGGCTCGTGGTAGGCGAGGCCGAAGGCGGCGAAGGCGAGCAGGCCGGCAAGGAATCCGCGCAGCCGGAAGACGGCGAGGGTGAAGAGAAGCAGCAGGAACAGATCGAGAAGCGACCAGGAGGTGAGCCAGTCGCCGTCGGTGTAGTCGGCTCCGGGCATGGCGAAGAGCCGGTAGCCGGGAGGAAGATGGAGTGTCCCGCCGAGATGGTCGACATCAGCCTCCCATCCCGTCGCTGGGAGTGTCGTCCCGAGCGCTTCGACCCGCCCGGTCGCGACGGCGTCGAGCGAGGGGGAGCGCACCTCGAAACCGGGCGCTCCGCCGTCGGGATTGTGGGTGATGAGCTGCGGCTCGCCGTTCACCGCGACCGACCCTAACGAATGCCCTTCGGCCGCGTCGAAGCGGCGGATCTCGCGGAGTGGTCCGGAGAGCCGGTCCTGGAAGGTGAGGGCCTTCCCGTCGTCGTCGAGCCAGAGGGAACGTTGGATCGAGATCGAGGCGGCTCCGCGTTCGCCGGGTCCGCGGACGCGCTCGACGAGCGAAAAGGGAGCGTTGGTTTCCCACCGGTAGACCGGGAGGGAACGCCATTCCTCCGGCATCTCGGTCTGGGCCACGTCGATCTGGGGCAGCCCGGTGATCTCCGCCTGACGGAAATCGGATTGGCCTCGGAAGGCAACGGCCTGGTCCGCGACGGCGGGACTGCCTCCCCCGGCAAAGCCGATCGAATCGGGCGAATCGGTGCGGAACGCGCGCAGGGTCATGGTCCAGCGACCAGCACGGATCTGGCTCTTGAGAAGCCCGGACTCATCGATCGCGGCAGGCAGGGGTGACTCGATCGCGGCAAGCTGCCAACCGGTCGGGAGGACCGTGCCGAGGGTTTCCTCACGGCTCTTCCCCGCGACGACGAGCTCAAGCCGCGTCTCGAACCAAAGGGGAATGCCATCCTCGAGGAGCGAGTGGATTTTGATCTGGAGGGAATCCTCGTCGACCGGTTCGTTCGTCGCCTGCCGCTGGAGCCAGAGGGTGCCGTCGGCGTCCCACGAGGGGCCCGCCTGGGCCTGACCGTTGATCGTCAGTTCGAGCAACCCGACCGAAGGAGGGAGCTCGATCTGCTGCGGAAGTTCGGGCCAGACGAAGCTGCCGGTGACGGTGTCCGACCGCGCTTCAACGCGGATCGCGGGGCGGCCCTCGCGTTCCACCACGGGAACGGGGCCGCTCCCGTTACGCACCTGCTCCGGCCAACGCCCGGGACTTCCCGGCAGCAAGAGCCAGCCGTTTTCAAAGGACTCGAACCGGAGCGAGAAGGTCGCGCCGGTCGCGGCGGCATCGAGCTTCAGGCGCGAACTCCAGAGCGGAATCCTCACTTTGGCATCGTCGTGGGCGCGGGGCGTGCGAGGGCCGGGCAAACCGCGGAGAACCCAGTCGGACCAGCGCTGCAGGTCTTCCGGCTTCGCCACGTCGGCTGATTCCGTCCCAAGCGGAACCAGCCGGACCGACGGCGGCTTCCCGGCGGTGTCCACCACCGCATTCCCGGCTCCAGCCGGAGCCGGAGCCGGAGCCGAAGTCTCCGACGGGTCGAAGTTCTCTTGAGCGTTTGTCAGGACGCCGGTGAAAAGAACGTTGAACGCGAGGGTGATTCCGGCGATTGGACGCTTCATGACCCGATTATGCGCCGGCGGCGGCGAGAATGGCAAGTCTGATCGGAACGAGGCGGCGCGCGCGAAGACCGGTTCGGATTCCGGCGGCGAATCCGGATCAATCCGTCAGGAGGGTCTCCGCCGCGGCCATTGCCGCCGCCCCGTGGGCGCCGCTGAATTCACCGAGACTCGTCGGCCGGATCGGCGGAGGGCTGAAAAAATTCCCGTCGAGCGCGCCCGCCACAGCCGAGCGCACCCGGTCGAGGTAGAGGGAATCGAGATCGGTGAACGGTCCGGAAAGGAAGACCGCCGACGGGTCGAGGAGTTGGATCATTCTCGCGACGGCCTCGCCATGGTGTCCCGCGGCCTTTGCGAGCGTGGCCAGCGCCTCGCCGTCGCCATTCCGGCACTGCGTCACGAAATCCCGCCACTTGTCACTGCCGGGAGGTTCCCCGTCGATGACCGAACGGACCGAAGCGGCCTTTTCGAGCCAAAGATCCCCGCCGACGGGCCAACCCCGGATTTCACCGGCCATCTCGTGCCGGCCCGTGACGAGAGCCCCGTTCGCGACGACCGCGGCGGAAATGCCCGTCCTGACACTGAGGCAGAGAAGGTGATCGGTTCCGGTCCAGGGCCCCAGCCAATACTCGCTGAGCGCCACGGTCCGGGTGTTGTTCTCGATGTGGAGGAAGGCGGGATCGATGCCGAGTTCCGAGGCAAGATCGACATTTCTCCAGCCCTCCACGTAAGGATAATAGAGACCGACCCGTTCCTCGCGGTGGACGTGGCCCGGGACCCCGATGCCGGTGCCGATGAGACGGGGACAGGCCGGGAGGGAGCGGAACTCCGCGAGGGTTTCCGCGATGCGCGCGAGAACCTCGTTGCGGTCGGGATGCGCGGAAAACCGGATCTTGCGGCGCTCCAGGGTCGCCTGGGCGAAGTCGATGAGCACGCCGTAGAGGTGTCGCGCATCGAAGTCGAACCCCGCGTAGGCCCCGTATCCGCCGCAGAGGGCAAGGAAGCGCCGCGGCCGCCCCACTCCCTTCCGGTCCTCGATCCCGCTCTCGCGGACGAGCCCCCGCTCGATCATGCTGTCGATGCGGCGTCCCGCGGTTGATTTGGCGATGGAGAGTTTCTCGGCGAGGTCGCGCCGCGAAATTTCCTTCGATTTTCGGATCTCCCTGACAATGAGCGATTCAAGCGCGGCCGGATCCATGAGACAACGGAATCTAGCACGGTTTGGCGGTTTTGTGAGGAAAAAGTCAGCTTGTCAGGAAGGCAGGTCGCGGTTCCGCGTCTCGGGGAGGAAGGCCATGAGAACGGCACCAATCAGGAAGAAGCCGGCGAGGCACGAAAGGGCGTCGGTCAGGTCCATCGCCTTCTTCAGCGAGGGCGCCACATACCAGAGCACGGCGAAGGCGAGCATGCGCCCACCGTTGAATCCCACGCTCGAGCCCGTCGCCCGGAGATGGTTGGGGAAGAGTTCAGGAAAATAGACCGCGTATCCCGCGTGCATCCCCAGGGTGAAAAAGCCGAAGACAGGCAGAAAAACGAGCAGCATCGGGTAGCTCTGCGGCAGGTAGCAGGTCACGGGCACGATGATCGCGGCGGCGACATGATAGAGGATGAAGGCGCGCCGCCGGCCGATCAGGGCACTGATCGGGCCGAAGAGCACCAGGCCGACCCCACCTCCGAGGGTCTGCACGATGCCATAGGCGAACTTCGCCTTTTCCTCCGCGGTCTTCGGATCGATGCCGTCGGCGATCATGCGCTCGCGCGCGAGATCCTGTCCTGCCACGACGAGAGCCCAGAAGGTTCCGAGTCCGACCGCGGCGAGACACATCGCGAGAATGGCGTGCTTCGCCCATGGCATTGAAGTGAAGAGTTCCTTCAGGCTTCCGCGGGTTTTCGCGGGTTCCGTCCTGGCCTGTTGCCACTTCTCCGGCTCCTTCACGGTGAGTCGCACCCACACGATGAGGAGGGCCGGGATCACCCCGATGAGATACGCGTAGCGCCACTCCGTGCCCACAAGAATCGCCGCCGTCGTCGCGAGCCAGGTGCCGATGACGGAGGTGGCGTGGAAGATGCCCGAGGCGTGGGCGCGCGCCTTGGTCGGAAAGACTTCGGCGACGAGGGCGGCGGCCACCGCCCACTCCCCGCCGATGCCCATGGCGACGAGGAAACGCAGCACCATGACCTGTTCGAGGTTCGTGGCAAAGTAGGTGAGGCCCGAGAAGACCGAATACATCAGGATCGTCAGGATCATGATGGGGCGGCGCCCGTACTTGTCGGCGAGCGAGCCGAAAAGCACGCCACCGAACATTCCCCCGAGCAGGAAAATGCCGAGAAGCCGGTCGCCGTAGGTTTTCAGGTCGGGATGCCCCGCCTCGACCCCGAGGATCTCCTGCAGCAGTTGGTTCCGGGTCAAATTGAAGATCTGGCCCTCGTAGACGTCGAAAATCCACCCGGCCGAGGCAATGATGAGGACGAGCCATTCATACCGCGTGATCCCGCGATACCACGGGCCGGACGATTCGAGGGTGGAGGAGGACATGACGGGACCAAGGACTTAACAGGATCGGCCGGGAGAGTAAACCCGATTCGCCCCGGACCCGGCGGCGTCTTTGTGTCCTGTCGTGTCTCCCTGATGGCCCGGGAATGCGCGTTGACGCACGATGCCGTATCCGGTAGCGTAACGGGATGATCGTCGAGCAACTTCCAGAAGTGCAGAAGTTATCCCCGGAAATGAAGCTGGCGTTGGCTGCTGAATTGTTCGAGGAGGCGACGGAGTTCCTACCCGGATCCCCTGATCCGGAGGTGGTGGCCCTGCTCGACGAACGGCTGGCTGAATATCGGGCGAAACCGGAGGAAACCGCTCCTTGGAGCGAGGTGAAAGCTCGAATTCTCCGCAGTCGTGACACCTGATCCCATCTGGACCGCCCGCGCCGAATCCGATCTGCTCCTCGTCTTCAGCCGTCTCGAGGAGACCAACGAAGGATCGGGCGTCCGGCTCCTCGAGATGATCGATTCGGCCCTGCGGCTGCTCAGGACCACGCCGGAGATGGCTCCTCTCTGGGCGCCACCCTTCCGCAGGTTGGTGTTGAAGAATCCCCGTTTTGGCCTTTTCTACACCCCTGAAAACAGGGGGCTGGTCGTCCACGCCGTCTGCGATCTCCGTCAGGACCGTGCGGCCATTCTGCGGCATCTTCAAATCCCCCGCGACGATCCTTCCAACGATTGAAACCTTTTTTCCCATGCTCGCCCAGCTCGACTCCATCCAGAACGAAGCCCTCGCCGCCATCGCCGGAATCACCGACGAGGCGTCGCTCGAGGAGGTGCGCATCGCCTTTCTCGGAAAGAAGGGCAGCCTCACCGCCGCCGCCGCCGGGATGCGCGACGTGCCGGCCGACCAGAAGAAGGACGTCGGCCAGAAACTGAACGAGGTGCGCGAGGCCATCACTTCGGCGCTCGAGGCGACCGGCGCCGACCTCATCGCGAAAAAGGACGCGGCCGCCTTCGCCTCGATCGACCCCACCCTGCCGGCCCGTCCCCTGCCGAAGGGCGGGCTCCATCCGCTGACCCTCGTCCTCGACGAGGCCGTGAAGGTGCTGCGCCGCATGGGCTTCGCCCTCGCCGAGGGTCCCGAGATCGAGACGGAATGGCATTGCTTCGACGCGCTCAACACGCCCGCCGACCACCCGGCGCGCAACGAGAGCGACACCTTCTATTTCGAGAACGGAAAACTCCTCCGCACGCACACCTCCTCGGTGCAGATCCGCACGATGGAGAAGGAAGTGCCGCCGGTGCGCATCATCGCCCCGGGCAGCGCCTTCCGCCGCGACGAGATCGACGCGACCCACCTGAGCGCCTTCCACCAGCTCGAGGGGCTCTACGTGGACCGGCGCGTCACCCTCGCCGACCTCAAGGGCACGCTCGAATACTTCTTCCGCGAGATCTTCGGGTCGAAGACCGAATTCCGTTTCCGTCCGCACTTCTTCCCCTTCACCGAGCCGAGCTTCGAGGTCGACATCAAGCTGCATGCGGCCGGCCGTCCCTCGAAGTGGATCGAGATCGCCGGCTGCGGCATGGTCGATCCGGCCGTCTTCGCCGAAGTCGGCCGCCAGCGCGGCGACGCGGCCTACGATCCGGAGAAGGTCACCGGCTTCGCCTTCGGCATGGGCCTCGACCGTCTCGCGATGATCATGTACGGCATTCCGGATCTGCGGCTGTTGATCGAGAACGACGTGCGGTTTTTACAGCAGTTTCGGTGAAAGGCATTCAACGCAAATGACCGCAAATACCCGCGAATAAACGCAAATCTTCCGCCCACAAATCCAGCGTTCCGGACTTTTTACCTTTTACCTTCCCACCTTTTACCGGGCTCCGCCCGATCCACCCACCTTTTTCCGGGCCTTCGGCCCGCCCCACCATGAACGTTTCCCTCCAATGGCTCGGCGACCACATCGACTTCTCGGAATACTCGATCGCGCAGCTCGATGAGTTGCTCACCTTCGCGGGGATCGAGGTCGAGGGGATCGAATCGTTGCCAAACCACCTCGTCGTCGCGCAGATCCTCTCTTCGGAGAAACATCCCGACGCGGAGAAATTGTCGGTTTGTCAGGTCGATGACGGATCGGGCAAGCCGCGCCAGATCGTCTGCGGGGCGAAGAACTACCGGGTCGGCGACAAGGTTCCGCTGGCCCTGCCGGGCTGCATCCTCGAGGCGGACGGCGGCAAGACCTTCGAGATCAAGGAAGGCAAGCTGCGCGGGGTCGACTCGCTCGGCATGATGTGCTCGGCGAAGGAACTCGGCCTCGCCGCCGACGCCGATGGTTTGTTGATTCTTTCCCCTGATCTGAAGCCCGGCACGCCCATGGCGGAGGTGTATCCCGCGGTCTTCGAGCTCGAAATCACGCCGAACCGGCCCGATTGCCTCAGCCATCTCGGGGTGGCCCGCGAACTGGCGGCGCTGGCGAAGAAGCCGCTCAAGGGACGCGCCCATTTCGGCGAAGCGACCGTGCCGTCCCGCGCCGCGAAGACGGACGAGGTCCGGCTCGAATCCGATGCCTGCCCCTATTACACGGCCCGCATCATCCGCGGCGTGAAGGTGACGGAATCGCCGGCCTGGCTGAAGGAGAAGCTCACCTCGATCGGCCTCCGCCCCATCAACAACCTCGTCGACATCACGAACTACGTGCTCATGGAGACGGGCCAGCCGCTCCACGTCTTCGACCTCGCCAAACTCGAGGGTGGCATCGTCGTGCGCCAGGCGGTGGCGGGCGAGACCTTCCTCGCGCTCGATGGCAAGGAATACGCGCTCGGGGCGGAGGATCTCGTCATCGCCGATGCGAAGAAGGCCGTCGCCATCGGCGGGGTCATGGGCGGCGAAGACAGCGGCGTCACCGGGACCACGACCGACGTGCTATTGGAAGCGGCTTACTTCAATCCCCAGGCGGTGCGACGCACCGGACGCCGTCTCGGCCTGCATTCCGATTCGAGCTACCGCTTCGAGCGCGGCGTCGATCCGCTGCAGGTCGCGGGCGTCTCGGAGTTCGCGACGAAGCTGATCCTCGATCTCGCGGGCGGGAAGGCCGATGCGGAACTCCTCGTCGCGGGATCACCGGGTGAAGGACCGAAGCCGGTCGCGCTCGACAACGATTACTGCCGTCGCGTCATCGGGGCGGAGATTCCCGATGCGACGATCGACGGGATTCTGGCTTCGTTGGGCCTCGAGAAGGACGGCGGTGCCTGGATGATTCCGAGCTACCGCCTCGATCTCGTGCGTCCCATCGACCTCGTCGAGGAGGTGGCGCGCGTCCACGGACTCGATGGGATTCCCGCGACGACGATGGCCACCTTCTCCTCCGCCTCGAAGGCGGACGAGGCCTACGATTTCCTGCGTTCCCTGCAGGACCGCCTCGCCAGCCTCGGATTCCACGAGGCGCGCAACCTCAAGCTCATCTCCGGCGCCCAACTCGCCGACGATCTCGCGACGAGCCGTCGCGGCATGAGCCCGGTCCGCCTGAAGAATCCCCTCAACGACGAACAGGACCACCTCCGTCCCGGAATCGTTCCCGGGCTGCTGGCCTCGGCCTCGCGGAACGTCCGCTTCGGCAATTCCGACCTGCGCCTCTTCGAGGCCGGACGCGTCTTCGTCGCCTCGCCCAAGGGTGAGGAGATCGAGCACGAGCACCTTGCCCTCCTCATGACCGGAGCCCGCGCGGTGCGGAGCTGGACCGACAACAAGCCGAAGGATCTCGACCTCCACGACCTGCGCGGCGCACTCGAGGCGATCTGCCCGGCGGGTTTGAATTTCGTGCCGGTTTCAGACGGCAAGCTCCTCTGCGCCTGCTCCGTCGAGATCGGTTCGGGCAAGAAGGCCGTGAAGATCGGGATGGCGGGCATCGTGCCTCCGGCGCGGGCGCGCGAGCTCGATCTGGGGGCGCCGGTTCTCGTCGCCGAATTGAACCTGAAGAAGCTCATGGCGACGGTGGCGGCGGAGATCACTCACGCGGACCTGCCGAAGCTTCCCGGCAGTTCGCGCGACGTCGCCATGCTCGTGCCCGGCGACCTGCCCGCCGGGGAAGTGGCGGCCTTCTTTGAGCGCTACGAGGAGCCTCTGCTCATTTCCGCGGAACTTTTCGACGTCTTCACCGATTCGACTGGCGCGAAACTTGCGCCTGACAAAAAGTCGCTGGCTTACTCGCTCCTCTATCGGGATCCCGCGCGCACCCTCGAGGCTCCGGAGGTCGAGGCGGCCCACAAAAAACTTTTGGATTCCCTCAAGCTCGCCTTCAACGTAGACTACCGGTGAGCGTCTCTTGATAACGGTTCCAATCCCAACCCAATCCATCCATTTTTCGAATTTTCCTGCAGTGTTCGTCCTTTACCCATCTTTAAACAGGCCCGGACCGTTGATACGTTAATGGGGGCTTAGCCGGTCGTCGGCTGTCAGGCCTTCGCTGGAAGGCAAAAGTCGACAGGCGGCTCCCTCCCTGTAGAGTTACGGGAACGTGAGCCTCTCGATCGGGAGACGGCACAGGCGGGAAACCCTTTTCACCCCGGAGTCGCAAGTCGGCTCCGGGGTGAATTTTTTTTTGGGATTGTCAGGATTTCCGACCGATCCACCAGCCCGCGAGACAGACCGCGGCGAGGACGAGATTCGCGAGGTTGTAGGCGGTGCGCGGGAGCAGGACCGCGAGGAGGATGGCGTAAGCGGCGAAGGAAAACACGAGCGCCTCGCGGAAGGCCACGCCCGAGGCCTGCATCACCACGAGGATGACGAGAAACGCGGCCTTCGCGAGGTAGGCTCCTCTTGCTGCCGCGAGAGGCGGGAACGAGCCGGTCCGGTACTTCGCGAAGATGTCCTCCTCGCGCCGGATCCAGACGCGGTATTCGAGGTGCAGGTGCACGATGACGATCGCGGCGACGAGGATCCAGAAAGTCATGTCCGCATCAGTTCGCTCAGTTCGGATAGGATGCGGCGAGGACGCGGTGGTTGTAGGTGTCGCAGACGTAGAGGCGACCGTCGGGACCGACGCGGACTCCGTGGGGCCGTCGCAATCCGGTTTCGAGAAGCGTTTTCCCGACCCCGTCGGAGGCCTTCAGCGGCAATCCCGCGATCCGTTCGATGAGCCCCGACTTCGGATCATAACGGCGGATGCAGTGGTTCTCCGCGTCGGCGATGAGGACCCGGCCCTGCGGATCCATCGCGACATACTTCGGGCCGTTCATCGTCGCCGCGAGGGCGGGCCCGCCGTCGCCTTCATACCCCTTCTTGCCGGAGCGGTTGACCACGGTCCGGACCTTGCCGTCGCGCACCTCGACGAGCGCGTTCCCGCCGCGGAGCAGGACGTAGAGCGTGCCGTCCTCCGCCTGCGTGACGGCACGGGTGTCGCCCATCGCCGCCTCCAGCGCCGGAGATCCGTCGACGGGCAGGCCTTTCGCTCCGCTCCCCGCCACCGTCGAGAGTCGGCCGGTGGCGAGGTCGAACATGCGGGTGCGGTGATTGCCGATGTCGGCGATGAGGATGCTGCCCTCGTCGTGGGAAAGCGAGGCGGTCATCGTGATGTTGAACTTCCCCGCCGTGGCCGGACCTCCGTCTCCGCCGAAACCCTTCTCCCCCGTGCCCGCGATCGTGCTGACGGCGCCGGATTTGAGATCGTAAAGGCGGACGCGGTGGTGGAAGGAATCGCCGATGATGGCGCGGTCGTCCTTCGTGATCTGGATGTCGTGCATTCCATTGAAAATCGCGGCCCTGGGGTCGGGGCCGTCGTTCACCGGAGACCCGTCGACGGGTTTGTTGGTTTCCACGTTGTGTTGGATGCCGGCGACAAACTCGACCTTGCCGTCCACGACCCGGAAGATCCGGTTCGCCTTGGTGAATTCGACCCCGTAGAGAATCCCTCGCGAATCGAAATCGACGCTGAAGGGCTCGCTGACGGCTTCGGTGGCCGGAGCCCCGGCGATCACCTCGACTTCGGAGCGGGCGTTGGAAACGATACAGAAGAGAACCGGGAACCAGAGGAACGCTTTCATCATTCCCATTTTGAGCGATGGCCAGGCGCGTGAAAAGCTTTCTTTGCGAGCCGCGCGGTGCGCGAACAGGGATTCGGATTGTCGAAACCGCCGCGCGCTTCCGACCTGAGCACGATGAGGCCGCGGCCGCTGGAAGGCGACCGGCATCCGTTCCTCCGGATCGCAACGGGCACAGGCTGCGATGCGGCCTCCCGCTGAAAACAGAGGCGAATCAGAATGGCAGAGGCGTGTTGGGCGGGACCGCGTCCTTCGGCCAGGGATAAGTGGCGTTGAAAACCCTCATTTCCTCTTCCGTTTCGACTTTGGCGAAGGTTTCGTTGATCTGCTCCTCCTTGGCCCAAAGACTCAGGCTGTCGAGCCCGAGGTGCCGGATGAAGAAGGGATAGGCGGCGAGGCGCTTGCTCGGTCCGTAGTCGTGCCCTTCGAGGGGGAAATGGGCGTTCACGACTTTGTCGGTGGCTCCGTAAAGGCTGTAGATATGCTGGATGTAGGGGAACTCCACCTCGGGAGTGTTCTGGGTGTAGTCCGCACCGTTGGAAATGATGAGCTGGGGGCGTGGCGCCGTCATGGCGGCAATCTCCGCGTTGTTCGTTTTGTGGCGTGGCCCCCAATGCACGGGCATGCCGCTCTCACAGGGGCATCCACCGAAGAAGTGGGCGGAAACCTGGCAACTGGGCACCGCAACCGCAACTCGCTCGTCGAGGGCCGAGAGCATGAAAGTCTGGGTGGCACCGCCGGAGTTTCCGGTCATGCCGATGCGTTTGGGATCGCCCCCCTCGATCGAGGAAACAAAATCGAGGGCGCGCATGCTGTTCCAGGTGATCAAACGGAGGATCTCGGGAACCTTGCCGTGGTCCCAGCCGGCCGCCTTGGTGTCGCCGTAGCCCACCATGTCGTAGTGGAAGACCACCGCCCCCATGCGGGCGAGCACGGCACAGCGGGTTTGGCGCGAGGGGAGGAAGCGACCGCCGTGACCGTGCGCCGACACGATGCCCGCATACGGCGGCTTCGTGTCGATCGGCCGGTAAACGGTGCCGGTGACGTAAAATCCCGGCCAACTGCGGATATAGACGCTTTCGGCGGTGTAGCCATCGTAGGTCCGCTTGTTGGAGTAGACCGGATCCAGGGGCGGCTTCTCCGGCGGATCCGCCAGCCGGGCCCCTTCGAGAATCCCCTGACGAATGGCCGCCTTCCGCTTTTCCCAACTCGCGAGGTCCGGGGTGGCCTTCTTGAAGGCCTCCAATTCGGCGATGGCCTCCTCGGGCGTTTGCGCGTTGCCCATTCGCAGTTGCCAGCCGGCGGGCAAGGCCGCGCCGGTATCGGCCCCGAAGATGGATGGGCTCCACAAGCCGGCGAAAAGGGCGGTTCCCGACGCTTTGACAAAGGAGCGGCGATTGAACTGGGAACGGTGGCGTTGATTCATGGGGATGGATGGTTACCGGCTGCGCTTGGGTGATCTCACTTCTTTCTCTCGATATATTCCTGCACCAGCACCGGGACGTCGCTGCAAATGGCATCCACCCCCAGGCCCAGCCCGAGGAAATAATCATTGAGGTTGCGCCCGGGCCAGCCTGTGACAATGAATCCGTGCTTCTGCGCTTCCTGCACCGCCAGACGGGTCGTTCCTGCCATCATGGCCGCGATCCGCTTGGACCCGATCGCCTTGGCCGCTTCCATCAGTTCGGGAGTCAGGGGGCCTCCCTTGATGAGCATGATGTCTGCCTTGGGATCGATCTTCTTGACGGCCACGAGGGGACGTTGGTCGAAGGACGTGAAGAGATAGGTCGATCCCTCGGGCAAATGGGCCGTGACTTGGCGATGAATTTTCGCCGCGTATTCTTCGATGTGGGCGTCCGGATACAGGTCCTTGTTGCTCGTCGTCATCTCAAACTCCACATAGGTGCCCGGCTTGTCTTTCAGGTAGTCCAGCAAGGTGTCGAGGAAGAGCAGCGGTTCGTTCCGCACCCGGGAGTTGATTTTCCTGGCCTCTTCCGCGCTCAGGTGTTCGACGGGGCCTTTGCCGTGATGCGTGCGGTCGAGGGAGTCGTCATGCAGGACCACCAACTCGCCGTCCTTGGTCATGCGGACATCCAGCTCGAATCCCCGAATCCCCTTCTCGATGCAGTTCCTGAAGGCAAACAGCGTGTTCTCCTCGAACTCGTTCATTCCGCCCCGGTGGCCGAAATGGAAGGGCACTCTCTCTTCTGCCGCGAAGCTCCGGAAGGTGGTGATCGCAGTGACAACCAGGGTGATCAGGATCACGCGTGCGAATGGGCTCATGGGAAGATGGAGTCCGGGGTGGAAGGGAAAACTAGAAGTAAATTCGGCCTAGTGGAACCCCACAACCCGATCAAGTCCGCATCACCGTCGGTGGCGTAACGCATTGACGGTGACCCCGCGACCCCGTATGCCGCCCGCCTTGCGGGGGCATGGAGAAGAGTCTAGAAGGTCTCTACGCGGCGGAAAACTCACGCCGGAAACAGGCTCGCAAACTCCGAAAACAAAAACACCGGAATCCCGGCTTTTCGAGACGCACCACCCCCGTATCCCCCCGATGCGCTTCTTCTTGCTCCCGCTGCTCATCGTCACTTCCTCCATTGCAGCCGCCTCGGACCTGCATGTGGGCGCGGCGACGATCGACATCACTCCCGATCGTCCCGTGGCGCTGGACGGGCAGATGCATGTGCGCATCGCCGAGAAAGCCGAGGCACCCATCTTTGCGACGGCACTGGCTCTGGAGTCGCGGGAGGGCGACACGGTGCTGGACCAGGCCATCATGATCTCCTGCGATCTCGTGGCCACCCACCAAGGACTCATTGAACTGGTCCGGGAGAAAGCGAAGGACAAACTGCCGGGTTTCGATCTCGACAAGCTGATCCTGAATGCAACCCACACCCACACCGCTCCGGTGACGATGAAGGGCGGGTGCTACGGACTGCTTCGCAAGGATGTGATGTTGCCCATCGAATACACCGACTTCCTCGCGGATCGCCTCGTGGAGGCTGCGGTGCGGAGCTGGGGCGGCCGGGCACCCGGCAAAACAGGCTGGGGCCAGGGACAGGCGGTGATCGCGCGGAATCGTCGCGCGACCTATGCGGACGGAACCGCCAGGATGTATGGCCCCACGAACGTGCCGGAGTTTCGCGGCATCGAGGGCTACGAGGATCACAATCTCGACGTGCTGTTCTTCTGGGATCAAAACGACACGCTCATCGCCACGGCGGTGGACGTTCCCTGCCCCTTCCAGGAGGTCGAAGGGCTCAAAGTGATCCACGCCGACTTCTGGGACCCGGTGCGCCGTCAGTTGTGCGAGCGTCATGGCAAGGATCTGCACGTTCTCGCCTGGACCGGTGCGGCCGGAGATCAGGTGCCGCGCCCGATGTATGGCAAAGCCGCCGACGAGCGCATGCGTCGTCTGCGCGGCCTGACGCGGCTGGAGGAAGTCGCCCGGCGGGTCGTTCGCGGCTGGGAGGAGGCGTATGAGGGTGCCAAACTGGAGCCGGTCAGCGGTGCGGTGTTGCAGCACCACACGAAGAAGATCGACCTGCCCTGGCGGAAGATGACGGACAAGGAACTGGCCGATGCCCAAAAGGCCGTCGATCAATACAAGGACGATCCCATCCACGCCCTCCGTCTGGGTGCCGTGGCCATCGCCACGAATGAGTTCGAACTCTTCACCGACTACGGCCTGCAGATGAAGGCCCGCAGCCCGGCCGTGCAGACCTTTCTCATTCAGCTCACCGTCTCAGGTGGTTATCTGCCGACACCCCGGGCCGTGGCCGGAGGCAGCAACAGTGCCATCATCCAACGCAGCCGCGTCGGCCCCGAAGGCGGCCAGGTGCTCGTGGTCGAGACCGTGAAGGCCTTCAACGATCTTTGGCCTGCGACGGAATCGACCGAGGCCAGGAAATGAAATCGCCAAACGATCCTATCCCTCGCCGGCATCTTTCTCCCCACATGAACACTCGATCATTCCTCCACTCGCTGCTCTTGCTCGCGATCGCGCCCTCATTGCTCGCGCAAGGGCCGGGCCAAGAAGGTGCCTTTGCCGGGAAGCGGGTGCTCTTTATCGGCATCGACGGTTGTCGTGCGGATGCGGTGACGGCGGCGATGGAACGCGGCCTCGCTCCACAACTGAAAATGCTCTGCGAGGGCGACAACGGCCTTCTCACGCTGAAATGCTACGCCGGGGGCGAACTTGGCACACCGACGCATCAGCGGACGGTCAGCGGTCCCGGCTGGACGAGCCTGCTCACGGGCGTGTGGGTGGACCGGCACCGCGTGAAGGACAATCAATTTCTCGGCGGACGGTTTCAGACCTACGCGCACTTCATGCGGCGGATCAAGGAAGTGCAGCCCCGGTCGTTTTGCGCCTCCTTTGTCGACTGGCCGCCGATTCATGACTCCATCGCCGATGCATCGCGGGTGGGAGACAACGAGTTCCTCGACGTGAAGTTCACCCGTGCGCCGGATGCCAAGCGGCATTTCATCGACAATCCGGAAAAGGACATCGAGGTGCGTGACGCGGCGCTGAAGACCCTGCGTGAGCACGATCCCGACGCCATGTTCGTCTATTTCGGCTCCGTTGATGAGTTCGGCCACGGTGCCATCGACGAGCGTGGCAGTTTCTCACCCGAAAACATCATCTACCTCAACGCGATCAGCCATGTGGACTCCCATGTCGGCGAGCTGGTCCGCGCGATGCGGGCGCGGCCGAAATCTGCCGAAGAAGACTGGCTCGTGCTCATCACCACCGATCATGGAGGACGTGGAAACGCCCACGGCGGCGACAGCGACGTGGAGCGGAATATCTGGCTCATCGCGAACGGCCCGCGACTGCCACGGGAACGTCTTCTCGAGGAGCCGGTGCCGCAGACCGCGCTGGTGCCGATGATCTACGCGCATCTCGGCATTACCCCGAAGCCCGGGTGGACGCCGGAGCCACCCAAGCCTTCCCCCAGCGCCGAGCAAAAGAAGCAGCCATGAATCCGCACCTCAATCGTCGCCGCCTCAACGTCGGCACCGGAACTGCCGCTGGATGAAACTCCTCTTCCTTCTCCCCATTCTTGCCGGACTGGCCTGCGCCCACGCCACGGAACCATTTTCTCCGGCTGCCTGCGATGGCACCTATCCCCGCCACCTCCAGGGGATCTGCACCAACGACAAGGATGCCATCTATTGGTGCTGGACCGATTTTCTCGTGAAGACCGACGCGGCCGGCCGCGTCCTCGGGAAAGTGCCCGTGGCCAATCACCATGGAGACCTCTGCTTTCACGCCGGCCGCGTCTATGTGGCCACCAACCTCGGTAAGTTCAACCAGCCCGCTGGACAGGCGGATTCCTGGGTCTTTGTCTATGACGGCGATACGCTCGCCGAACTGGCAAGGCATCCCGTGCCGGAACTCGTCCATGGTGCCGGGGGCATGGCTTGCCACGATGGGAAGTTCATTCTCGTCGGAGGCCTCCCGCCCGGGGTGGAGGAGAACTACGCCTACGAATACGACGGGGATTTCCGGTTCCGGAAACGTCACGTCATCGCCAGCGGCTATACCCTCATGGGCATCCAGACAGTCGCCCATGCCGACGGAGCCTGGTGGTTCGGCTGCTATGGCAAGCCGTCGGTGCTGCTGCGCGCGGACGAGGACTTCAACTTCACCGGAAAGTGGGAGTTCAATGCGTCCGTCGGGATCGCCCCGGCCGGCGGCGGCCGCTTCCTCGTCGCCGTGAACGAGGCATTGAAAGATGCCGACGGGAAGACGACGGCCCACCAAGCCCGTGTCATCCTCACCCGTGCCGACGACACGGTCGGGATGACGATCGTGAAGCCGTGATCCTTCGAACCTCTCCCATCATGAAAACACCGCTGATCCTCTGTCTCGCGCTCCTCCCCGTCCTGGCTTCGGCCCAGGACCAGCCCGTCTTTAAAGCCGGAGCCGCCACCAGCAACATCACCCCTCCCCTCGGCACGGAGATCGTGGGGAATTTCGCACCGCGACCGATCGCGACGAACGTGCATGACGAGCTGCATGCACGATGCCTCGTCCTCGACGACGGATCGACGAAGCTCGTCTTCGTGGTGGTGGACACCATTTCCCTCGCCCGCGAGGTCTGGGACGAGGCGAAGAAAAGGCTGGAGGCCGATACCGGCATTCCCGCCTCCCACATGATGTTCTCCGGCACCCACACGCACTCCAGCGTGTCGGCGATTCCGCACAAGGAGTCGGGCATCGACTATCGCAGCCTCGTCATCTCCCGGGTGGTGGATGGCGTGAAGCGCGCGCTGAACCGTCTTGAACCGGCCCGCATCGCCTGGGGCACCGGCACGCTGCCGCAGTGGGTCGGCAACCGTCGCTGGATCCTGAAGGAAGGCGTCACGAATCCGAATCCTTTTGGCGGAAACGATCGCGCCGTGATGAACCCGGGCAGCATGCTCATTCCACGCTTTGAAGGTCCGGCCGGGCCCACGAATCCCGAGGTCTACTGCCTCTCGGTGCAGGCCACCGACGGGCGACAGATCGCGCTCATGGCCAACTACTGGCTGCACTACGTTGGCGGCGTGCCGCGCGAGGACTTGTCGGCGGATTACTTCGGTGAATTCTGCCGCCTCGTTGAGGGGTCCTTGGGCGCCCCGTGCGTCGGCATCCTCGCCAATGGTCCCTGCGGCGACGTCAACAGCAACGACTACAGCGGCAAGACGCCCGCAGTGAAATACGAGCCCTACGAGAAGATCGCCCTCGTCGCCGGCGACCTCGCGCGCGAGGTCCTGCGGGTTCACAAGTCGCTCGCTTATCAGGATTGGGTGCCGTTGAAAGCTTCCTCGAAGGATCTGGAACTCGCCGTGCGCCGTCCCACCCCTGAACAGATCAAGTGGGCCGAGGGCGTGCTCGCCAAGCCGAAGGATGCCGTACCCGTGCATCGACTGGAGCAACCCTACGCCCAACGCGTGATGGAAGCGCAAAAGGCACAGCCCGACACGATCCAAGCGTATATCCAGGCCTTCCGCATCGGCGATCTCGGCATCACCTCCATCCCCTTCGAAGTCTTCACCGAAACCGGCCTAGAAATCAAAGCAAAGAGCCCCTTCAAGGACACCTTCACCATCGAACTCGCCAACGGCAGCCACGGCTATCTGCCAACGCCGAAGCAACTCGACCTCGGCGGCTACGAAACGTGGCTCGGCACCAATCGTGTCGAGCGCGAGGCCTCCGAAAAGATCACCGCCCTCGCCCTCGAGCTGCTGAGCGGTCTCCACGCCGCTCCGTAAGAAATGCTCGGATTGTTCACTCCAGCCCTTTGATCATGAACTTCGCCCCCTTGCCTTTCCTCGGAAACGTCTCCGCGATCCTTCTGTCAGGGTTCGCACCCGGCCTCATGGCCGCTGCCACGGCGGTTCCTCCGGCCCCCGAGGCCAAGGCGGTCCGCGAAGGGGTCAGCATCGAGATGATCGCCGAACACCCCGCCGTGGTCACGCCGATCGGCCTCGACGTGGACCCGCAGGGAAAGGTCTGGCTGGTCGCCTCACACACCCACGAAACGCCGAAGGACTATCAGGGACCGGACCGCGACGAGGTCCTCGTGTTCGAACCCGACGGCAAACGCACCGTCTTTTACAACCAGACGGTCCACACCATGGATCTGGAGCTGGGACGGGACGGGTGGGTCTATCTCGCCGAGCGCGACCGCATCCTGCGCCTTCGGGACTCGGACGGCGACGGCCGAGCCGACCAGGAGGAAACAGTGGTGCAACTGGAGTCCGGGGAGAGCTACCCCCACAACGGCATGTCGGGGCTCGCCTGGCATCCCGGAGGTGATCTGATCTTCGGGCTCGGGGAAAATTTTGCCAAACCCTGGTCTCTCAAGGGATCCGATGGCAGCTCCCACGCGGGACGCGCCGAGGGCGGCATCTTCCGCTGCTCCGCCGACGGCTCCAGGCTGCGCTGGATCGCCCGCGGAGTCTGGAACCCCTTCGGCATCTGTGTTCGCGAGGATGGAGAGATCTTTGCCGTGGACAACGACCCCGGCGAGCGTCCCCCCTGTCGCTTGCTTCACATCGTCGAAGGCGGCGACTACGGATACCGCCGACACTATGGCGGAGAGGCGCATCACCCTTTTGTCGGATGGAACGGCGAACTGCGCGCTTCCCTCCCCATGATCAACCCTTCGGGCGAAGCGCCCTGCGCCGTCCTGCCGCTGGGTCGCGGCGTGCTCATCCCGTCATGGGGTGATCATCGAATCGATTTCTTTCCCCTCGTGCCCCGGGGAGCCAGCTACCGGACGGAGGCACGCATCCCTCTGGTGCAGGGCTCCTTCTTTTTCCGTCCCACCTGCCTCGCGGAAGACCCGTCCCGGAAAGACCCTGACAAACGCACCTGGTACCTGACGGACTGGGTCGACGGGCGTTATCCCGTGCACGGCTTCGGTCGGCTTTGGAAACTGGAGATCGACCTGACCAAGGCGGACTGGTTGGGACCGCTCGATCTGGAGAAACCGACCCAAGAGGCCCTGCTCGCCCGGGACATCCGCGCAAAGACGCAGGGGCTGAGCGAGGACGATCTTTTCAAGCTGGCCGCCCACGAGGATGCCTTCATCGCACGAGCCGCCCTTGTCCGCCTGGCCGATGAGGCCGCACCCCGCTGGACACTCGAAGAGTTTTCACGCCTTTCCCCGGAGCGCCGCGTCCTCTCCGTGCTTGCCCTCTCTTCGTCGGCTGTGGATCCCGTTCCCTGGATTGGAACCCTTCTCCAAGATCCCGATCCGGTCGTGAATTTCGAAGGGCTGCGCTGGTTTTCCCACCGCGAGACCCGTGAAGCCCTGGCCGGCGTGAAGCAGTTCCTGACACGGAGCGATCTCGACTTCGAAGCCTTCGAGGCCGCCATTGCCGCCCACAACACCCTGTCGGGAGTTCCCGAGCAGGGCGTCCGCAATCGCGAGCTTCTTCTGGACCGCATCCGCGACAAAAACAGCACCCCGTCGCTTCGGGCCTTCGCACTGAGACTGCTGCCGGCACAGGACTGGCGTCCCCGCGAATCGGGACCCGTGAGCCGGGTCAGCTTCCCCGCGGAGCTCACCCCCGGACTCCTGCGGGAACTTCTGGCCGAGGGCAACGAAGACATCTCCAAAGAAGTGATCCTCGCACTCGCCGACAATCCGCAGGCGGGAGCGGATCTGCTCGCCGAGGTGGCGGCGGACACCTCGGCTGATCCCGCCCTGCGCACCCTTGCCGTCGCCGGCCTGGCCTCCGTGGCGGATCAATCTCCCCTGATGCTGCGGCTCGTGGAGGACGATCACCGCGCCCTGCGCGAGGAATCGCTCCGCGCCCTGCGCCATCGCGCCCTGGGCGATGGCGAAAAGGAGAAATTGAAAGCCCTGCGGCCGCGTTTCCCCGAATCCGACGATCTCTTTGCCGCCGTGCTCACTCCCGAAGTGCTCTTTCAGGACCGCCCTCCCGCGACCGACACCGCGGCATGGAAAAAGCGCCTCGAAGACGTCCCCGGCGAACCGGACCCGGCTGCGGGAGCGAGAGTCTTTCACCATCCCTCCATCGCGCTCTGCGCGAACTGCCACCGGCACGAGGGACGCGGACGAAGCATCGGACCCGACCTTGGCAGCGTGGAAGCCGGAGAGGTGCGCGACGGGTTGATCGAAAGCATCCTGCAGCCGAGCCGGAAGATCGCGCCCGAGTTCCTGCCCCGTGCCGTCACCCTGAAAGACGGTCGCACCATCGTCGGCATCCGTATGCAGTCCTACACCCGCGAGCGCGTCAAGGATGTCAACGGCCACTCACTGACCTTCGAACTGGAGGAGCTGGAGTCCATCGCCGAACTCGACACCTCCCTCATGCCCGCCGGACTAGCGCTTTCCCTGACAGACCGAGAATTACGCGACCTCGTGGCTTTTCTCATGACTTCCGAAGGGAAGAAGAAACGAGAGTAGAATCCCCTTCGTCCCTCTCCGCCACCGAACCATGCCCATATCGGATCGGTGAATCCCCCCGTCCAGGTCAACCGATGGGCACTCCGCGCTTCCCCCTTCCGGCTCGACAACAGGGCCCGGCCGATGAGTTCGTCTTTGGTCCGAGAAGCGGGTTCGTATTGACAGGGATCAACTGATCCGGGTCCTCCGTGACAGGGACCTCGCCGCGGCAACGGGCAGTCCCGACCTGCGGTCGGGGGATTGGAGACTCAATGCGCGAAGAGGGATTCGAACCCCCGACCGCCTCGGTGTAAACGAGATGCTCTACCGCTGAGCTATTCGCGCGACGCTCGAAGGAGGGTAACCGCCAATCCGGTCCCGGCAAGGGAAACCCTTGGCCCCGGGCCCGGGGCCATTCCAAAATTACCCCGGATTTATCAGGAACGGCACTTGCGGGATGGCCGGAAGTTTGAGACGGTTCCCGCTGTTCCCCAAAGTCCACGCAACAAACTCCAACGATCCCCACTCCCGAGACCCACGAGACGATGAGCCAACGCCGCCCCTCCGCCACCGCACGTCCCGCCCCGGCCCGTGGGCGCAAAGCCTCGCCCTCCGGGAAAAAGGCCGAGCTGGAGGCTCCGAAGGACCAGTGGACCGTCGAGGACGCGGCCGAGACCTACGGGATCCAGCACTGGGGGGCGGGCTATTTCTCGATTTCCCGACGCGGCGAAGTCGTCGTCGAAATGACCGACCGCACCACGGGAACTCCGCACTCCGTCAGCATTCCGAAGCTGCTCGAGGAGCTCGACGAGCGCGGCATCCGCCCGCCCCTGCTCCTTCGCTTCCCGCGCATCCTCGAGCGCCGCATCGAGGAGCTCTATCACGGCTTTGCCAAGGCGATCGCCGATCTTGAATACACCGGTCTCTACCGTGGCGTCTTCCCGATCAAGGTGAACCAGCAGCAGCAGATCGCCGAGGAAGTCGCTGCCTACGGGCGGCGCTTCCACTACGGCTTCGAGGTCGGCAGCAAGCCCGAGCTGATCGCCGCGCTCGCCTACCTGAAGGATCCCGACGCCCTTCTCGTCTGCAACGGCTACAAGGACGAGGAGTTCATCGACCTCGCCCTCTACGGCCAGCTCATGGGCCTCCGCGTCGTCCTCGTGCTCGAGATGCCGCACGAGCTCGGCATCATCGAGGAGCGGTCCGCCGCCCTCGGGGTCGAGCCGGTCATCGGGGTGCGGGTGAAACTTTCCGCCGAAGGCGCGGGCAAGTGGGCGAAGTCGGGCGGCGAGAAGAGCCCCTTTGGACTGAACCTCGCCCAGCTCGTCCAGACGATCGAGCGCCTCCGCGAGCGCGGCCGCCTCGGCTGGCTGCAGATGCTGCACTGTCATCAAGGCTCGCAGATTCCGGATCTCACGATCATCCGCCGCTCGATCGAGGAGACGGCGCGCATCTACGCCGGTCTCGTCAAGGAGGGGGCTCCGATGGGTCTGCTCAATCTCGGCGGCGGGCTCGCGGTCGACTACGACGGATCGCGGTCGACCCGGTCTTCAAGCGCCAACTATTCGATCGAGGAATACTGCCACAGCCTCGTCGATGCGGTGAAGTGGGTCCTCGACGAGAGTGGCGTCCCGCATCCCACCCTCGTGACCGAGTCGGGCCGGGCCATGGTCGCGCACTACTCGATGCTCGCGCTCGAGATCCTCGACGTGAACCGCTTCGAGAACCGCGAAGCCCTCGACGTCTCCGAGGACGCGAGCGAGGCCCTCCTCGCCCTCGCCGAGGTCGCGGGCGGGGTCAACGACGACAACCTGCTCGAGTCCTACGGCAAGGCGATCCGCTACCGCGAGGAGTTGCACGAGAATTTCCTCACCGGTGACATCGGTCTGCGCGAGCGCGCCGCCTGCGAGCGGTGTTACTGGCGCGCCATGACCGACATCGCGGTTCACACCCGCGAGCTCCGTTACGTGCCGGAGGAACTGCGCGACCTTTCCGGTCTTCTCGCCGACCAGTATTACGGGAACTTCAGCATCTTCCAGTCCCTCGCCGATTCCTGGGCGATCGATTGCGCCTTCCCGGTCATGCCGCTGCACCGGCTCGCGGAGCGCCCCACGCGTCAGGGGGTGATCCACGACGTGACCTGCGACTGCGACGGCATGATCAAGAAATACGTCTCGAGTTCCGAGGTGCTCGAGGCGCTCCCGATCCATGAGACGAAGGACAACCAGTCCTACTACCTCGGCATCTTCCTCGTCGGCGCCTACCAGGAGACGCTGAGCGACCTCCACAACCTTTTCGGCGACACCCATGCCGTGAGCGTCGACGTCGAGCACGGCCGCGTCCGCTTCAGCCGCGAGGTCGAGGGTGATTCCGTCGCCGACGTGCTCGCCTATGTGGAGCACGATCCGAAAAAGCTCGTCGAGCAATTCCGCGAACTCGCCGAAACCGCGATCCAGGAAGGTCGCATCACCGCGGTGCAGCGCCGCAAGGCGCTCGAGGCCTATCGCGAGGGCATGGCGGGATACACTTACTTCGAAAGCTGAGTCCACCCATGCGCGGCCCCGTCAGCCAGTTCCTCGAGCACCATTACCGCCATTTCAATGCCGCGACGGTGATCGAGGCGGCAAAGGGGTGGCGGGACCTGCTGGATTCGGGAGGGCGCATGTTCTTCACCATGGCCGGGGCGATGAGCACGGCCGAACTCGGGGTCTCGCTCGCCGAGATGATCCGCCGGGGGAAAATCCACGGCATTTCCTGCACCGGGGCGAACCTGGAGGAGGATCTCTACAATCTCGTCGCCCACGACCATTACCGGCGCATCCCGAACTGGCGCGATCTCACGCCGGAGCAGGAGCAGGCGCTCCTCGACGAACACCTCAACCGCGTCACCGACACCTGCATCCCCGAGGAGGAGGCCTTCCGCCGCCTCGAGCACGTCATTTTGGGCGAATGGCAGGAAGCCGAGGCCGAGGGACGCCGCCATTTTCCCCACGAGTTTCTCTACCGCATCCTGCGCTCGGGCAAGCTGGCCTCCGAATACCAGATCGATCCGGCCGACAGCTGGCTCGTCGCGGCCTGCGAGAAAAACCTGCCGATCTTCGTTCCCGGATGGGAGGACAGCACCTCGGCGAACATCTTCGCGTCGCACTGCCTGAAGGGGAACGTGAAGAGCCCCCACGTCGTGAAGTCGGGGATCGAGTACATGATGGAGCTGGCGACCTGGTACCGGTCCACCGCCGCGGACTCGCCGCTCGGCTTTTTCCAGATCGGAGGGGGAATCGCGGGGGACTTCCCCATCTGCGTCGTGCCGATGCTGCACCAGGATTTCGGGGCGGAGGACGTCCCGCTCTGGGCCTATTTCTGCCAGATCAGCGATTCGACGACGAGCTACGGCAGCTACTCCGGTGCCGTGCCGAACGAGAAGATCACCTGGGGGAAGCTCGGCATCGACACCCCGAAGTTCATCATCGAATCGGACGCCTCGATCGTCGCACCGCTCGTGTTCGCCCTGGTGCTCGGCTGGTGAGTTTCAGACCTCGCTCGTCAGATCGTGGCGGAAAAAGAAAGAGTCCGGTGAATCTTGATTCGTTTTTTCTGATTTTCAGCGTTGCTTTGATTTCGGTTCGGCACAATCCCGCAAAACCGAATGAATCGGCCGGCGGAATCGATCGTCGAACCGATTTCCCGATTCCCGATCCGACCCAACATTCTTCCCTGAAAACCATGCCCTCCCAACCCGGTTCCGATCGCCGTTCCTTCCTCTGTTCCGCCGCCGGTTCCGGCCTGCTCGCGGCCGGCGGACTTCTCGCCTCCACGCAGACGGCGGAGGCGCGTCCGATCAGACCCCCATTGACCCTGGGAGGGGGAACGGTCAAGCCCCCTGCAAAACCGAAGCCGAAGCCGAAGCCGAAACCGGCGCCTCCGCGTCCCCTCAGTGCTGCCGAGGCGCGGCGCGAAGCCGCCTATCGGAAGCGGATCGAGGCGGCCGACGACCAGCGCGCGATTGCGATGCCGGCGCACGCGGTGAATTCCGACGAGTCCCTTCACGTGAACTCCATCGGAAGCTTCACCAAGGCGATGCCGCACAATGCCATCGGAGAGGTCCTGCCTTCGGCCTATCAGGCGTATCTCAAGGCGCTCGTCAGCGGAAAGGCCGCCGACTTTGCCGCGATCCCTCTCGGCGGGAGCGTAAGGCTCGCCAATCCCCAGGCCGCCTACGCCTTCAGCCTCGAGGGAGCGGACTCCCACCACCTCGGCCTTCCCGCCGCGCCGGCGCTGGCGAGCGCATGGGCCGCCGGAGAAATGGTCGAGATTTACTGGCGTGCCTGGACGCGGGACGTGCCCTTCCTCGAGTATGCCTCGAGTCCGCAGATTGCCGCCGCCGCGGTCGACCTGTCGGCGCTCCCGGATTTCCGAGGGCCCAAGGCCGCCGGGCAGGTCACCGCCGCGACCGTTTTCCGGGGACCGTGGAGCGGCGACGAGGCGGGTCCGCTTGTTTCCCAGTTTCTCTGGAAGGACGTGCCTTCGGGAGCCGCCACGATCCAGCAGCGTTACCGAACGAGCGCGGAAAACGACAATCACCTGACCAGCCAGGGGAATTGGCTTCATGTCCAGAACGGGGGAAGTCCTCTCACCTCGGCGACGCCGGATGGACCCTACTACATCGCCAGCGGCAGGGACCTGGCCGAGTATGTCCACTATGACTTTTCCTATCAGGCGTTCCTCAACGCGGCCCTCATCCTCCTTTCCTTCGGCGGGGGGGCCGTGGACGACCGGAACCCCTACAAGGCCGTCGCCAACCAAGGCGGCTTCGTGACCTTTGGCGCCGCCCACATCCTCGATCTCGTCGCCCGGGTCGCGATCGAGGCGCTCAAGGCCGCCTGGTATCAGAAATGGCTCCTCCACCGGCGTCTCCGTCCCGAGGCCTACGGCGGGCTCGTCCACCATCATGTCGAAGGAGACGCGGTTTATCCGATCCACCCCAGCGTCCTCAATTCCGCGGTGCTTCCGCTCATCCAGGGCGTTTACTCGACGAGCCTCCTCCCAGTCGCCTATCCCGAGGGGTGTCCGACGCACCCGGCCTATCCTGCGGGACACGCGACGATCGCGGGTGCGTGCGTCACGGTGCTGAAGGCCTTCTTCAAGGAGAGCTTCGAGATTCCCGCGCCGGTGCAGGCCAACTCCGTCGGCGACGCGCTCTTGCCGTATGGCGGAGCCCTCACCGTCGGCGGGGAATTGAACAAGCTCGCCTCGAACATCGCCCTCGGACGCGACACGGCGGGAGTGCATTGGCGGACCGACGGCGAGGCGGGAATGCGGCTCGGGGAGGAAGTCGCCCTCCGGCTCCTCCGCGATCACCGCCGCCTCCATCACGAACCGTTCACGGGTTTCTCGTTGACGAAGTTCGACGGATCGTCCATCACCGTCTGAAGTCGCCGGGATTCGCCGGTTCTCCACAGCATGATCCACGCCCTCATCGACACCACCCGCGTCGTCGGCTCGGTCGAGTCCGGTGGCGTTCCCCAGGAGGTCTGCGCCGAAGCGGTGGGCAACCACGACCGGAGCGGTTCGATCCTCACCGTGAACCTGCGCGCCTATCTCCGCACCACCGAGCACGGACATCTCGGCGAAACCGCGACTCCCGGCTGGCTGCCCGCCCCCGAGGTGGTCACAGAGCACGTCGACGCCGAAGAAGCCCACGAAATGGTCAACGACATCTTCGCGAGCTGGTGCCGGAAGGTGGCGGATGCGATTCCCTGAACACATCGCGGATCGCGTCCCGGTTCGCGGGTTCCTTTTCGCTTGGCATCGTCCGCGAGGTCACTAAGGTCGCGTCATGATACGCATCGGCATCGTCGGCTGCGGCCGCATTCTCGCCGCCCACCTCGAGGGATACCGGATCCTCCGCGAGGCGGGCGTGGACGGGTTCGAGATCACCGCGCTCTGCGCGCGCAAGGCCGAGGACGCGCTCGGCTATGTGAAGCGGGGCGAAGGACCGCCACAGCGGCGCGCGGTTTCCGCGATCCCCGGCGATCCGCTGGCGGTGGGCGACCAGTATCTTTCCGATTTCCAGCCGGGAACGAAAGTGGAGGTCTTCACCGACTATCGCGAGATGATCGCCTCGGGCCGGGTCGACGCGGTCAACGATTTCACCGTCCACAGTCTCCATCACCAGGTCGCGGAGACCGCCTTCGCCCACGGGAAACACCTCCTCTCGCAAAAACCGCTCGCGGTCTCGATGGAGGGCGCGCGCCGCATGTGCGAAGGCGCGGACCGGGCGGGCGTGACCTTCGGAGTGTTCGAGAACCTCCGCTTCGTCCCCTGGGTCCGGCACCAGCATTGGGCCTGTTCGCCGGGAGGACCGGCCGGTGCCGTGCAGATGGCGGTAATGGGCAACATCGGCACCTGGTGGGCGCCCGATCTCATCGTCGCGGAGACACCGTGGCGTCATGTTCTCGCCGAGGGCGGCGGCATGGCCCTCGACCTCGGACCGCACTTTTTCGACCTCATCCGGCACGTTTCCGGCAGTGAAGTCGTGTCGGTGAGCGCACGAACCCAGATCGTCGAACCGACCCGTTGGATTCTCCGCGACGGCCGGCGCGTCGATCCCGTCACCTGCGACGCCGATGACACCTTCCACGCCCACTTCGCCCTCGCCTCGGGCGCGGCCGGTTCCATGTTCGAGAGCTGGGGCGGCCACGGCGGCAACACCGTTGTGGGCGAGGGCATCGTGTTTTACGGCGCGAAGGGCAAGATCACCGGGGACACCCTTCATCTCGACGGCCACCGGCCGCAATCGCTCTCCGAGACCTATCGCAAGGAGGCCCCCGCGGAACTGCAGGAGCGCCATTTCCCCCTCGGCCTCGTCAACGACTTCGCCCTCGCCCAGCTCGACTGGCTCCGCGCCGTCGAACGGGGCGTGCAGCCCGAATGCAGCGGAACCGAGGGACTCCGCGACCTCGCCTGCGCCTATGCCATCGTCGAGTCGGCGAAGGCGGGACGCGAGGTGAGCGTCGCCGAGATCGAGTCGGGGGAACTGCGGGACTATCAAACACCCATCGATGAGCGTTTCGGACTTGCTACTTGAACCGGCATCCGTGCTCCGTGATCTTTTCCCATGCACCGCATCATCACCCTCGGCCTTCACCACGACCATGTCTGGGGCAACCTCGAGGAACTGGCCGCGACCGGGCGGGCGGAGCTCGCCGGAGCCGCCGACACCGACACGGAACTGCTCGGAAAATACCGCGATCGCTTCCCCGGCACGACGACGGAGTCCTATGATGAACTGCTTTCCCAGGAAGGTCTCACCGCCACCTACATCTTCGGCAGCAACAAGCTGAGCGAGGACCTCACCGTGAAAGCCTGCGAGCGCGGGCTCCACTGCCTCGTCGAGAAGCCGATGGCCGCGACCCTCGCGGGGGCCGGGCGCATGTTCGCGGCGGCGAAGGCGAACGGGGTCCGGCTCATGATCAACTGGCCCTTCACCTGGTGGCCGCAGCTCCGTCACGGCATCGTCATGGCCCAAGTCGGCGAACTCGGCCGGATCTGGCAGGTCCGTTACCGCGCCGCCCACCAGGGGCCCGTCGAACTGGGATGTTCGCGTCAGTTCTGCGAATGGCTCTACGACGCGGAACTGAACGGGGCCGGGGCCCTCATGGATTACTGCTGCTACGGCGCCGTTCTCGCCGATGTTCTGTTAGGGCGGCCGGAGTCGGTCACCGGACTCCGCGTGCGCACCGGCCTGAAGCCGGATCTCTCCCTCGAGGACAACGCCATTCTCGTCCTGAAGTATCCCCACGCCCTCGCCACGACCGAGGCGAGCTGGACCCAGATCGGTCATCTCACCAGCTACAGCACGACGATCTACGGCAGCACCGGCACGGTGCATATCGAGCCCGGTCATGGTGGCCGGATCCTGCACGCCACCGCGGAGCATCCCGACGGCATCGAGCTGGCCGTGCCGCCGCAGCCCGGCCACCTCGCGAACGCGAGCCTTCACTTCCTCGCCGCGATCGAGGATCCCTCGCTGGAGATTCATCCGCTCTGCGATGCGGAACATGGCCTCAACGCCCAGTGGATCCTCGAGGAGGGGATCCGGGCGACGGTGTGACGGATGCGATCCCGTCACCCGCCCACCCCAAAGAACATCCCCGCAATGCTCGCGGTGAGGAGGCTGGCGAGAGTCCCGCCGATCATGGCGAGGAATCCGAGTTCGGCGAGGTCGGAGCGGCGTTCGGGGGCGAGGGTCCCGATGCCGCCGATCTGGATGCCGATCGAGCTCAGGTTCGCAAAGCCGCAGAGGGCGAAGGTGGCGAGAAAGACCGTCTTCGGCGAGACCGCGGCGGCTTCCTTCATCTCCCCGAGTTCGAGGTAGGCGACGAACTCGTTCGAGACGAGCCTCGTGCCGAGCAGCTGGCCGAAGCGCAGCACGTCGCCCCACTCCGCTCCGACCATCGCCGCGACGGGCGCGAACGCGAAACCGAGCACCGCCTCCATCGAGAGCTTGTCGAAGGCCCCGCCGCTCGCGCGCGAGACGAACCCGTTGAGCCAGCCCGTCTCCCCGCCGATGCCGCCGACCCATCCGAGAATGGCATTGAGCATGGCGATGAGGGCGACAAACACGATGAGGATGGCCGCAACGTTCAGGGCGAGCTTGAGTCCTTCGGTGGTGCCCCCGGCGATGGCATCGAGGAGGTTGCGCCCATGTTTGTCCTTCGGCACGAAGAGATCCTCGCGGATCGTCTCGCGCTCCGGGACGAGGATCTTCGCGACGTAGAGAGCCGCGGGCGCGTTCATCATCGAGGCGGTGAGCAGTTGTTTCGCGACGATCGCCTCGGCCGCGGCGTCGCCGCCTCCGAGGACACCGACATAGACGGCGAAGACGCTGCCCGCGATCGTCGCCATGCCTCCGGTCATCAGGGCCATGAGTTCGGAGCGGGTCATTCCGGCGAGATAGGGCTTCACCACGAGCGGGGCCTCAGTCTGCCCGACAAAGATGTTCGCCGCGGCGGCGAGGCTCTCGGCCCCCGAGAGTTTCATGATCCGGGTCATGACCCAGGCGAACCCGAAGACGACCCATTGGAGCGCACCGAGATAATAAAGCGCCGAGGTCAGGGCCGAGACAAAAATGATGACCGGGAGGACCTTGAAGGCGAAGCCATACTTCGAAGTATCGATGAGATCGCCGAACATGAAGGCCGATCCCTTGTCGCTGAAGGCGAGCAGTTTCACGAATCCGGCCGAAACCGTCTCCACCACGGCGCTGAACGGAGTCGCGAGGACGAGGAAGGCGAGGATCAACTGCAGGAAGAGACCTCCCGCGACGAGGCGCCATGGGATCGCGTGGCGGTTGCGGCTGAGGAGACAACAGATCCCGAGCAGGGCGGCCACTCCGGCGAGTCCTCTGAGGATGGGTTCGATCATGGGATGGCGGGGCGGTTGGGGGATCGGAGGCCGGAGACGGAAGCGCGGCAACGACGGATCGATGCGGACACCGTTCCGGTCAACTCTTCCCGCCGGATTCGATGGCGGGCCCGCTCCCAACGGTCCGATGCCCCGCGCCCCGGCCCATTTCCGCGAACCGCTACTCCGCGGAACGGCGCAGGACGACCTTGACCAGTTCCATCAGAACGAAGACGACGGCGGCCGCGCCGAGGGCGAGCAGGACCTGTCCATCGTCCAGCGGGGTGGCTTGGAGAAACCGGCTCACGGCCGGATTGAAGACGGCCAGAAGCTGGAGGGTGAGGGTGACCGCGACCATGGCGAGTAGCACCGGGTTGTCGCGCAGGGCGGAACGCCAGGCAGGCAACGTGAAGGAGCGCGAGGAGAAGACCCGGGCGATCTGCATGAAGGCCATCGCGGTGAACATGAGCGTGCCCCATAGCAGGAACGACGGCCCCTCCCGGCCGGCATCCGAGAGACGGGCCTCGGGCAAACCGAGCGCGTGCCACTGCCACCCGCCGAAGGCGAGGAAAATCAGGCCGATGAGGGGACCGACGAGGGCGATGTGCAAGCCCACGCCGCGGCTGAAGACGCTCTCCTGCGGCGAGTAGGGCGGCCGGCGCATCGTGTTCCGCTCCGCCGCTTCCATCCCGAGGCCGAGACCGAGGAGCCCGTCGGTGAGGAGGTTGGAAAACAGAATCTGGATGGGCTTGAGCATCGCCATCATTCCGAGCAGCGGGGGCACGGCGACGACGAGGACCTTGGCGAGGTTGCCCGCCACCGAGAACATGATGAAACGGCGGAGGTTGTCGAAGACGACCCGTCCCTCCTCGACCGCGGCGACGATGGTCGCGAAATTGTCGTCCACGAGCACCATGTCGGCCGCCTCCTTGGCCACGTCCGTTCCGGTGATGCCCATCGCGATTCCGATGTCAGCGCGCTTCAGGGCGGGCGCGTCGTTGACCCCGTCACCGGTCATGGCAACGACCTCGCCGTTTTCCTGGAGGGCCTGCACGATCTTGAGTTTGTGCTCGGGCGAGACCCGGGCGAAGACGGCGGTCTCGCCCACGAAGGACTTCAACTCTTCGACCGACATTTTCTCCAACTGGGCGCCGGTGATGACGCGGCTGTCCGGTTCGGCGATGCCGAGTTCGTTGGCGATGGTGTGGGCGGTCTCGGGATGGTCGCCGGTGATCATCTTGACCCGGATGCCGGCGGTGCGGCATTTCGCGACGGCCGCGCGGGCCTCCGGCCGGGGCGGATCGATCATGCCGACGAGTCCGAGGAAGACGAGATCGCGCTCGACGGCCTCGGCGTCGGCTTCACAGGGCACCTCGGGATGGCCGCGCCAGGCAATGCCAAGCACGCGGATGCCCTGCCGTCCGAGGGCGCGGTTGGCGGCATCGAAGCGGGAGCGGAAGACGCCATCCATCGGCACGAGCACGCCATCGATCTCGGCGTGGGAACAGGCGGCGAGCATCTGGTCGGCGGCCCCCTTGGTGTAGGCGACGAGGGGACACCCATTTTCGGCGGGAGCGGCACCGGGTTCGTCCGCCGCCGTCGCCGTGTGGACGGTCGTCATCTTCTTGCGATCGGAGTCGAAAGCGTATTCGTGGCAGCGCGGCTGGGCCAGCTCCAGATCGGCCTTCTCGAGTCCGGCCTCGCGGGCAGCCGCAACAAGCGCGATCTCGGTGGGATCGCCGACGCCGCCCTGTCCGTCGGGGTGGAGGATGGCGTCGCTGCAGAGGACGGCGGCGCGGAGGAGGCGGCCTTGTCCGGACGTAACGCCGGCGGCGGCGAAATCGACGATGTCACCGTCGGTGCAGAGCTTCGTCACCGTCATGCGGTTCATCGTGAGCGTGCCGGTTTTGTCCGAGCAGATCACGGTGACGGAACCCAGGGTCTCCACGGCGGGCAGCTTGCGAATGAGGGCCTGGCGCCTCAGCATGCGCCGGGCGCCGATCGCGAGGGAAAAGGTCAACACGGCGGGGAGGCCCTCGGGAATGATGGCGACCGCGATGCTGACCGCGAGGATGAGGATCGCGGCGACGCTCTTGCCCTCGACGAGACCGGTCACGCCGACCAGCGCGGCGATGATGACCGCGAGAATGGCGAGGGTCTTGCCGAGCTTGTCGAGCTTGCGCTGGAGCGGCGTCGGCTCGCTTTTGACGTTGCCAAGCAGGGTCGCGATCTTCCCGAGTTCGGTGGCCATGCCGGTCGCGATCACGACCCCGGCACCGCGGCCGTAGGTGACGTGGGTGCCGGAATACGCGAGATTTTTCCGGTCGCCCACGCCGGTCTCGGGATCGTCGAGCGGAACGGTGTTCTTTTCCACGGGCTCGGACTCGCCGGTGAGGGCCGCTTCCTGCACGCGGAGGTTCACGCTCTCGACGAGGCGCAGGTCGGCGGGAACGACGCCACCGGTTTCGAGGCGGACGAGATCACCGGCCACGAGCCGGGGAGCGGCTAACTCGAGAAGGCGCCCGCCGCGCACGACCCGCACAACCGGTGCGGACATCCGCTTGAGCGCGGCAATGGCCTGCTGGGCCCGGTATTCCTGCACGACCCCGAGGACGACAAAGAGGATCACGATGGCGAAAATCGCGATCGCGTCGATGGGAGGACCGTCGCCCCCCTTCAGGAACCAGGCGAGAATCCCGGCCACGATCAGGACGAGGATTATCACCGAGCTGACCTGCTCCCGGATGATGTGCCGGAGTCCGCGGCCTCCGGAGTCGCGAAGTTCATTGGGACCTTCAGCGGCGAGACGGCGGTCGGCCTCCCCGGGATCGAGGCCTTGATCAGCGGAGGAGCCGAAGGCGGTGAGAACGTCGGCGGCTGGGACGATGTGCCACGGCGTTGAAGGGGAGGGATGGCTTCTCGAAGATGGCATGGGTTCGGCAGGAAACGGCGGATTCCTCATCCTGACAACCCTCGCGTCGAATCGTTGAAGAAAAGACGACCGGGCCGCCCGTTTTCCCCACGTCCGGATTCGAACGCAACACGAAACGACGGGATCACGAATTTTGCCGACGGCCCGGGATCGACCGGAACGACGGCCGGCCGCGCCGATCACCAATGGGGATCTTCGCGATCGCCTGTCCCGGACGAACCCGTCACCGTTCGGGTCATCTCCAACATCGGTCCCGTCCGGGCTCCTCGCGCGGGAGGGGCATCCTCACAAAACCACCTCGCGTCCCCCTTCCCGCGCCGAGCGGAGGCAGGCGTCGAGCACTTGCTGGGTCTTCAGCGAGATCCCGGGCCAATGCGGGTCGGGTGTTCCTCCGCGGACGAGTTCGCTGAATTTGCGGAAGAGCTTCGTCTCCTGGGCGGTGGCGTGGCTGTCGGAGTATTCGCGCGTCGCGACCCGGCGGGAATGCCGCTCCATGTGGAAGGAGCAGCCCTCGACACTGAAGTGAGCCTGTTCCACGTCGAAGGCGAGCTCGGGACCGTGGTAGGGAAGAACGAAGTCGCTGACGTGGATGTGTCCTCCCGTGCCGCTGAGATTGACCCATTGCTGGTGCTCGTTTTCGAAACTGCAGTAGAGAGAGGCGGTGACGCCGCCATCGAAAACGAACTCCGCGGAGAGCGAGACGGGCACGCCGCGGTGTTCCCGGATCATGCGTGCCGTGACCGAGACCGGCATCTCGTAGCCGAGCGCCCAGAGGATGATGCGGGCGTTGTACCAGCCGAGGTCGCCGAGGCTCCCGAGCGGCTCAAGTCCCGGATCGAGGCGGATGTTGTCGGTGAAAAACTCGTCGGGCGCGAGGAAGCTGAACTGGGTGGCGATCCGGCGGATCGCGCCGATCGTCCCCGCGTCGAGTTCGCGGCGCAGCGCGGCGAGCCGTTCATTGTGCATGAACATGACGCCGTCCATGAACTGCACGCCCGCCTTCGCGCACGCTTCCGTGATCTCCCGGACCTCGTTCGCATCGACCCCGCAGGGTTTCTCGCAAAGGACGTGTTTGCCCGCGGCGGCGGCGGCGAGGACCCACTCCTTCCGCAATCCCGTCGGCAGGGGAATGTAGACGGCATCGATGTCGTCGCGGGCAAGGAGTTCCTCGTAACCGCCCACCGGCTCCGGCGCGGGATCGTGGGGCACCTGGGCCTGACACTCGTCGATGAAGGCGACCGCCTTTTCGCGGGACCGGCTTGCGACCGCGACGAGTCGGGCATTGCCGGCGTGGCGGATGGCCTGCCAGTTCTTTCGGGCGATGCCCGCGGTTCCGAGGATGCCCCAGCGGCAAAGGGAGGATGTCATGGTCGGCAATCGGGGCACGCCCCGGAGAAGGTGGGATTCAAAACGAATTCGAGAACGCCCCTTTTGCCACGACTCTGGTGGAGAGGAGGGGCCCTCCGGACGAGAGGGGATGATATTCCGTGGCCCTGCCGGCGCAAGCGCCAGATTGGGCGACCTCCGCCCTGGTTGCGCGTCCATCGGAGGCTGAGGACAGCCTCCTTCCCTGTGGACGCCCAGCACACCCAAGGAACGCCGCTTTCCCAAGCGGCGGTTGCGCGCCCATCGCGAAGCCAGGACTCCCCTCTCTGCGATCCGGACCGACACCCCCTCACCGATACTCCAGCCAGGCCGTCACCGTCGCGGCGGCCCCGCTGCGGCAGCGCACCCAGTAGGCCTGGAAACCGTCCGGAAAGACGTGTTTTTCCCCCTTGCCCGCCTCGAGCGCGAACTCGCGATAGGTGACCCAGTCGCCCATGCCGGTAAGATCGACTTCGACGGTGACCTTCGTCGGTTGGTCGGAGGACAGGGTCAGTTCCTTCCCGTCATACCCCGTCATGAGATAGGCGTCGGAGACCTCGCCGGCTTTCACCGCCGTTTCCTTCCACGGACCGCCCGAACCGACGGGTTTGCCGAGTTCCCAGAGGTCATCGATCGCGCCGACCCAGAGCCCGGTCTTGCCGTCACTGCTTCGGATGACATGACGGTTGTCTTCCGCCTTCCCGAGATCGATGCCGGAGATGACGAGCAATCCGCGGTAGCTGCAGTAATCGACGATGCGCAACCCGTGCGTCGCGACGGGGCGGACGCGACTGAAGCCGAAGGCGTTCTCGGCGGGCAGTTCGAAGAAAGTGCCGTGGCAATTGAAGAGATCGCGTTCCGTCGCCACCTCGCGGCAGAGGCGCTCGCCGCCGAGGGGATTGGGCTGGTCGAAGGCGGCGTTCCCGCGCGGGAGGCGGAAGCGTTTCCCGGCATCGTCGGTGTGGATCACGGACGCGGCGTCGGTGCTGATGACGCCCTCGCGCGAGGGGATTGCTGCGTGTTTCTCAAGCCAGGCAAGCTCGGAGGCGTTGTCGTCCGGTGTCAATGTCAGGGTGCCGTCACGGCTCGAGAGGGTGTAGAGTCCGAGCAACCCCTCTCCGGTCCGCGCCGCGAAGTGGAGATTGCGTTTGTTTTCGCCGCGGGCGCGGATGACCCCGCCGGAGACGACGGTCGAGTCAGCGGTGGCGATGCCGGCGAATTTCGCGGGAGGAGCCGCGCCGGCGGGTCGCTCGTCCTCGTCCGCATTGGTGAAGGCCGCGGTCAGTGCGGTGGCGGCGGCCGAGGGAACGAGGCGGATCCAGACGCCGGGCTCGCTCTCGTCGAAGGTGGTCCAGAGATAGCCTTTTGGCGGAACCACGACCGTCTTGTGCGGTTCCCACGTGCCTTTGCCATCGCGGTCGATCTCTAGGGCGACGCCCAGCTCCCCTTCCCCGCCGTGGGCGAGGTGGAGGGCGCGCTGTTTCAATCCGCCGAAGAGATAGGGATCCGACTTCGTCCCGGCGGCGACCTCTTCTTTCAACCACACCGACCCCCGCCCGATGACGGGACCGAAGTGGTCAAGCTTCGACGGATCAACGAACCAGAGGTTCGATTGCGACTGCGGCGCCGCGATTTCGCCCTTGGCCCTGCGTTTGTTGAGAAATTCGCTCTTCGCGGTGTCGTCGCAGCCGAAGACGAGACGATCCTGCCATTGACAGAAATCCCCGATCACTTTCAGGTAAATCGAGCGCGGGGCGATGCCCGAGGTATCCACGACGGAGAAGGATTTTGGAAACTTCCAGAACATCCCGTGCATCGTCATGAGGAGGTCGTCGCCTTCGCCGATTTCGCGGATGCGGGGCCACTCCGTATTCCACCCGTGGGCGCCGTCGTAGCTGTGGCTGGCCTTCGGCAGACGGTAGGCGTGCCAGGCACCGCCATCGCGGAGCATGAGAATCAGCGACTTCGAATCCCAACCCATGCTCCAGAGCGGATCGGTCGCGGGGTTTTCGTTGCCGAAGATCCCACCGGGACCGGTCACCTCGGTAAACTGGGTGCGACGCACGACCTTCCACTCTTTTCCATCCCATTCCGCAAGGACACCCGAGGGCACGAAGGGATCGCGGCGCGCCTCGGCGGAGTTTTCGCCGTTGTTCGCGTAAACGAGGACACCCTGACCGGAGTAGCTTCCCTTTCCATGGTAACCGGGCAGGCCGGCCTTGGGACCGGGCGTTTTATCCTGCTCGTCGCGGTAGAGCGGGGTCACTGCGAGGGTCTTCACGTCGATCTCGTAGAGGGCCTCCTCCATCGAGGTGCAATAGATCTTGCCTGCCGGATCGACGAGATGTCTGGCGTTCGCAGTGGGGCGCCCGAACATCTCCGTGTAGGGAATGACGTGGACCTTTCCCGTCTCGTCGATGACGTAGGGCCCCAAGAAAAGCTGGCCCGATTCCCGGTGGATCATGCGGTTCGCCGGAGTCCCGCCAATCGATTCGGGCCGGACCGTGAGGACGAGATCGGGCGAGATCTCGTAGAGCTTGTCCGACGAACCTTTCGGCATGTGCGGGGCGTAGGTCAGGGCCCAGAGTTTTCCGGCCCACGGCACGACCGACCCGGTTCCGCATTCCCCTTCGTTGTTGAAAAACGACAGATGCGGGTAAATCCCGCTCCATTCCTCGGCGGCGCGGACGGGAAGAATGGCCAGCACGAGGATGAAGGCGAGCCGGTGTGTGATTTCGAGGAGTTTCATGAGGAAGTCGGCAGACCATCGAGTAAGTCCGTTGCCACCGGGATTGGACACGAGACGAACGATCAAGCCAAGACAACAAGCCGCGAATGCCCGGGAAGTTTCAACGGTCCGCTCGCTGGTTTATCCGTTCTAAAATTTCATACCTGCTTGCCGGATTACCCCGGGGATTCCTCCCGCTGGAACCGGGGCCTCCCGCTCGGGGGAGGAAGTTCGAATGTCATGGCTAAAAAACGGGGCAGGTCCCGTTCAGGTTTCTTTCCGCTTCAGCAGGAGTGTTCGCACCGGTCCCTCAAGCCAGAATTTCTTCGATCACCCGGGCCACCTCGACGCCGGTGAGGCGCTGGTCGAAGCCCTGGTATCGGTAGGTGAGCGATTCGTGGTCGATCCCCAGGAGATGCATCATCGTGGCGTGAAGATCCCGGACCTGCACCGGATTCTCCGCAACCTCGTTGCCGAGATCGTTGGTCGCGCCGTAGCTGATCCCGCGCCTCACCCCTCCGCCGGCCATCCACACGGTGAAGGCGTCCTTCTGGTGATCGCGTCCGCACTTCGCCGGAGACTCATCCCCCTGGAGCATGGGAGTGCGACCGAACTCGGCACCCCAGACGACGAGGGTCTGGTCGAGCAAACCACGCTGTTTCAGATCGGCGATGAGGGCGGCAATGGGCTGGTCGACTTCCTGGGTGAGAGCGGCGAGGCGGCCTTTCTGTCCAGCATGCGTGTCCCAGTCGCCGTGGAATAGCTCGACAAACCGCACCCCGCGCTCGACGAGACGTCGCGCCTGGAGGCACTGGGTCGCGAACTCGCCCTTGCCATAACGCTCGCGCGTCGTCGCGGACTCCCGGGAAAGATCGACCAGCTCGGGCACGGAGGCCTGCATGCGGAAGGCCATCTCGTATTGTTCGATGCGGCTGACGATCTCGGGATCGCCGACGCTTTCGAAATACTGGCGGTTGAGCGCCTCGATGCTGTCGAGAGTGCGGCGGCGATCGTCGCGGGTGACTTCCTTCGGGCTGTTGAGAAAGAGCACCGGATCCCCCTCGCCCCGGAACTGCACGCCCTGGTGGACGCTCGGGAGGAAGCCGGATTTCCAGAGGCTGGCCCCGGCACCCGGCGTGTTGCCGGTGAGGAAGACGACATAGGCGGGCAGGTTTTCCGACTCGCTCCCGAGTCCGTAGGTCGTCCACGAGCCGAGCGAGGGATTCCCCTGACGGTTCACCCCGGTGTGGAAAACGAGTTGGGCCGGTCCATGGTTGAACTCGGTCGTATGCACCGACTTCACGAGACAGAGTTCATCGGCGACCGTGCCGAGCTGCGGCAGCAGTTCGGAGAGGGCGAGTCCGCTGCGGCCGTGTTGGTGGAATTGATAGGGTGAACCGAGCAGCTTGGGATGGCCTCGGAGGAAGGAGAACCGTTTCCCCTCGAAGAGCGATTCGGGGGCGGGCTGACGGTCGTATTTCCGCAGGACGGGTTTCTCGTCGAAGAGGTCGAGCTGCGACGGCGCGCCCGTCATGTGGAAAAAGATGACGCTGCGGGCCTTCGGCGCGAGGGCGCGCAGGGCCGGCGGCACGTCACCGAGGAGGTCGCGCTGCAAGAGCGAGCCGAGCGCGAGCGAACCGAGGCCCGCTCCGGAACGCGAGAGAAAACGGCGGCGGTTCACGAGTCGGTTTGCAACACTCATTCTGGACAAGCCGGCAGGGACACCTCGGTGAAACGCCACCCCGGCGGGCGTCCGCCGAAGGGGAATCGAACGCGGACGCCCCGGCGGTGCGTCCCTACCAATGAAATTCGAAGGCTCATGAACGGTGGATCGTCTCGTGGAGGTTCAACAGGATCGTCGCGACCTCGCGCCAGGCGTTTTCCTCGGAGTGCGTCGCGGTCCGGACCGTCTCGAAGGCGGAAAGCAAGAGCTGCCGCTCCGGTTCGAGCGGGGTCCGCGTCAAGGCGGTGCGGAAGGCCCAATCGATGCGCGCCACGGTGTCGGCACCCCCTTCCCTCGCGATGCGATTTCCAAAGGCCGCGGCCATCTCGACATGAACCGGATCGTTCAGCAGGGTCAGCGCCTGAAGGGGCGTGTTCGAGACATCGCGCTGCACGACGCAGGCGGTGCGGTCGGGCGCGTCGAAATTCGCGAAGCTCGGGTAATGCGCGTTGCGCCGCCAGAGCGTGTAGATTCCGCGGCGGTGGCCGTCGGATCCCTGCGAGGGCACATAGTAGGTCTCGGACTGCCCCGCGCTCTTCCGCCAGAAAGTCGCCGGTTGGAAGGGCCTGACATGAACGCCGAAGAGCCGGTGGTCGAGCAGCCCGCTGATCGCGAGCCCCTGGTCCCGGATCATCTCGGCACCGAGTCGCTGGCCCGGGTGACGCCAGAGGAGCTGGTTGCGGGGATCGAGTTCGACGGCCTTTTCCGTCACCTCGACCGACTGCCGGTAGGTCGCGGAGAGGACGATGCGACGGATGGCGCGTTTCGTCGACCAACCGTCGTCGGTGATGAAGGTGGCGGCGAGCCAGTCGAGCAATTCGGGATGGCTCGGCTTTTCGCCCTGCGTTCCGAAATCCTCCGGCGTGGTGACGAGGCCCTGCCCGAAAAGCCCGATCCAGAGCCGGTTGAGATGGGCGCGGCCCACGAGCGGATTGGCGGGATCGACGAGCCACTTCGCGAGACCGAGACGGTTGCGGGGCAGGTCCTTGCCGAAGGGATGGAGCGAGGCCGGGGTCGCAGGCCGAACCTCCTCGCCCTTCGCGAGAAAGTCGCCGCGTTTCGCGACGAAAGTGGGCCGGGGCTCCGCCATCTCGACCATCACGCGCACCTCTTTCTTGCGCTGTTCCATGAGGCGCGCTTCCATGATCCCGGCCTCCTCGAGACGGCGTCCCATCCCGCGATCCTTGAGGCCGAGTTTCGTGTTGAGGGTGCGGCATTGGTTGAGACTCATGCCGTCCTCCCGCGCGAGGAGCGCCTGCATGTCTCCGGGCAGGGCGGCGCGACCCTTCGGATCCTTGGCCACCTTTTCGTTGACGGCCCTGACGAGATCGCCTCGGATTCCGGACATGACGGCCTCGAACTCGGCCTCGGCCTTCAACTCGGCGTCGATGTCCTCCACGGTGCGCTTCACCCCGAGGGTGGGTCCGATCGCGATCATGTTCGACATGCCCATTGCCATCCCTTCCTGCCGCGACTCGGGCGGCGCCTGGTTGAAGAAGGCGGAAAGCGCGTAGTATTCCCTCGTCGTGATCGGGTCGTATTTGTGATTGTGGCACTGGGCGCAACCGATTGTGCTGCCGAGCCAGATCGTGCCGGTGGTGTTGATGCGGTCAACGACGCGTTTGTAATGATCCTCGTCCGGATCGGTCCCGGCCTCGAGGTTGAGCGGGGTGTTGCAATGGAAACCGGTTGCGACTTTCTGCGCCTCGGTCGCGCCGGGGAGAAGGTCGCCGGCGAGCTGCTCGATCGTGAATTGATCGAAGGGCAGGTCCGCGTTCAACGCGGAGATGACCCAATCGCGCCATGGCCACATGTTGCGGGGGGCATCGCGCTGGTAACCCTCGGAATCGGCGTAGCGGGCCAGATCGAGCCATGGCACGGCCCATTTTTCCCCGAAGTGCGGCGAGGCGAGGAGGCCATCGACGATCCTGACATAATGCCCGAAGGAGGGCTCGGCGAGAAAAGCGTCGGCCTCCGCCACGGTGGGCGGCAGTCCCGTGAGATCAAGATGGACGCGGCGGAGGAGGCGCGCCGGATCGGCTTCGGGATTGAAGGCGAGCCCGCGCTCCGCGAGTTTCGCGGCGATGAACGCGTCGATCTCGTTGCCCTCACGTCCGGAGACCGTGGCGTCGCCGTTCGCGGGAACCGCTGCTTTTTGCGGCACGAGGTAGGACCAGTGTTTCGGCGGACGCCAACCGTCGTCGGGCCAACGCCCCCCCTCCCCGATCCACCGCTCGAGGAGATCGATCTCCCCGGACGTGAGCGGCTTTCCCTTGGGCGGCATGCGTTTTTCCGGGTCGGACTCCCTCACAACGTGCAGCAGTATGGAATGGTCCGGCTCGCCCGGGATGAAAAGCGGCTCGCCCGAATCGGTCGGGAGCCGGGCGTGGTAGTAGGTCTCGAGCCCGACCCCGCCCTTGAGGGTCGCGGTGTCATGGCAATCGAGGCAGCGCGCCTCGAGGATCGGACGGATCTCCTTTTCGAAATCGACCGCCGCCGCCTCCCTCGCGACGGGGAAAGCGACTGTCAAAACAAGAAGGAACCGATGTCGGAAGGAAACCATTTTTACAAAGGGTGCCAGATGAGGCGGAACCGCGCCAGTCCCGTTTCCGCGGGAGGTGAAAAACCCGGAAAGGGCCCCCGGTTTCGCGACTCCGCCGACACAATCCGGGGAGGACCCGGCCCCGGACGGCGCGGAGCCGTGAGGGAAACCGCCGTCGCTTTCGGTTGCGGGCAGCCTTCCCAACCAACGGGCGCCCCCTGCGATCGTGCGCAAGACGCCCGTTGACGATCATCCGATCCGGTGGGATTCGTTTTCCTCCGGTTCACGATGGACGTTCCATGACTCCGGACCACCCGTGATCCCCGGTTCGCGGGCCCGTTTCCGTGATCCGAAATCCGTATTCATCGAAGCCGTGTGGAAAAACGCTCTCAGCACCTTCGTCTCCGCCGTCCTTCTCACGACCTTCCTCTTCGTCGTCTGGGTCGTCTCGACGCATGACTACCGTTGGGAGGCGATTTCACCCTACTGGAACAACCTCCTCTCGGGCTGGCTCACCACCCTCCTGATCTCGGTCACGTCGCTCGTCCTCAGCGTCCTCGTCGGGGCCCTCCTCACCGCGGGACAGCTTTCGGGACATCGTCTTCCCTCGGTTCTCTGCCGCGTCTATGTCGAGGTGATCCGCGGGACCCCTTTGCTGACGCAGATCCTCATCGGATATTATCTCATCGCCAACGCGATCGAGTGGCACAGCAGCCTCGGGGTCGGTATCGTCGTGCTCTCGTGCTTCTCGGGGGCCTACCTCTCCGAGATCTTCCGCGGCGGGATCGAGTCGATTCCGCGATCGCAATGGCTGTCGGCGCGCGCGATCGGCTTCACCGGGGCGCAGACCTACCGCTTCGTCGTCATCCCCCAAGCGGTGCGCCGCGTCCTCCCGGCCTCGGCGGGACAATTCGCGAACCTCGTGAAGGACTCCTCGCTGCTTTTCGTCATCAGCGTTCACGAGCTCACGATGCAGGCGCGCGAGGCCAACGCGAACACCTACGCCACCTTCGAGGCCTACCTGCCGCTCATCCTCGGGTATTTCCTGATCACCTTCCCGATCTCCCTCCTCAGCCGTCATCTCGAACGGCGCTACCGTTATGAGCATTGAGATCCGGGGCCTGACAAAACTCTACGGCGGGACCCGCGCCGCCGACGGGATCGATCTCGCGCTCGACGATTCGGTGAAGGTCCTCGCCCTGATCGGTCCTTCGGGCGGTGGCAAGTCGACCCTCCTGCGCCTCGTCGGCGGACTCGAGATTCCCGATGCGGGCACGATCCGCATCGACGGGGCGGAGATCCCCCGCGACGAGGAATCGTTGCGAAACTGGCGCCGCCAGAACGGATTCCTCTTCCAGTCGTTCAATCTCTTTCCCCACCTGACCGCGCTGGAAAACATCGTCCTGCCCCTTGTCGAGGTCCATGGCTGGAATCGCGACGAGGCCCGCGACCGCGCGTGCGAGGTGGTCGAACGCTTCGGAATGACCACGCATCTCGGAAAGCGTCCCGCCGAGCTCTCCGGCGGCCAGCAGCAGCGCATCGCCCTCGCCCGCGCCATGGCGCACGAACCCGCCCGGCTCCTCCTCGACGAGCCGACCTCGGCCCTCGATCCGGAAATGAAGGCCGAGGTCCTCGACCTGATCGAGGAACTGTGCCGGGGCGGCCAGCGCATCATCCTCTCGACCCATGAGATGGGATTCGCCCGCAGCTCTTCCGATGCCGTCGTATTCCTCGGCGCGGGACGGGTCGTCGAGTCGGGAAACGCCGCCGATCTCTTCGACCACCCGCGGTCCCCCGCCGTGAAGGCTTTTTTGGGCAAGGTGATGAAGTGGTGAGAGGCGTATCCTGTTTTGACCCCTCTTCTCTCCCAGACCGAACCCTGTCATGACGACCGACATTCTCATCCGTTATTTCCACTTTCTCGGCATCTTTGTCATCTTCGCCGCCGTGCTCGGGCAGCACCTCCTTCTTCGGGGCACGGTCACACGCGCGATCATCGCGAAGGCCCAACGTTTCGACATCGCCTACGCCGTCGCCGTCATCATCGTGCTCGGCACCGGGCTCCTGCAATGGTTCTCGGGATCGAAACCGGCCGTCTTCTACAGCTCGAATCCGGTCTTCCACACGAAATTCACCCTCTTCCTCGTCATCGGCCTCGTCTCGATCTATCCGAGCGTCTACATGGGCAAGCAGAAGAAGGGCGATCCGACGGAGCTGGTGACGATTCCGAAGGGGCTCGTCCACAGCATCCGCATCGAACTGCTCCTCCTCGTCGCAATGCCGCTGCTCGCGGTAATCATGGCGAAGGGGCTCGGCATCCCTGTGGTGAAACCGTGACGGCGATGTGGGGTGCGCCGCTCAAACCCTATCGCGAGGTGGTCCGTGCGGTCAGGCCGGAGCGTCTCGTTCCGATCGACGGACAGCGGGTCCATGTGACGCGCTCGGGCCGGGGACGGCCCCTCCTCCTGCTCCACGGGCTGACCGCCTCGCATTACTCCTTCCGCCGTCTCGCGCCGCTCCTCGAGGACAGCTTCGAGGTCATCACGATCGATCTGAACGGCTTCGGCCTGACCGAGCGGCCGCGCCGCGAGGAGCACTATGGCCTCGGACACCAGGCCGGGCTCATCGCCCGGATCCTCGACACCCTCGGCATCGCCGAATGTGACGTGCTCGCGCATTCCTACGGGGCCACGGTCGCCTCGACCCTGGCAAAACATCACGCCCACCGCGTCGGGAAGCTGGTTTTCGTCAGCCCCGCCTCGGCCTTCGATCCGCTGCCCTGGTATCTTCATGCCGCACCGGGGAAGGAACTGTTTTACCGCCTCGTCCGGCTCGTTCTCTCAGACCCGGAGCGATACCGGCGCATCGCGGCGCGGGCCTTCCACGTGGAGGGGGCGTTCACCGAGGCGGATTCCGAGGTCTATCGATCCCATCTCCTCGTCGAGGGACTCCGATCGGCCTGGTATGGCTTTTTCCGTGCGATGCGCGATCCGGCCTTCCCGGGATCCGCCTACCACGATCTCGATCATCCGGTGCTGATCCTCGCGGGGGAACTCGATGGGATCGTGCCGCTCCCGAAATGCGAGATCCTCGTGCAACGGCTGCCCCGGGCGCGGCTCGAGGTCATCGCGGACTGCGGCCACTCCGCACCCGAGGAGCGGCCCGCGGAAGTGGCCGAGGCGGCGCGCCGTTTTCTTTCAACGCCGGGGGGCGTAGAGCCTCAGTTCGATCGACGTCCCGCGTAGGTCTCGATGACGTCGATGAGATGCTGTCCGGTCGGGTTCGACCGGACTGTGGGATCAAAAAGGATGTCGTTCATGGGTCGGCCGTAGAAGAGGTCGTTGTTCTTCTGGGCCGGGAGAATCCCCCCGCCCTTGAACGCCGCGCCGGCAAAGAGTCCCCCCGCGCTCGAATAGACGAGGATCGGATCCTTGATCGTGGTGGTGTCGATCTTGGCACCCTCGTCGAAGGGCCCCGCCGTCGCCGCCACGTCGACGCCGATGTCGACCGAGCCCCCGAGGAGCGGTTTCAATCCCGTCTCGTTCATGAGGAGGAGGACGAGGGTCGACTCCTGCGCTCCGATCTGGAGTCCGTAACTACCTTCGGCCGAGGAGATGAAGGCCGGGGCACTCCAAAGGCCGGTCATCTTGTTGCGGACGAGGGCGACCCCGTTGCCCGCCTCGCCTCCGACGACCAGTCCCGCCTTGAACTTGTGCAGGATGATGATGCCCCTGGCGCGGGCGAGGAGGTCGGAGGGAATCCGCTTTCCGGGTTCCTTCTGCATCTCGATGAGGCGCTCGGCCGAGCGGCGGATGCGGAGGTCCAGTTTTTCGGTCGACTTTTTCAGTGGATTGCCGAATCCGGGACCGGTCGCGAACGCGAAAAACAGGGCGAGGGCGAGGCGGGGAAGCAGGTTTCGCGTCATGACAGGAATGGATACGGGGCGAAGGCACCAGGTCTTTCAGAGGCGGCATTTCTCCGACGCTTCTCTTTTCTGAACAATCAACCCATTCTAACAAAACACAAAAATAACCGCATTTATGGTTTTTGCGTCTCGTGATTGGGAAGTTTCTCAAACATGAATGCGAAATCCCTCGTCGTGCTGGTGCTCCTCTCGCTGATCGGGTCGCTCTCGCGGACGGAACCGCCCATGGTTTCCCAGAGCCACGCGAACACTCTCAACGATCTTCTCCGCGAGATTCCCCTCGTCGTCACTTCGTGGGACAGCCAGATCCGGCGCCTCAGCGCGATCCAGGAGCAGCTCTATCTGCACGAGCGCCGCATGCGCGGAGAAGGATTGCCCCCCGAAATGGCGACGATCTTTTCAGAAAACTATTCTTCGATTCTCACGGCCCTCGTGCAGGACCAGTTGACCGAGGATTATGGCCGGGAGCTTCTCTCGATCCACCGGCAGCTCCTCGACCACACACGGGAGTGGCTTGGAAAACGGGTGCGCGACGCGCAATACCCGGAGCAGCTGGCGGCGAATTTGGCCTATTTCCGCTCGGAACTTGACCGCCATGCGATTCCTCTCGAGGAGGTGCCCGGGCACCTTCGCACCCCGGTGATCAACGGATACCAGGTCTGGGCGGCGGAACTGCTCCACTGGGCCGAAGCCAGCGCCCAATTCGCCCCCGGGGAGATCAAGGGGATCGGCACGAAACTCGATGATCTCGAACGTTTCGAGCGATATTACAAGCGGGACGGGGTCCTTCAGCGGAACGAGCGGGACCTCCTCCATGGCCGCTTCGTAAGGCTGGCCCGCGAAACGATCCTCCGGGTCTCGCGCTGAGTGGCCAGGCGTTCCGGAACGAGGATCAGCGAACGGAGCGGGTGTAAGTCCCGTCCATCTTGATCTTCAGGCCGATTTCCTTCCGCCCCTCGGTTTGGGCGTCGAACTCCTTCGACCACATCACCTCCCAGTGGGCCGGATCCCCTCCGAGGAATTTCGCGCTCTTGTAGATCAACTCGGCGACGAAGACCGACGATTCGAGCCCCCGTGCCGCCAGATCTCCCTGGGCGATCGCGGCGGCTTCGGCGGCCTTGAGGGCGGGAGCTTCATCGGCCTGAAGAAGGCTGAAGGAAGCCAGAAGGGCGAGGGCGATCAGGATCGGTTTCATGGTGGATTTCGTTACCGGAGCTTAGATCCTTCAGGGTTGTTCCGTCAACAGACGATCGAAGTCACCGACGATTCCGAAGTCAGGATTCGCGGATCGGGACCATTCGCGATGGGCGTATTCCGCCCCATCCTCCGGGATCGCGGCCGGCCGCAGGATCCCGTCTTGAATCACGCGCCCGAATCCGCATAAGATTCGTCCAACCCGTCCAAGAGAGTCCTTGCCGAAAGACGGACCCTTCCCAAGAATCCTGCTCCGATGAAATCCCCGCATCGCTCCCGTCTCGAGGTTCTGTTCCTCCTCGTTCCGCTCACCGTCCTCTCCGGCGACGCCTGGGAATCGCGAATTCTCCTTCCCGACTTCCACGCCGAGGGCGGTGCGGTCGGCGACCTCAACAGCGACGGAAAACCCGATCTCGCCTACGGTCCCTTCTGGTTCGCGGGTCCCGACTTTGCCGAGGCGAAACGTTTCACGACCGGCGAGCCCTTCGTCGCGGAAAAGGGTTACTCCGACAATTTCTTCGCCTACATCCACGACGTGAACGGCGATGCCAGGAACGACATCCTCGTCTACGGCTTTCCGGGAAAGGAGGCACGGCTTTACCTGAATCCGGGCGATCCGGCCTCCTCGACCGACTGGAAGATGCATCTGGTCGCCGACCAGGTCGCGAACGAGTCGCCGCATTTCATCGACCTGGTCCCGGGCGGACTCCCCGAGATCGTCGGGGCGCGCGAGAAGGCCTACGGATATTACGAGGCCGGAGCCGATCCGACGCAGCCGTGGACCTGGAACGCCATTTCCGAAACCGGTGAAGCCGCGACGCCTTTCGGTCACGGGCTTGGCGTCGGCGATCTCAACGGCGACGGACGTGCCGACGTCATCGAAAAGACCTTCTGGTACGAACAACCCGCCGATCCCGCGAAGGGACCCTGGCAAAAACACAAGTGGGCGCACTTTCCCTACGGCGGCGGCGGAGCCCAGATCCTCGTGCACGATGTCGACGGCGACGGCGACAAGGATTTGATCAGCTCCTACAACGCCCACGGCTACGGCCTCGGCTGGTTCGAGCAATACGAGCCGGGCAAGTTCGAGAAGCACGACCTCATGGGCGAAAGCTCGACGCAGAATCCCTTCGGTCTCGCCTTCTCGCAGATGCACGCCCTCGCCCTCGCCGACATGGACGGCGACGGACGCATGGACTTCGTCACCGGGAAACGGCACCTCGCCCACCAGGGCAAGGACCCCGGCGGATTGCAGGAGCCGGTCCTCTACTGGTTCCGCAACACCCTCGACTCGGAGAAGAAGATCGAGTTCGTCCCGCATTTCATCCACGACGATTCCGGCGTCGGGGTCGAGGTGAAGGTCGCCGACCTCAACGGCGACTCGCGTCCCGATGTCTTGAGCAGCAGCAAAAAGGGGCTCACCGTGCACATTCAGAAAGGGGCGGTCGGCCTTTCCGCGACCGCGCTGGAGCGTTGGGAAGTCCCGGGTGGCCGCCCGCAGGACGGCTACGGGAGCGGACTCTCGGCCGAAGACGCCCTCGCCCGCATGGAGGTGCCGGAGGGTTTCTCGGTCGATCTCCTCGCCGCCGAGCCGCAGGTCACCCAGCCCATCGCGATGAACTTCGACGCCCGCGGCCGCCTCTGGGTGATCGAGGGTCACACCTATCCGGTGCGCGACCCCGGCAACTACAACGAGGGCAGGGACCGCATCCTCATCTTCGAGGACGGCGATGGCGACGGCACCTTCGAGACGCGCAAGGTCTTCGCCGAGAAGCTCAATCTCGCCAGCGGGATCGCGATCGGCTTCGGCGGCGTCTATGTCGGTGCGGCGCCCTACTTCCTCTTTTACCCTGACAAAGACCAAAACGACCTGCCCGACGGCGAGCCCGAGATCCTCCTGGACGGCTGGGGTTACGAGGACACCCACGAGACCCTCAACGCCTTCACCTGGGGTCCCGACGGATGGCTCTACGGCTGCCACGGCGTCTTCACCCACTCGAAGGTCGGCAAGCCCGGCACTCCCGAGGAGGAGCGGGAGAAAATCAACGCGGGCGTCTGGCGCTTCCATCCGGTCGCCAAGGAATTCGAGGTCTACGCGCACGGTTCGAGCAATCCCTGGGGAGTCGACTACGACGGGCGCGGCGACTTCTTCATCACCGCCTGCGTCATCCCGCATTTCTACCACCTCTCGCAGGGAGGCCGCTACCAGCGCCAGGCCGGGCAGCACTTCGATCCGTGGACCTTCGACGACATCAAGACGATCGCCGACCATGCCCACTTCGCGGGCAACTGGACGGACGTTCGCGGCAAGGGCAAACTGGCTCCTGCCGACACCTCGGCTCTCGGCGGTGGGCACGCCCATTGCGGGCTGGTCCTCTACCAGGCCGACGCCTTTCCTTCCCAATACCGGGGCGACGCCTTTTTCCACAACCTGCACGGGCACCGCATCGTGCGCGAATCGATCGAACGCGACGGCTCGGGCAACGTGGTGCGGCACCGCCCCGATTTCCTCCTCGCCAACCACCACGACCAGATCGGGGTTGGGATTCTGTTGGGGCCGGACGGGGCGATCTATTTCTCGGACTGGACCGATCCCCAGACCTGCCACCACCGCGACGTCGAGATCTGGGACCGCAGCAACGGGAGGCTTTACCGGGTGCGCTACGGGGAGGCGAAGAGCACGGTGACGAAACTCCCCGACCTCTCCGACGCCGAACTCGTCGCGATGCTTGGCAATGCGAACGTGTTTCATTCGCGTCATGCCCGGCGGCTCCTCCAGGAACGCGCCGCCGCCGGAACGCTCGACCGGGCCGCCACGGAGGCCGCCCTGGCGAAGATCGAAGCCGATGCGTCCCTCCGGCTCACCGCCCTCTGGACGCGTCACGCCTGCGGACTGGTCGACGAGGCGCGCCTGCTCGCGGCGCTCGATGACTCCGACGGGAATCTCCGCGGCTGGGCGGTCACCCTGCTCGGCGAAAAGAAAAGCGCCCTTTCCGCTCCCGTCCTTGCGAAGCTCGAGGCCATGGCCGTCGGCGACTACTCGCTTTTCGTCCGCCGCCACCTCGCCTCGCTCCTGCAACGGCTCCCGCTCGAACAGCGCTGGAAGATCGCCGAGGGCCTCATCGCCCACGCCCGCAGCACGAACGACCGCAACATCCCGCTCCTCTGCTGGTATGGGATCGAGCCGCTCGTCGAGGCCGATCCGGCCCGCGCCCTCGGCCTCGTCGGTCGCACGCCGTGGCCGAACCTGAAGGATTTCCTGACCCGCCGCGCCGCGGTCTTCCCCCAGGGGCGCGAGGCCATCCTGTCCTCCCTGACCCAGGCCGGGCAGCCCGATGATTTCGCAAACCGCGCCGGGCAGCTCCTCACCGCCCTCGCGAGCCTGCCTCCGGTCGAAAAGCCGGCGGGCTGGGACGCGGCCAAGGCACACGGCAAGACCCTGACCAAAGACAAACCCACCGTCTCCGATGCCCTCGACCGTCTCGGGGTGCGCTTCGGTGATACCGAATTTTTCCCGAAATGGCGCGGCCTCGCCCGCAGCGAAAAGCAGGCCGCGACCGCGCGAATCGAGGCGCTCGCCCTCCTCGACGCCGGTCGCGATCCCGAGCTCGGCACTCTCGCGCGCGAACTCCTCGCCGTGCCCGCGCTGCAGCCCGGTGCCGTTGCCGCCCTGCGCCGCTTCGCCGGAGCCGAGACCGCGGAGGCGCTCGTGCCGCATCTCGCGAATTTCCCCCTCGCCCTCCGCAATGAGGCGGTCAATCTCCTCGCCGCGAAGCCGGAGTCGGCCCTTGTCCTCCTCAAGGCGGTCGATGCGGAGACGCTGCCTTCCTCGCTCATTTCGCCGGTGCTGCTCGACCAGTTCACCCGCTTCGGGAATCCTGACATTGACACCCTGATCGCGAAAAACTGGGTGCGCGGTGGGGCCGGGGTCGACCTCGCCCAGCTCGCCGCCTCGATCGAGTCATGGAAGAAAAAGTTGAGCCCCAGCGTCATGGCCAAAGCCGACGCCTCGCGCGGGCGCCGGACCTTCACGATGACCTGCGGCACCTGCCACCAACTCTTCGGCGAAGGCATCGCCCTCGGCCCCGATCTCACGGGATCGAACCGCGCCGATCCCGCCTACCTCCTCGAGAACGTCCTCGCGCCGAGTTCCGTCGTCGGAAAGGATTACCTGCTCCACGTCTTCTCGATGAAGGACGGCTCGACCCTCAGCGGCATGGTTCGGGGCGAGACGCCCGAGTTCGCCAAACTCGCCCTACCCGGCGGTGCCACGGTCGACGTGAAGCTCGCCGACGTCGCAAAACGCGAGGAGATCCCGCAGTCGCTCATGCCGGCGGGCTTGTTCGACGCTCTGCCGCTCGATCAGGTCGCCGACCTCGTGAAATACCTCGGCAGTCCCGGGCAGGTGCCCTTGCCCGGTGAAAAATCGGCGGCCGACTCCGCGAGTTCGGTCCCGCCTCCGGCCGAAGGGGTCGTCCGCATCGAGGGAGAAGACCTCGTCGCCGAATCCCTCGCCAAGGGGGGGGACGTGAAGACCCAGGCCATGGCCGGATTCGGTCCCGCCTGGTCGGGCAACAAGCACCTCTGGTGGACGGGAGGCCGCCCCGGAGAAGTGCTCACCTTGAAAGTCGCGGGGCTCAAGCCCGGAACCTACGACATCACCTTGTTCCCGACCACGGCGAAGGACTACGCCACCGTCCGCATCGCGATCAACGGGCAACTCAAGGAGGCTGATCTCTACACGGAAAGGGTCCTGCCCGCCGCTCCGATCCGCTTCGAGAAGGTGAATGTGAGCCCGGCGGAACCGCTTCAGGTCGATGTCCACATCGTTGGTTCGAACGCGGCGGCACTGCCCCGCCACCTGTTCGGTCTCGACCGGATCGAGGCCGAACCGGTGAAATGAATCTCCCGGTCCACCCCTTTCGAAACGCCCTTTGGTTGCGCCCTTTCGCTCTGTCAGCGGCCGCCGGAGCGGTTCACGGCATTGATTCGAGACCGTCGTGAAACCGGACCGCGGGAGTAGTTCCGACCGCCTCTCATGCCGTTGCAAGCTGTTCCGCGATCACTTCGGCATAGATCCGGTGCTCCGCCCCGTGGATCCGCCCCGCGAGGGACTCGACGGTGTCATCCGGGAGAATCGAGACAGTCTCCTGCCGCAGGATTTCGCCGGTGTCGATTCCGGAATCGACCCGGTGCACGGTGCAGCCCGTGACCGTATCGGCGGAGGCGAGGGCCTTTTCCACGGGATCGAGTCCGGGATGGCGCGGGAGGAGCGAGGGATGGAGATTGAGAATCCGTCCGGCGAAGGCGCCGAGGAAGGGCTCGCGCAGGACGCGCATGAATCCGGCGCAGGCGACGAGGTCGATGCGCAGGGCGCGGAGGCGGTCGGTCAATTCCTTCAGCGCCGCGTCGGTGAGCCGTCCGCGTTGCTCCGTCCCCGGATCGAGAAGGAGGGTGGGAACTCCGTGTTCCTCCGCGACGCCGAGGATGCCCGACCCGGCCACGTCGGAAACGACGACGGCGACCTCTCCGCCGAGCCGCCCTTCCTTCGCCGCCTCGAGTATGGCGCGGGCGTTCGACCCGTTTCCGGAGCCGAGCACGGCGACGCGCTTCGGGCCCGCGGGCGACCCGCCGGAGAGTGCGGCAAGGGTGGCGCTGGTCGACTTGCCGGGAACGAGGGCGAGAATGCGGATCTCGACTCCAAGACGGTCGAGGAGGGCCTTTTCCTCGTCGATGAGCGAGTCCGGGGTGTAGTCCCCGCCCTTGGTGTAAATGTGAGGACGGATCGCGTCGATCACCCCGGTGGCGCGGCGTTCCTCGAAGACGACGACGCGGTCGACGCACCGCAGCGCGCGGAGCATCTCGGCGCGCTCCTCCGCGGAGTTGACGGGGCGGCCCGGCCCCTTCAGCTCGCGCACGGAGTCGTCCCCGTTGATCGCGACGACGAGGGCGTCGCCGAGGGTGCGCGCCTCGGTGAGGTAGCGGACGTGCCCGACATGGAGGACGTCGAAGACCCCGTTGGTGAGGACCAGCCTGCGGCCATCCCGCGAGAGCTCCTCCCGCAGGGTGGCGACCTCCTCGAGGCTGGAGACGAAAGAGTGCGTCATACCGGAAAGGAGACGGCATTTTCCGCTTTTCACAATCCGCTTTTCCAGTGACTGTGGCCCCATGCATGATCCCCGTATCGACGAGCTGGCCCGGCAATTGGTGAGGTATTCCACCGCGACGAAGAAGGGCGAACGTGTCCTCATCGATCTCTTCGACGTGCCCGAGGAGGTCGGCATCGCCCTCATCCGCGAGGTCCGGGCGGTGAAGGCCACGCCCTTCGTCAACATCCACCACGCGAAGATCTCCCGCGAGCTCGCCCGGGGCGCGACGGAGGAGCAATACGGCGTGATCGCCGGCACGGCGATGCACCAGATGAAGTCGATGGACTGCTACATCGCGATCCGCGGCAGCCACAACGTGAACGAGCTCTCCGACGTGCCCGCGAAGAACCTGCAGATGCTCTCCGCGAAGATGCGGCCGGTCCTCAACCAGCGGATCAACAAGACCCGCTGGTGCGTCCTGCGCTGGCCCCACCCCTCGATGGCCCAGAGCGCGGGGATGTCGACGGAGGCCTTCGAGGACTTCTACTTCCGTGTCTGCCTCCTCGACTACGCGAAGCTGAAGCCGGCGATGAACGCCCTCGCCCGCCTCATGACGAGGGCGAAGGACGTCCACATCATGGGACCGGGCACGGACCTGCGCTTCAGCGTCGCCGACATCCCCGCGATCGCCTGCGGAGGAGCCCACAACATCCCCGACGGCGAGTGTTTCACCGCCCCGGTGAAGGACTCGGTCGAGGGCGTCATCAGCTACAACGCCCCCTCGATCTACCAGGGCATCGCCTTCGACAACGTGAAGTTCGAGTTCAAGAAAGGCCGCATCGTCAAGGCCACTGCGAACAACACGAAGGCGATCAACAAGATTCTCGACACCGATGCGGGGGCCCGCCACATCGGCGAGTTCGCGATCGGCTTCAACCGGCACATCAAGGAGCCGATGCGCGACATCCTCTTCGACGAGAAGATCGCGGGCAGCTTCCATTTCACCCCGGGCCAGGCCTACGAGGTCGCCGACAACGGCAACCGCAGCTCGGTGCACTGGGACCTCGTCAACATCCAGCGTCCCGAATACGGGGGCGGCGAGATCCGTTTCGACGGGCAGCTCATCCGGCGCAACGGCCAGTTCGTGCCCAAGTCGCTCCATCCGCTGAACTACTGAGCGGACCGGCCGCCATGGTGAAGACGCTCCTGCCCCTCGTCGTCGGCGGTTCGCTCGGAGCGGTGGCGCGCTGGGGCCTGCACCGCTGGGTCGACGGGCGTCTCGCCGCGGGCGGCGCCTTTCCCTGGGGCATCCTCGTGGTGAATGTGTCAGGGTGCCTGCTCTTCGGATGGCTCTTCGCGCGTTTCGAGGGCCGGGCCTGGGCCTCGGACTCCCTCCGCCTCGCCGTCTTCACCGGGTTCCTCGGGAGTTTCACGACCTTTTCGACCTTCGGGTGGAATACCCTCGAGCTGCTCCGCGGCGGATCGCCCGGCCTCGCCTTCGCCAACATCGCCGCGAGCATGCTGCTCGGGCTCGGCGCGGTCTGGGCGGGATTTTCCCTGGGCCGGTGAACGGAGGCCTTCCTCAAGCATCCTCGTCCCGCGGAAAGAAGGCGGCCGGCCGGTTCGAGAGGAACGCGAAGGCGGAAATGGCGAAAAGGGGCAGGTAATCGGTCGCGCCCTGTCCGAGAATCCCGAGGACAAAGCCGAGGATGCCCGGGGCCTCGGAGAGGGCGAGGGAAACGATGAAGAGGGCATTCACTTTTCCCCCCGCCTCCGGCACCCGCGAGAGGCGGATGGCCGGGAGCCTTACGAGAATGCCGGCGAGACCGAGGACGGCACCGAGAATGAGCGCCGGTCCGGCCAGGTTGGCCCCGGCGCCGGGTTCGGAAGGCTTGAGGACCCGGAAGTGGATGAGACAGAAGTAGGCAACGACGCTGCCGGCGAGGGCGAACCAGAGGATCCATCGGACCGGCGGAGGAAGGGCGGGGGGCGTTTGCATTTCGGATTTCCGGATCGCGGTCGGGTCACTTCGCCCGGCGGAAAAGGTAATGGTTGTCGGCGGTGACGGCGACGAACTCCCAGCCGCCGTCCTTTTCGACTTCGAGGATCGTCCGGGGAAGCAGGTTCACCTTCGCGATCTTTTCGACCTTTTCCTTGGGGAAGGTGATCTTGCCGTCCTCGCCGATGGCGATGCCCTCCTCCGTGGCCACGGAGCGGAACCCGATGTCGTCCATCTGCGCGGGGCCGAGAAGTTTGTAATCGTGGTCCGCGATCTTCTCCCCTCCACCTCGATCGAAAAGCCCGGCCGAAACGAGAAGGTTCGCGATCGAGACGAAGAGGATGGCGGTGAGGAGGGTGAGAAGGGTGGTTTTCATGAAAGAAGGAGGAAGCCCGGGCCCCTAGAGAAACGGAATCGTCCGATCGTGTAAAGGAGAACCTTTCCGTCGGTTCGGGGGGATCAGGCAGAGGTAGCCCGCGTGGTGCATTGGCAGCCTTGGCCGGTGTTGAAGATCACCGTAGCCCTGTCCGCCGTCCGCACCGCCTCCCCGAACGCCTCCAGACAGAAGGTGACATCCAGCGTATTGGAGAGCTTCCAGGACAGCTCCGCCCGGGCGAGCCAGTCCATCTCCGCCACGAGATCGGCGAAGCCTTTTCCTACGGGGAGGTAGGAATCGGAGCGGAGATCAACTCCCTGTCAGGCAGCCCGAAGGGCGAGCGCAGCGAGGCAAAGGTCCGCTCACCAAGCCTCATCGGCACGATCCACCCCGCCCGAGAGAAGGGAGGGATCGTTCCGGTGTTCCCCGCCCTTGCCCGGAATGCTCGTGCGGGGACGGCGGTAGACCACGGTCACACCCAGGTGCCTCATGGGCCGGAGTTCCTTCGTTTTTCCGTCTTCGGGGTTCCCGGTCGGAATCTCTCCGCGACGGATAAAGCGGTCCGAATCGGGGCCTGCCCCTCAACTCATCCGCACCATGTCCTTCACGAGCTGGCAGTAGAGATACATGAGCCCCCTCCAGGAATAGCGGAAGGTTCCGGCCGCTTCGCCGGGCTTGATGAGGCCGGCCTCGATGTTGTGTCGGATCTGGCGGCCGGTTTCCTGCTCGATGAGGCCGGCGAGTTTTCCGGGGTCCTCGGCGACGAGGTCCTCCGGCAGGAATCCGTGTCCTTCGATCCATTCACGGTGCAGGTCGAGAAGTTGCGCAAAATTCTCCACGCGTGAAGCCTGGCGGAGCCGCACTTCGGGCGCCATTTTCATTGGACTGCTGAAGGGAAGATTGCTCGTCCGGTAGGTGGTGCCGCGGGGGGCGCGCGAAGTGAGGGAAAGCGAGACCCAGGACATCCCCTCCTGCTCGGTGAGGCAAATCGCGGCCTGTTCGCGGGTCTCGGCGTGGTAGAAAATCCGGTAGAACTGGTGCATGCCATTCCAGTCCCAGCCGGTGTCGGCGACGTATTCGAAACCCTCGTCCTCGATCTCGCCGGTGAGTCCATTCAGCTCGGGAAAGCGCGAGTTCCCCGGCGGGGCCTCGTGCTCGAGAACCTTGCCGATGGGAAGACGGAGGCGCCGGATTCGGGTGAGCAATTCCACCCAGGGGAGGAGAAACCAGAGGAGCAGCCCGGCGAATCCCGCCGCGACGCTGCCGGTGAAGAGATAGAAAGCCAGAAACGTCGCCCCGAGCACGCCGAGGGCACCGGCTTTGCGGAGGAGGCGCGATTGGAAGGTGCGGAGGGCGAAGGAAAGCACCAGCACACCCAGGACGATGAGGATCTCGGCCATCGGTTCTTTCGTGATGCTACCCCGTTCCACGTCGGGGAGAAAGCGGGAATTTGCGTGAAGCGGTCCGCCCGGCGACCGAACCCATCCGGTCCACCTCAGACCCTCTTCGCGGTTCGCACAAAGGGCGGAATGGGGCATCCGATCGCGTCGGCAACGGCGCGGATCAGCTCGGCCTCTCCGCTCGAGACGCCCCCGTCGGCGATGACGGAGAGGCTGCAGGCCTCAAGAAAGTGTTTCTTGATCACGGGCGAGGCGAGGGCGAGACGCTCGAGGGCCTGCTTGATGCGGTCGAGCCCGCACCGGTCCGCGGATTGGCGGGGTGTCTCGACGCGGTGGTGGTCGCGCAGGTGTTTCGCCGCGTTCGCGAAGGCGGTGGAAGCGCTCGCGTCATCGCCGGGGTGGCTCATCGCAGCGAGGGTGGAGAGGATGACGCCCGCGTCTTCGACGAGCGGTTGGATGCGGCGGTGGCGGATCGGATCGGGTCGCCGTTGGTGAAAGAAGGTGTCGAGGTGGCGCGTCACGATCTGCAGGAGCATGAACTCGAAGAGATCGACCCGCTCGTCGCTCGCGACGAGTCCCTCGAGAATGCCTCGGAAGCGCGCGTATTCGTCGCGGCTGAGATGGCGCAGGGTGGGGATGGCGAGGTCGATGAGGCCGATCTTCACGGCGGAGTGGATCGGGGCGAGTTCGGTGAAGAGTCCGGCGGTCTGGCAGACGGTGGCTTCGTCGGTGGACTCACCGAGTTGATCGAGCTCACGGCCGCGCAACGATTCGTCCTGGGCGAGGACGAGGGCGAAGACGAGGCATTGTGCCCCCGAGCGCGAGCGACAGGCCTCGAGCCAAGGCACGGGCAGGTTTTCGTGCAGATCGCGTCCCAGTTCGATCTGCTCGGGATGAATCCCCTTGAGGCTCTCCATCGCCTCGGCGGCCTGCATCCGCAGCGGTTCGCCGGCATCCTCGAAGGAGAACCCGGAAACCGCGGCCGCGGCGGCGGGTCGGCGGACTCGGTTCCCGCGCGGCGCTTCGTCCGGGGCGGGCTCGTCGGTGATGGGACCGAGGCTGACGTTTCCGTATTCGCCGTCCCATTGCGGCAGGATGCGCCGGATCCGTTCGAGGAGGGGCGGGTGGGTCGCGAACAGTTGCGAGCTGAAGGCGCTGCCGAAAAAGAGGTGACTCGCGTCCTTGGCCATGGGATGCCCGACCTTCGATCCGGCGGCGAGTCCGCCGATCTTTTTCAACGCACCGCCGATGCCGTCGGGATTGCGGGTGAACTGCACCGCGGAGGCGTCGGCGAGGAACTCGCGCTGCCTCGAGACGGAGGCCTTGATCAGATTCGCGAAGAAGGCGCCGATGTAGCCGATCGCGAGGAGGCCGAGGCCGGCCACTAGGACGGCGACGGCGATCCCCGCCCCTTCCTTTTTGTTCGAGGAACTCCAGTTCCCGCGCCCGAGGGTGCGGAGGATGAATTCCCCCATCAGGGCGAGGAAGAGGATGCCGAAGAGCAGGCCCATGAGGCGGATGTTCAGCCGCATGTCGCCGTTGAGGATGTGGGAAAACTCGTGGGCGATGACCCCCTGGAGCTCGTCCCGGGTGAGCAGGGTCATGCAGCCGCGGGTGACCCCGATGACGGCGTCGCTCGGGGTGCGTCCGGCGGCGAAGGCGTTGATGGAATCCTCCGCGTCCATCACGTAGACGGCCGGGACGGGCACGCCCGAGGCGATCGCCATCTCCTCGACGAGATTGAGGAGGCGGCGCTCGTGGTAGTCGGTCGTGTTCAGATCGACCTCGCGTCCGCCGAGGCCGCGGGCGACGACGGAGCCACCCCCCGAGAGCTGCAGGGTCTTGCAGGTCGAGGCGAGGAAGACGACCGATCCCGTGCCGATTGCGGTCGAGGCGAGGATCGTCGGATTCCAGAAGGCCGGACCGCCCGCATCGCCGAGCCGCTCCCCGGCCAGGAAAAAGACCAGGGCGACGAGCCCGTAGACCGCGGCCACGATCCCGACGAGGGCGAGAGCGAAATAAAGAATAAGGACGTGGGATTTTCTCCGCGCCACTTCCTGGTGCTCGAAGAAATCCATTGGGTCTGCGCTCGCGCCTCCGGGGACGGATTCCGGCGGGGGAATCCGTCAGAACTTCACCTGCACGGCCTGCCGCTCGGCCTCGCTCGAGACTTCGAAGAAGGTTGCGGGGACGAAGTTGAACATGCCGGCGATGAAGTTCGAGGGGAAGACCTCGAGCTTGTTGTTGTAGTTCATGACCGCGTCGTTGTAGGCCTGACGCGCGAAGGCGACCTTCGACTCGGTCGAGGTCAGTTCCTCCTGCAACTGCAGCATGTTCTGGTTGCTGCGCAGTTCAGGGTAGCTCTCGGAAAGGGCGAAGAGTCGGCCGAGGGCGCCACCGAGCCCGGCATCGGCGCTGGCGAGCTGCCGGATCGCCCCGGTCTCGCCGGCGGCGGCGTGCTCGCGCGCGGAACTCGCCATGTTGCGGGCTTGGATCACGGCCTCGAGGGTTTCGCGCTCGTGGGTCATGAAGGCCTTGGCCGTCTCGACGAGGTTTGGAATGAGATCGTAGCGGCGCTTCAGTTGCACGTCGATCTGGGCGAAGGCGTTCTTGTAGCGGTTGCGGAGCTGCACGAGCCCGTTGTAGAGGCCGATCACGAAGATCACGGGCAGCACGAGGAGGACCACGACGGCGATGAGCAGGTAGACAAGGGACATGGGGCGGGTCTCGGTGGGTTGGAGTTCAGTGTATCCGCTCGGGCGGAAAAGATCGACACGGAAGTTGGCAGGTCCGGGGGCTTTCGGCGATTACAAACCCCGCAGAGGATTCGAACCGAACCGGAACGGGATCCCGGCGGCCAAAAATCCCGAGGAAGCCCCTTGTTTTATTAAGAAACCTAAGTTATTTTAAAAAATTACAGAATACCCAAGGCTTATGGCCCGGGAAATCTAAAAAACCTCCATGTCTCCGATGCTGTCCCTTCCTCCCGTCCTTGCCACGGTTCGTGCGGCGCTCGACCAGCCGGTCTTTCCGGGAAAGGTCGTCGTCTGGCTGCTCTTCATGCTTTCCATCATCGGCTGGGTCATGATTCTCTCGAAGTTGCTCCAGTTCCGGAAGATTCGACTGGCCGACGAGCGTTTCACGGATCGGCTCCGCCGTTCCAAGACCACCCTCGAAGTGTTTGAGGAAGGTTGGGAAGACGACCTTTCCCTGAAGCTGCTCATCTACCAGGCCGGCGCCCGCGAGACGGCCTACCAGCTTCTCGGCACCCGCGAGACGCACGACGGTCTGCAGCAGCGCGTCCGCCAGGCCGGGAAACTGGTGGGTCGCCAGATCGAATCCCTTCGCATGGCCTTCCAGACGGGCTACCGCGCCGCCAGCGGGCGGCTCCGGACGGGAATCGAGGGGCTCGCCCTCGTCGCCGCGGCGGCGATCCTGCTCGGGATCTTCGGGTTCACCTGGACGCTGATGACGGCCTTCGACGAGGCCGCGGAGTTCGCCGAACTCGCCCCGCGGGTCGGAGGCGCCCTCGGCTTCCTCACCATCAGCCTGATCGTCGCGGCTCCGTCGATCCTCGCCCGGCTTTTCCTCCGCGCCTCGGTGGGTCGCCGCGAGCTGGACCTCGAGCGCTTCCGGGACGATCTCGCGCGGCTCTTTGAACGCAGTTTCGCCAGCGCGGTCGAGCCGGTGCGCGGCCATCCCGCCGAAGCCCGCGCCGAGCGCGAGCGCCCCGTCACCCCGGGTCCCGCCACCGCGGAGCCCGAAACCGAACCGGCCGCAGCCGCTCCGAATGCAACCGGGGCGAACAACGAGCCCGGGGGAGAAAAGAAGACTTATCACTCCATCCGCGACCGGCTCCTCCGCAGCGAAGCTGACGAGGAGGAATCGAATCCCTTCCGTGTGAACCCGATCGCGAGACAGGCCGCCGCCGCCGGCAAGGCCCTCCGCGGGTATTGAAGCCGAGGCACCCTGGTCATGAAACTGTCCAATCAAACCGTGCTACTGATCTTCGGGGTCACCCTGGCCCACCTCGTCGGCATCGCGGCCCTTTCCCCGACGCCCCAACCGTCCCGGATCTCGCAACCAACCCTCTTTCCCGACGGGGCGTTCGTGGGTCCGGCCGATGACACCGCACCGGTTCCGGCGGTTGAGGAGGCGGCCGTGGAGGAGCCGATCGTGGAGACCCGTCCCGTCCACGCGCCGGATGCCGAGCCCCCCGCGGATCCCGTCGATCTGCCAGCCCGGTTCCGCGAACTGCCCGACGCCGAACCGGCGCCATCGCTCGACCCGGTCGCCGAGACCCGTCCGGCTCCGCCCCAGGGGAGAATGCCTCGTGAACTCGCTCCCCTCCCCCGTTCCTGATCCGATTTCCGGTTCGCGCAGCCGCTTTCCGGCGTAAGCTGGAAATCATGCAACTCCCGCGCCTCCTCGTCGTCGGACACGGTTACCTCGGTTCCCATCTCGCCGGGGAACTGCATGCCGCGGGTTACCCCGTGGTCGCGATGCACCGGGGGGAGTCGTTTCAGGAAACCTATCCGGTGATCTCGGGCGACGTCACGTCGATCGACTCCTTCCGCGACGATCTGCCGTTTTCCGCCCCCGACGGGATCATCCACTGCGCGAGCTCGAGCCGGGGCGGACCGGAAACGTATCGTTCGGTCTTTGTCGAGGGCATCGGCAACCTGCAAGGCGCCTTTCCGGACGTCCCGGTGATCTTCACCAGCAGCACGAGCGTCTACGGGCAGACCGACGGGTCCGTGGTCGATGAATCCTCGGAAACCATTCCCGACCGCGAGACGGGACGGCTTCTCCTCGAGGCCGAGGCCCTCGCGCGGGCCGGGGGCGGCATCGCACTGCGCCTCGCCGGGATCTACGGTCCGGGCCGTTCCGTTCACCTGAAAAAACTGCTCGAGGGAACCGCGACGATCGAGGACGTCGATCCGAGCCGTTTCCTCAACCAGATCCATCGCGACGACGCGGCCGGCGCCATCGTCCATCTGCTCCGCACGGGCATCTCGGCGCATCGCGGCGCCCTCTTCAATGTCGTCGACGACACGCCCCTGACCCAGCGGCAATGCTACGAGGCCCTCGCAGCGCACTTTGGGCTGCCCGTTCCCCCGCTCGCTCCACCCGATCCGGATCGCAAGCGCGGGTGGACCCACAAGATCGTCTCGAACGCGGCCCTGCGGGCCACGGGTTGGGCGCCGCGTTTCCCCTCCTTTCTATCCGCCGTCGAGGAGGACCCGAGGCTCGTCCGATCGATCCGCGAATCGATCGCCGGCCCCGCCTGATTCCTCCGATTCCCCTTGCACGAGCACGCGGACCGTCCGATTTTTCCCCCGTGACCGAAGTGAACTACAAGACCGGCAACGAGACCCTCATCAAGGTCCTCGACGGGGCTTCCTCGAAGCTGCGCTCCCTGCTGAAGAAACAGGGACGGCTCGACCACGGCGCCCTCCGCGTCGCCGTGATCGGCGGCGGCTGCTCGGGCCTGCAATACAAGATGGACCTGGTCGACGGCCCCGCGAACCGCGACATCCTCGTCGAGTCGAACGCGGTGCGCGTCGTGATCGATCCCAAAAGCGCCCTCTTCGTGACCGGTTCCGAGCTCGACTACAGCGACGACCTCCAGCAGGGGGGATTCAAGGTGAAGAATCCCAACGCGGTCGTGACCTGCTCCTGCGGCGAGAGTTTTGCCGCGTGATCACGGGTCAGCGGTCACGGGTCACGGGCTTTGGGTTGGCGATTTTTCCGATGCGACGCTGGCCCGCTCCAGGACGGTCGCGGTCTCCGAGATCGGCCTTCACGGCTTCGGCGAGGGCGGTGAGCCGCGCCACCACCCCGGGATGATCCGCCGCCACGTTCTCCGAGGTGTCGATGTCCTCGACCACGTTGAACAGGAGCGGTCCCTGGAGTCCCCGCCCTTTCCGATATTGCGGGTGTTTGGCGAAGGACTCGAGCGGAAGGAAGAGTTTCCACGGTCCCGAACGCACCGCCTGGAGCTGGTCGAGCTCGTAGTAGGCGAAGACCTCCCAGGGGCTCGTCGCGCCCTTTTCGCCACGAAGGAGGGCCGTGAGATCGTGCCCGTCGCGCTTCACGCCGTCAGGCTTTCCTCCGGCCAGCGACACGAAGGTGGGAAAGAGATCCATCGTCGAAGCCACTTCCGCGCACTCCGTGCCCGCCGGCACGTGACCGGGCCACCACGCCAGGGCGGGGACGCGGAAGGCGCCCTCGCTCGTCGTGTAACCGCGGCCGGCGAGGGGGAGGTTCGATCCCCGGCGGAGATCGGCCGGATCCTTCGCGAGGGGCGAGCCGTTGTCCGACGTCCAGACGACGAGCGTGTCCTTGGCGAGGCCCAATTCGACGAGGGTGTCGAGAATGACCCCGGTGGACCAGTCGAGTTCCTCGACCGAGTCGCCCCAGGGGCCGTTGCGGCTTTTTCCGCGGAAGGCCTCGCTCGCGTAGGGCTTCGGCGTGCTCCCGGGCATGGCGTGGGGCAGGTAGAGGAAGAAGGGGTGTTCGCGGTTCGCGCGGATCCACGCGACCGCCTCCTCCGTGTAGCGTTTTGTCAGGGTGTCGCGGTCGGCCGGGGCCTCCACCACCACCTCGCCGCGCATCAGGGGCAGGGGCGGCCAATGCGACCCATCCCGTTCCCAGACCCGTTCCGTCATGTCGTCGGAATAGGGAATCCCGAAGAAGAAATCGAACCCCTGCCGCGTCGGGAGGAATTCCGGCTGGTCGCCGAGGTGCCATTTCCCGATGTGGGCGGTCGCGTATCCGAGCGCCTTGAGCGCCTCCGCGAGGGTGGTTTCGTCAGGGTGGAGGCCGTAGGGCGAGACGGGACGCAGGACGTGGTGGTCGCGCGGATTGAGGTGCAGCCCGACGCGCTGGGCGTAGCAACCCGTCATGATCGAGGCGCGGGAGGGCGTGCAGACGCCGGCGCTGGCGTAGAAGTGGGTGAACTTCCGTCCCTCCGCGGCCATCCGGTTGAGGCTGGGAGTGCGGTGCAGGGTCGAACCAAAGGGCTCGATGTCGCCGTAGCCGAGGTTGTCACAGAAGAGGACGATGAAATTCGGCGGACGGTCCGCCGCGCCGCTGATCGAGGCACCGAGGACGGCGAGGGCGAGGAGGGCGGCCTTCATCGTCACAGGTCCACGCCGAAGCGCTTCAGGAGGTAGGCCATGCCGGCATACAGGACCATGGTGAGGAGGCAGCAGATCAGGAGCGAGGGCCAGAAATGGACGCCTTTCCGGAGGAGCACGGGAAAAACCAGGAACATGGGCAGGCTCGGGAGCACGAACCAGAAGACGCCGGCGGAATGCGAGGCGAGCTTTTCGACCCGTTCGGCGGGCATTTCCTTCATCCCGTAGTAGATCCAGACGAAGGTGATCAGGCTCACGAGCGGAAGCGAGGCAATGAGACTGCCGAGGAACGGCCGGCTCCGGGCGATCACGATCTCGTTCACCGCGTAGATCATTCCCGCGGACAGCAGCAGCTTGATGACGGTCAGCATGGGCCGACGCTACCAAACCGGCCCGCGCTTGTCATCCCGTGAAGTTGCCGCAAAGGCGGTCCGGGGCCCGCAGGGAATGGTTGATCGGACGCCGCCCATCGTGTTTGCTCGCGGAGTGAAGGAATGGATCCACCGGCCACTCAGGCATTTCGGGCAGTTGGGGCTGCTCGCCCGGGAAGTCGTCGTTTCGCTCTTCACCGCCGGCCCGCGGGTGCGCCTCACCTGCCAACAGATCGCGGCGATCGGGATCGGTTCGCAACTCGTCGTCATCATCACGGGGGCCTTCACCGGGGCGGTCTTCGCGGCCCAGGCCTATTTCAAGTTCAACGAGCTCGGCCTCGCCTCGGCGACCGGTCCGGTCGTCTCCATCGCGATGTGCCGGGAACTCGGACCCGTCCTCGCCGCCCTCATGGTCGCGGGCCGCATGGGCGCGGCCATGGCCGCCGAACTCGGCACGATGAAGGTCACCGAGCAGATCGACGCGCTCCGGGCCATGGGCGTCGATCCCGCCGGCTACCTCGTCGTGCCGCGGGTCCTCGCGATCCTCGTGTCCATGCCCATCCTCACGGCCGAGGCGATCTGGTTCGGCATGCTTGCGGCCCGCTTTCTCACGGTGGAGGTCTTCGGGGTGCCCGAGGCCTGGTATACGGCGCAGCTCGTCGCCCACACCGGAACGGGCGACGTGATCGCCGGACTGTTCAAGGGCACCGTCTTCGGGCTCATCCTCGTCATCGTTTCGTGTCATCGCGGGCTGCACGCGAAGGACGGAGCCGTCGGTGTCGGCCTCGCCACGACGCGCGCCGTGGTCGATTCCTCCCTCTTCATCCTCATCGTGAATTTCTTCCTCTCGCTCCTCCTCAACCGCTGGCTCCCGACCAGCTCGATCGACCTGTGAAATGAGCGGCGCGCCGGACCATCCGCACTTTTTCGAGATCGAGAATCTCCGCCAGACCCTCGCGGGGCAGGAGATCCTCCGCGGCGTCTCCTTCGATGTGCCACGGGGAAAAACCACCGTCATCCTCGGCGGGAGCGGAGCGGGGAAAAGCGTCCTCCTCAAGCACCTCAACGGCCTCCTCCGTCCGGTCTCGGGCCACGTCCGCGTCGACGGCACCGACCTCACCCCGCTCTCCGAACGCGAACTCCTTCCCATCCGCCGCCGCATCGGCGTGCTCTTCCAGGACGGAGCTCTCTTTGATTCGATGACCGTGGGCGAAAACGTCGCCTTTCCCCTGCGCGAAGCAGGCCAGCGCGACGAGGCCGCCATCGCGACCCGCGTCGACGAAGTCCTCGACCTGGTGGGACTGCGCGGGCAGGAAACGAAGCGCTCCGACGTCCTCTCCGGCGGCATGCGAAAACGCGTCTCCCTCGCCCGCGCCATCGCCCCCCGGCCCCACTGCCTCCTCTACGACGAGCCCACCGCCGGACTCGATCCCATTCTCTCCGAGAGCATTTCGCGGCTCATCCTCCGGCTGCGGGAGGAGTTGAAGATCACCTCGGTCATGGTCACCCACCATCTCGGCGCGATGCGCCTCGTCGCCGACGAGGTCGTCTTCCTGAAGAACGGCATGGTCCACTACTCCGGATCGGTCGAAGGGCTCGATCAATCCGACGACGCGTCGGTGCGCGAGTTTCTCCACGCGGACGGGATGGGGAGGGAATGAGGTGGATGCATTCCTCGAGTTACTTGACTCTCCGCTCCGTCCGTCAACGCGCCAGCGAGCGTAGCCGTTGCCCATCGCGGAAAATGGCGGACATTGCCGTGCCGCCGATGTCCTTTCCCCGCCTCGTCCCGATCTTCGCCGCCCTCCTCCTTTCCGGTGTCTTCGCCGGGAGCGCGGGGGGGCAGGCCTTCCCCGTGGACGCGCCGGAGCACCAGGCCCTCACCATCGCGAGCGAGGCCCTCGGCGATCCCGACTTCACCCTGCGCCAGGATTATTGGAAAGGACTCGTCACCCCCAGCGCCGGACGCGCCGTGCGGCTGCAGTTTTTCAAGCGCAACCTCTACCGCCTCTACTTCGGCGTCTCCCCGACCGAACTGCCGAAGGGCGCAAAACTCCACCTCCACATCTTCGATTCGAAAAACAAGGAGGTCGCCACCGCCGCCGGCGAACCCGGGGCCGCCGCCGTGACCCTCGCCTTCGAGAACACCCTCAGGACCGGCGTCTACCTCATCCTCATGCGCGTCGAGCTCCCGCCCGGCCCGCTCGCCGGTGAGGAGATGAAGGCCGTCCTCTTCTACGGCTGGAAGTGACCCGCCCGCCTCACGGCGCGACGAGGCGCTGGAACCATTCCCGCACCTGCACCGTCGAGGGGCGGTCGTCGAGAAACATCGCCGTCGCGTGTGCGCCGAGACCCGAACTCGCCCACGTCACCTCCGTCTTCATCACGTCCATCACCGGCTGGAAGGCCTTCGGCGCATTGTCCGTCTGGAAGACCGCTTCGCCGCGGAATCGCGTCGCCCGCTCCAGCGCCCCCTCCATCGTCGCCCCGTTCCACCCGTCGCCGTCGTAGTGCTGGCAGGCGTGGAAGCCCTTCCAGAGCGACGCGATCCGCTCGTTCCGCAGGCCGATGTAGCCGCACGCGATCGCCCCGCGCGAGAATCCCGTGAGGACGAGACGGGCGCGGTCGCCGCCGTGGTCCGCGCACACCGCCTCCATCATCCGCACCGCGTGGTCCGCCGTCGCGTCCGCATCGCCCCAGCCGTGTTCCGCGATCGTTCCCCCCGCCTCGATGAAGGGCAGTCCCACGCAGATCGCCCCGCGCCCCTTCGTCATCCCGTGGCCCATCACGCACTGGTCCGGCAAGCCCGTCGAATAACAGCCCGCCACGAAAAAGAGGTTTCCGGGAAACTCCGCGATCACCGGATAACGACCCTCCGGCGTCCAGCCCTCCGGCAGGTGCAGGATCGAATAGACCGACCCTCCGTTCCCGTCCGGCAGGCGGAAACGCACCCGCTTGCCCGGGGCCGGCGAACCGTCCTCCACCGCCGGCACCTCGATCCGGCCCGGAGGCGGCGTCCATTCCGGCGCCTCGCCCGCGGCCTTGAGGTCCGCCAACGCCAGCGAGACCGCCTTCGCCCCGCGCCGCGTCACCATCACCTGGATCTGCTTCGCATGGCGCGGATCGATTTTGGGTGTGTTGTCAGGGTAACGCTCGCGCAGGTCGCAGGAAAAGGTCCGCGTTTCCCCCGGCTTCAGCGTCGCCACCGAGGGCACCGCGTCCCAGCCGCGATCGCCCACCACCCAGAGGATCAGGTCCGTCGCCGCGTCGCCCGTGTTCGTCACCGTCGCCTCGACCGCGGCGCGGCGGCCGAGATCCCAGCCTCCCGTGGGCGCCGCGAGGGTGATCCACGCATACCGCTGCGCCGGGGGCGGATTGTCGAGCGGTTCGCCCGAGATCCGCAGCGTCACGTCCTCCCACGCCGCCGCGAGGCCGCGGAGTTCCGCCGGTCTCGTGCCTGCGGGGACGAGTCGCTCCTCCGCATGCGAGACCGGGATCGCGAGGAAGAAAAGAGCCGGCCAAAGATGTCGCATTCCCTCCTTTGTCCGATCCGGCGGATCTCCGCAAGCCGAAACCCCGGACCCCTTGACGCCATGGCGCGACTTCGATCATCATGTAGTTTGTCCGTAGTCCGTAGTCCGTAGTCCGTAGTCCGTAGTCCTTTGTCCTTTGTCTGCCCACTGCTTACTGCTTACCGCCCTCCGCCCCCATGACCCGCCTCCTCCTCGCCTCGCTCCTCCTCCTCACCGGCGCGATCCACGCCGAGCCGCTCGTGAAGCCCGACGACACCGTCGCCCTTGCCGGCGGGGCGAACATCGAGCGCACCCGCCTTTACCCTTACCTCCAGAGCCAGCTCGTCGCCGCCTTTCCCGACGGCACCCTGCGGGTCCGTAACTTCGGCTGGGAGGGCGACACCGTCTTCGAACAATGGCGCGACGGAGGCGACGTCGAGAAACTCGACGCGAAACGCCGCGAGTCCGAGAAACGCATCCAGGAGCAGACCGGTTCGACGAGCTGGCGGCAGCAGCGCGACTGGGACCAACAGCTCACCGACGCCGGCGCCACCCTTGTCCTCGCCCAGTTCGGCCAGATGGAGTCCCTCGCCGGACCCGAGGGCCTCCCCGCCTTCGTCGCCGCCTACGAGAAACTCATCGCGGAATTCGCCAAGGGCGGACGCCGCGTCATCCTCCTCGAGCCCGTCTCCTTCGAGACCTCCGACCTCCCCCACGGGCCCGACCTGCCCGCCCTCAACGGCCAGCTCGCCGCCTACACCACCGCCATCCGCGAACTCGCCGCGAAACTCCGGATTCCCTACCTCCCCCTCACCCGCGAGGGGGAAAACCGCCCCGCCCTCACCGCGAACGGCTTCCACCTCGACGAGGAAGGCCACCGCTTCGCCGCGAAGCGTTTCGTCGAGGGCCTCGGCCTCTCCCCCGCACCCGACGACAGCATCGCCGCCGCCCATCGCGAGATGATCGAGCTCGAGCGCCTCTGGTTCGACTACTGGCGCCCCATGAACTGGTCCTTCCTCATGGGCGACCGCACCCACGTCCCCTATTCCCGCGATTGGAAAGACCAGGAAAAACGCCTCTTCCCCGAGGAGATGAAGGAATTCCTCCCCCTCCTCGACCAGGCCGGGGCCAACGTCCGCGCGGCCCTCGCCGGGAAACCCGTCACCCCCATCGCCGCCACCTCCTCCATCCCCGTCGAGCCGCCCAGCGCCAAACCCCAGTCGCCCGAGGAGGAACTCGCCTCCTTCACGATCATGGACGGCTTCGCCGTGAATCTCTTCGCCTCCGAGGCCGATGGCATCATCAAACCCATCCAGATGCGCTGGGACGAGCGCGGCCGCCTCTGGGTCGCCTGCGCCCTCAGCTATCCCCAGATCAAGCCCGGCGAAAAGGCCAACGACTATGTCCTCGTCTGCGAGGACACCGACCACGACGGCAGGGCCGACCAATTCGAAAAATTCGTCGAGGGCCTCTTCATGCCCAGCGGCATCGAGCTCGGCGACGGCGGCCTCTACGTCGCCCAGGGCACCGAGCTGCTCCATTTCCAGGACACCGACGGCGATGGCAAGGCGGATCAGCAGCGCCTCGTTCTCGGCGGCTTCGGCACCGCCGATTCCCACCAGATGATCAATTGCCTCAACTGGGGCTTCGGCGGCGAATTGTGGTTCAGTCAGGGCCACCACATCTACTCGCGCGTCGAGACCCCCTACGGCGTCGAGACCCTGAACCGCGCCGGCATCTGGCGCTACCGTCCCCGCACCGGCCACCTCGATCCCTTCTTCCAGTGGTCCTCCGCCGGGGCGAATTGCTGGGGCGTCGTCACCACCCGCCACGGCCAGCCCTTCCACAAGAGCGGGGCCAACATCGGCGCCTACTACAGCACTCCCGGGCTCGTCCGCTCGAACCTGGCCGTTGATGCCCGCGCCCTCAATCTCTGCCTCGCCCCCATCAAGCAGGTTGGCATGGAGTTCCTCGAGAGCAGCCACTTCCCCGACGAGATGCAGGGCCGCGTCATCATCGGCGGTTACTACGGCAACACCCTCGAGCAGCACCGTCTCGACTACGATGAAAAGACCGGCCGCTTTTCCACCGAACTCCTCCCCAACCTCATCGAGACGAAAAACAACGTCTTCCGTCCCATCGAGGTCCGCGTCGGACCCGACGGCGCCCTCTACGTCACCGATTGGTACAATCCCATCATCGGCCACTACCAGGCCAGCTACCGCCACCCCGACCGCGACAAGGAACACGGCCGCATCTGGCGCGTCACCGCGAAGGGACGGGCCTTGGTCAAACCCCCTTCACTCGCCGACGCAACCGCCTCCGATCTCCTCGCCCTGGTCGATTCTCCCGAGCGCTGGACCGCCTACCAGGCCAAACGCCTCTTGTTTGAAAAAGACAGCGCCGCCATCGTCGCCGCCCTTGAGGCCTGGGTCCCCACCCTCAAGGCCGGTGATCCCAAGGACGAATACCGCCGTCTCCACGCCCTCTCCCTCTACGAAGCCCACGAAGCCCTCCGTCCCGATCTTCTGAAAAGCCTCCTCCGTTCCCCCGATCCGAAGATCCGCGCCTACGCCAACCGCTCGCTCTCGACCCCGGCCCGCGATGGTCGGATCGCCGTCATGGAAGTCCTGACAATGCTCGAAACCCAGATCGCCGACGCCGATCCCCTCGTCCGGCTCGAGGCCATCGTCGCGTGCAGCTACGTCGCCGATCCGCGCGCCGCCCTCGTCGCCGCCCGGTCGCTCGACCACGACTTCAACGACTACCACCGCCACGCCCTCACCAAGACCCTCCACGCCACCCACCACCTCTGGGCGCCGCAGTTGACGAAGGGGTTCACCTTCGAGCGCGACGAACACCTCCTCTTCGCCCTGCAGAACAGCTGGGTCGAAAACAATCCCGACGACCTCAAGAACCTCACCGGCGGCGCCGTCGACTACCGGCCCCAGGCCGCCTCCGGCGACGTCCGCGCCGTCATCCGCCAGCAGGTCGCCCGTTTCGAAAACGAACCCGGCCGCGAGCTCGTCTGGCTGCAGGCCCTCGCCAAGTCCGCCACCCCCGACGACCTCGCCCTGCTCCTCCAGCGCGGCGCGAACCATCCCGGGCTCCTCGCCGCCATCCAGGTCTCGCCGACGGGCGATCCCACCGCCCTCCTCGATCCCCTCTGGACCCGCGACGATCCCGCGGTGCGCCGCGAGGCCCTGCGGCTCGCCGGTCTGTGGAAGGCCCGCGCCTACACCGACCGCGTCCGCGCCCTCGCCTTCGACGAGGCCTCGCCCCTCCGCGGTCCCGCCTTCTCCGCCCTCCTCGTCCTCGACACCGATGCCGCCGTCGCCCACCAACTCGCCCGCCTCCGCGAGGCGGCCGACCCTGCCGCCGCCGCGGCCGTCCTCTCCACCCTCCTCGCCCAGGCCCAGGGCCATGCCGGCCTCGTCCGCGCCCTCGGCCAGCCCGACGCCTTGCCGCCCGCCGCCGCCAAACACGCCCTGAACGCCCTCAACCAGATCGGACGCGCCGAGCCGAAGCTGACCGCCCCCCTCATGAAACTGGCCGGACTCAACCCCGCCCTGCCCGACTACACCAAGGAATATGTCGCCAACCTCGTGAAAGCCGCCAAGACCTTCGGCAACGCCGAGGAGGGGAAAAAGATCTACGAGACCGCCGGATGTATTGCGTGCCACATCCCGGGCGCCGCCCAGAGCAAGATCGGACCCGACCTCAGCGCCATCAGCCGCGGCCTCCCGCCCGAACTCATCGTCACCGAACTCGTCTGGCCCGCCCTGAACGTGAAGGAAGGCTACGAGGCCGCCACCGTGACGTTGAAGGACGGGACGGTGGTGACCGGCTTCAAGCAGACCGAGACGACCGAGGCCATCGCCGTGCGCGATCTCGCGACCGGGGCGGTGCGGAGCATTCCGAAGAGCGAGACGAAGACGATCCAGTCAGGCGGGACCGTGATGCCGGATGGATTGACGGCGGGGATGGATGAGCGGCAGTTGGCGCACTTGGTAAGGTACTTGATGGGGTTGGGGGCGGAGTGATTGGTGATTGGTGAACAGTGATCAGAGGTCGGCCCGTGGACGAAATCCGCGGCGATCGGCGGAAGCGAAGCGCATCGGTGGACATCTGCGTTTCTTTTCCATTCACGAAATCGTCACATCGAAGGACCATCGCATACCCGTCAGGATTCGCGGTCATTCCCGGCCCATTTGCGGTCATTCGCGTTGAAATGATTTTCGAGAGGAACCACCTTTCGAGATCCCAGTAATCCACCGTTCCACGAGACGCCCCCTCCAACTTCTCGATGTCATCGCCCTTCTTGACGATCGGCTCATTGTTTTGAGTTTTACGTTCCAAACCGAAGAAACAACTTTTCCGATGAATGACATTTTCGAATTTGACAGCCTTGGGCGAGATCGGTTTTCAGCCGATCCCTTTGGATATAGTGCGTTCGCGCGGCAACGCTGGGGCATTGCACGCTCGGTATCGGGTTTCCCGACCGATACATCGAAGCCACCCACTGCTGAAGAATTGAAAGATCCCATACTTTGGGTGTCGCAAGCATATGCTCTTTCGGAAGCCGCTGTGACGGTTCTTAAAAACAAGCCTGAATTCAAAGCGATCCCTGCGGAATTAAGAGGCGCTTGTGACAGTCAATATTGCTCGGCGGGATTGATGTTAGTCGGTTACAGCCTTGAGATCTGCCTAAAGGGAATGAGAATCCTACGAGATGGAATCGAAGAATATTCGAAGTATGAACGGGATTATCGTCACCATAATCTTCTGAAACTCGCTGATTTTGTACCAAACATCAGCGAGAAAGATAGAGCTATCCTCCGATTGCTTACCATCTTTGTCTATTGGGCTGGTCGATATCCAGACCCTGGAACGGACAAGGAGAACGAAATGGAAGAAATCTTTACACTGGCAGAAACTCATCACGTTTCAGCAGCGGATCTGTTCAACCTTTCCGGACGAGTTATGGCGCACTTGATGGACGTCGTAGGGTGAACGCGATCCTTCGCTCTGATTCCTTAATCACTGTGTTGACCAAATTGGAGTCATTTACTCCGTCCCCAACCAATCGGCCATGCCGCCCCAGCCTTTGTTTTTGTATGTGTTACGTGGGTCAGCGGGAATATCGGAGGGTAACTTGCCGGATTTTGAGAAGGCTTTCCATTCGGCACCACTTTTGAGCTTGAGGATTCGGACAAAGGCGCGCGCCCTAGCAAATGGGCGGTATTGCCGGTAACGCGGGGCAATCGATCCACTGCCGAGCCAGTCACCCCATCCGGCCCAACCCACATCAATATACACGCTTCTCGGGCCTGCGGGAATGTCGGCGGGAAGTTTGGCGGACGCTACATAGGCAGCCCATTCAGTTTTGCTACGAAGTTTGAGTTTTCGGGCGAAGACACGCGCCTCGGAAAACCTGCGGAATTTTCGGAGGTATGTCGCTATTGTATCCGTCCCCAGCCAGTCACCACTGCTAATCCAACCTTTGTCTTTATAAGCATTCCGTGGGTCTGCGGGAATGTCGGGGGGAAGTTTTCCTGATTTAGCGAAGGTGTTCCATTCACCAATGCTCTTGAGCTTGAGGCCGCGCGCGAAGGCACGTGCTTTGATGAACTCGCGGTATTGATTGTTTTGCTTGGCGATCCGTCCCGTTCCGAGCCAGTCACCGAAGCCAGACCAGCCTGTTTCACAATATGTCCGGGCAGGATTAGCGGGTATGTCCGAAGGTAGCTTGCCCGACTTGCAAAAGGTTCTCCATTCAGCAAAATCCCTCAGGTTGAGACTGCGGGCGAACGCGCGGGCCTTTTTGAAGTAACAAAACTCCCTTTGAAATGGTGCAACATTTCCTGTGCCCAGCCAATCACCCCAACCGTCCCAGCCGCCATTGGCGTAGGTCCCGGTAGGATCGGCGGGAATATCGGCGGGGAGCTTCCCTGCCTTAGCGAAAGCTCTCCATTCCGCTTTCGTCCGGAGCTTGAGGGTGCGTGCGTACTTACGGGCCTTGGCAAACGAGCGGAACTTCCGCAGACGCGGTGCAATTGTTCCCGTTCCCAACCAATCACCTATACTGACCCACCCTTTATCTTTATAGATCTTCCACGGGGCTGCGGGAACGTCGGATGGGAGTTTGCCTGACTTGGTGAAGGAGCGCCATTCAGCTTCGTTTTTTAGTCCGAGCCTGCGAACGAAGGCGCGCGCTGGGGCAAACGGACGAAATTGTTTGTCTTGGTTAGCAATTCGTCCCGTTCCCAGCCAGTCGCCCCAACCAGACCAGCCCACAGTAGCGTAAATTAATACCGGTGACGACGGAATATCGGCGGGGCGCTCGCCAGATTTGGCGAAAGCATTCCATTCGGTCTGGCTCCTCAACCCCAACCCCCGCACAAACTCCCGAGCCTCCTCAAACCCCCGCCACGATAGCTTCGCCAAGCGGTTCCAGCATCTCAGCTCGATCTCGCGGACAAACTCCTCCAGATCAATCCGCTTTGCCAGTGTCTCATCCATCTCAAACGACACTCCGTTCCCGACTCCTCCCTGCCGTCCCTCGGCTCTGGCGCGGAAATATTCAATGATGCGGTCGTCGTTGGCCGCGAGGGCGCGGAGGGTGGCGAGGATCTCCTTGAACGCGGTCGATTCCAAGATGTCTTCCGCCGTCGCGTCCTCGTCGTGGAGAATCGGAAGAATGACATAACCACATTCCTTGCCCTCGGCGGGACGCAGGGCGCGGCCCACGGCCTGCACGATATCGACCCGGCTTCGCCGCGGATCGGCGAAGAGGACGGCATCGATACCGGGAACGTCGACCCCCTCGGTGAGGCACCGCGCATTCGTGACGAGTGACCGGTCCGCCCGGGCGAACTCGGCGATGAGGCGAGCACGGGTGCCGGTGGGCGTTTTCCCGGAGACGTGGAAGGTCTCCAGTCGACCATAGCCGCGGCTGATACGGGTGAAGTCGTCATTGTGATCCCGGAAGCGTTCCGCCCGCGAGATGCTGGCGTGGAAGGAGACGGCGTGACGGATGGGATACCGTTTCATCGCCTTCCGCAGGGCGATGAGAGAGGCGAGCATCTGCGCCTCGACCTCGTCGTTCCATTCCCCCCGGTCGGGACGGACGAAGACATTCCGCCGGATCAGGTCGGCGACCTCTTCACGGGAGACCGAGAGAGTGAGGATACGGTAGTCGCTGAGGATGGGCGGGCGGACCTCCATCGCCCGCTTGAAGGAGAGCAGGTGGAAGGTCTCGCCGTAGACCTCAACATCGTCCATACTCAGGATCGTGTCGCCGCTGCCCTGGAATCGGCGCTCGGTCGCGGTCATGAAGAGCCGTCGACGGATCGGGAGGTTCTTGTCGTGGAGGAGGTGGGAGAAGAGCTTGCCCGTGTCGCCGACGGTCTTGTGCGCCTCGTCGAAGATGCCGAGATCGAAGGTGAAACCGGCGGTGCGGGCGGCCTTCGCGAGGATCGCGCCGCTCTGGTAGGTGGTGAAAACGACGGTGAGGCCGCGGTGTTTCCGTCCGAGCCAGGCGGCGACGGCACGCGGATCGGTGTGGCAGGGCACCCCGAGATCCTGCCGCAGCACGGCCACGTCGTCCCGCTCGATCCGTCCGGCCGACTCGTCGCTGCAGACGCAGATCCACTCGACCGCCTTGCCCTCCGCCAACGCCTCGCGCAGCCAGACCTTGAGGGTTTGCCGGATCAGAGAAAGGCTGGGCACGGCCACGACGATGCGGCGCGATCCGAGTTCCCCGGCGATCCAATAGGCGGTGAGGCTTTTCCCGCTCCCGCAGGGCATGATGAGTTTGCCGCGCTTCGCCCGGCCCGTGACGAAATGGTCATGGGCGTCCTTCACCGCCGCCTTCTGGTGGGGCCGGGGACGCAGCAGTGCAAGCTTGCCGGTCCGTTGTCCGAGGTGCGCCCGCAAGCGGGTGAAGAATTCCGCCTCGAGTCCGAGCCAGATGTCGAGGGCGCAAAACCCGATCTTCTCGACGCCTTTGAGCGGCTTGGTGAAGCGCTCCGTCGTCGAGCAGATGAGGCCGTAGGAAAAGCCCGTGCAGACGGTGAAGGCGAGCGCACCGAAGGTCGAGACCTCGCGGAAGGTCAGGGAGCGATCCGTCTCCTGCCGGTACTTGCATTGCACGGCCCAGAATTCACCGTCGCGGGTCTCCGCGACGAGATCGATTCCCTTGTCCGTGTCGGGCAGCCGCAGGCGCTTCGCCACTGAAGGCGGTACTTCGCGAAGCAACCAGACGTGTTTGAGCTTGCTCGCATGCTCCGGCTCGAGGAGCAGCCAGGCTTTGACCAATTGCTCGAAGAGATCGCCTTTTTCCTGGTTCGAAAGCGACTCGCACCTCTTTTGAAAGTCTGCCCATGAAGCGCAGTGCCTGACGAATTGATCGAGACGGACCATGGTTCGAAAACTCGTGAAGTAAGCCCGGCATCGATGGGGAAGTCAACCGTTCCAATGGCTCCGAGTCCGGCGGGGGCTTTCCGACCGCGGACGCCCGCCGTCGAAGCCGTTTGGGGCCGTAGCAGAACGATCCTGCACCGTGGCAAAACCACCCTGCGTCACTACCGTTTCACGGTTTTGGCAATAGACAATCGGATCCACTTGGCGTGGGCGTCGATTCCGAACTTGATCGTGGCGGGAAGTTCAGTAGGGTTCGTGCAGGGAGGGTGGCAGTCCCAGAATCCTGAATACCCGCCACGGTCGAGTCATCCCCTTCTTCCCCAATCCCGCCACGATCCTTGACTCTCGATCCCTGTGGCAGAGGTGGCCCGCGAAGCGGAGCCAGTGATTTCTTAGATTAAGTTGTGAGAGCGGAGCGATCCGGCAGATCTCATTCTTTGGGTTTGGGTTGTTCCTTGCAACGGGAAGCCGGAGGCTTCCGGCTTCCCGCTCTCTTGCCCGCCCTGCGGGCGGGCGCCCCCGCGGGGGCGGCTTTTTCCAGTTTCTACGGTTTTTGGTTATGGTTGTTCATGCCGCCCGTTTCAATTGGTCGGGACGGTAAAGATCCCAAGGCGTTTTGCCCTCGTGCGATTGGTGCGGGCGCCAC
>JBILDO010000103.1:0-11010 GCA_044352585.1 Verrucomicrobiales bacterium
AGCCCCCTCCATGAAGATGAAGATGCAGGCTTTGGCGGGTCCGGCGCGGTGGGAGGCCGCCTCGCTGAACGCGGCCGGGTCCACCGCGTTCGCCGCGCCGAGGACCCCGTCTTCGCTCAGCATCGAGCCCAGGGCGATGCCGCCGAGGCCGCAGGCCGAGGTGGTGAGAAATTCGCGCCGGGTGCGTTGCAGCACGTTCGGGTTCATGAAAAAGTCGGGTGGCTGGGCCCGCCGGATCCGGAACCGGCGAAACCCTTTTTACTGAATCCCAAGGGCGGCCGCCGGGCAATCGGGAAAAGCGCCTCATTGCCGCCATCCCGCGGGGTAGAACGGACCGCTCACTTTCCCCAGACGAACCGCACTCCGCCGTAGGCCCCGAGGCCCGCCGCCCCGTAGCCGGAGGTGGTTTCGTAGTCGAGGTCGAAGACGTTCTCGATCCGTCCGTAGACCTCGATCGCGTCGCTCATCTCATAGCTTCCAAAGATCCTCGCGACGGTGTAGTCGTCGAGAATGACCCCGGGGGAATCGAGGCGATCGTAGGCTCCCGTGACCTCGGCCCCGAGTTTCCAGCGGTCGCCGCTGAAGACGACTCCTCCGGAGAGGGCGAACTCGGGACGCCGGGGCAACCGATCGCCGGGAGACCCGCCGAAGCCGCCGAGATACTGTCCGTCGGTGACGACGGCGTCGAGCCAGGTGGCGTTCGTGTAGATCCGGACCGCCTCGACCGGGGAGACGACCGCCTCGAGCTCGAACCCGGATGTTTCCGTGTCCACGATGGCGGGATCGACGAAGGTGAAGGGGTCGATGTCGATGAGGTTGTCGACCTCGGCCTCGAAGTAGGTGAGGGCGATGGAACTGCGCTCGTTGAGCACGGGTTGACGAAACCCGAATTCGCGGGTGAGGCTCTCCTCCGGCAGCAGGGTCGAGGGATCGACCGTGGGCGCGAGGAAGATGAAATCCTGTCCCGAGGGCGCCTTGTAGCCGGTCGCGGCCTTGGCGAAGAGGAGGGTGCCGGTGGTCTCGATCCGATAATCGAGCTGGGCGGACCAGGTCGCCTGGCTCTCGAAGGAGTCCTGGTCGTCGTAGCGGGCCGATGCGAGGAGATGGAATCCGGCGGGCAACCGGGTGTCGGCCTGGGTGAAGACGCTCCCATAACCGAAGTCGAACGCGCTCGGGGTGTTGAAGGGCCCCGGGACAAGCGGGGTGCGGTCGAACGCATAGGTGTAGTGGCCGGCGCCGAGGGTCCAGGTGGCGTTTTTGTCAGGGTGCCAGTTGTAGACCGCCTCGAACTCGTCGCCGGTCTGCTCGAGGAGGCTGTCGAGGCCGTTCACGTCCCGGGTCGCCCGGAGCTCGTTCCGCGAATGACTGTAGAAGGCGGAGAAATCCCATTCGTCGCGGACGATGCTGAAGCGGGGCGAGACAAGGGACGACTGGTTGTCGTTGAGCTGGGTTTCCGGGAAGTTGGGACTCAGCGACGATCCGGCCACCTCGAGAAAGGAGTCCTGGAGGTAGCCGAGCAGGTCGAACTGGACCCCTTCGGCGATCTCCCACGCGGCGTTCCCGCGGATCACCCCGTTGTCGAAGGCGGAACGGGGCCGGTCGTTGTCCGTCTCGACCCAGGCCGTGTCGAGGGCGAGGGCGAGGCGCCCGTCGCGGATCGCGAGCTTGTGACCGGTGCGGAAGGTGTCGAAGGATCCGGCCTCGACGAAGGAGTTGAGCGTGTCGGAGGTGACATGACGCGCGTCGGTGGAGCGCAGGTCGATCGCGCCGGCGAGGGCGTCGGACCCATAGAGCGAACTCGTCGCGCCGCGGAGGATCTGGACCGATTCCAGGGTGGAGACGTCGAGATACTCGAGCTGGTAGAGTCCGGCGAGTCCGGGAGGAAGACGGCGGCCGTTGAGAAGGACCACGGCATGGTTGCTCTCCATCCCGCGGATGAACAGCGAACTCTGCGACCCGGTCTGCCCGGCCTCGACGAGATGCACGCCGGCGGTTTGGAGGAGGACGTCGCCGAGGTCACGGCGCTGGTCGGTGCGGAGTTCAGCGCCGGAAATCGTGTCGATCGAGGGGAGGAGCCGGTCGCGCCCTTCCTCCGGTTCGGGAGTCTTCGTCGCGATGAGCGGAGTGAAGGTTTCCTGCACGATTTCCTCCCGCAGGATCACGGTGCGGTTGGGTCCGTTCGCCGCGACCGTCGTCACGTCGAGGGTCGCCACCGGATCGACCAGGGTCGACACGACCGACTCCTGGCCGCCAACGGGGCCCGCCAGTGTTGCGATTAGGACAATACAAATCAAAACATCACGATTCATAGATTTGATCTATCCGAATCGGGGATTTGGCGCAACCGAATTTTCGGAAAATGTTTTTTTGTATGACAGAAGCCGTTCTTGCGGAGTGCCTTCGAATAAGGCAGAATCGTCGCAGCATCAGGAGTGGCCCGGCGAAAGCGGGGTCCGGCAACCGGGCTTGGAGAAGCCAAGGTGCCTTGGATGTTGTCACGGGAAACCGGGACAGCCTCCGATGTGCGGGTCCTCGGAACCGAACAGAACCTCTCCGGGGAATACACGCGCGACGCGGAAACCCCAGACCTGATGCGGTAACTGAATCCCACGGAAACTGCATCACCCATGACCTACCTCGACCTGCTTGAAGCCCACGGCGGCACCAGCGCCCCCGTCCTCACCGGAATCCTCGCGAACCGCCCGGGTCGCGAAGTCCTCGAATCGGAGAATCCCGACCACCATCTCTGGAACAACCGGGGAACCTGGTGGTGTCACTTCACCCTGCACCGGCCGGATTACACCGCCGAGCGCGTCCGCGTCTCCCTCAAGACCCGCGAGGTCGACGAGGCCCGCCTTCGCCGCGACGAATTGCTGCGTCGCTTCACCCCGTGAGTGAGGAACCCGCGACCCATCCATTCCCCATGTGCGCCCCGGTGAAAACGACGCTTTCCGAACCGGTGAAGGTCCCGCTGCCCGCCAACTTCGACGCATGGCCGCCATGCATGCGCCGCCGCTACCTCGAGAATGCTCTCGGAGCGAATGCTCTCGGAGCGAATGCTCTCGGAGTGAATGCCCTCGGGATTCAAGGACCGGTCAGCTTGGCCCGCTCCGCCCGGTAGAGGTCGATCGCCGCGCGGGCTTCGCGCAGGCGCTGCTGCCCGATCGAGGTTCCCTTGTTGGTGATCTGCAGGTAAAGCTCCATCGCTTCCACGAGATCCTCGGCGGCACCGAGGAGGTTTCTCGCCTCCAGGGGCGTTTGGGCGCGGAGACGCAGGAACTGTGCGCTTGCCGCATCGACCCGGGCGAGGAGCGCCTGCCGGTCCGTCGAGTCATCATCGAACGCGGAGAACGGGTCCGTCGAGTCATCATCGAACGCGGAGAACGGCTGGACGATGGCATCGATCTCGGCGACGAACCGGGACTTCTGGATCTCCGCGGTCAGGGGACGCGTGCCGAACTCCAGCATGGCGCGCGCCGAGAAGTGGTCGGGGCATTGGGCGAGGATGCCGCGGAGCTTGTCCTGGGCCGAGGGGATACGGGCGAGATCGGGCAGCGCGAAGCCCTTCGAGACCTCCTTGATCTTCGCGAATTCGGCGCTGGCCGCGGCGAGGGCCGGGTCATCGGTCATCGTGACCCGAGCCACCGCTCCGGCAAGGTCCTTGTAGGCGATCAACTCGCTCCGGAAGAGGAGGTCGAGACGCAGCGAGGTCTGGAGATAGGAAACCAGTGCCTCGAACGCGGATTCGGGAACCAGCACATAGGGGCGGCCGGTCGCGGCCGCCGCTTCGATCGTCGCGACCGGATCCCCCTGGACCGTGATCTGCATGGACTCCGGATCGATCTCCCCGAGGAGAACGATCGTCTCGCTCGTGGCTTTTTTGCCGAGCAGGCTCTCGAGCAGGACGAGGGTCGGCAGCAGCGCGCCGGCGCGAAGCAGGCGCCGGGGCGCATCGGGAACGGTCTCGGGATCAAAGCGGACCACCCCGATCGCGCCGGCCGGCCAGTCCCAGCTTTTTCCGGCGGCGGCGGCGGGAGGAACCGTGATGCCGTCGAGGGGAATGGCCTCGGGTGATGGGATCAACGGATAGGGAAGACCCGCGCCCGGCCCCGCGAGGTATTCGCGTTCCAACCCGCCACGCGGCTCGCGCAAGGTCAGGGTGATCCGTCCGGCCAGCGGTCCGCTTTCGACGGCGACGACCTCCCGCACCGACATCAGCGAGGCGGAAACCGTCTCCACGGGAGCAGATCGCGGGGAGGCGAGGGTCATGGGGGAGGACGGGGCCGACCCGGACGAGTCCGGAGCCGTCGACGGAGCGGACGGAGCCGACGGTGATCCCGTGGAGCGGTTTTCGGCCCCCGCCGCCGCGAGCGCGCGCCGCCGCTCGCGAAACTGCTCCTGCGCATTCTCGAAGAGATCGCGGGCGCGCGCGGTGGAGGTGTTTTCCTCGCGCTGCAAACGCACGGCGTCCTTCCACGGGAGCGGTTCACGTCCCGCGATACCGGCAAAGTCGGCGAGGCGCTCGTCCGGAGGTTCCGGATGGGTGAGAAGGGAAAGCTCGAGGAGCAGGGGAGCGAGACGCCGCTCCTCGGGGTCCAGGGGCGGCTCGGCGAGGCGCTTGCCGATCGACCAGAGAATCTCCGACACGCTGGCGAGGCTGTCGAAACCCGGGACCGGCTTCGGCGTCGCCCCGAGGCTCAGTTCGCGATGGGCGGTCCGCGACGCGGGGTGGAGCGGATCGAGTTGCAGCGCAAGGGCGAGGGCTTTCTCACGGAGGTCGTCATCGACCCGGGAGTTGCCGGGAAAGTTCGAGGCGATCGCGGCGAGGGCTTCGAGCAGGCTCGACCGCTCGTCCTCGGCGAGGAGGATGCCGTCCGCGGCAAACAGCTCCACCGAAAAGTCCGGGGGATCGTAGGCCCGCACCGCGACCGGAGCGACCGACGCGAGAAGGAGCGCGCCGCAAAGCCGGGGGACGGGGAACAGGAACGCGCGGCGCGGATTCATCGGGAAGGAGGTGGCGAATGCTACCATTGTGAGCCGGGCATGTCCATGCCGCAGTCCCGAGACCCGGAATCCGGTGCATCATCGCGTTCTTGCCAGATCCCATGATCGTCCCCGAAACTGGCGGATGCCTCGGTCACTCCTGCGGTTCGGAATCGCCTTCGCCCTTTTCGCGGCGTTCTGCGGCGTCCATTCCCAGGACGGCGAACTTCCGGTGCTGCGCCGCAGCTTCGCCGAGGTCGCGACGCCCGTCCCGCCCTTTCCGGACGGCCCCCGCGGTCCGGAGTTCGAACCCCGTCCCGGCGAAACCATCGCCTGGATCGGCGGCACCGAGATCGCCGACCTCGACCGTCATGGAATTCTCGAGGCCGGGCTGCAACTCGCCTGGCCCGATCTGGGGCTCCGCTGGCGGAATCTCGCGTGGCAGGGCGACACCGTCTACCGGCAGGCGCGGCCCTTGTATTATTACACGAAGGCGGGCGATCCCCAGCCCGGCAGCATCCCCGACCACCGCGACCGGACCGAGCCCGGCATCGTCTTCATCGCCTTCGGCAAGATGGAGTCGCTCGATGGGACGGAGCGGCTTCCGGATTTCGTGGCGGCGTATGCGAAGCGGATCGACGAACTTCTGCCGCTGACGAAACGCCTCGTCCTCGTCGAGCCGACGCCGTTTTTCGCGAGCGGACCGGCCGCGAATCGCGCGGGAGAACGGAAAACGGTGCTCGCCGCCTATGTCGGGGCGATCGAACGCCTCGCGGAGGAGCGGAATCTTCTCTTCATCCGGTCCGGAGCCGAATGGAATTCCGGGATGTCCGACAATGGCGTCCATCTCAACGAGGCCGGTCATCGCGCCTTCGCCGCGGAGGTGCTCCGTCAGCTCGGAGCCACCGGACGAGCGGGTGGCGCGCTGCCGGCCCTGCGCGACGCCATCGCCCGGAAGAATCTCCTCTGGCAGCAATACTACCGACCCACGAACTGGGCCTTCCTTTTCGGCGACCGCCAGCACGTGCCCGCCTCGCGTGATGTCGAGAAACGCGAGGAACGCTGGTTTGTCCGCGAGATCGACGCCCTTCCCGCGCTCATCGCCGGGGCCGAGGCAGACATCCTGCGGTATGCGAAGGAGGCCGCGAAATGAGGCGTGGTTCGATCACGCCTCATGGAGCGTCAAGGACCACTGGAGCCACTCGTCCCGGAAGGCCAGGCCCGATTGAATCCCTTGGCAGGAGGTCCGCTCCCGTGGCATGGATTGCTCGGAAAGCACAATGACCCACGTCTCCGGCCATCGGCCTCGTGCTTGCCGGAGCTGGCAGGGAGCGGTATCCGCGCGGCATCGCCGGATGTGCCCGGAAGCTGCGGGTGTCCGCTACGGTCGAGAGGGAGCTTTTCGATTTCGCCATCGGGCCCACCATCGCTGCCGCGTCTGCTCCCGTTGCGGCCTTTGGATCATCGGCCGGATTCGCGGTCTGAGACTGCTCCTCGTCGGCGTTGTCTGCGTCACGATGCCCCTGGGAAACAATCGCGGGGACGGTCGCCGTTTCCCAGCCAGATCCGATGAGTTGTCCGAGGAATCCGACGCAGCGATCACGGCTTCGCCACGCCTGATTTGTTGAGTTGCCGCGGCGCTTCGTCACTTCGCCACTCCATAGTAGATGATGGCGAGGAATCCGAGAAGAATCACGGCGCAAAAGGCGGTCACGCCGACGGGAAAGGCACCGGCCTTGGCGCGGCGGAAGAGGTCGCGGCGCTCGTCCTCGATGCGCGCGGCATCGTGGCCGCGCAGGGTCCAGAGGGGAGTCATGACGAAGCAGGCGAGACGGGGCAGGCCGGCCTCCATGGTGTGGACGACGCCTTTCACGACGCGGCCGAGGAAGAGGCGCGAGGCGAGGGCGTTGAGTCCGTTGAGGCTCCGGTCGGCGAGGCGGAAGAACACGGGGCCGCCCTTTCGGTAGAACCAGTCGGTGTCGAGGGAGATCGTGGCGGTGCGCTTGAGGAGCGGGAGGAAAAGGAAGAAGACGAGGGCCGAGAGCATCAGCAACTGGGCCTGGGCGATGACGTGGGGGACGGTCCAGGCGTTGTAATCGACGCGGTGGGGGAGGAGGTCGTAGAGGGGCTGCGGGTGGATGCCGAGATAGAGGCAGAGGAAGGCGAGCGCGCCCATGGCGAGGAGCATGGAGACGGGGGCTTCCTTCGGCCGGAGGCCGCGGTCCTGGTTGAAGAAGACGAAGTAGGGGAACTTGATCCCGGCGTGGAGGAAGACACCGGCGGAGGCGGCCTCGAGGATGAGCCAGGGCCAGAAGAGGTGCTCGAGCTCGGCGGCGTGGAGGATGATCGTCTTGCTCGTGAATCCGCTCGTGAGGGGGACGGCGGAGATGGCGAGGGCGCCGATCGTGCCGAAGAGGAGGGTCCAGGGCATCGTCTCGTAGAGCCCGCCGAGTTCGGTGCACTTGCTCTTCCCGACGCGGTGGAGGACGGCTCCGGCCGACATCCAGAGGAGCGATTTGTAGATGATGTGGCAGAAGGCGTGGGCGGTGGCTCCGCTGATCGCGATGGGTCCCCCGATGCCGGCGGCGCAGACCATGAAGCCGACTTGGTTGATGATCGAATAGGCGAGGATGCGCCGCATGTCATTCTCGAGGAGGGCGTAGATGATGCCGTAGACGGACATGAAGCAGCCGATCCAGATGAGCGGTTCCCATCCGTCGTAGCCGCGGAGGAGGGCGTAGACGGCGGTCTTGGTGGTGTAGGCGCTGAGGATGAGTCCGCCGGTGACGCTGGCCTCGGGATAGGCGTCGGAGAGCCAGGCGGAAAAGGGCGGGGCCGCGGCGTTGACGAGGAAGCCGAGGAGGATGAGCCAGGTGCCGGCGTTCTGTTCGCCGGCGAAGTCGAATCCGTCGAAGGCGACCGATCCGATCTGCGCGACGGTGAGGGCGAGGCCCGCGAGGAAGAGGAGGCCGCCGAAGAGGTGGATGAGGACGTAGCGGAAGGCGGAGGCCTTGGCGCGCCCGGTGCGCCGGGCGAGGATGACGAAGGTGGAGGCGACCGCCATGAGCTCCCAGAAGACGTAGAGGGTGACGAGGTCGCCGGCGAAGACGGCGCCGAGGGCGGCACCGATGTAGACGAGGGCGGCAACGTGCTGTCCGCTCTCCTTCACGTAGAAGGCGTAGACGAAGGCGGCGATGGCATTGATCGCGAAGATGGTGGCGAAGGCCCTGGAGAGACCGTCGATGCGCAGGAAGACGAGCGGTTCGTCGAGCCAGGGAAGGGCGTGGACGGTCCAGCCGTTCCACGATTGCCCCTCGCCGGGAGAGGGGAGGGCGGCGACGTTGATCAAGGCGAGGACGGGAAGGAGAATGGTCCAGGCGCTGCGCCAGTTCCCGCGGAACAGCGGCACGAAGACGGCCCCGATGAGGAGGATGAGGGCGGGGTGGAACTCAGCGAAGGGATTCATCGATGTCTGCGGGCAGGGTCCGGTCCTCCGGCTCCCGGTAGTAGTCTTCGGGCCGCTTGAGCCAGGCTCCGAGTCCTTTCGCGGCGAGGATCATGAGGGCGCACGCCCCGAAACCGAGAAGGGGATAGAAAAACCACCAGCCGTCGGGCGAGTGTTCCCCGAAATGGCCGTGGCGGCGGTGCGTCGCGATGAGGACGATCTCGAGGAGGAGGGTGAGGGCGCAGCCTCCGTAGAGCAGGCGCCAGAGGAGCCGGCGCGACGCGGGGCGGTCGAACCAGTCGTTTTCGCGCGGGGCGGGTTCGTCTTTCATGGCCGGTTCAGTGTCCAAGGCTCGCGAGGAATTGTTTTGCCAGTTCCTGGAGGAACCCCGAGGTGAAGAACAATCCCGTGGAGAGGAGGGCGGTGGCGACGAGCGGCGCGACACAGGGCCAGGGCGCCTCGCGCACCGCGGACCACGCGAAGGGCCGGTCCTGCTCGGGCGGGACGCTGCCCTGCTTCGGGAAGAACGCGATCCAGGCCACGGGCAGGAAGTAGGCGGCGTTCAAGATCGTGCTGACGAGGAAGACGCAGAGGAGCGCGATCCGTCCCGCGTCCGCCGCGCCGACGACGAGGTGGAATTTGCTGATGAGGCCGAGGCTCGGCGGCAGGCCGATCACGCCGAGGGCTCCGACGAGGAAGGCCGCCATCGTCACCGGCATGGTCCGTCCGAGCCCGGCGAGTTCGCTGACGTATTTCTTGCCGGTGGCGACGAAGATGGCCCCGGCGCAGAAAAAGAGGGTGATCTTCGCGACGGCGTGGGCGGCGATGTGGAGGAAGCTGCCGGTGACGGCGTGGTCGTTGAGGAGGGCGACGCCGAGGACGATGTAGGAAAGCTGGCCGATCGTGGAGAAGGCGAGGCGGCGCTTCAGGTTGTCCTGGGTCAGCGCAATGAGGGAGGAGGTGACGACGGTGAAGGCGGCCACCCAGCCGAGGACGAGGTTGATCCCGAGTTTCCCCAACAGATCCACCCCGAAGACGCCGGTGACGGCGCGGATGACGCAGAAAACGCCGACTTTCACGACGGCAACGGCGTGGAGCAGGGCGGAGACGGGCGTGGGCGCGACCATGGCCCCGGGAAGCCAGGAGTGGAAGGGCATGAGGCCGGCCTTCGAGAAACCGAAGGCGAAGGCGAGGAGGAGGGCGAGGGCGGGCCCGTAGCCGAGATCGCTTCCGGCGAGGATGGCCTTGGGTCCGAAGTCGAGATTGCCGCCCGATTTCGAGTAGGTGAAGAGGATCGCAGGGATGGCGAAGGCGATGGAGGTGCCGAGGAGGTGGGAGAGGTAGGTGCGGCCGCCGGTGCGCGCTTCCTTGTCCTGGTGGTGGGTCACGAGCGGCCAGGTCGAGAGGGAGAGCAGTTCGTAGAAAAGATAGAGCGTCAGGAGGTTCCCCGCGAAGGCGACCCCGAGGGTGGCGCTGAGGGAAAGGGCGAAGAAAGCGAAGAAGCGGGTCTGGTTCGGCTCGTGCAGTCCGCGCATGTAGCCGACGGCGTAGAGCGAGGTGAGGATCCACAGCGACGACGCGACGAGGGCGAAGAGCATGCCGAGACCATCGACGCGGAAGGCGATGGGAACGTTGATCCCGGGAACGCCGTCGACGAGGGTGGTGACGAGGATCTTGCCGTCGAGGACGAGCGGGAGCATCGCGAGGACGAAGGCGAACTTTGCGATCCCTGCGGCGAAGGTGACTCCTTCGCGGAGGAGCGGATCCTTCCGGAAGAGGACGATGAGAGGGACGGCCACGAGCGAGGCGAGGCAGGCCCAGACGGGAAGGAGGCTGTGCACGCTGGTCTCCATGGGTTATCTCGCGGTGGAAACGGCCGCGGTCGTTTCGACGAGGGGATTCGCGGTGAGGGCGGTGCGGATGAACTCGACGACGGGCCCGTTGAAGAGGCCGAGGAGGATGAGGATGGCGGCGGCGCCGAGGAGGGGGGCGAGGGCGTGCAGCGGAGGCTCGCGGCGCTCGACTGGTTCCACAACATGACCGTGTCCGTCGTGGGACTCGACCGGGTGCTTTCCGAAATGGGCGATCTCGAAGAGGCGGAAGAAGAGGACGGCGTTGACGAGGCTCGATCCGAGGAGGGCGGCGACGTAGATCCATTGCCCGGCGTCGATGGCCCCGCGGATGAGGTAGAATTTGCTGAAGAATCCGCAGGTCGGGGGCACGCCGACGAGGGCGAGGCCGCCGACGATGAACCCGGCCGAGGCGAGGGGCATTTTCCGGAAGAGGCCGGAAAGATCCTCGAGTTTCACGGCACCGAGATACTTCGCGAACAGGCCGGCGGCGAGGAAGAGGCATGAGGTCATCATCGCGTCGGCGAGGATGTGGTAGACCGTGCCGGTGAGGCCCCAGCGCCCCGGATCGCCGAGCCAGGCGCCGCCGACCATGTAGCCGACCTCGGCGAGGATCAGGCAGCAGAGCATCTTCTTGATCTCGCGCTGGGCGAGGGCGGCCACGGAACCGGCGACGATGGCGATGACGGCGAGCGAGACGACGAAGTGGCTCCATTCGACCCCGGCCTCGAC
>JBILDO010000053.1:0-35843 GCA_044352585.1 Verrucomicrobiales bacterium
CCGTGGAGGTCCAGCACGAATTCCGCGGCGAGCCAGCCCGGCCGTTTCGACGGCGGCAGGGCGTAACCGGCGGCAACACTGCTCCACGGGTAATCAAGAAGACTCTTTTTCCCGCCATCCACCAACCCGGCACGACCGGGGTTGAGATGGACATAGTCGATCACGGTCCGCGCGTAGTCCCTCCAGACAACGCTCCCCCGCGGGCTGGTCGCCTCGTCCTCGACGGGAATGGCCTTGTAGCGCCCTCCGAAGAGATGACCCCAGAACCGGTGCCTGGCATTGAGGCGCCGGGTGTAGGCGTTCTGGAACCATTGCATCCCGGCGACGAGATTCGGTTCGGGTGTCCGGAAGACGGCGTGGTAGTGGTTGTCCATGAGAACCCAGGCGAAGACTTCCCACCCGGTCCGACCGCAGGCTTCGGCGAAGGTCTCGCGGAAGAGCTCCCGGTCCCCGTCATCGAGGACGATCGCTTCCCGCCGGTTGCCGCGCGCCATGACATGGTAGACGGCATTCTCATACTCGACGCGCGGCGTCCTTGGCATGGGGGAGGGTCCGACGGGTGGGGCCGTTTGTCAAGAAATGTTGCATGACCCGAATACTTGGCATGACCCCATTACTTGGCTACACGGTGAGGCGCGCGGAAGCTTGAACGATGTAGCCGCGAGCGTGAGCGAGCGGATCCGGGCTCGGCGAGGTCCATTCGCTCACGCTCATGGCTACAAGGTGAGGCGCGCGGACGCTTGAACGATGTAGCCGCGAGCGTGAGCGAGCGGATCCGGGCTCGGCGAGGTCCATTCGCTCACGCTCATGGCTACAAGGTGAGGCGCGCGGAAGCTTGAACGATGTAGCCGCGAGCGTGAGCGAGCGGATCCGGGCTCGGCGAGGTCCATTCGCTCACGCTCATGGCTACAAGGTGAGGCGCGCGGAAGCTTGAACGATGTAGCCGCGAGCGTGAGCGAGCGGATCCGGGCTGGGAATTCACCCGGCCCGGTCTTTCCGGAGGATCCGTTCAATCTCGGCCGGCGGCAGGTGCACGGCGGTGGACTTCGGCTTCATCTTGACGACGACCCCGAGCCGCATCGTGCTGAGGACGCCGCAGAGGCGGCCGGACCGGTCGATCAACGGAGAACCACTGTCGCCCTTGATCATCGGGAGTGTCGTGACCACTTTCCGGAACGAATCGTTGCCGGCCCCTTCGACGGGCTGGTATTCAAGGAACTCCCCGCCCGCCTTCTCGTGCATCCACCCGCCGGCGAACAAGGTTTCGCCCGCCTTGAGGGAATCCTGGCGGAATCGCAGATAACGGGGCGTCGCGATCTTCGCCTTCACGATCGCGAAATCGGCCGCGTCGTTGCGGTAAACGACCCGGATCGGGGCGTAGTCGATGTAGGTCTTGCGGTTGTTCGAGGTGGCGTAGAGCACGTAGGAATCCGGGTGGGCGAGAACGTGCGCGGCGGTCAGGAAATAGCCGTCCGCGCTGATCGGCGCGCAACTGCCGAAGCCCGAGCCGCCTTTCGCGATGGGAACGGAGAAACCGAGTTCGAGAACCCCCGCCTGCGCCTCGCGGCTCGTCGCCAGCTTCGTCTTGAAGTCCTCGTCGAGATATTTCCCGCTAACGATGAGCCCCGAATGGAGCGTCAGAAAGTCGGCTGCGGAAAAACCCTTGTCGGTCCGGTTTTTCAACTCCGGCAGCGAGACGGGGGCGTCGATCCCGATGGAATCGTATTTCGCAAGGGAGCGCCGTTGGTCCCAATGCGTGTTCGCCGGCATCATGAGGCACGAACTCAGCGCGAGGGGCGCAACGGACCCGAGCAACAGGAGTCGCCCCCGGGAAAGACAGCGGCGGGAGGAAGACGGCACGGACTGGGACGGAGCGCTCAAAACAAGGGGAACCGATGCTACGGGAGCGGTTTCGTGTCAAGGGTAACGCATCGCGGCACCGCCTTCACCTCACAATACGCGCTCCTGAGAAAATCTTTCGGATTTTCACGCTTTCGACGAAGGATTCCCCATCGTCCGCGGTCACGGGAACGCGGGAACGGAAATCCTCCTCAGCGGTAGGCGTAAATCACCGTCCAAGGCTGCGATGCCTCCGCCGTGGTCTGCATCGAAATCCGGAGATAATAAACTCCGGTTTCGGCGGCGCTGACCGTCAGGCCGACCAGGTTCGGCGTTTCGTAAGTCTCGCGGTTGCCCTCGACGAGTTCGCCCTTGCCGTTGTAAAGGTGCAGATTCAACCCGGCCTGGCGGTCAGGGACCACAAACCAGAACTGGTAATCGTTGCGCTTGAACAACTGCAACTGGATCAGCCGCGCCTTGCCCGGTTCCACCTGGCCGGTCCACGTGGTCTCACGGAGGATGAAGGGACGCTCTCCCGACAGCTTCGGAATCGCGGCCCGCTGCACGATCTGTTTCAGCTCCTCGAACACCGGAGGTGGCTCCGGTGCCGCCACGAGCACCGGCGGCGGCGGATTGTCCTGTGCGGCCAACGAAACCGCGCCCACGATGCCGCCGAGGACGAGTGCCAGGATTCGCCGGTCAAATCTCATGAATGGCCTCGACCAGGTTCGTCGTCGAGAGCGAGATCTCGATGACCTTGCCCTTGCTGATCGCCCCGCTCTCGTCCGTCTTCATGAGGGACTGGAGATGGTCGAGGGTCTGAGAAATCTGCCCGAAGACCTTGCCGCGCCTGGCCCGGGCCGGCAGGGTGTCGAAGTCGTCCTTGAGCTGCTTCACCAGCTCGGGCTGATTGAGAAGGTCCGAGCCCTCGACCGAATAATTCTGCTTCAGGACCGAGGCGAGGGCTTGGGTTCCGCCGAGCCACCCGCCCAGCGAGACCAACCCAACCAGTTCATGATCGCGCAACTCGGCCATCTTGTTGAGCACGGTCTGGCGGGTGCGGTCGAGTTCCTTGCGGCACACCGGCCAATCGCCCTGGCCCGCGGCGTTGACGATCGCGTTCGCATGCTGCTCCACCGAACTCGCCACGCCCAACGACGAGGAAAGCCGCAACACCTCGCGACCGATCCGCCGGACCGCTTCCTTGTCCTGCGCCTGCACTGCGATGAATCCATCCGAAACCACCAGCCCGAACAACATCGCCGTCCGCGACCGGTTCGCGTCGAGTTTGATTTCCCGCGACTCCACCTGCTTCGACCAGTCCTGGGTGCCGAGCTTGTCGAGCGAGGCGAAAATCTCAAGCGGAATCGGAATGACCGAGGAATCCACCACCACCAGATTGGGGTCGTTCAAATCGATGCGTTTGGGAGCCTCCTGGGAAAAACCGACCGACGAGGCAACTCCAAAAACGAGAATGGAGAACAGGCTGGACTTCATGGCTCGATCGTTTGAAAAACTTGATTATTATAAATCCCCCAAGGCTTCTTGGAAACTGAATTTTTCACAGCGCTCGCGCGAAGGCCCCCCCATCGACGAGGAGGGTTTCGCCGGTGATGTAGCTGCCGGCTTCGCTCGCGAGGAGCAGGGCCGGGCCAGCCAATTCGCGGGGCTGGCCCCATCGTTTCAGGGCGGTGCGATCCGCGAATTCCTGTTTCTCCGGTTCGCTGAGAAGGCTCATCGGCATATCGGTGAGGAAGGGGCCCGGACCGATGCAGTTCACGGTGATACCGAAGGGTCCGAGATCGAGTGCGCTCGCCTTGGCCAGCCCGATGATGGCGGACTTGGAGGCCGAATAGGCGTTCCGGCCCGGCTTCGACCCGACTCCGAGCACCGAGGAAATGTGGATGACCCGCCCCCAGCGTTGCGCCTTCATCGCCGGGACGAGCGCCCGGGTCAGCCGCATCACCGCGGTCACGTTGATTTCCATGATCCGGTCCCAGACCGCGTCGTCGATCAAGTCGATCGGTTGCGGCGTGTTGACCCCGGCATTGTTCACGAGGATATCGACCGTGCCGAACGCGCCGAGCGCCTCCGCCGCGAGCGTGTCGGTGTCGGTGCGGCTCGAGAGATCAGCGACCACGGCACGGACCTCCGCCCCCGGGATTCCCTCCCGGATCTCGCGCTCGGCCGCTTCGAGTTCGTCCGCCTTGCGGCTGCAGATCATGACCTTGGCGCCTTTTTCGACAAATCCGCGCGCGATCGCCTTGCCCAGTCCACGACTGCCGCCGGTAACCAACGCGCTCCGCCCTGAAAGATCGAACAAATCACATGACATCCCGCACGATGCACGTTGACTCCGTTTCCGCAAGTGCTCCCCTTTCCCGGACCCGCTCTTTCCCTCCCATGAAACCCGCCCTCCTCATCGACCCGTCCGACAATCTTGGCGTCGCCCTCCGTTCCCTTGCTCCCGGGGAGTCGGTGACGGTCGGCGAAAGCACCGTGACGATCTCCGAAACGATTCCGCCAAAACAGAAGTTCACGCTCGCCGGGATGCGTCCCGGGGATCGCGCGAGAATGTATGGCGTCACCGTCGGGGTGGTCACCGCGGGAATTCCCTCGGGCGGCCTCGTCTCCACCGCGAATCTGAAGCATGAGGCCGACGCCTTCTCCGGCTCGCGACGGATCGAATACACCTGGACCCCTCCCTCGGTCGATGCGTGGCAAGGGCGCACTTTCGACGGTTACGTTCGCTCCGATGGATCCGTCGGAACCGCGAACCACTGGCTCGTCATCCCCATGGTCTTCTGCGAGAACCGCAACGTCCAAGCGATCCGGACGGCCTTCGAGCGGAGCCTCGGCTACGAGAAAACCAGCCACTACCAGCGACTGGCCGAGCGACTCGTCGAAGTCCATCGGAGCGGCGGCGCCACCGAAGCCCTCCTCGCCCTCTCCACCGAACCGGCGGACGATGCCCGGGCCCGCACCTTCCCCAACGTCGATGGCATCCAGTTTCTCGTTCACAGCATGGGCTGTGGAGGCACGCGCAATGATGCCGCGTCCCTCTGCGGCCTTCTCGCCGGTTACATCACCCACCCCAATGTCGCCGGCGCCACCGTCCTCAGTCTCGGCTGCGAAAACGCCCAGCTCGATCTCCTTGAGGCCGCGATCCGGGAACGCTCACCGTCCTTCGACAAGCCGCTTCTGACCTACCGGCAGCAGTCCTACCCCGATGAGAAAACCCTCCTGGAAACGGCGATCAAGGAAACCTTCCTCGGGTTGATCGAGGCCAACAAGGCCGAACGGCAACCCGCCCCCCTCGCGAAGCTTTGCATCGGGGTCGAGTGCGGGGGCAGCGACGGATTCTCCGGCATCTCCGCCAATCCCGCGGTCGGGGCGCTCTCCGACCGGGTCGTCGCCTTGGGCGGCAGCGTCGTCCTCTCCGAGTTCCCCGAGTTGTGCGGCGTCGAGCAGGAATTGATCGACCGCTGCGTCTCCGACGAGGTGGCGGCGCGCTTCACCGAACTGACCTCCGCCTACGCCGCCCGCGCCAAGGCGGTCGGAAGCGACTTTTCACAAAATCCCAGCCCGGGGAACATCCGCGACGGCCTTATCACCGATGCGATCAAGTCCGCCGGAGCCGCCAAGAAAGGCGGAAGCTCCCCTGTCGTCGAGACCCTCGACTACCCCGAAATTGTCAGGAAACCCGGCCTGCACCTCCTCTGCACCCCGGGCGGCGATGCCGAGTGCACCACCGCCCTCGCCGGCTCCCACGCCAACCTCATTCTCTTCACGACCGGTCTCGGCACCCCGATGGGAAATCCGATCTGCCCCGTCGTCAAGATCAGCACCAGCAGCGAACTGGCCCGGCGGCTCCCCGACCTGATCGACTTCGACACCGGTCCGATCATTCGCGGCGAATCCTCGATCGAGGCCACGGGCGAAGCGCTCCTCGATTTCGTCATCGAGGTGGCCTCGGGACGGCTTCAAACCAAGGCCCAACAGCTCGGCCAAAGCGATTTCCAACCCTGGAAACGCGACGTATCTCTCTGATCCTCAACGAACTATCAAAAACTTTCCAGTTTTTGAGAAAATCCGCGGGGTCGGGCCCCGAAGACGATTCTTTCGCTTCCCGTCGGGGCTCGGACAGTCCGCCGGAATTCTTGACTTGCCCTTCCGGGTCGGGCCCGTAACTTGCGTTGAGGTTCGTCGTCCTCCCCTCCGGAATGTCACCCGACCCGCCATTTCAGCCCGCTTTCGCGGTCGACCAAGCGCCGTGCGCGCCATGGGGTAAGGGGTTCCGGAAGGCCAACGGCAACCTCCTCAACACCCTGTGGAGACCTCTCTTGCTTTCCGGACCCGTTCCGGAGGAATGCTGTAAAACCAGCGTCTTCCCCCGCCTGAATGCCCCCGAAAACCGATCCTTCGGTTCCCGCGCCCCCTCTGCCGGGGCTTCGGCGATGGGTTGCCAGGCGGCCATCCCGGTCGCAGGACCCTCCACCGTCACCCACACGACCCGCCTCGCGGCGGATCACCACCCAAACTCTTCCACGTTCGATGGAAACCCAATCCCAAGATCCCACCTCTCGCCGCCAGCGCGGCAATCGCCCGGGCGGCCGCAGCCGCAACCGCCAAGGCAACCAAACAACCCAAGGAAACTCCGGTTCTTCCGGCCGCAACCGCAGCCGTCGCCGCAATCGCAGCGGCAACCGCTCCGGCCAGCCGCCTGAGCAGACGACCGCCCAGAAGATCCTCTCGATCCTGACCTTCGGCCTTCTCGGAAAACCATCCACCGCCTCAGGCAAGCGCTCAGGCAAAGGTCCCGGCCAAAACGCGGCCCAAAAGCCCACCCGCCAACCGGAATCATCCAAGTCAGGCCCGTCCGCCAAAACCCAAAGCTCCCGGACGACGCCGGAGGACTCACGGAAAACGAAGCGCAACCGCGCCGAGGTCACCTCGGGCCGCCTCTACGTGGGCAACCTCGACTACTCGACCGGCGAGGCGGAACTCACCGACCTCTTCAAGGGCGTCGGCATCGTCATCCGCGCCGAAGTCGTGACGAATCCCCGGACCCAGCAGTCGAAGGGCTTCGCCTTCGTTGAGATGGGTTCCCTCGAGGAGGCCAAACGGGCCGTGAGCATCCTTGATGATCAGGAATTCATGGGCCGCAAGCTCATCGTCAGCGGTGCCCGCACCGAGGGCCCCGGTGACGAGTCCGGCGAATCCGCCATGGCCGGAAACGCGCGGGAAGAGGACGCCTGAGACTTCCGGGTCCCAATCGCCTTTTGTTGGTGCGCGCCGGGACGGTCTCTGATCGTCCCGGCGTTTCTTTTTGGCACCTGTTTCCAAATTCACTCCGTCCGGACGGATTTCCCACGCCGGGGGGATTCCCTCCGATGAACGGAACTTCTTGTCATCGACAAGCCCACGTGCTACTCCCCGGCCGGACACTTTCCGAACATCCCCCCATGAGAATCCATTTCCTTTGCCTCCATACCCTCCCTCTGTTCCTCGCCCTCGGGCTAAATGCGGCACCGGAGCCGTCCGCCTGGATCGACCTTTTCAACGGCAAAAACCTCGACGGCTGGATCCAGCGGGGTGGGGAGGCGAAATACACCGTCGAGGACGGGGTCATCGTCGGCACGACCGTGCCAAAGACGCCGAATTCCTTCCTCTGCACGGACAAGAACTACGCCAACTTCATCCTCGAGGTCGAGTTCAAGGTCGACCCCACCCTGAACTGCGGCGTCCAGATCCGGTCGAACAGCCTTCCCGATTATAAAAAAGGCCAGGTCCACGGTTACCAGGTCGAGATCGATCCCTCGGACCGGGGTTGGAGCGGAGGAATCTACGACGAGGGACGGCGCGGCTGGCTCGACGACCACTCCGGTAACATCGCGGCCCGCTACGCCTTCAAGCAGAATGACTGGAACCACTACCGGATCGAGGCGATCGGCGACCGCATCCGCACCTTCATCAACGGCGTTCCCGCCGCCGACCTCAGGGACGACCTCACCGCGACCGGATTCATCGCCCTGCAGGTCCACGGCATCGGCAACCGCGAGGAGACGCTGAAGGTCCATTATCGGAATGTCAGGATCCAGGACCTCGGCGAAAAGACCGGCTACCGCACCCCCGACTCTCTGCCCTACACGCACGACGGCCCGCTGGTGAAAGAAGGCGCGGCCTTCCGCAAGCTTGCCGGCGACTTCAAGTTCACCGAGGGTCCCGCCCTCGCCCCGGACGGCAGGATCTATTTCTCCGACATCCCGAACGAGCGCATCCACGCCTTCGATCCGAAGACGGGCCAGACTTCCGTCTACCGCGAATCGAGCGGCAAGGCCAACGGCCTCTTCTTCACGCCGTCCGGAGCCCTTGTCGCCTGTGAGGGCGGAAACCGCCGCCTCACCCGGACTGGGGTCGGTGGGAAGATCGAGCCGCTGGCCGCGACCTTCGACGGGAAGAAGTTCAACAGCCCCAACGACGTCGTCCCCGATGGCCAGGGCGGCTTCTATTTTTCCGATCCCCGCTACGGCAAGGGTGACGACCGCGAGATCGACGCCGAGGCCGTCTATTACGTCGATAAGGGCGGAAAGGTCAGCCAAGTCGCGGCGGATCTGGTGAAGCCGAACGGAGTCATCACCTCGCCCGACGAGCGCATCCTCTACGTCGCCGACGCGGGTGGCGGCAAGCTCTACGCCTACGACCTCGAGGGACCCGGCAAGCTCGCCAACAAGCGCGAGTTCGCGCCCGTCGGCAGCGACGGCATGACCATCGACAAGCTTGGCAACGTCTACGTGACCTGGAAGGGCGAAGTCATCGCCTTCTCCCCCGCCGGCAAGGAAGTCCTGCGCCTCACCCCGCCGGAAGCTCCCGCGAACTGCCTCCTCGCCGGAAAGACTCTCTACGTCACCGCCCGGACCGGATTCTACGCGATCGATCTCGAAGTCGACGGGGTGCGGTGACTGCCGTCGGTAACCGCGAGCGTGAGCGAGCGGATCGACCGGGCTTGCGCGGGATCGACTCGCTGAAGGTCGCCGCGAGCGTGAGCGAGCGGATCGGCCTGGCTTGCGCGGGATCGACTCGCTGAAGGTAGCCGCGAGCGTGAGCGAGCGGATCGGCCTGGCTTGCGCGGGATCGACTCGCTGAAGGTAGCCGCGAGCGTGAGCGAGCGGATCGACCGGGCTTGCGCGGGATCGACTCGCTGAAGGTCGCCGCGAGCGTGAGCGAGCGGATCGTTCGGCCCGGGTCGTTCAATCTCTTGAAGCCGGGGTCAGCTTCAGGGTGATCTCCTCCTCGCCTCGCTTCACCGTGATCGTCGTCTCCACGCCGACCTTGAGATCGGCCATCGCCTCGGTGTAGTCATAGATGTTGAGAATCTTCTTGTCGCCGAGACCGGTGATGACGTCGCCGCCCTTCACCCCGGCGAGACCGGCGGGCCCCTTGTCGGAAACGCCGCTGAGCTTCACGCCCTTGATGTCGCCCTGGCTGTAATCGGGAATCGTGCCGAGGTAGACGCGGAAGCCGCGCCCGCCCTGGTTCTTCGGCGGATCGACCTTGAGATACTTCGGCGCGTTCGAATCGATCGCGAGGCCGCGGGCGATCAACCCCATCAGTTTGGCGATCTTCGCGGCACCCTCGTAGTTGATCTTGTCGGGCGTGTCGCGCGGGGTGTGGTAATCCTCGTGGGCCCCGGTGAAGGCGCTCAGGATCGGAACCTGCCGCAGGTAGAAGGGCGTCGCGTCGGTCGGCAGGTAAGTGTCGCTCTGGATCGTGACGGGCAGGCCGATGGGCGCGTTGCGGCTCTCGATCGCCCCCTTCCAGTAATCGCTCGAACCGATGCCTTGAAGCACGAGCGACTCACGCAGGCGCCCGATCATGTCCATGTTCAGGTAGGACGAAACGATCAGTCCGAGCGGCGCGTTCTCATCGCCGAGGGCGTCCTTCGCGAGTTTCCTGACAAAGTGCGAAGAACCGAGCAGTCCGATTTCCTCCCCCGACCACGCCGCGAAAACGACGTCGCGCTTCAGTTCGAGCTTGCCCTGCTTGCGCTGGTCGGAGAGATACTCGGCGATCTCGAGCAGGCCCGAGACGCCCGAGGCATTGTCATCGGCCCCGCGGTGGACGTGGCCGCGCTCCTCCTCCCGCGCGAGCGAGCCGGCACCCGCCTCGTCCCCGAGGTGGTCGATGTGCGCCCCGACCATCACCGCCGGATTCGGGTGCGGACCGGTCTGCCCCGCGGAAAGGACCCCGATGACGTTGCGTCCCGTGCGCGTCTCCTGGTCGACGTCGATGGTCGCGGAAAGCTTCGTCCCGGGAATCTCGAAACCCTCCACCATTTCGCCCTTGTCGAGGGCCTTCTGGAGTTCGGAGAGGTCCTTGCCCGCCTTCGCCACGAGTTGCTTCGCCAGCGACGTCGAAATGCTGATCGCGGGAAGGCCGGAGTCGGCGTTGGAGGCGTCGAATTCCATCGGCACGAGTTCCTCCTTCACCTCCGTATTCGGTCCGGTCACATAGATGATCCCCGCGGCAAACTTGCGGCGCGCCAGGGTCGCCTTGTGGCGCAGCCGCGAGTAGCGCTGCATCTCCTGGAGCTGCTCCTTTGGCACGTCCTCGGGCACGTAACGCAGCACCATGACCCATTTGCCCTTCACATCGAGGTGGAAAAAGTTGGTGTAGGATTCGCCTCCCTTCCCGTCGGGGATCTCGAGCCCGTAGCCGGCGAAGACGATGCCGGTTTCGGCGAGCGTGCCGTTTTTCGCGAAGGAGACGGGACGCCAGTCCTTGTCCACCGCCGGATTCAGGGACTCGTCGCCGAGGTTCAGGGTCAGGGCGTTGTCCTTGCCAACGGCGACGCCTGCGGTGAACTCGAAGGTCTGGAAGTAGCTGTCGTTGTCCCCGCCTGGCTCGAGCCCCCACTTCTTGAACTGTTCGGCCACGTGCGCCGTCGCCGCGATCTCGCCCGGAGTGCCGGTAAGACGGCCGCCCAGTTCCGGCGAGGCGAGATACTGCAGGTGGGCCCTGAGATCCGCCACGTCGATGGCCGGCTTCGTCTCGAAGGTCGCAGCCGGGGCCGTCTGGGTGGGTTTGTCAGGCACCGCCGTGGTCGCAGCCGGGGCCGACCCGCTCTTCGCGAGCATCGCGAGGGCCGCCTCGTGGTTCCATGACGCGAGGAAGATTTGTGATTGCTTCGAGGGCGTGCGGTTGCTCGTCCAAGCGAGCGTTTTCCCGTCGGGGGAAAAGACCGGTAGTCCGTCGAACCCTTCCGTGTGCGTCACCCGCACCGGCTCCTTATCACCCTTTGCATCGACGAGGTAGAGCTCGAAATTCTCGAAGCCGTGCTTGTTCGTCGCGAAGATGAGATAGTCGCCGCTCGGATGGAAGTAGGGCGCCCACGACATCGCCCCGAGCTTCGTGAGCTGGCGTTCCTTCCGGTCGGCGAGGTTCATCGCGAAGATCTCCGCGACGAGGCCCTTGCGGTCGAACCGGCGCCAGCAGATCGACTGGCCGTCGGCACTGAAAAACGGGCCACCGTCGTAGCCGTCCGCCGTCGTGAGCCGCTCCACGTTCGACCCGTCCGCGGCGGCGAGGTAGATCTCCATGGGGAATTTCTTGTCGAGCTTGAAGGCTTTCGCATCCTCCTCGCTCATCGAGCCGTCATAGGCCTGGCGGTTCGAGGCAAAGACGAGCTTCTTCCCGTCCGGCGACCACGCGCCCTCGGCGTCGTAGCCCTCCGTCCTGGTCAGGTTCTTGTATTCACCGGATCCCGGCACCGTCTCGTAGAGGTCGAATTCCGCGTCGTAGTCCCACGAATATTTCCGCGCCGTGCCCGCCTCGCGTTCCGCGTATTCCGCCTTCTGCTGGGCCTCCGCCTCGGGATTTTCGTGGGTCGAGGCGAACATGACCCGCTTCCCGTCCGGGTGGATCCACGCGCAGGTCGTCTTGCCCTTGCCGGGAGAGATCCGCTCCGTGTCGCCGGTCTCGAGATCGAGCAGATAGATCTGGTAGAAGGGGTTGCCCTCCTCACGCTCACTCTGGAAAACCAGCTTCGTTCCGTCCGCTGAAAAATATCCTTCCCCGGCCCTCAAGCCTTCGAAGGTGAGCTGCCGCGTTCCCGAAAGAAGGGCCGCCTCCGCCTTTGCACCCGCCGCGGGATCGGATTTCTTGGCATCCTGGGCCACCAGAACGAGGGCCGCGAGGAGCAGACAGGGTGCGGCGAAGGACGTCACCCTCTTCGATGACAGGGAGAAACGGGACGGGGTCATGGTGAGAAATTTGAACGGGACGATGCCCCGGGTCAACGAGGTTACGTCGCGGATGCGCGGGAGATTGAATACGGATTCCGGGATTCTCGCCGGGCGGATCCGGTAACACACGCCCTAACCGCCGGGGGGATCGTGCTTCCTCATGGCTCCGTCCCGCCGATCCGCCTTTCGCGGCAAAACTCCGCTTGTCCTTTTGAGACGAAACCGTGATTGGTTCCCCATTCCGACCGCCGCGCCGACGATTCCGGGATGAGCCGCACCACCGAAGCCGAACCCATCACAGACCGCCTCGCCGCGAACAACGCCCGCATCCTCGAGCCCGAGCTCGACAACGGGCGCGCGATCGTGACGGAGCGGACGCGGATCCACCTCGAGGCGATCGCACTTTGGGCCGCGGAGGCAGGGGTATCCCACAGCCAGCCGTTCGCCGTCGCCGCCGTGGGAGGAACCGGCCGCGCCGAACTGACTCCCTGCTCGGACCTCGACATCGTTTTTCTCTTCGAAGATCCCGTCGAGTCCGCATCGACCCGCTCGTTCGTGAGGGACTTGCAGAACGAAACCCTGCACACCCGCTCGTTCCGCAACCGCTTTGGTTTCTCGTTCGAGGCGCTGCCCTATGCCTTCGACGACATCCCGTCGCTGAAGGAAAAGGAACTCAACGCCTTTCTTGACCTCGCTCCGGTTCACGATCCCTCCGGACTTTGCAACGCCTTCCGCGATCGCATCCGGGCGCAATACGATCCCTTCGAGCATTTTCTCCACATCCGCCAGCTCTGGCTGCGTCAGCTCGAGCGGGCCGGAGCGGATGCCGGGCGGATCGACCGGTTCGATTTGAAGAACGACGCCCTGCGCCACTTCCTCGCCGGAACCTGGACGCTCGGCGGAAGGGCCTTTGAACACAGCCACGACATCTACGAGAGAGTCCGGCGTGACGAACCGCGCGACCTCGAGGCCTACGAGTTCCTCCTGCGGCTTCGCTGCTGGATCCACCTGCGTCGTCCTCCGGGGGGGGAGGCCCACGGCCTTGGGGAATCACGAGGAGGACCTCGTCGGCTTCGAGGATCTCGATTCCTTCGGCGAATGGCTGCCGGAAGGAGCGGCCGGTTCGGAGCGCTTCGAATTCGCCGAGGAAGTCCGTGCACGGTTGCTCTCGGCGCGCCGGCGGGTCGCGGCGTTCGCACGGGGCGTGATCGAGAGCGAACTGCGCCCCGGACGCCGCGTCTCGCCCGGGAACCCCGTCTCGCTCGGGGCGGGTGGTCTCTATCATTCGAATCCGGAAACCTGCGTCAGCAACCACGACCGCAGCCGCGCCGCGCTGTCCCTCGTCCTCACCTCGCAGCGATACGGTGTGCCGGTCGATGCGTCGGAACTCCTCACCACCTTCCATCGTGCCGGCGACTGGCTCGAGCCCGTTCCCGAACTCTGGGAGATGTTCCAGGACACCCGTGGAAGCCTCGCCTCGTCGTTCGACTTTCTCTCGCGGATCCCCGGAGCCGAAGACCGTCTCTTTCCGGGATACGCCCGCTTCGAATCCTCCCTGGATGAGCGGGTTCGCACGGAGCGCCAGTCCCTCCGCGGTTCGTTGGAGCGTGAGAAGATGCGCGAACTGGAGACCGAGCGCCGCGAGGGCGAACGCATCGTCGCGGAAGCCAGGGATCCCGGCCGTTTCGCCGACACGGGCTATGACGTCCGCGTCGAGGTCGAGACGGCACGGCTCTCCGTGGAGCAACTCGCCGCGGTGAAACTCGCCCTCAAGACGAAACGTCTCCCCTTCACGCCCGACGATCTCGCGGCGCGCAACGACCCTTCGCGATCCTTTTCCGAACGGTTTTCCAGCGGCTTTTCGAACCTGCCTCTCGACGGATATTACCCCCGCGCCCTCTCCGGCGCCGGTTTTCCGGACGAAGTGCTCGAGCTCGCGCGATTCCTCGTCGCGAACCGGCGCACCTTCCGCGAAATCGCCGACTCCGGATTGATCGACCATCTCGCCGTGAAGGAGTTGCTCGACCGTTGCGACGGCGATGCGGATCGGGCGCGCACCCTCTACGTCTTCACCCGCATCGACCGGCACGCATGGGAATCTCCGCGCCAAAAACCGGCGCTTTTCTTCAACATCCGCGAACTCTACGCGAAAGCCTGCATGCCCGAAGACCGCCGCTTCAACCCCGACCGTCTTCTCGACGAAGTCGGGCTGGCCGACCGGGATTCAAAGGCGATCCTCCTCGACTTCGGCCAGGACTTTTACGAAGGGATCTACCGGCATTACGCGGTGCGCTTCTGCCCGCACCTGCTCCGGCTGGCAGATCCGTCAAAGCCGCCTCGTCCGAAGGCCATCCTCATCACGGCCGGTCCTTCGGCCATTCTCGGAGTGGCGGCGCGCGACGACCGCGGGATCGCCGCCTCGATCAGCGGTGCCCTGTGGAAAGCGGGCGTCGGACTGAGCCAGGCCCATTTTTTCTCGGCGATGAATCACGGACTGGCCTTTGATTTCTTCCACCTTGCTCCGGCGGGGCCGGACGAGAACGGGCGCCCGCCCTACGGCAATCTGCCTTCGCTCGTCGAGGAGGCGATCGAGCGGCAGTTGCACCGTTCCGAAGACGACGAGGGGGCGCTCCCCGATGTCGCGCGGCTGGTGACCCTCACGGAATGGCGCCACGGGCTCTACCGTCTCCGGGCCGAGTCCGGCGGGGAAGTCGGCGCCCTCATTTACGTGCTTTGCTGCAAGGCGAGCCGCCGACTCCGGGCCGATGTCTTCGGCGTAACCTCGCAGGCCGACCGTCGCGGCGCGCGCGCCTCGGTCTTCGTCCGCCTGCCCGAATCCCTCCGGATCGAGGACGCGCGCAAGATCGTGGCTGACTGGGGTTGATCGCCCGGTCGGCAGCGCGGCAGCGCCCGGTCACTGGCAAAACGTGCAACCGTCCTCGAGCGAACAAGCCTCCTCCTGGCGTTGCCCGAGGGTCTCGTTTTCAAACTCATCCTCGGGAGGGGCGATCGGCGCATTCGCGGGAATTTCGGCCGCGGCGGGGGTTTCACGGGTCGGGGCGGAATCGGTCGGGTTGTTCATCTGGAGCAGCTTGGAGGCCCCCGGACAAATCGTCAAGCATCGGTGATGATCCGGTATCGTTGACCAAATTGGAACAGTTCCCGTGGCGCGATCCGCGCCCGGAACGGGGATTTTTTCAAATGGTTGAATAACAAGCAACGCCGTCCGTCCATGAACCTCCCGAACGAGTTCTCAAGACGGGGGTAAAATTCGCCCGGGAGTTTCGCGGTGAAATTTCCGTTGCCTGCGAACCCGGCTGAAGGAACCCTCCTGAGACGTTTGATCGTGCAACCTTTCACCCCCGAGGAGGCCATCATGAAACATCGCTTTTTCCGCTTCGGTTACCCGTGTCCGGTGCGGCCGCCGAAAGATCCCGGATCCTTCCAGATCCGGGACGGTGGCGCCTTCATGGAGGTGACCGAGCCGCTCCGCGACTACGGCTGGCAGTTCGAGACGCTCATTTGCAACTACCCCTATCGCAAGGGCGAGAGCTCTCCGATCTCCGGGAGGGATCAGTTCACCTTTCTCACGCCGGACGACTGCCTGGTCCAGACAACGCGCCCGCCTCTGAACGATCACGAAACGCGCAACCGCAAGCGCATCACGCGCAGCTGCAGCCACCTGGAAAACGCCATCTTCGCCGAGCTGAGGATCTTCTTCGACCACATCTGTCGCGAGCAACTGCGTCTCTCCTCCCGCCTCGTCGACCGTCTCGCCGTGCTCAAGGGCGTTTCGCGCCAGGAGATCGTCTCGCGCTGGCATTTCCGACAGACCCACGACGCGCGCATCGCCCGCACCGGCACGATCGACGCGGCCCGCCGCGACCGCAACCATCGCCCCAACGACTACCGCAGCCTCGGCGTCTTTCTGCACCTGCCGGGGATCCGCGACTATGGCTGCCGACTCATCGTCTCCTTCGGCATGGGCGGGTTCGAGACCCAGGTGTGGAACGGCATCATCCGGAAACGTTTTCCCGGGTGGCTCGACCGGCCCGGATTCGTCCTCGCGGAGATGGACCTGAACCGTTGCCCGGAACGTCCCGAGACCTTCCATTTTGTCGACGGCGTTCCCGTGAGGATGATTCTCGACGAACCCTTCCGGATCGACGAGGCGGCCGTGGCCGAGATCGCGGCCTGACGAGATGCGTCCTTGGCAAGCGGGCGAGGCCTTGCTAAGGTGAAACTCCACCATGAATCGCGTTCTTTCTTCCGCTCTCGCCGCCGTCCTCTCCCTGACTTCGCCACTAGCCGCCGCGGAGAAACTCAAGGTCCTCCTCATCGATGGACAAAACAACCACGCCTGGCGCGAGACCAGTCCGGTCCTCGTCTCGATCCTCGCGAAGTCGGGACGATTCGCGGTGACGGTCTCGACCTCGCCGGAGGGGGCCCCGAGGCCACCCCGCGCCCCGCAGAAGCCGGACGAGGCGGCCAAGGCCAAGTTCGCCGCCGAAATGAAGGCGTGGGAGGAACAGGTCGCCGCCCACAAGGCCGGCAACGCCGCCGCTTGGGCCGCCTGGAAGCCCGACTTCGCCGCACACGACGTCGTCGTCTCCAATTACAACGGCGAAATCTGGCCCGAGTCGGTCCGGACCTCCCTTGAGGATTTCGTGAAGAACGGTGGTGCCTTCGTCTCCGTTCACGCGGCCAACAATGCCTTTCCCGAGTGGGCCGCCTACAATGAGATGATCGGCGTGGGCGGCTGGGGAGGTCGCAGCGAGCTCTCCGGTCCCTACCTCCGCAAACGCGACGGAAAGTGGACCCTCGACCCAACCGCCGGACGCGGCGGATCACACGGAAAACAGCACGAGTTCGTCGTCGAGATCCAGGACCCGGAGCATCCCATCGTGAAGGGCCTGCCCCTGAAGTGGCTCCATGCCCAGGACGAGCTCTACGACCGCCTCCGCGGTCCCGCGAAGAACGTCACCGTGCTCGGCGCGGCTCTCGCCACCGCGGAGACGGGAGGCTCCGGCGAATGGGAACCGCTTCTCATGGCCATTCCCTTCGGCAAGGGTCGGGTCTTCCACACCGCCCTCGGACACAGCACCGTCTCCATGGGCGGACTTGGGTTTCAGGAAACCTTGAAGCGCGGCGTCGAATGGGCGGCCACCGGCGAGGTGACCTTCCCCGCGGTCCCGGCCGAAGTGCTGACGCTCGACACGGTGGCCGTCGTCCCGTGAATTTCGCGGGGGGGGAGCCCGCTTCCGGACCGTTTGCGGAATCGTTACCCCCACGCGCCCTCGGCATCAGCGCCACCCGGGCGGGCGGCTTCGCGTTCGGCCTTTTCCCTCCGCTGACGCATGACTTCGTCGGCGGCGCGACGGCCGGAGGCGGCCCCGGCACGGAGTCCGTCACGAAGGGCGTCGGGAGTGGCCTCGCGCACAATCGCGGCTCCGAAGGTCGCGGCATACCCCATCGCGTAGGCCACGTCGTGGAGCCCCTTCGCGAACTCGCTCTTCACCTTGGGCATCCCGTTGTCGAACGCGCGCTTCGCATCGCGACCGCCCTTGAGGATGGCCTCGGTGAGCGTGTTGGAAAGTTCGTCGAGCTTCTCCTGCGTCGTTTTTGGAGCCGGTTCGGGGTTTGCGGAGGTGGGATCGTGGGAGTCGGAATTCATGGCCATGGAGGGTTGGAACGTTGATTCCCCCCAGTGTTCGATTTTTTCGCGGAAAGGCGATTACAATCCGGCCCGGTGATTGGAAACGCGACCGGATTTCAATCGATCCAGGTCACGGCATGCGCCTCCGCGAGCGTCGGCACCTCGAGTTTCGCGAGGAGCCTGTCCATGACCGACTCCGGAACCGCCGCCTCGCGGTCGCGGTTCTGCCGGTAAAGGGTTTCGGGCGGCGGCTCGAGGTAGACGATCTCGGTCCGGGCTCCGTAGGCGGCGAACAGATCGATCCAGCGGCTTCGCATCGAGGCGGTCAGATTCGTCGCATTGAAGGCGAAGGATGTGCCTGCGGCGAGCCACTCCCGGCACCGTGACTGCGCCGCCTGCGCGACACGGCCCTGGTTTTCTCCGGGATCGATCTCAAGTTCCTCGCGCAAGCCGTCGAGGGAGACCACGGGCAGGCCGGGACGGTTCCGGGCCAGCCACGTGTCCTTTCCCGCGCCCGGCAGACCGCTCATCATCGTGACGGTGCAGGTCCAGGCCTCGTGCGGCGTGTAATGGAGGCTCGAGAGGGCCTCGCGATGAAAAAGGAAGCGAGCCTGGTCGTTGACGAACGGATAAGGGCCGTCGAGACAGCCGAGTTCGTCGGCGAGGTCACGCCAGAGGTCGAGGGCCTCCTCCGGTCGCGAACCTTCGTTGCGGTCGCGGCCGCGCGTGTCGGCAACAGCGAAACGGTGCAGTTGTCGGTTGGTCAGGATCGTGGAAAGACGGATCACCTCATGCTCGGGCCGGGCCGACTCGAGAAGGTAGGGTGGTCGCCCGTGGTAGCGGACGAGCGCGACGATGGCCTCGCGCTCCCGCAGCGGACTCCCGGCCTCGCGCAGCACTCCTCGCGCGAGATGAGCTCCGGCGAGGGAATGTTTCGGCGAGCGCAACCGCCCCGTCTCCGGGTCGGGGCGCGTCGTCTTCGGCTTGCCGCTGTCGTGGAGGAGCGCGGTGAAGAGCAGGGCGATCTGCTCGCGGCGCGAGAACGAGGCGTATCCGTCGAGCCGGCGGACCTCGTCGAAGACCATCGCGGTGTGCGTCCAGACGTCTCCCTCGGGATGCCACTCCGCGTCCTGGGCGCAGCACCGCATCGGCCCGGCCCAAGGTTGGTCCGCCGCCCACGCGAGGATCGCGTGATCGCCGCCGGAGACCAGTTCTTGCCAGATGGAATGCGCCCGCTTCATGACCACAGGTCCGCCCCGGGGGCGAGTTCGTTGGGCACCATCGTGCGATGCTTCCAGTGTTCGCTTTGTTTCACCTTCTCGACAAATTCGGGTCGCACCTTCTTGGCGCGCCCGGTCACGATGTCGCCGGACTCGGTGCGGAGATAGAGCCCTTCCATGCCCGAGTCGGTCGCGCCGGTGAGCGGGTTCTCGAACGACGCCCCGAAGGCCGACTCGCCGATGAGGGATTCGAGACGGTCCTCCCGCAAGGGTCCACGATGGATCACCGGAACCGTTTCGATGCCCGTCCCGGAAAGGAGATCGAGGCGCCGCCCGAGGGAGAGAAACACGCCCGACTCCTTGTCGAAGACATCGAACTCGAAGAAGTAATGGGGCAGGCATCCGTAGAAGACGCTGTGTTTCGCGTAAAGCCATTCGCCGAAAAGGATGTAGCGGTCTTCGAGCATGGACTCGAGCACGGGGCGCTTCACCGCGGCCCACTGCTTGAAGAGGTCATATTGGGGATGCATGCCCTCGGTGATCTCATGGCCACGGCATTGCAAAAACAGGCGGCCGTCCGCGAGAAATTGGATCCCGACGTTGGTGCCGTCCAGTTTCTCCTCGACGATCAACGTGGGATCGGAAAGAAAAGCCGCCGAAGCCCTCGCTCCGAGGTGCTTGTCGTCGTCCGTGCCCCGCGATCCGAAGAGATGCGGAGTGCGCGGGTATTTGACGAAGTGGTCGCGGGATGTTCCCATGGTCGGAGACCGACGATCGGAACGGCGCGTTGATGCAAAAACGTCAGAGGGCCTCTTCCGGTTCTGCCTTGGATGCCTCCGCGGGCGACGGAGCCGGCTCCTGCGCCTTGGGGACTTCGGGCGCGGGATTCGCAGGGACCGGCTCGGACGGGGCGGATTTCCGGCCCGCGACTTCGCGGTTCGCCTTCCATTGATCGATCTGTTTCCAGACCGCCACCTTCGCCTGCGCCCAGTGCGGCTCCACTTTCTGGACGAGACCGAACTGGCCCGCGAGCCAGAAAAGAAAGAGGACGAACGCGACCTTCCAGAAATCCCCCCGCCATTTGCCTCGCTGGGCGCGCAGCTCGGACTCAAGGGCGGCGAGGCGCTCGCTCTGGGCATCGAGGCGGCTCACGAGGTCGGGCGAGGTCACGAGCGCTTCCGCGATCCCTGGACCGGAAACTCCCTTCTCCCTCTCGCGAAGGCGGCGCTTGGCGGCGAGGACCTCCTCGTGCGCGGCGAGGACAATGGGCTCGAGCCGTTCGAACTGGACCGGCTTGGTCAGGAAGTGGCTCGTGATCACGAAATCACTGGCCTGGGCGAGGAACTCGGACTGCAATTCCTCCGAAGGCTGCCCCGTGATCATGATCACGGCGAGCGGCCGGTCCGCCTGCGCACGGAGCGCGGCCAGCATCTCGATTCCGTTCATGACCGGCATCCGGTAATCGAGCGTGACGACCTCGATCGACGGCTCGGCCCGGATGAAGTCGAGCGCCTCCTGACCACTGCGGGCCGTGAAGACCTTCTCGAATCCCACATACTCGCGGAGAAAGGTCTTCAGACCGAGCTGGAAGGCGGGATCCTCGTCGACGACGAGAATCGAGGCCATGTCGGCGAGGGGCGGTGCGTCGAGGGGGCTGTCTTCGTGGGGCAGGCGGAAGCTCATCGGTTCGGGGGAAGGTGAAGTGAGATGCCCCATTCTTGAGGCATCGGTGGTCCGATGTCCAGTGTCGAATGCGCCTGATTGCGCCCGTCCTTGCCGGACTGAAGCGCCTTTCAGGGCGGCGCGGCAAGCGCCCTTCCCGGGTCTTGGGGACGCGGAGTCCGCGGCCGCCAATCAACCCGTGATCAACCCGTGATCAACCCGTGATCAACCCGTGATCTCCTTCACCAGCTTCTCGAGGCGGCGGGTGTATTCCACCCAGACCCGGCGCGCTTCACCGGTATCGTCGACATCCTGCCCTGCATGGATCGCCGCCTTGATGTGCGGCTCGATCGAGAGCCAACCGTTGTAGCCGGTGCCCTCGAGATCCTCGAGGATGCGGCGCTGCACCGGATCCTCGTCGACATGGCAGGTGATCCAATCGCCGCCCGCGGGATTGGGCTTCGCGCTCTTGATGTGGACGTGGACGATGTGGGCGCGGCACTTCGTGTAATAGTCCCAGGTCGCCTCGTTGTCGTTGTGATGCAGGCTGTTGTTGCCCGTGTCGATGATGAGCTTGAACGCAGGGCTGTCCACCGCCTCGATCAGTTCGAGGAACCCCTCGGGGCTCTCGCCATAGCCGCTGCAGTTCTCATGGGCGAGGATCACACCCTCGGCCTCGGCGACCGGAGCGAGTTCGCGGAGGCGCTTCACGACCTCGGCCTTCCACGCGGCGCGGTCCCAGGGCGATTCCTTGTCGTTCGGCCAGGACATGATGCGGAGGAACTTCGCACCCACCGAACGCATCCGCGGAGCAACCCGGCGGAGTTCGTCGATGTCCTTCTGGAAATCCGAGGTCACCGGACGCGCCCAGTTGCCGATCTGCCCGCCGAACCCGACGATCTCGATGCCATTGTCGGCGAGGGTTCCCCGCGTCGCATCCCATTCCTCCGCGGTCTGGTCGCAGATGCTTTTGCCGTTGACGAGGCGCAGTTCGATCGCGCTCCAGCCCGCCTCCTTCAACGTGGCGATCTGGCCATCAAGGGTTTTTTCGGCTTCGTCGGCGAATCCAGTGAATCGGAAAGGCATGGTCGTGTCAGGGTTGGATGATTGCGATTGAGACGCGATGATACACCCGGCGCGAAGTCCCGCAACGCCGCGATTTCGCGCCGAGCCCACTCCTTTTTGCAAAGAAAGAACTGGTCAGATGAACGGCTTTTGTTATGATTCCGGCATGGCCCTCTACCTGAAGCTTCCCAAGGCCGAAACCCAGCACGCCTTCAATCATCAGCGATGGGAGGAACTGCTCGCGAGCGGCGAGATGGCGCGCTACGAAACGCAGCGGGTCGAAACGGACCGTTACGGCCACCTCGTCCTCAGCCCCTGGGCGGTCGCGCGGCACGGGATTTACCAGAGCCGGGTGATTTTTCTACTCCAGTCCCAGCTTCCCGGAGGACTCGCGATGAGTGAATGCCCCGTGTCCACCTCCGACGGCGTCAAACTCGTCGATGCGGCCTGGATGTCCCGCGAACGCTTCGCGCCGATGCGGGAGTTCAATGTCTTCGATCGAGCTCCGGAGATCTGCGTCGAAGTGCTCTCCCCCTCGAACACCCGGCCCGAGATCGAGGAGCGACGCGAGCTTTTCCTCGAGATCGGCTGCGAGGAGTTCTGGACGGTCGGCGCGACGGGCAAGGTTCGCTTTTTCACGTGCGACGGAGACGAAAGCGATCGATCGGAGCTCTGCCCCGCGTTTCCCGGACAGCTCGACGTCTGAAGATCAACGCCGGCGCGACCGGCTCGGCCCTCATCGCCGCCCCGCGAAATAGCGTCCCGCGAGCGAATCGGCGAGGGCTTTCAGTTCGGCCTCTTCGAGGACGCGGTCATAGAGAAGGATCTCGAAATAGACGTTGCCGGTCTTCGTGTCGAAAGAATCGCGGAAGCCACGCTTGCCGATCGCGATCGCCCCAAACGCGGCCCCACCAGACTCGATCCTTCCCTTTGCCGGAGGCACCGGGGGACCGGCGGCGGGGCTGGCGGAGATCCGTTGTTCCTTCGCCGCGGGATCGAAGACACACATCAGGATACCGGGACTACCACTCGGCCACGGGATCGAAGTCCGCTCCTCGGGGCCATCGGCCGTTCCCTCATGGATGGCCGTGACCTTCGCATCGTAGCCCGTCGCGATGGAAAAGGACGTGCCGTCGGGTGCGGGCGGATGAATCCGGAACAGCCGGTCGTCTCCGGCCTCGATCCGCATCACCGCAACGAGGGTGAATCCCGTCGGCAGAACGCCGGGATGTTTCAGCATGGTGAGAGCTGACCGGTTCGTGGTCGCGATTCCCGGCAGGCGACGGGCGAGTCCGGGGGCCTCCGCGGCGTCCACTTCACGCAGGACCGGCAACCGCTCGCCGTTGGGATCCTCTCCATCGCGCAGGAGAGACCGCTCCTTTCTCGGAAAGGCCAGATTTCGCCACGCGGCGACCGGCTGGCCGGGAGCGGGGGCGGTGGCATAATCGCGACCGAAAACGCCCTCGGTCGATACGAATCGGGCATAAAGGCCGTCGGTGACCGGAAGGGCGGGCGGCAGGGACCCCTCCTCCGCTTCGGGAAGGGCCGCCGGATAGGCGAGCGGAGTCAACGGGCGGGAAAGCTCCGGCGCGGATGCCGGAGCGGAAGGGGCGGCCAATCGCCCGTTGGAACGTTCTTGCCCACCCCGGATGAGAACGATCGCCGCGAGGAGCAAGAGGCCCCCGCCGACCGCAGCACCGATCCATTTCCAAGGGATTCCTCCGCTTGGCTCCTGCGACACCGCGCCTCCGGTCCGGACCGGTCCCGCTGGGCCGGTCGGATCGGGTCGACGGAGTCCTCCCGGAGAATGTTGGGGTCCGGTTCGGGAGGACCGCGGCCTTCCGGATGCCTCGGCCGTGGACGTGTGACGGGCGGGCGGCAGACGCGGGGCCTGCGATCCCGTGAGCGGGCCGGTCGCACGACGTCCCGCCGGGACCGGACCGCTCGCGGTGCGGAGAACCCGGGTCGGGGCTGCGGGAGGTTCCGACGGAGGCCCAACCGGCCCCGTCGCGGCCGGATCAACCATTTCGGCAATCGGAATGGCCTGCTTCCGATCCGCCCGCACGAAGGGAATGCCCCCGAGGGCGTCCTCATACTGCGTCAGGGCCTCGCGGGCGTCGGCGGGCCGGTGCTCCGGATCGCGCGAGATCAGGCGCATGATCCAATCGGCGACGAGCGGTGGAAGATCCGCCCTCCGTTCTCCGATGGGCGTGCACCGGTGCCGGAGATGATTCATCGACGTCTCCGCCGGGTTCGATCCGGTGAAGGGCGACTCCTGCGTCAGCATGTAGTAGAAAACGCACCCGAGCGAATAGAGGTCGGTGCGCTGGTCGAGCGGTCGCAGTTCGAGCTGCTCCGGGGCGATGAAGTCGATCGACCCGAGAAAGGAGCCCCGCTGGTCGAGCGTTTGCAGCGAGGGCTGCTGGCTGAACTTGGAAAGCCCGAAGTCGAGCACCTTCACGAGAAACCGTCCCGACGCCGTGGCCGTGAGCATGAGGTTCCCCGGCTTGATGTCGCGGTGGAGGAGATTCAGCTCCGATGCGGCGACGAGGGGCTCGAGACATTGCCCGGCGACGTCGCGGAAATCCTCCCACGACAGCGCCCCCGACTTCATGATCGTGTGGAGGTCCTCGCCTTCGACGAGTTCCATGACCACGTAAGGCCCGTCCCCGTCCTCCTCGAAGGCGAACACGGTGACCACGTTCGGATGGGAGAACCGGGCGAGCGCCGCGGCCTCGCGGGCGAGGGCTTCGCCGGCCGCCTCGTTAAGGTTCGTCTCCTCGATCGGCAGAAGCCGTTTCATCGCGACCTCCCGCCCCATGACTGTGTCGTAGGCACGGTAGACCGCGCTCATCCCGCCCCTGCCGATCCTGCCACGCACCTGGTAACGTTCTGACATCTTCAAAGCCGGGAATCGCGGCCGACCGTGACCCGCCGCCTCTCCTTCGCACAATCTCGCTGTTTTACCGCTTGATTGTCCAATGTTTCCTGACCATATCCTCGGATTTCAAACCCTCTCTCATGGACGCCCCGCACGATTCCAGAAACACCCCTCTGCTCGGTGCGATCGAGGCGGGAGGCACGAAATATGTCTGTGCCGTCGCCACCGATCCGACGCGTCCGCTCCTCGAAACCCGCTTCCCCACCGGAGCCCCCGAAGAAACCGTCGCGAGAGCGGCCGCCTTCTTCCGCGAAGCGGCGGCAAGCCACGGTGCCATCCAAGCCCTCGGCATCGGCACCTTCGGGCCTGCCCGGCTCGACCGCTCCGCCCCGGATTTCGGATCGATCCTCACCACGCCCAAGGAAGGATGGTCGAGCTTTCCCCTCGTTCCCTCGCTCCTCGCGGCGCTGGGCAGCGACCTGCCCGTTTCCTTCGAGACGGATGTCAATGCCGCGGCCCTCGGCGAAGCGCTTCACGGAGCCGGACGGGGCGTCCGGCGGCTTGCTTATCTCACCATCGGGACCGGCATCGGAGGCGGTTTTCTCGACGATGGCCGACTCCTCCACGGAGCCCTCCACCCCGAAGTCGGGCATCTCATCGTCCCTGACTTGGATGCCGCCCTCGGCAAAAACACGCAGGCCTGTCCGTTCCATTCCTCCTGCCTCGAAGGTCGCGCTTCCGGACCCTCGATCGAGGCACGATGGGGCCGGCCGGGCCACGAACTGCCCGGAGATCATCCCGCCTGGGAACTCGAGGCGAAATATCTCGCGATCGGGTGCGTCAACCTCACCGCGGCCTGGGCTCCCGACCGCATCCTCATCGGGGGCGGTGTCTCCCAACAGCCCGACCTGATCGGGCGCATCCGCGACGAGTTCGAACGTCTTGCGGGCGGTTACTGGGACCTCCCTCCGGCAACCGATTATCTGCGCAGGCCGGAACTCGACCAGAACGCCGGGATCATCGGCTCGCTCGCCCTCGCGAAACGCCTGCTGGAAGATACGGCGGGCTGAGAAGCCCTCCCCCGATCCCCGATCACTCCATCCCGAGCTTCTTCAGCTTCGGCGAAATGACGACGCGGCAGTAGGGATTCTTGTCCTTGTTCAGGACGTAGTAGTTCTGGTGGTAGTCCTCCGCCTCCCAGAACTTCGCGGCCTCGGAGATTTCGGTGACCGCCGGGTTTCCGTACATCCCGCTCGCATCGAGCTTGGCCTTCGATTGCACGGCGATGTTCTTCTGCTCGGGCGAGTGGTAGAAGATCACGGAGCGGTATTGCGGACCCTGATCGGCTCCCTGGCGGTTCAGGGTGGTGGGATCGTGCGCCTGCCAGAAAACGTCGAGGACCTCCTCGAGCTTGATCTTCGAAGGATCGAACGTCACCTGGATGACCTCGGCGTGCCCCGTCGTCTTCGTGCAGATCTGTTCGTAGGTGGGACTCTCGACGTGCCCCCCCATGTATCCGGACACCACGTCGCTGACTCCCTCGAGCCGCTCGATGACGGCCTCGGTGCACCAGAAGCAGCCGCCTCCGAGGGTGATCACTTCCATTCCTTGCGCGACGGGTTTTCCTTCTTTCATCGGGGTCTTTTCGGGTGAGTTGACGGAAGCGTTTTCCACGGGTGCCGGGGCGGGTGCCGCAGGTTTGGTTTCAGCAGGCTTGGGTTCGGCGGGCTTGGGTTCAACCGGTTTCGTTTCGGCGGGTTTCGTTTCGGCGGGCTTGGGCCCGTTCGCCTTGGTCTTTTCCCCGGGAGCGCTTGCAGCCGCATCCTTCACCGGTTCCGCCGGCGAGGGCGCCTTGTCCTGACAAGCACACAAAAGGAGCGACGCCGTGGCCGCGACGACGAGGGAGCGGGAGAACCACTTCATGGGAGGGATGGTCATGGGGAAACCTGTCCCCGCTCGCGCCGCTTCGCAATCGCTTTGCGCGACACCCCGTTCACCGCATCGCGTGACGCGCAAACACCCTCCGTGACGGCCGGACTGTTCACGCGACCACTTACCCGCTCCGGAAAATCAAGATTTTTTTCCGTTTTGTTTCCAAAAGTTTTGACACCCCGAATTATTTCCCTATAACAATGCCATTGTTATCCCAATTAATCGGACTCCATGGCACGCCCCAAGAACACAACCGAGACCGTTCAGATCACGATCTCCACCACTCCCCAGGTGAAGGATCTGCTCGAACTGCTCTCCCGTTCCGGGCTCTACGGGAAAAACGCGGCCGAAACGGCGCACGCCCTCCTCAAGGAGAAAATCCGCGACCTGCAGCGCGACGGACAGGCGCCCGCCTACCAATACACCCCTGTCCCGGTGAACTGACCCTTCCTCCGACCCGACCCCTCAACCAACGAACCGCACCCCTCGACGACCATGTATCTCCCCGAGCCCGCCCACGAGTCCGGCAGTCACGACGCTCTCGCCCTTCTCACCGCCGCCGCCGCCTCCCCGGCGCAGGTCTGTGAGAACGATCCCGCGACCCAGCGCGCCTTCGACGAAAGCCTCCGCGCGCTCGCCGAGGACATCGTGCGCTACCACCCGGGACTCGCCCATCTCCTCATCGGGATGAGCGCCACTCCCTGCCCCTTCGTCCACGGGCAGAACTGATCCTACCCGACGCGGTTCGACCGCGTTTCAGAGGCTCCTAAGATAGGCTGCGATGTCGGCGATGCCCTGGGCGTTGAGCCCGAGATTGGCGGGATCAAACATCAGCGAACGCCCCAGCGGCTCCACCTTCGCGACGCGCGCTCCGGGGATCGTTTGCACGAGACCGCCCATGCATTTGACGATGAGCGGATCGGAGTTCGAGAGGACCATGCCCGTGACGACGGTTCCGTCCTTCAGGGTGACACGGCTGCCCTCGAATCCGTGCGAGATGTCGGCCGACGGACGCGCGATCGCCTCCACGAGCACCTCGAGGGGCTGCTGCTTGGCGAAGGTGGTCAGGTCGGGCCCGAAGTCCATGCCGTTTCCGCCGACCTTGTGGCAGGTGTAGCAGACCGCGGCGGCCGCCTGACCTTTCGCCCTGTCGCCCGGCAGTTTCGCGAGTTCCCCCGCGGACGGAAGCGCCGGGACGTCCTTGACCGCAGGAGGCATGTCGACCGGAGTGATGGTGACCTTGTCAGGATCGTAGAGGCCGCGCGCCTTCATCGCCTCGTCGACCCCGTATTCCTTCCAGTCGTTGCCCTTGCGGTTGAGGAGCCACCACTGGGCGAGGTCCTTCATCGGAAAACCCTTGTCGTTCGCGAGTTCGATCATGTGCCCGACGGCCCCGGGGCTCTTCACGAAGGCGAGGGCGGTGACCATGCGTCGGCGCTCGTCCTCCGCCAGCGAGCCGGCGAGGGCCCGGACCTTGAAATCAGCCGCCGCGGCGGCCGGATGAAGGCGCCACGCAAGCCAGGAGAACGCCGGCGACCATTCCGCCGCCGCGCCACCAAGTTCCTTTGCGACCGCCTCGTAGACCGCGGCCTCCTTGCCCTCGCTGCCGAGGCCGAAAGCCTCGAGGTAGCTGCGGTCCTTGCCATCGAAGCCCTTCGCCACGGCGACGAGCACCGGCAGGCTCTCCTCCGCGGAGCGGTCGCGCATCATCAGCGCGGCCTCGGCGCGGATCGCGGGCGAGGCATCCGCGACCATGCCTTTCGCCAGAGCGGAATCTGCGGGACGAACGAATCGCAACGCGCGATAGGCGACGAGCCGCAGGTCCGCCTGATCGGACGACAGGAGACCTTCGACCTTCGCGACTCCCTCCGGTCCCATCTGGGCAAGAAGCCAGATCGCCCGGGCTGCGACCAGCGGATTCGCGTCCTTGGCGAGTTCCGCCACCGCGGGGACCGCCTTCGCCCCCTCCCCGCGGAGCCTGACAAAACCACTGTAACGGACGTTCGGAGCGGGACTCTTCAGAGCCGTGATCCGGCCCTCCGTCGTCGTCAGGTCGAGCTTCGGCACGACGGATTTGAAACCCTTCGGAGCGATCCGGTAGATCGTGCCCGAAGTGCCGTCGTCGAGTGTGCCGTGACCTCCGACGCGGCCGTCGAACCAGTCGGCCACGTAAATCGCCCCGTCCGGTCCCACCGTGACATCGCTGGGACGGAACATCGTCTTCAGTTCTCCCGAAGGTTTGCCCCCGAGGAAGTCGGAGCCGGCCCATTCCTTCTCCTTGTTCGAAGTCATGAAGTCGAAACGCTCCAGCTTGAATCCGGCCCCGTCGCGGACCGGGAGATATCCGAAGACCACGTTCTTCCCCGCCTCGCAGGCGAGGAGCATCCCGTTCCACTTCGCGTCGAGGGCGCCGTTTTCATAGAAGGCGACTCCCGTCGGGGAACCGCCGCCGTAGACATCGCCCGCGGGCATCGTGCCGGGATCCTCCTGACGCCATTCCGCCACCGGCGTGTCCTGTCCGGGACGCTTGTCCGCTCCCCAGGCACGCTTGCCGTCGGCCGAGGCGAATCCGGCGTTTCCACCCTCGATGACGTGGGAGACGCGGCAGGCCGGCGGATCGTCGTTGTCGCTCTGGAAGAGATCACCGAAGGAAGTCACCGCCTGCTCGTAACTGTTGCGGTAATTGTGTCCGAGGATGGTCACGTTCGTTCCATCGGGATTCATCCGGACGGAGAAGCCGCCGATCCAGACATGGCCGTCGTCGCTGCGGCGACCCGCGATATCCTGCAATTGATAGGGGCTGCCCATGTAGAAAGTCTTGCCCGAGCAGTCGGTGAACTGCGCGCCCATGTTGCCCTGGTTGAAATACCACTGCCCGTTCGGACCCGCGGTGACGCTGTGGAGGCTGTGATCATGCTGCTTGCCGGCGAAACCGGTGAGGAGCACCTCGCGCGAGTCGACGCCCTCCTCGATCTTTCCGTCCCCGTTCTTGTCCGTGTAGACGAGCAGATCCGGCGGCTGCGAAACGATGATGCGACCGTCCAGGACCGCGACACCAAGCGGCGAGGCGAGGTCCTTCTCCTGCACGAAGACACTGCTCTTGTCCGCCGAACCCGAAGCGTCGCTGTCCTCAAGAATGACGATGCGGTCGCCCTCGGGACGACGCCCGCCCTTGCCGCGGTAATTGACGCCCTCGGCCACGTAGAGCCGACCCGCCGCGTCGAAATCGATGTTCGTGGGGTTCTGCAGCATCGGCGTGGTCGCCCAGACCGTGACCTCGAGTCCCTCGGGGACGGCGAAGAGGTCCACCGGCACCACCTTGGGCGCGTTCGGATCGTAGGCCGACTCGGCCCCCGACGGCGGTTTCTGCGTGTAGACGCGGAAACGCATGCTCGCCGCGCTGGGTTTGCCATCGCGGATCGCGCCGCCGTCGTCGATCGCGGCGAGAGCCTCGAATTTCGCCACTCCCTCGGGCAGAGAATAGGAAATCGTCGAGGGCGCGTGCGTGCCGAGCCCCTTTTCGTAGACCTTCCCGTCAACCGCGAGCGCACCGCCGCTGTTGTTCCTCCCCTTCAGGATTTTTCCGTAACCGGTCTTCGCCTCCTTCCATTCCAACCCGGTCAGGTCGCGGACCGAACCGTCTTTCATGACGAGCTTCGGCTCGATCCAGTCGGCCCAGTCGCAGCTGAATCCGTCGAGGTCGGCAACGACAAGATGAAGCTCCTTCGCGTCCTTGAGTTCGACCGAGACGGGCACGGCGCGGGTTTTTTCCCTGGCCGTGAGGATCGGCGTTTCAAAAACGGGCTTCACCGCCTGCGCCCTCGCGGACACGGCGAAGACGAGGCAAACAAGGACGGAGGCAAGACGGGGATTCATGCGGATGGAGAGAAGGGGATGGACGGGCCCGAACGAGGCCGTTATCCTGACAAGATCTTAAAATCCGAGGCCGGGAGGCAGTCCGAGCCCGGCGGTGAGTTTCGCCATTTCCTGCTGCATCATTTCCTTGCCCTGGCCGACGGCCTGTTTCACCGCGCTGAGGACGAGGTCCTCGAGCAGCTCGACATCCTGCGGATCGACCACGGCGGGATCGATCTTGATCGAAAGCACGTCCCCCGCCCCGTTCGCGGTGACGACGACCTTGCCTCCGGCGACGCTCGCCTGCACCTGGCGCGCGGCCATTTCCTCCTGCATTTCGCCCATACGCTTCTGCATCTGCTGGGCCTGTTTCATCATCTTGGCGATGTTCATCGGTCGGATCGGGGTTGGGTTGGGTAGATTGTCAGGATTTGATGATGCGCGCCTCGAAGGCCTCGAGGGCCTCGCGGATGAGCGGATCGTTCTTGAAGTCTTCGGCGGGCGGAGCGGCGGGCTCCTCCGCGACCGGTTCCGGAGCGGGCGCCGGAACGGAAACGGAAGCGGCGGGGGACGGCTCATCGTCGTCCTCGAGCAGGGGCATCTCGGCCGGCGTGATGTCGGCCCGGACCACGATCTCGAGACGCACCGGAGCGGAGCAACGCGCCGCGACGGCCTGCTCGATCTCCTTCTCGTAGCGCGAAAGGGACTCGCGGAAGAAACGCTGTTCGGTGGAGAATCCGATCGTGAAGGCGGCATCCTCGTGGCAGACGAAGGAGGCCGCGCTCAGCCAGGTCTCAAGGAGCGGCTTCGCGGCGATGAGGGCATCACGCGCGGCGTCCCAGAGCACTTCGCCGCTCAGATCGCCCTTCACTTCGGCCACGGCCGGAGCGGAGGCGACGGGTGCGACGACGGGGGCCGGCCTCGAGACCGGAGCTGGATTCGCCACCGGCTCCGGCGCGGACCGCGCCGCCTCACCGACGGGAGCCGCGGCCGGCATGGGAGCGCGCGCCGCAGAGACACCGGCCGGAATCATTCCTCCGGAACCGGCGGAATCGGCCGCCGCGGTGACCAGCGCAATGACATCGTCGAGGTTCGCCTCGCCGAGAGCCTGGATCACCTTGATGATGCCGACTTCGAAATGGAGCTTCTTGTTCACCGCCCACTTCATGCGCGCATCGGTCTCGGCGAACAGATCGATGAGGCGGAGGAGGCGTCCCGTGTCGACACCGGCGGCCTGCTCCTGGATCGCAGCGGCCACCTCCTTCGGCAGTTCGCCCCCCGCCGCGGAGGGATCGACCTTGACGACGAGGACGTTGCGGAAATGCCCGATGAGATCGCCGAGGAAGCGCGAGAGATCCTTGCCCGCCTCGGCATGGGTGTGGAGACAGGCGAGAGCCGCGGAATTGTCGCGGCGGAGGATCATGCCGGCGAGGTCGGCGATGGATTCGGCGGAGTTGAATCCGAAAATCTCGCTCACATTCTCCTCCTCGATCGTCTCGCCACAAAACGCGACGAGTTGGTCGAGCATGGACTGGGCGTCGCGCATGCCACCCTCGGCGCCCTTGGCGATGGAAAAGGCGGCGGCCTCGCTGAGGGTGAGGCCTTCCTTCTCCGCGATGTGGAGCAGATGCGCGGCGATCGTGGCGGTGGGAATGCGGCGCAGGTCGAAGCGCTGGCAGCGGCTGATGATGGTCGGAAGGATCTTCTGGGGCTCGGTCGTGGCGAAGATGAACTTCACGTGCGCGGGCGGTTCCTCAAGGGTCTTGAGGAGGGCGTTGAAGGCCGCGTTCGAGAGCATGTGGACCTCGTCGATGTAGTAGATCCGGTATTTGCCCGAGATCGGAGCATACTTCACGGTCTCCCGGAGGGATTTCACATCCTCGACCCCGTTGTTCGAGGCTCCGTCGATCTCGAGGACGTCGAGGCTGGTTCCTTCGCCAATTTCGCGGCAGACCGGATCGTCGGGGTCGAAATCGGCCCTCGGACCACCGGGACAGTTGAGGGCTTTCGCGAGGATGCGCGCCGTCGAGGTTTTCCCGGTGCCGCGAGGCCCCACGAAGAGGTAGGCCTGGGCGATGCGGTCCTGGGCGATGGCGTTCCGCAGGGTCTGCACGACGTGATCCTGCCCCAGCACGTCATCGAAGGTGCGGGGACGGTATTTCCGGGCAAAGACCTGGTAGCTGTCACTCACGGCGGACACTGTAGGGAAGAATCCGGGAAGGAAAACGAAGAATCGCGGAAATTTCGCTCCCCGAACCGGTCGAAAAGGGGCTTACCACATCCGCGAAGCCCCCAGCAACGAGAGCGGCATGTCGGGCGACAGAATCGTCATTCCCCGCGTGATCGCCTGCGCGGCGAGGAGTCGGTCGAAGGGATCGGCATGGACGCGGGGCAATTCTCCGCTGAGATAGATAGAATCCTGGTTCACCGCCAGAGGCTTGAATTGGTGAAACTCGAACTTTCCGGGAATCCAAGTTCTTGGCAGACAAGGCAAGGGCAGCTTTCCCATCGAATGTTTCAGGACGACCTCCCAGACGCTGACGTCGCTGACAAACAGTTCACTCGCGGGATCGTTGCAGGCATCCGCCACCGCGCTTGAAAGCATCGAGGGTTGCTGCGAGACCCAAAGAAAGACGCAGGTATCAAGCAGGTATCTCATAGGCCCCACTCCTTCAACTCCTCTTCGGTCAACGGAGCGAACGCTGAATCGGGAAACTCAAAAGGCTCGCCGAGGATCTCCCCCACCTTCGGGCGCGGACGCTGCTCCGCGAGCGACAATGGAACGAGTTTCGCAATCGGCGTTTTGCCCCGGGCGATGATGAATTCCTTCCCCTCCTCGACCTCGGCAAGATAACGGGAGAGATGGGTCTTCGCCTCGTGGGTCGTGATCGTTTCCATGGTAGACACTAGACCTTACGAACCAGTTAGTCAACTTAGTCCATTTTTCCGAAGAGCCCCTCACGCCAACGCGGCGAAACCAATCTTGCCCCCTTTACCGGCCCTGCCCTAGGCTCTTTCCATGAGCCTGATCCGCTTCCTTCTCGCCGGCCTCGCACTCGCCGCCACTCCCCTCGCCCGCGCCGAGTTCCTTGCCGGGGCCGCGATCACCGATGTGACGCCGAAACAGCTCCCCGTCCTTGTCAACGGAGGCATGACGAGCCGCTCGGTCGGGAAGATCAAGACGCCGGTCAGCGCCCGCTCCCTCGCCTTCTCCGATGGGAAGGAGAAGATCGTCATCGTCGTCGTGGACAGTTGCATGATGGGGCGTGACCTCCTCGATCAGGCGAAAGAAATCGCCGCGGAAAAAGCCGGTATCCCGCGCGAGCGCATCCTCATCTCGGCGACCCACGCCCACACCGCGCCCTCGAGCATGGGCTGCCTCGGCACCGACGCGGATCCCGTCTATTCGCCCTTCCTCGTGAAGAAACTCGTCGAGGCCATCCTCGCGCCGCTCGCGAAACTCCAGCCCGCCAGGATCGGCTGGGGCGAGATCGATGCGGGCGACTACACCGCGCTGCGACGCTGGGTGCTGCACCCGAAGTTCATGCGCGAGGATCCCTTCGGCAATCTCACGGTGCGGGCGAACATGCACGCGGCGACGAACTGGGACCACGTCACCGGTCCGAGCGGTCCGGAGGATCCGATGCTGCAGGTGATCTCGGTGCAGACCGCTGAGGGAAAACCGCTCGGGCTGCTCGCGAATTTCTCGATGCACTACTTCGGCGACCAGGACATCAGCGCGGATTACTTCGGACTCTTTTCAAACGGCCTCCAGGACCGGCTCGACCCAGGCAAGACTGGCTTTGTCGCGATGATGTCGCACGGCTGCAGCGGCGATATCTGGCGACATGATTACGAGAAGAGTCCCGGGCGCGGCAAGGACGGTCCGACTCTCGAGGGTTACTCGGCGGACATGATCGCTCTCGCGCTGAAGGCGATCGACGGCATCGAATACGAAAATCCCGCCTCCATCGCCATGAGCGAAACCCGCATGACCCTGAACTACCGAGTCCCGGACAAACAGCGGCTCGAGTGGGCGCAGAAGATCGTCGCGGAGATGGGCGACCGCCTTCCCAAAACCCAGCCCGAGGTTTATGCGAAGGAGCAGATCATCCTCCACGAACGTCAGAAGACCGAAATCGTCGTGCAGGGTTTGCGGATCGGAGAACACATCGGCATCGCTACGACACCGAACGAGACCTACGCCCTGACCGGACTGAAGATCAAAGCGGCGAGCCCCCTGCCGAAGACGATGGTGATCGAACTGGCCAACGGCGGCGACGGCTACATTCCTCCGCCGGAACAGCATCTCCTCGGCGGCTACAACACCTGGCCGGCGCGTTCGGCGGGTTTGGAAGTGAATGCCGAGCCGAAGATCACCGAGGCGGCGATCCGGATGCTGGAGCGGGCGAGCGGGAAGGTGCGGGTGGATCGGCGGGCGGCGGCGGGACCGGCCGTAGTGAAGACGCTCGCGATGAAACCGAAGGCCTACTGGCGACTCGATGAGTTCGCGGGTCCGCGTGCGATCGACTCCTCGCCGAACGGGATCGATGCCTTGATCGAGCCGCGCGTGTTGTTTTATCTGCCCGGGCCGAATGATACGGCCTTTGCGGGAGGCGGGATCAACCGGAGCGTGGTCTTGGCGGGAGATCGAATCCATGCGCGGATCCCGGGGCTGACGCGAACGGATTACACCGTTTCGCTCTGGTTTTGGAGCGGTTCGTCGGATGCGGCGATGGATGGAGTCGAATGGATTATCTCGCGAGGGAACGCGTTCGGATTGCACCACGAGGCCGTCGGCGTGAGGAAAAACGACTCGGGCCGACGCGTCCTGCAACTGGATTGCCCGGAAGGCCCCCGGGACATTCCCGCACCCGGGAAGATCGAGCGATGGAAATGGAACCACCTCGTGGTCTCGCGAAGCGGTGGGAGCGTCCGGGTCTCTCTCAATGGGGCAGCGCCCTCGGTTTTCGACGCGAAACCCGCCCCATTCCCTCCGTCGGACACCTTCTTCTTCGGCGGCAGTTGCACCGGAGAAGGTAATTTCGAAGGTCGCCTCGACGAGATCGCCTTCTTCGACCGCGCCCTTCGCGAGGAGGAGATCATCGACCTCCATCGTGCGGGTGCGCCCTAACAAAACGCACAACCGGTCCGAACGAATGTCCAAGAGACGCACGTCGGAAAAGGGGCAGGATTACACCGATTCCGATTCCCAGCCAGGATCCCAGGGGCGCGCTCCGGCCTGCACCGTAACGAAAAACAGATCCATCCTGAATGGCGCGGTTTTAGGGCACGTGGGACTGTCGTCCCGCCAGGCCATGACCGGCGAGACCCCGGTCCTACGTATTCAAATAGCCCTCGAATACCGAATCCAAGAAAGGTTTGGATGATTGCGGAGCGATGCCGGTCTGTCGGCAAGGCGGAGGGCCGGGGCTGGAGCGGGCTCCTGTTCAGGCCCGACAAGGCCGCAGGGAGGACGGCAGCACCCG
>JBILDO010000054.1:0-35588 GCA_044352585.1 Verrucomicrobiales bacterium
TGCGGTATTTTTGTGATGGCGCGGTGCTCGGCACGGCGGTGTTTGTGAACGCCGTCTTCGAGCGCGAGCAGGCACTGCGGAATCGTTTCGGGGAGAAACGCAGTTCAGGAGCGCGGAGGATGCGCGGAGCGGACTGGGGCGAGCTGCGGGTGCTGCGGGATTTGCAGAAGGACGTCATCGGGACGTAGGACGACGAGACGTTGAAAGGAGACGGAGGCGGCACGGGAATGGCTTCCTTCATCTACGAGGTGGGCTGGATCCGGCTCCTCAGTCTCGTCCTCGGCTCCTCGATCCACTCGTTCGACGCGGTGATCTCGGCCTTCATCCTCAGGCTCGCCTGCGGGGGACTCTTCGTGAAAAGGATCCTTCACTGTTGCCAAGGAGATCTCGCTCCCGTCCGGCGTCGTGAAACGACACGCCCTCCTCGAGGCGATCTGCCGCGACGACGAGGCAGCGATGAAAAAGGCCCTGCCGGAAGCCATGGCTGCATCCGATCCCGCGACCCGCGCCGACGTTTTCTGGGTGAGAACGTTTCTCGCCACCAGTCTCCGGATCGGAGACACGGCCTCGCGCGACCTCGCCGTGCGAGAAGGCGTGGGACGATGCCCGCATCTCCGCGCCGACGAACGCACCCTGATTCGGGAAATCGTCGCGGAATCCCGCAGGGGCCGGAAACCGGATCTGGTCGGGCGCGGGGCAAGCAGGGATGACGCCGAGGCCAGGTGAACCGCGGCCTCCGACGTCCGGGCAGAGGTGGGTTACCTCGGCAGGAGGCTCTCGAGGCCACCATACCAATCGAGGTTGACTTCGCGGACCGTTCGAAGCAGCCCGATGACCGGACCCGTCCCGGGAAAGCCGGGCGTCTCGGAAATTTTCCCCGAAAAGTCAAGGAGGACCGGGTTCGATCGGAAGGCCGGAAGATTGCCGAGGGCCGCGTTGAGGGGCACTACCGGCGGCGGAAACCCGGTCGCCGCCTCGTTCGGGACGGTGAAGAAGAAACCGGGCGCGTCGCCTCCGAACCAGTTCAGGAACATATTCGGCGTGGAGATGAGCTGCACGAGGGAGGCATCGGCGGACACGGGGGCGAAACCGAATCCGGAATAGAGGCGATTCTCCTCGGAAACAGCGTAGTTGGCGGGATTGGTGTAGTCCACCAGGTTGCCGGAATAGGGTCCGGTGTAGACGTAATCCGCGAATATCCGGATCGCCGGGGGATCGGAGACGGGATCGCACCATTTGGCCCAGACCTGGAGGTTGTCCGGGCTGACGTAGTGCCACAAACCGGAGACCCGTTGCCCGCCATCACCCACCTGCACCCGGACGCGTAGACCCGGGTCCCCCGGATCGATTCCGAGGATCGCGGCGACCTTCGCGGCGACGCGCCCGTCACCGTCGATGTCGAGCTCGCCGGAGGAAACATCAGCGATCCCGTCGCCGTCGATGTCATTCCCGCGAAATGAGGCAACGCGCGCGCCCGACTTCCCTGCCGATTTTGATCGTCTTTGCTCTGGCAAGGGGATAAAATAATCAAAAAGGGAAGGAGTGGCATTCCACGGAACCACGGCTTTCCCCGTGCCATTTCAATGAACTCCCGAATCTTTTCCCTGCTCCTCGCTACCGCGGCCATCGCGCCGTGCCTCTCCGGTCAGGAGATCGACCGCACGACCCTTCCGATCCGCGAACCGGCCCCTCCTTCCATCACCACCCTCGACGCCCGCAACGCGAAGGCACCGCCCCGCTTCGAGGTGACGGCTCCGGAGGGGGCCCCCAATGTCGTCATTGTCCTCATCGATGACATCGGCTTCGGCCACAGCAGCGCCTTCGGTGGGCCCATCGAAATGCCGACGCTCGAAAAGCTTGCAGGAAAGGGCCTGAAGTTCAACCGCTTCCACACGACCGCGCTGTGCAGTCCGACCCGGGTGGCCCTGCTCACGGGTCACAACCACCATGCGAACAACGCCGGAGCGATCATGGAGTTGGCCACGGGATTTCCCGGCAACACCGGTGTCCGCCCGCGCGAGATCACCACGCTCGCGGAGATTCTGAGACAGAACGGCTACAGCACCGCCGCCTTCGGAAAATACCACGAGACCCCGCCTTGGGAGGTCTCCGTCTCGGGTCCGTTCGACCGCTGGCCGACCGGCTCGGGCTTCGACAAGTTCTACGGGTTCATCGGCGGTGAGACCAACCAGTGGGCCCCCGCAATCTACGACGGACTCGTCCGGGTCGAGCCGCCGCGAAGGCCCGGCTATCACTTCACCTCGGACATGACGGACAAGGCGATCCAGTGGATCAGCGCCCAACAGTCACTGACGCCCGCAAAACCGTTTTACGTCTACTACGCGCCCGGCGCGACCCACGCCCCGCATCACGTCCCGCGGGAATGGATCGAAAAATACCGTGGACACTTTTCCGGCGGATGGGACCGCCTGCGCGAGGAGACCTTCGCGAGACAGAAGGCGCTCGGCGTCATTCCCGCGGACACGAAGCTCACGCCACGTCCCGCCGAGATTCCGGGCTGGGACGGAATGAACGCGACCCAGCGACGCCTCTTCGAGCGTCAGATGGAGACTTTTGCGGGATTCGCGGAGCATACCGACGCCGAGGTGGGCCGGCTCGTAGCCCGGCTCGAGGAGATGGGTGAGCTCGCGAACACCTTGTTCTTCTATATCGTGGGCGACAACGGATCCAGCGCCGAAGGCGGGCCGGAGGGCACCTACAACGAAATGATGGCCCTCAATGGGATCATCGGAAAGGCGGAGGAGATGGTGGACCACATCGAGGACTGGGGCGGCCCGACGACCTTCCCGCACTTCGCGATCGGGTGGGCCTGGGCGGGCAACACCCCGTTCCAGTGGACGAAGCAGGTGGCCTCTCACTTCGGCGGCACGCGCAACGGCATGGTCATGCACTGGCCGGACCGGATCCGGGGCGACGGGAGCGTGCGCAGCCAGTTCCACCACGTCATCGACGTGGCACCGACGGTCCTCGAGGCTGCCGGAATCCCGCAACCAAAGGAGGTCAACGGTGTCCCGCAGCGCCCCATCGACGGCGTCTCGATGCTCTACGCCGCGGCCGATGCGGCGGCGGGGGACCGGCGCACGACGCAATATTTCGAGATGTTCGGCAACCGCGGCATCTACCACGGGGGCTGGGTGGCTTGCACGCGCCACTCGATCCCCTGGCTCCTGATGAAGAATCCGCCGCTGACCGAAGACGTCTGGGAGCTCTACCATGTCGAGAAGGACTTCAGCGAGGCGAACAATCTCGCCGCCGAACAGCCCGCGAAACTTCGGGAACTGCAGGCGGTCTTCGAGAAAGAGGCGATCCGCAACCACGTCTTCCCCATCGACGACCGTCGTTCGGAACGGTTCGATCCCGGGATCGCGGGCCGCGCCGACCTGCTCCGCGGACGAACCTCGCTCACGGTCTATCCGGGCATGACGGGCATGATGGAAAACGCCTTCATCAACGTGAAGGGCCGTCACCACACCGTTACCGCCGAGATCGAGGTCTCCGACGCGCGGAGCGGCGGGGTCATCATCGCGCAGGCGGGGTATTTCGGCGGCTGGACCCTCTATCTGAAGGACGGGCGACCTCACCACGAATACAACTGGTTCGCGATCGAGCGGACCAACATCGGCGGCGAGGCGCCCCTCTCTCCCGGGAGGCATGTGATCCAGTATGAGTTCATCCCCGACGAGGCCAAGCCCGGCACGGGCGGCAAGTCCCTCCTCAGCGTCGATGGCGAGAAGGTCGCCGAGGGTCACATCCCGAAAACCCAGCCCTTCTCCTTCTCCGGCGACGAGGGGGCCGATGTCGGGCTGGATGCCGAGACGAACGTCTCTCCCGATTACCCGCCGTCCGAGAACGCCTTCACCGGCCGGATCCTCCAGGTCACGGTGGAGCAAAAGTGACCCAGGCCTCCCGGACGGTCTTTTCGGGGCGAACCCGGCGGGGCTACTCCGCCCCCTCCTTCGCCTTGCCCGCGGTGAATCCACCATCGCCGCGGCGCTTCTGGAAGGGCGCGCTCTCGATGACGCCATAGAGGATCTGGCGCAGGGTGCCTCCGCTCTTCTGTGCGTCGGCGACGATCGTGTCGATGGTGGGGGCGTCGTAGTATTCGATGCCGCGCCCGACCGCGTAGGTCATGAGTTTCTCGGCGAGGGCCCGATGGAAATCCTCCTTCCGCGCGGTCGCGAGGATCTGGCTGAGCTCGCGGGCGTTGCCGAACTTCTCGCCGGTCATGAGCTGCCCGCTCGTGTCGATGGGCTGCCCCTTGTCCTGGTCGCGCCAGACGCCGATGGCGTTGTAGTTCTCGAGGGCGAGTCCGATCGGATCCATGCGCGCGTGGCAGGACGCGCAGAGTTTCTGTTCGGCGTGGATCTTGAGAATCTCGCGCAGGGGCAGGTTCTTCTTGTCGCCTTTCGCCGAGGCCTCGAGCGGGGGCACGTCGGGCACCGCCGGCGGGGCCGGAGTGGCGAGGAAGTTCTCGAGGACGAAGAGTCCGCGTTTCACCGGCGAGGTCCGCGTCGGGTTCGAGGTGACGAGGTGGAAGGTGGCCTGGCTGAGAAGCCCGCCGCGGTGCTTTTCCGCCGGCACCTCGACCTTGCGCATGTGGGTGCCCTTGACGCCTTCGACGTCGTACCATTCGGCGAGGGGCTCATTGAGATAGGTGTAGTTCGCGGTGAGGAGCTCGGTCGCGGGGCGGTTCTCACGCAGAACGTGGGCGAAAAACTCCTCGCTCTCGAGGCGCATCGACTGGCGGAGGCGTCCGTTGAAGATGCGACGGGCCTTCTCGAGATCCTTCTCCTCGAGGAGGGAACGTTCGTTGAAGCTGAGTGTCTCAACGTCGCGGGCCTGGAGCCACTGGCCGACGAAGTTGGTGATCATGCGCTTCGACTTCTCGTCCTTGAGCATGCGATCGACCTGGGCGCGGAGGTTGGCTCGCAGTTTCCCTTCCCCGGCGAGCTTGAGGAGTTCGTCATCCGGGATCGAGTTCCAGAGAAAATACGAGAGGCGAGAAGCGAGGGCGTATTCGTCGAGTGGCACGACCTTCGAGGGGTTGTCCGGCTCGGGCTGGACCTCCGCGCGGAGGAGGAAGCGGGGGCTCACGAGAATCGCGGTGATGGCCTCGGCGATGCCATTTTCGAAACGATACTTCGGCTGCATGTCGACCTGCCGGGCGAGGGCGACGAGGCGACCGAGGGTTTCCTCATCGACCGGCCGTCGGAAGGCCTGGGTCGCGAACTTGCGCAGGATCGCCTCGCGGTAGGGGTCGCGGGCCTTCTCGTCCGCGGGGGGCGGCCCCTGCGAGAAGAGATGGCGGACGCCCCAGGGATAGTCCTTCCTACTTCCATCGAGAGGGCCCCGGATGCGGAAACTCTCCACGTCGATGGCGAGTTTGTTCTCCCCCTTCTGCGGCGGCTCCCCCGTTTCGGTCGCCACCCAGAAGGCGGCGGCGTTTCCCTTCTTCAGAATCGCCTTGGTCTTGAGGGTGATCCGCTCGGAATTGTCCCAACCCAGTTTGCGTTCGGCCAGGGTCTTGTCTTCGACCCCGACCTTCAAGGTCGCGGTGTTCGAACTCGCCTCGTCGGATCCGCGGATGCGGAAATCCACACGGATCTCGTATTCGCCGTCATGGCTCACGTAGGGCTTTGACTGATGCTTGCGGGCGTGATCGAAGGGCATCCAGTCGAGCGACCAGTCCTTGCCGCGCTCCTCCTTGAAGTTTTTCACGTCGAACCACCATTCGACGATCTCGGGGCCCGCCGTCGGCACGGCGGCCTCCACGATGAGGTCCGCGGCCTCGAGATACTTCTCCATCAACAGCGGGGAAATGCTGAGGACGTCGCCGATGGTGTCAAACCCGTAGCCGGTGTCGTCCGCGGGGAGGATATCGGCGACGTTGAAGTCGTATTTGAGCAGGTCCTTGATCGAGTTGCGGTACTCCTCGCGGTTGAGGCGGCGGATCGTGACGCGTCCCGGGTCGGGATTCCGGGGATCGATCTTGAAGACGGTCGTCTCGATGAAGGAGAGGATCTTTTCCTTCTCCTCGCTCTTCAGCTGGGGTTTGTCGGCCGGAGGCATCAGGTTGCTCCGCACGTTTTTCCAGATTTCGAACCAGACGTCGAAATCCACGAGGTGCGCCTCGAGGGAGGCGTAATCGTCCATCGCGAAGTCCCCCTTGCTCGAGCCGTCACCGTGGCACCCGTAGCAGTGGTTGACGAGAATGGGTTCGACGACGGCGTAGGCCTTCTCATCGGCGTGGACCGCGCTCGTGCCACTCACGGCGGCGGCCAGCGGAACGAGGGCGCATGAAAGCAGACGGAAGAAGATCATCAGACGGGGGAGGCTCCGGGATTGTCGCACACGAAACCCCGCCTTTCAGCCCGATTCGTTCACGCCTTCGCGTAGCCGTCCCGGACCCGGGACGGAACGGGCGGAAGACAAGGCGTTCAGGCCGCCGGCTTGGCGGCGGCTTCAGCGATCATTGACTCGAGCGCCGCCTTCGAGGCGACGCCGCGCGTCGCGACGACCGGCTCGCCATCCTTGAAGACGATGATGGTTGGCACCGAGTTGATCCGGTAGCGGGTCGCGAGATCACGGGCGGCGTCGATGTCGACCTTGGCCACGATGGCCTCTCCCGCCTTGGCGGCGGCGAGTTGCTCGATGACGGGCCCCAGCATCTGGCACGGGCCGCACCATTCGGCATGGAAGTCGACGAGGACCGGCAACGAGGTGCCCGCGAGGGTGGAATCGAAGTTCGAGGAATCGAGATGGATGGCTTTCATGGAGATCGGGGTGTCGAATCTGCCGTATCGTCCGCCGCCTGCGGCGGCTGGCTGCAACAACACGCTCACTCCAGCCCGAGCAGCGGCAGGGAATCGCGAAAGATCAACTCCTCGATCTTGTCCCGATCGAGGCGGGGCAGGGCCGTTCCCTCGAGCATGTTGTTCAAATTCCGGAGACCATCGACCGTGGCGTTCACGGTGGTGAAGGGATAATCGGTGCCGAAGAGGACCTTGTCCCAGACGCCGTATTCCTGGACGAGCATGAGGCTTTGGTAGAGTTGGAAAGGCCGGTAATGTAGGGCGCTGAGGTCGGCGTAGACGTTGGGGTGCTTGCGGATCGTGACGACGCACTCGCCCTCCCACGGATGGCCGAGGTGGGCGAGAATGAACCGGATCCCCGGATACTTCAGCGCGACCGGCTCGATGAGACGGGGAAACGTGCAGTCGAGCGGTGCCTGCCGGACAAAGGTGGTCCCCGTGTGCATCAGAACGGGCAGGCCGAGGGCATCGCAGTATTCCCAGAGCGGATCGAGCAGGGGATCGCAGACCTTGAATCCCGCATACATCGGGAGCAGCTTCACGCCGCGCAGGCCGAGGGTCTCGTGGCTGTGACGGAGATCGTCCTGCCAGCCCGGCTGGGTCGGATCGACGGAGAGGAAACCGATCAGCGTGTCAGGATGGGCGGCGACATAATCCGCGACGTAGGCGTTGTCGATCCAAACGCCGGAAAGCTTCGCCTTTCCCCCGAAAACCACCGTCCGGGTGTCGGCGGGCGCGGTGGCGCGGTAGGCCTCGTAGGTCACGGTGAGATCGACCGTGGTGTTGGCGCGGGCTCCCGAGGCTTGGCGGATGAAGTCTTCACTGAAGCCCCCGGGGAAGGGCCAGGCGTGGCTGTGGACGTCGATGATCATGATTCGGAAACGGCTTCGGTGATGCGATCGAAAAGGCGGTCCACCTCGCGTCTCGTCTCCTCGTCGAGAATGAAACCGCGCGGCCCCCTCACGATCTCGTTGCGGAAGACCCCCTGACGGCAGAGGAGGTGCTTTTCCACCGCGAGAAAGGCGTCGAGACTGGTTTGAAGGGAGATGAGCGCGCTGAGCGGCTCATGGATCCGCGCCGCCGCCGCGAGATCGCCCGCCACCAGCGCCCGCCAGAGTGGAACGATCGCGGTGATAAGGTCGGCCCCCGGCATCGTTCCGCGAACTCCGCGACGATACGAATCGACCAGGGCGATGCCCCCGGTGCCCTCGAAGACACGCGCCTGTCCGTTGGTGGCATCCCGCAGGGCGGAGAGGCGAGGCCCGATCGGGGAGGCCTCGGGCTTGAAAAGGACCCGGTCGGGTCCGAACTCGTCGAGCAATCCGGCCTGGAAGGGGATCGACATGGGACGGCCCACGTAGCCAGAGGCGTCCTGCACGATCACCGGGATCGCGACCACTTCGAGCAACCGGCGGTAGTAAGAGAGCAGCTCGCCTTCCGCCACCGCGATCGAAACCGGAGGAATCGCCATCAGCGCGCTGGCACCGCAGTCCTCGGCGTGCCTGGCATGGGCCTCGGCCTGGCGGCTGCTCTCCGCTCCGACACTGATGACGACACTCCCCCTTCCACCGGCAAGGGCGCACGCTTCCTTGGCCAGTTGTCCGCGTTCGCGGTCGGAGAGACGCAACACCTCGGAGACCATCGCCATGACGATGCCATCCGAACCCTGGTCGAAGAGCCAGTCGATCTCGCGCCCGAGCGTCTCGAAATCAATCGTCTCATCCGCCAGATAAGGCGTCTGGAACACGGGAAGCACTCCGGCAAGGGAAGCGGCGGATGAAGCGGTCATTTGTCGATTTTGTCAGCGATTGTCCGCCAAGGCGGCGAGACTGCAAGGGAGCGGATTCGCGGCACTTCATAGGAGCCGGTCGCCGGCGGCACCGGCTTCCGCATGGCGTTCGAGGGCCTTGCGGTAGGGTGCGCCGAGCGGAGGAAGCGCCGGGGCATCCCGCCAGTCGAACCAGCCCCCCTCCCCCGGTTCAGGCATCCATGAGACCGGGGCCGCGAAAACACGCAACGTCACGCGGTAGCGGGTGATGGCATAGTCGAAGCGGAATAACTCGTCCCAATCGGCCGCATCTTCCTTGCCGAGTTCAGGCAATCGCCAGAGACCCCGTCGCCTCGCCCCGAATTCCGGCGCGAGAAAAACGCGTCCGTCGCGATCCGCGAGGACGACACGCTCCTCTTTCGCGGTGATCCCCGGCCCGCGGCGCTTCAGCGGATAGCGCGAGGGATCTCCGGCGGCGCAGGCCCTGCAGGAGTCCCGGACCGGACACGCGCCGCAGTCGGGCGTCGATGGGCGGCAGATTCGCTGCCCGAGTTCCATCAGAGCCGCGTTGAAGGCACCCGGCGCATTCTCCGGCACGAGGCCCTCGGCCCATTCCCACAATTGCCGGATCCCTTCCGGCGCATTGACCGGAGCCTCCATCGCGAAAATCCGCGATAAAACCCGCGCGACGTTTCCATCGACCACCCCGGCGCGACGCCCGAACGCGATGCTCAAGACCGCTCCCGCGGTGTAACGCCCGACCCCTGGAAGGGCCAGAACCCGCGCAGGGTCGTCGGGAAACTCCCCTCCGTGTTCCGACACGACGATGGACGCGGTGTTTCGGAGATGACGGGCGCGGTTGTAATAACCGAGCCCTTCCCAGCATTTCAGGACTTCCTCCTCGGAGGCGGAGGCGAGGGCTTCCCAGGTCGGAAAGGCGCGCATCCAGCGCTCGTAGTAGCCGCGACCGAGAACCGTCGCGATCTGGGTCTGTTGCAGCATCGCCTCGGAAACCAGAACCGCATAAGGATCCGTCGTCCGGCGCCACGGGTAATCGCGCGCCTCCCTGCCGAACCATTCGAGCAGGTTCCGGCGGAATCCATCCATTCCACCGGAACCCGGCATGCGGATGGAGCGGTCATTGTCGCGAGGCTGGTCGCTCATCCGGCAGGATACGCGCCGGAATGGCACGGGGCACCCGGAACGATGCGTTTCCCCAAAACCGCGCACGAAAGGCGAAAAATCACATTTTGTCTTCGAATCGGCATGAATCCGGCTTTAGAGGGGGGACGGGCGATGCGTTGTCGGGAGCTACCACTCCGACCCGTGCCCGCTGAATCCTGCAAAGATCGATTGCCAAAGACTCGAAGCGTCTCACTTTAAAGCCAGCACCCAACCTCGAAAACCGCACCCAAATGGCAACCATCACCAAGCGCGATCTTGTGATCCGGATCAGCAACGAGACCGGGCTCACCCAACAGGAAGTCTTCAACGTCGTGCAGTGTTTCATCGAGGAGGTCACCACTTCCCTTGCCGCCAACCATGATGTCGTCCTCCGGAATTTCGGAGCCTTCCTCGTGACGAAAACCAAGCCGAAGATCGGTCGCAACCCGAACAAACCCGACTCGGCCGTTCCGATTCCGGCCCGCGCCGTGGTCAAGTTCAAACCGGGCAAGGAACTCAAGGAACGCGTCGCCAAGGTCCTCCCCGAACTCTGAGGATCCTTGCGGATCCCTTCCTGGGCAAAACAAGGTTCTGCCGCCCCGCGCCTTTTCTTCTTGCGGCGAGGCTAACGGTATCTTACAAATGGCGCTCCTTTCGCGGAGTGTCCGCGCCAATCCATCAACCGCTGCCAAAATCCCATGGCCAAGAAAGCCGTCACGAAGAAAGCCGCTCCGAAAAAGCCGGTCGCATCGAGGAAGGAAGCTCCGAAAAAGAAACCGGTCCCGGCCAAGGCGGTAGCCAAGTCCGCGAAGAAGCCGGCTCCCGCGAAAAAACCGGCAGCCAAACCCGCCGCAAAACCGACACCGAAAAAGGCCGCGGTAAAAAAGGCGCCGGCCAAGAAAGTACCCGTGAAGAAGACCGCCCCCGCGAAAAAGGCGGCCCCCGCGAAAAAGGCGGCCCCCGCGAAAAAGGCGGCCCCCGCGAAAAAGGCGGTCCCCTCCAACAAGGCTCCGGCCAAAAAGCCCGCCCCGAAGGCGCCCGCCAAAGCCGCCAAGAAGCCCGCCCCGAAGGTCCCGGCGAAAAAAGCCGCTCCGGCCAAGCCCGTGAAGAAGGCGCCTCCCGCCAAGGCGGCGAAAAAGCCCGCGCCCGGGAAGAAGTCGGCTCCGGCAAAACCGAAGGCACCCGAAAAAAAGGCTGCCAAATCCCTTTCCAAACCGGCCCCCAAGCCGGCCGCGAAACCCGCAACTCCGGTGAAAGCCGGAACGAAAACGCCCGCTCCCCAAAAGCCGGCCCCTTCCAAATCGGTTCCGGCAAAGGCCGACGCCCCCAAGGCTGTGGCCACCGCAAAACCGACCCCCCCCCCCTCCCCTTCCAAACCCAAACCGGAGGCCGCCAAACCCGAACCCGCTCCCGTCGCGGTTTCGAGGCCCGAACCCGTCAAGGCGGCCCCGAAGTCCTCCGCACCCGTGAAAATTCCGCCAAAGAAACGCCTTCCCGTGAAGAGGCGGCCCCTCTTCGCCCATCTCACCAACCACGCTCCCGTCATCCCCTCGCCCGAAGCCCGGGAAAAACCCAAAAAACCCTCCCCTGCGTTCCTCAAAGCCCAGCGCCAGCGACTCCTGGATCTTCGCGACACGCTCGTCGACCAGATGTCAGGGGTTGCCCGCGATGCCATCCGCGGTGAAGACGGCGGCGATTCCTCCGCCTTCGGCATGCACCAGGCCGACGCGGGCAGCGACTCCTACGATCGCGACTTCGCCCTCAACATCCTCTCTCAGGAGCAGAACGCCCTCTATGAAATTGAAGAGGCCCTCGTCCGCATCGACAGCGGGGAATACGGCATCTGCCAAGGCTCCGGGGAAATGATTCCCCAGGCGCGCCTCGAGGCCATTCCCTTTGCCCGTTGCACGGTCGAATATCAGGAAAAACTCGACCAGGAGCAGTCCGTGGGGAACTTCCGGACTCCCGTTACCTCCCTCTTCGGGCTTGAGGAGAAGGAGGTCTCGAAACCGTCCGACGAGGACGAGGACTGAAAATATCGGTTGAGATCCTGCGGAATCCCCTTACACTCCCCGCCCTTCGCGAAACACTCCACCCACTCTCCCCATGCCCAGAGAAGTCATCATTCTTGAATGCACCGAGGCCAAGACGGAAGGCGCACGCCCTTCCATCTATGTGACCACGCGCAACAAAAAGAGCATCCGCACTCCGGGCCGTCTTGAGAAGGTGAAGTTCAATCCCTACCTCAAGCGCCGCACCCTTCACCGCGAGAAGCGCTGATCCCCCCTCCCACCAACGCCATGGGTCCGAAAACCGAACAGAGAGCCATCAACCTCCGCCGCGCCAACCGGCGCATGCCCCGCCGTCGTTTCGACATCCCGGCGGAAAAGGTCAACTACCTCAACCCCGAGTTCCTCAAGAACTTCACGACCGAATCCGGCAAGATCTACGCCCGACGCACCACCGGACTTTCCGCCAAGTTGCACCGCCGGATCACCCGCGAGATCAAGCGCGCCCGCGCGCTCAACCTCATGTGATCGGGACGCCCGCGAAGCTCCTTTTTCCGGACAGGGTCAGGCTCTTCGCCTGACCCTGTTTATTTCCGGCAGACCTCCGGCACCACCGTGACGGGCTTCGGACCACCCCGCTCCCGGCGGTCCCCCGTTGCCTTCCACCGCGCCACGATCCCCGGCGACGGGGCGCAAGGAGCCCCCGCCGCCACAAACGGCCAACATGCGGCCGGGCGCAGTGGGGTTACCGCTGCCGGGACGAAGCGTGACCTCCACGAGTTCGGGCTTGTCTTGGCCGAAATTCCTTTTAAAGATGATCGAGTTTCGGAATTTTGGAGTTGTCTTTGAGAGGTCCCCTCGCTAGTGTGCCCGCTTGGAGCCGTCCGCTTTACGCAAATCAAACACGCAGACCCCATGTGGAAGGTATTGTTAGTCATTGCAGCCGTTGTCCTGGCCGGCGCGACCTATCTGAGTTACGTCAATATGGGTGCCTACCAGGATGTGCTCGCGGCCATTACTGCTCAGAAAGAGCTTCTCGTCCAGCGCGAAGCCGGTCTGAAAAAGACCAATGACGAGATCACCGTGCTCGAACAGTCGATCCAAGCGCTGACCACGGAAACCCAGGCGCTGCAGGCCAAGAAGGTCGATCTCGACAACAAGGTCACGGAGACCGATTCGAATCACAAGGCCCAGCAGAGCGCCCTCGAAACCGCCAAGGCGGACCTCGACAAGGCGAAGGTTCTGATCAAGGACATCGCCGGAATCGAATCCATCCAGAAGGAGATGATCCAGATCCGTACCCAGATCGAGGAGTCCGAAATCGAACTGACCCAGCTCGAAGGCACCGTGGCCGCCGCCCAGGTCGAACGCGACCGCCTCGAAAAAGTCGCGGCGGAATTAGTCGCCCTCCGCGCCGACCAGGAGTCCGGAATGATTCGCGGAGAGTTCCAGACCACCGTCAAGAAAGCCTACAATCAGTGGGGTTTTGTGGTGATTGCGGGCGGTTTTGACCAAGGCGTCGTCAACCGGTCCCAGCTCGACGTTTACCGCCGTGGCCAGCCCATTTGCCGCCTCCTTGTCACGTCGGTCGATGCCTCGGAATCGGCCGCCGATATTGTCGCGGGATCCCTTGCCCCCGGCCAATCCGTTCAGCCCGGCGATACCGTCGTCAAATCCATGAAAGTTCAGACACCCGCCGTGGTTCCGGCCTCCGCACCAGGTGCCGGTGCCCCCACCGCTCCGGCGGCGGGTGGCGTCGCCCCCACCGCTCCCGGAGGGGCACCGGCCGCTTCCGATCCTTTTGGCGGGATGGCCCCGGCGGCTCCCGCGGCACCGGATCCTTTCGGCGGAGGCATGGCCCCCGCACCCGGTGCCGCCCCGGCCACCGGGACACCTCCCGATCCCTTCGGGGCTCCCGCACCCGCTCCTGGTGGCGCGGCCCCCGCACCCGGTGCCGCCCCAGCCACCGGGACTCCTCCCGATCCCTTCGGGGCTCCCGCACCGGCTCCTGGTGGCGCGGCCCCCGCACCCGGTGCCGCCCCGGCCACCGGGACTCCTCCCGATCCCTTCGGGGCTCCCGCACCGGCTCCTGGTGGCGCGGCTCCCGCACCACCGGCTCAATGAGATCGCGCTCGCTGTCCCCAATCGTTAACTGAATTCCCAAGATGAAGAAGTTTATCATGATTCTGGCAGGCTTTGCCATGCTGGGTGCGGCCGTGGTGGGCTGGATCAACAAGACTGACTTGGAGGCCAAGATCGCCGAGCGCCAAGATGTCGTTGCCAACGTGACCGATGTCACCGCCAAGCTCGGTGAGGCCGAGGACAAGCGCGACGAATCGACCACCAAGGAAACCCAGGCGAAGGACGCGAGGAACCAGGCCGCTGCCGCGATTTCTGATTCCGAGCAAAAGCTAAAGGTCGCCGAACGCGCCCTCGAGGAGGTGAGCTCGGAACTCAAGAAGGTGGAGATCGAGAAAAAGGAAATCGATCTGGCCGTAACGAAGGTGTTTCCGGACGGCAACATCAAGACTGCCGAGGATCTGAACATGAATCTCACGATGCTGAAGGACCAGCTCACGGAAGCGCAGAACAAGAAGACCGAGCTCAATACCCAGCTTGGTTCCGCGGCTCAGGCGAAGCAGGTCCAGGTCGCCAAGGTCAAGGAGGAGGAGTCGTTCCAAATGCAGCGGGCGCAGAGGCTCGCCCTCAACAGCCTCGTCGCCACGGTGATCGCGGTGAACAAGGAGTGGGATTTCGTCATGATCAACGCCGGTCGCGCCCATGGGGTCTCCGCCGAGGCCTCCCTGCTGGTGAAGCGTGGCAACACCCGGATCGCCCGTTTGCGAATCGTCAATCTCGAAGACACCGTCACCGTCGCCGACATCATCGACGAATCCATGGTCAAGGGCCTTGATCTCCAACCCGGCGACAAGGTCATCTTCGAAAATCTCCAGTGAACCGAAAACAACTCTTTTCGCGATTTCCCATGATCCCGATCCGGCTTCATTCCCTCACCCTGGCGGCCTCGCTCCTTTCCCTCGTGCTCTCGTCCTGCGAAACGCTCGAGAAGGAGGGGCCCAAGCCGCCCTCCGAGAAATTGAGCAGCATGCCCCACAACATGCCGGCGGCCTGGGAGGGTCAGGCCGGCATGCCTGGGATGCTTGGCGGCCAGTATTGATATTTCCCCGGAGGATCGTCTGCCGCAAATCTCCCGAAGCGCGGAATCGGTTCCCAACTTTTTCTTTTATCATGTCCAACGCCATCCTTCCCGAAATGGGCTTTGCCTCCGAGTTCGATCTCGAGGAACGCACGCAGCTGGGGAACTTCGGCGAGTTTCTCTCTCTCGCGGAAGGGGAGGTGCTCATCGATGAAGGCCACAATCAGGATGCCCTTTTCATGGTGGTTTCCGGAACCTTTCACGTGCAGACCGTGGTGACGGGCCGGGCGGTCCTCCTCGGCACCCTCAAGGCCGGGGACACCATCGGCGAGATCAACATGTTCGATCCGGGCCAGGCCAGCGCCAGCGTCGTCAGCAAATCGTTCTCGGAAATTTGGAGGATCGACCGCTCGAGGCTGGAGCAATACCTCGAGGCCCACCCGCGGACCGCGGCCCGCCTCCTCGTGAACATCGCAACCCAGCTCAGCAAGCGCCTTCGCAAGACCAACCAGAAAGTGGCGATGGCCCGCGAAGCCATGTTGGATTCCTTCTGAACCGTCCGCGGTTCCCGGAGAACCGGCCTTCCCAGAAAACCGACGGACGCGACGCCCGCGCAGCATGCCCGACTTTCATACACTTCCCCTTGCCGCACCGACCGGGCTCCTGCCGGCCCTCGTCCTCCTTTTCGCGTTCTGCATCGGTCACGCCTTCGCGGACTTTCCGCTGCAAGGCGATTTTCTTTCCCGGGGAAAGAACCGCAACAGTCCGCCGCCCCCGCTGGCAGACGGCAAGGTCAGCCCGGCCAATCTCTGGATCTACCTCATGAGCGCCCATTGCCTCATCCATGCCGGATTCGTCTGGGTGATCTGCGGCTGCCCCCTCCTCGCCTTCGTCGAGTTTGTCCTGCATTGGATCATCGACCTCGCGAAATGCGAGGGGCGGACCTCCTTTGCCGCCGATCAATGGATGCACCTCACCACGAAGGCGGTTTATGTCGGCGTGCTCTGGTCGGGGCTCCTTCCGCTCGGTGCCGCCTAATGCGCAACCAGGCCCTTCCGGGTGAGGAAGAGGCGTGTTGAAAAGCGGCCGGGTTGGCGGAACGTAACCGGATGAAACGAAACCTCCGCCTTTCCGCCCTCGTTTTCGCGGGCCTGCTCCTTTCCGTTGGCACGGCACCCAGGGTCCGCGCCCAGGAAGAGCCGGGCGAGGATTCGGGTTTCAAGGAAATGGAGCTGTTCACCGAAGTGCTTGAGACGATCCGCCAGGGTTACGTCGACTCCGACAAGGTCACCTACGAGAAGCTGATCAACAGCGCCCTCGAGGGCATGCTCGCCTCGCTCGATCCGCATTCGCAGTTCATGCAGCCGAAGGTCTTCGACCAGCTCAAGCGTCACACCGACAGTACCTACGAGGGCATCGGCGTGACGATCTCGACGAAGAATGACGCGCTCACCATCGTCACCGCCCGCGAGGACGGACCGGCGGCCCGCGCCGGGGTTCTTCCCGGAGACCAGATTCTGAAAATCAACAATCGGTTGACCGAGCAGATCGGCATGGCCGAAGCCGTCGACATGCTGCGCGGCAAACCGGGGGAATCCCTCACCCTCACGATCCGGCGTCCCGCGACCCAGAAGCTGCACGAGTTCACGATGAAGCGCGAGGTCATCAAGCAGTCCTCGGTCGAGGACGCGAGCATCCTCGACCCGCGTCTCACCGCGCCCTACCGGATGGGCTACGCCCGCATTCTCCAGTTCAGCGAACCGACCGCGCAGGAGCTCGCGGACGCCCTCGACAAGCTTGAACAGGAGGGCATGGACGCCTTCGTCCTCGACATGCGCAACAATCCCGGCGGTCTCCTCGGAAGCGCGATCGATGTTTGCGGGGAATTCGTGAAGGCGGGAACGGTCGTCCTCACCACCGAAGGCAAGCCCGGTTCCGGGGAAATCAAGGTTTACCGGACGAGCGCGGAGAGCAAGCGCCGCGAGCGCGACTACCCCCTCGCCATTCTCGTGAACCACTCTTCCGCGAGCGGGGCGGAAGTCGTCTCCGGCGCCCTGCAGGACCTGAAGCGCTGCATCGTGGTGGGTGAAACCACCTTCGGCAAGGGATCGGTCCAATCGATCCTCCCGATCGGCGAAGGCAAGGCGATCCGCATGACCACGGCGAAGTATTATACGCCCAGCCACCGCACCATTCACGAGAATGGGGTCATTCCCAACATCGTTGCGACCCTGACCCCGGTTCAGGAACAGCAACTTGCCCAATGGTTCAGCCGCGACACCCTTTCTCCCGAGGAACGGAAGCAGATCGAAACTTTCGTCGATCCCCAGCTCGTTCGCGCTGTGGATGCGATGAAGGGTGCGCTGGTCTACGCGAAAACGATCGCCAAGGACGCCGAACCCGCCAAAGACGCGGCTCCCGCGGCCAAGGTGGACGCGCCCAAGCAACCCGCCAAGCAGGCAGCCCCCGCCCCCAAGGACGCCGAACCCGCGAAACCCGCGGCGTCCGACAAACCCGCCAACACCGGAACTCCCCCGGCCGCCGCTCCCAAGGAAGACGCGAAGCCCGCGGCGGCCCCGCCGGCCGGAGAGAAGCCCGCCGCCCCCGCCCCGGCTCCTCCGCAGTGAGTGCCCCCGACCTGGCCATGAGCGCGGAACTCGTCCTCGCGATCGAAACGTCGTGCGACGAGACCGCGGTCGCGATCGCCGATTCCGATGGCCGCCCCCTCGTCAGCCGGATCGCTTCCCAGGTCAGGCTCCACGCCCCCTTCGGCGGAGTCGTGCCCGAGCTCGCCTCGCGCAACCACAGCCTCGACCTGCGTCCGCTCCTCGAGGCTGCCATGAAGGAGGCCGGTGCCTCCCCTTCGGAGATCGCCATCGTCGCCGCCACCTCCGGGCCCGGCCTCGCTAGTTCCCTGCTTGTCGGCGACACCCTCGCCAAGGCCCTTGCCATCGGATTGAGCCGTCCTTTTTATTCGATCAACCACATGGAGGGACATCTCCTCTCTCCGTTCATCGATCCTCCACGGGAGGTCGTTCCGCATGTCGCCCTCATCGTCAGCGGAGGCCACACCCTCCTCATCGAGGTTCTCGCGGTGGGACGCTACCGGCTCCTCGGCTCGACCAAGGACGATGCGGCGGGCGAGGCCTTCGACAAGGTCGGCAAGCTGCTCGGCCTCCCCTATCCCGGGGGACCGGAAATCGCACGCCTCGCGGAACACGGCCGGCGCGATGCCTTCGACTTTCCCCGCAGCATGCTGCACAGCGGCGACTTCGAATTCAGTTTCAGCGGCTTGAAGACCTCGGCCCGCTACACCATCGACCGGCTCGGCGGTCCACCCGCCGGACCGGAGCTCGCCGATTTCTGCGCCTCCTTCGAGGAAGCGATCGTCGATGTCCTCGTCGCGAAACTCCTCGCCGCCTGCCGCTCACGGGGTCTCCACCTTGCCGCCGTGAGCGGCGGGGTCAGTTGCAACCGCCGTCTCCGCGAACGGATCACGGCCGGGGCGGTGGAGGCGGGGATCGAAGTGATTCTGGCCGATCCGGCCTACTCCACGGACAACGCCGCGATGATCGCCTTCGCGGCGGCAACCCGACGTCGCGCGGGCATCCCCCCGTCTCCCCTCGACGGCGACATCGATCCCAACCTGCGACTTGCGGGGTCTTCGCCGGTGAAATTTGCCGCGGACGCGGCATCGATCGGGATTGCACAACCGCCCGGCGATTGCTAGGATTAGGCTTTTCCCATCCCTTTACGGCACCGCGCCGGTCCCTGAATCCCCAAACCCATCATGAGCGAATCCACTCCGCCGAACGAAACTCCCGTTTCCCGCAGAACCTTTGTTGCCGGCACTGCCGCCGCCGGTGCCGCCGCCGCCCTCCCCGTCGAGCTCTGCGCCCAGGTCGCCGGCAGCGACGCGGTCAAGGTCGGTCTCATCGGCCTGGGCGGACGCGGGTCCGGTGCCATCGTGCAGAACCTCACCGCGAGCGACAGCGCCCGACTCATTGCCGTCGCCGACGCGTTCCAGGACAAGATCGACGGAGGTGGCAAGCGCGCCGCCGGGCTACCGAAGATCCAGGAACAGATCGAGAAGATGGGCAAGTCGGCCCAGATCGACGTACCGAAAAGCCGCCAGTATGCGGGCTTCGACGCCTACAAAGGCGTCATCGACGAGTGCGATCTTGTGGTCATCGCGACCCCTCCCGGATTCCGCCCGATCCACTTTGAATACGCGGTGCAGCAAGGCAAGCATGTCTTCATGGAGAAGCCGGTCTGCGTCGATGCGTTGGGCTTCAACAAGGTGATCGAGGCCGCCAAGCAGGCCGATGCGAAGCAGCTCAAGGTCGTCGTCGGCCTCCAGCGCCACTATCAGAACGTCTACCTCGAGGCCTTCAAGAAGGTGCACGAGGAAAAACTCATCGGCGACGTCCGCGGCGGTCAGGCCTGGTGGAACGGCCGCCGTCCCTGGATCGTGGCCCGCGAACCCGGCTGGACGGAAATGGAATACCAGATGCGCAACTGGTACCACTTCAACTGGCTCTGCGGCGACCACATCTCCGAACAGCACGTCCACAACATCGACGTGATGAACTGGTTCGTCAGCGGTGATTCGGCCAAGGGCGGCCACCCCGTGATCGCCCAGGGCATGGGCGGCAGGGCCGGCACCGAGCCCCGCACCGTCGGGGAAATCTTCGACCACCACTACGTCGAGTTCCGCTACGGGAACGAACTCGGTGGCGCGGTCATGAACAGCCAGTGCCGCCACATCGAGGGCACCTGGAGCAAGGTCGCCGAGGAAATCCATGGTAGCGAGGGCGTCCTTCACCTCGGGCAGGGACGCATCACCGACTTCAAGGGCAACGTGAAATGGCAGTATCGCGCTCCCCGCGAAGGCGATCCGAATCCCTATCAGGTCGAGCATGACCACCTCCACAAGTGCATCCGGGAGAACGTGGCCCAGAATGATGCCTACTTCGGCGCGAACAGCTCGTTCACCTCGGTCCTCGGACGCCTCGCCACCTACAGCGGCCAAGAGGTGAAATGGGATGACGCCGTGAAATCGAACTTCTCGATCATGCCGAAGGAATTCGACATGAACGCCGAGGCTCCCGTGAAGCCCGGGCCGGACGGCAACTACGCCGTCGCCGTTCCCGGCCAGTGGAAGCTGCCTTGGGCGTGACGGATTGCGCTCCCATCGAATCCCCGGGCGGTTCCTGATCCGCTTCGGTCCGAAACGGTCTCCGGTGCAAGGAGACCGTTTTTCGTTCCGAGAGGGACACACACGGCTCACCCGTAAAAACAGAAACCGCTCAGCCCGAAGGCTGAGCGGCTCCGAAACACGAAACACAAACAGACAGTTACCGAGAAAGTAACCGATTCAACCGTAACGAAGTAGTTCAGTTTTGTCAATAATCCGGAAATAAAAAATGCATTTTTCACCGAAAGACCGCGCCCGGGATTCGCACCCTCCCCAGTTTGGTGTAGCTTTCCGGTTTCCATCCTTTGCCATGAATCCACGGAAACCCTTGTCCTTCCTTTCCCTTTTCTTCCTCGCCGCCATCGCGGTCACCGCCCTGGCTTCGTTGCAGACCGGCTGCAAGACGGTCGAGCCACAGCAGCCCGTGAGCATGGCGCTACGCTACGGGACGGTCACGAACCCCGCGAGCGTCCAGGTCAAGGTGAGTCTCGCCAATCGAGCCGTCTACGTCCTCGAAGGGACCGAACCGCGCTTCGTCGCCGCCATCGCCATCGGCACCCCGAGTGATCCGACCCCGACCGGGAGCTTCAAGGCCTTCAACAAGCTGCCGCGGAAGCGTTCCGGCACCTACGGATTCTACGTGAAGGGCGAGGAAATCATCCCCGGAAAACGCTCCGGGATGCCATCGGGCTACACCTACGTTGGCTACCCGATGCCGTGGTGGGTCGAGTTCAAGACCGGATACGGGTTCCACGCGGGTGCGGTCTGGCCCGAGCCGCGCACCCACGGCTGCCTCCGCCTCCATCGCACCATCGCGCAGGAGTTTTTCAACCTCGTCAAGGAAGGAACCCCGATCCACATCGCCCAGAGCCAGCCCGAGGACGCCACCATCGGCAAGAACGTCCCCCGTCCGACGGATTACAACCAGCCCGACCACCCGCGTTCCGTTCTCATCACCGACGCGCCGCTCGACCGGACCAGCGAAATCCTCTTTTGATCCACGGCGGAGTTCCGCTTCTTCCCATGCCCACCTCGCCCGAGCGTCCGCGCCGACGCGTCAATGTCCGCACCCCCGAGGTGATGGAGCGCGTCCAGGCCGAGGTCGCGAACCACTACCAGAGCTCGATCGTCGAAAAGGTGCGGGCCCGGGGCGGACTCATCACCGTCGGCAACACCACGATCCGACTCGCGAAACAGTTCGGATTCTGCTACGGCGTCGAGCGCGCCATTGATCTCGCCTACGCCTCCCGCCGGGTCTTTCCCGACAACCGCGTCTTTTTGATCGGCGAGATCATCCACAATCCCGAGGTGAACCGCCAGCTCGAGGAGATGAAGATCGTCTCCCTGCCCTGGCAGGCGATGAACGGGCAATACGACGAGTTGACCGAGGACGACGTCGTCATCGTTCCCGCCTTCGGGGCGCCGATCTCCTTCATGGACAAGGTCGAGTCGCGCGGCTGCCACATCGTCGACACGACCTGCGGCGATGTCATGAAGGTGTGGAAGCGCGTCCGCGCCTTCGCCAAGGAGGGCATCACCTCCATCATCCACGGCAAGGCGATCCACGAGGAAACGCGCGCGACCGCCTCCCGCGCCGCCGGGGACGACGGAAAGGGGCATTACCTCATCATCCTCACCCTCGACGACACCGACTACGTCTGCCGTTACCTCGAACATGGTGGCGATGCCGCCGCCTTCCGCGAGCGTTTCCGCGGGGCGGTCTCCGAAGGATTCGATCCCGACCTCCACCTCCGCCGGGTCGGCGTCGCCAACCAGACCACGATGCTGAAGTCGGAAACCGAGGAAATCCAGCGCCGCGTGCGCGAGGCGATTCTCCGTCGCGACGGAAGCGACGCGAACTTCTCCGTTTTCGACACGATCTGCGGGGCGACCCAGGAGCGGCAGGATGCCCTCTTCGACCTGCTGAAGGAACCCCTTGACCTGCTCCTCGTCGTCGGCGGCTACAACAGCTCGAACACGACCCACCTCGTCGAGATCGGCGAGAAGGAACTCCCCACCTTCTTCATCCGCAGCGCGGAATGCCTCGTCTCCCTCGAGGAGATCGTCCATTACGACATCCACCGGAAAGAGGAGGTGGGCGGCGGCTACTGCGAGGCCCTCGCCTCGGACCGCCCCGTCCTCATCGGGATCACCGCCGGAGCCTCCTGCCCGAACAACCTGATCGAGGACACCATCCTCAAGGTTTTCGAGATGCGCGGAATCGATCCCGACAAGGTGCGCGTCGCCTGACCGGCGGAATCGCGCGGTCGCGGCCGATTTGACTCGACCCGGTCGGGTCCGGCATGCGATCCTCTTCACTCCACCCGGGATGTTCGTCATCAAATCCATCCTCTGCGTCCTCGTCGTGATGATTCTCGGAGCGGCCGGAGGAATCCTCACCGCCGGATCGATCCCGGGATGGTATGCCGGACTCGCCAAACCACCCGGCACTCCGCCGAACGCCGTCTTCGGTCCGGTTTGGAGCGTGCTCTACCTGATGATGGGCCTGTCGTTCGCGAGGATCTGGCACCTCGCCAATCCGGGACCCGCAAAGCGCCGGGCCCTCCTCCTTTTCGCCGCGCAACTGATCCTGAACCTCGCCTGGACGCCCCTGTTTTTCGGAGCCCACCTTCTCGGCACCTCGCTCGTCGAGATCGTCGCCTTGTGGATCCTCATCCTCCTGACCCTGACCTCCTTCCGCCGGCTGGACGCGGTGGCCGGATGGATGCTCCTGCCCTATCTGCTCTGGGTCGGTTACGCGACTTACCTGAACGCGGGATTCTGGTGGCTGAACCGGGCTTCCTGAGGCGCCTCCGGGATTTTTTCCAGGGGTCGAAGAATTCGTAGACAAAAACCCTTTCGCCGGGCGTCATCGTTTCTATATGCCACCCGAACGGCTCGAGGCCCTTTACGACGAACATGCCGCCGGCGTGTTCCGCTATGCGCGCTCGATCCTCGCGAACGAGCAGGCGGCGAAGGACGTCCTCCAGGAAGTCTTCGTGAAACTGGCCCGGTCCGGTCTGCCGGAGGTGGAAAACGAGAAAGCCTGGCTCTACCGGCTCGCCCACAACGCCGCGGTCGACCAACTCCGCCGATCCGCGACGAGGCGTGACCACCACCGCGCCTCCCGCGAGGCCTCCGCATCCGTCCCCGAAAGCGACCCCGGATCCGATCCCGACCGCGCCGAACTGGGACGCCAGCTCGACGCCGCGGTTGCCCTGCTGCCACCCGAACAGCAAACCGTGGCCCGCCTCCGCCTCTGGCAGGAAATGACCTTCCAGGAAATCGCGACGATCCAGGGCATTCCGCTGAACACGGCGGCGAGCCGCTTCCGCTACGCCCTCGAGACGTTGCGCGGCCGGCTCAAACCCCTTTACGAGGAACTCAAATGAATCCCGACGAACGCTTCGAAGAACGCCTCCGCGAACTCGCCCGTACCTCCGGCGGCGGTGACGACCCCACCCCCGCATGGAAAGCGGAGATCCTCGCCGCCGCCGCGGAGAAGGCCGTTCCCTCCGGCAGGTTGACCCCGCCGCGTCCGCTCCTCCTGGCCTGGGCGGCCGCCTGGATCGCGATCGCCTCTCTCTCCTGGTCGGGAACGGATCCCTCCGATCCGGAATCCCGCGTCGCGCTCACCCCCGCGGCTCCTTTATCGATCTTTCTCGCCAACCACTCCGAACTGCTCAAACAACTCGACCTCCCATGAAAACGTTCTTCCATCGCCTCTGGTCCAAGCGTGCCGTGCGCGCCACGGTCTGGACCCTCGTCAGCCTCGTCACCCTCCACGCGCTCCTCGTCTCCGTCGAGAATTGGACCGGTGCCCGCGCCCTCGCCGCCGCGAAGGAACGGGTCGCCAAGGAAGGAGAGACCCTCGATTTCATGGCGCTTGTCCCGCCGCTGCCACCCGCGGCGGAAAACTTCTGCGCCCTGGAACCGCTCGCCGGGATCACGGACGCAAAGCACCCGACCGCAGGGGAGTTCGACGCGCTCGAGGCGATCACCTCGAAGATGCCCGGCCGCCTTCCTTCCGCTCCGTCCGGCACCGTGCCGGATTTGGACCCGATGATCGATCACTTGGCGACGAACGGCATCGGCACGCCGGACGCGATGCCCGCCGCGATGCTCGCCGCGCTGGATGCCGCGCATCCGGTTTTGAAGAGACTCGCTGATGCCGCGCCCCGTTCCCGCGCGGCGCAGTTCACGCCGAGGATTGGCGAAAACCTTGGAAACGGCGCCATTTTCGCCATGCCGATGCCCCATTACAACCTCGCACAGCGTCTCGCCCGGGCACTGCTTCTGCGATGCCATCTCGCGATCGCCGCAGGGCAGGCCGGAGAGGCGCTGCGCTGTCTCCAGGCATCCCTGCGTCTTTGCGAAGCGTGCCTTCGGGAACCGGTGCTCATCAGCCAACTCGTCGGTTGCTCCATCCATGGCATGGCGATGGACCGTGTCCGGGTGCTGCTGCGTGCGCGCATCGCCACCGGGGCGGAGCTGGACGTTCTGAAGGAGGAGCTTGGCCGGCTCGATTTCCCCGTGGCCATGCTGCAATCGATGCGCGGCGAATTGGCGGGTGCCACCCAGACCCTCGAATCCATCCGCACGAGATCCGACATGCTGGATATTCTCTTCACGATCAACGACGAGCAAGGCCGTTCACGCTCCCTGATTCATCGGTTGGTCAAACCCATTCTCCCGCACGGATTCATCGACCACTCGGAGGCGGTCATCATCCGCCAGCAGCTCGACTGGCTCATCCTGCCGGCGAAACGCGGGGGATACCCGGAGTTGAGCCGCGGGTTGAAGGACTTGGAGACCAGTCTTGCCGATCGCGGAAAACTGTCCCGTCCTCACCACCTGCTGGCCGGCCTCATGATGCCAACCTACGGCAGCGTGGTGCGCACCATCAGCGAGTCCGAGACACGCCGCCGCCAGGCCCTCGCCGCCATCGCCATCGAGCAATCCCGCCTCGCCTCGGGAGCCCTGCCGACGTCGGTGCCGGACGGGATCCTCGACCTCATCGACGGAAAACCGATGCGCTATCGCGTCGCGGGTGACGGCTATCTCCTCTGGTCCGTCGCCCACGATGGCGAGGACGACGGCGGCCAGGCTCCGGTCAAGGGTGAGCGGTCCACCGAGGCGAAGTTCACCGGCGACTGGGTCTGGAGCCACGGAGAGTGACGGGAATCGACGGACCCCGCCACCCCGCGACGACCGCTTACTCGCGGATCTCCTTCTGCGTCTTCGCGTCGGCGATGACGACCTGCTCGCGGTAGTAGGAGGCGTCGCTGCGGAAGGTGAGGCGCGCGTTGTGGCGGCGCTCCAGCTCGACGAAGAGCTCCCCGTCGTGGGTGCGGAGGCGCTCCATCACGTCCGGGTGGACGATGACGAGGAGTTCGCGGCCCGGCGTCTCGGCCTTCCCGAGAATCGCGTTCAGGCGGCGCTGGAGCTCGACGCTCATCGACTCGGCGCTCTTCACCCGGCCGCGGCCCTGGCAGTAGCGGCAGGGTTCATTGACGGTGATGTTGAGGCTCTCGTTGAGGCGCTGGCGCGTCATCTCCATGAGGCCTAGCGGCGAGATCTGGAGAATCTGCGTCTTCGCCTTGTCATTCTTGAGCCGCTCGCGCATGACCTTGTAGACGGCCTGCTGGTCGCGGCGCGACTTCATGTCGATGAAGTCGATGACGAGAAGACCGCCGATGTTGCGGAGGCGCACCTGGCGGGCCACTTCCTCGGCCGCCTCGATGTTGGTCTGGAGGATCATCTTGTCCTGCGTCTTGGCGCGCCCCGTGTTCACGTCGATGGCGATGAGGGCCTCGGTCTCGTCGATGACGAGATAACCGCCGCTCGGCAGCCAGACCTGGCGGAAGAAGGCGTCGTCGATCTGGCGCTGGATCCCCAGCTTCTCGAAGATCGGAACGGTGGTGTGGTGATACTGGATGCGCTTCCGCGAGCGGCGCGAGATGACCCCGATGAGATCCTTCATCCGCTCGGCGGCGGCCGGATCGTCGCAGAGGACCTCGTCGATCTCTTCGGTGAGGAAGTCGCGCACGGTCCGCTCGATCAGGTCGGGTTCCTTGAAGACGCGGGTGGGAGCCTTGCGGGAGGAGGCGGCCTCCTCGATCTCGCGCCATTGGTCGACGAGGATGGCGAGGTCGCGGACGAAGTAGCGCACCTTCTGCCCGGCCGAGACGGTGCGGAGGATCACCCCCATCTTCTCGGGGATGGTGAGCTTGTCGCTCATGATCTTGCGGAGGCGGGTGCGCTCCTTGGGATCCTCGATCTTGCGCGAGATCCCGAGCTGGTCGTTGCGCGGCATCAGGACCATGTAGCGGCCCGGCAGCGAAATGTTGGTGGTGACGCGCGGTCCTTTCGTCCCGATGGGGCCCTTGGTCACCTGCACGAGCACCTCCGAGCCGACCGGATAAAGCTCGGGAATGTCCTTCGACTGGATCCGCTTCTTGCCGGACTTGGATTCGCCCTTCTTGCCGTTCCGCTGGATCTCCTCGAGCTCGGCGTCGAGAGCCTCGGGAATGGCGTCCCAGAAGTGGAGGAAGGCGTTTTTCTCGAGACCGATGTCGACGAACATGGCACTGAGCCCGTTCTCGATGTTCCGGACGACCCCCTTGTAGATCGAGCCGACGATGCTCTCGTCGTTCTTCCGCTCGACGGTGTATTCCTCGAGGGATCCGTTCTCGATCAGGGCGACCCGGGTCTCGAGCTTCTCACAGTTGACGACGATCTTGATTCCCTCATTGAATTTCTTCGAGCCGAAAAGCTTGCGGAGTCTGGCGAACATGGTCTTGAAAATGGATGGTTGAAAGGTCTGGGTGAAGTCGTCGGGAGGGCGACGGGACCGCGCCGGGGTTCGGGCACTGGCGGGAGGTAGTCATCGCTTCTTTTTGAGCCACTGGAAAGGACGGAATTTCGGTCCGGGACGGGAATTGAGCTGCCCGACCTGACCCCGGCTGTCGCTGGTGTCCTTGATCGTGGGCTGGGCAAGGCCGCTGAGAGGGCGGAAATGGCGCTCCTGGAGCGATTCCGGGACGAAAGCGGCGACGTCGACGGCCGATTCGGCGGTCTCGTCGGCTTGGGCAAAGGCGGCGACGTCGCTCCCGTCGAAGGCCACGCTCATGACCCGGTCGGTGCGGCCGATCGCCTCGGGCAGAGACGTCAACTCGATCTCGGCACCCTTTCGCATCGCCATGATGTTGTCGATGATGTTCTTCGCGATCGGGGAGGCCGCCCCGCCGCCCGAGTTCCCGTTCTCGACAAAGACGCAGACCGCGACCTCGGGCGCGTCGTAAGGGGCGAAGGAGATGAACCAGGCATTCGTCGGCTGGATCGGATTTGCGGTCTGGGCCGTCCCGGTCTTGCCGGAAATGACGGTGAGCTCTGATTTGGCACGTCCCGCGGTTCCGCCAGGCTCGTTCACGACCCGCCACATTCCTCGCTTGACGAGTTCGATCTGTTCCTGAGTGAGCCCCTCGCGGGTGAGATCGGCCCGGAGAACGGGAGCGTCGTCCTTCACCACGGTGCCGTCCTTGTCGACGACCTTGCGGACGAGACGGGGCTGGTAAACCTTGCCTCCGTTCGCGACCGAGGCGGTGACCGAGGCCATCTGCAGCGGCGACACTTCCGTGGCCCCCTGGCCGATCGAGACGAGGGCGGTGAAGGCGTCGCTCCAGAGCAGCCCCTGCATGCGGAGCCATTCGGGATTCGGGATGTTGCCCGGAGCCTCGCCGGTCACCTCGAGCCCGGTGACGCGGCCGAGCCCGAGAAGGCTGGTGACGGTCTGGATGTTCCGGATCCCGGTATCGTTCGCGTAGCGGTAAAAGAACCCGTTGCAACTCACCTTGATCGCCGAACTGAGGTCGAGGGTGCCGTGTCCGGAGGACCAGCACTTCATGAACTTGTTGCCATATTGGGCACCGCCGCCGCAGGAGAACCGCTTGTTGCAGGAGCCGGAAAGACATCCGGCGAGGGCGACGGGGATTTTGCCGGTCGAGCCCGGCGAATAGGGATTGATCGCGCGGCTGAACATGGGACTCGTCGGGTCCTCGGTGTAGCGCTTCCAGTCGTCGATGCGGACTTCCGGAATGAAGACGTTCGGGTTGAAGGAGGGTACCGAGGCGATCGCGAGGACGTCGCCGTTGCGGGGGTCGATGACGACGGCGGCGGCGCGGCCCACCTTGCGCAGGCTCTGCTCCGTCACCAGCTGGATGCGGGCGTCGATCGTGAGGAAGACGTCGGAGCCCGGCTCGGGCTCGGTCCGGCTCACCTCGCCGACGAACTTGTTCTTCTCGTTTCGCTCAATGATGAGCTTTCCAGGCTTGCCCTGGAGGAAGTGGTCCATCGTCTTCTCCACCCCCATGACCCCGTAGTCGTCGCCCACGTAGTAGTTGAAATCCTGCTTCCGCTCCGCCGGAACCTGGTCGGGATCGGCGAGATTCATGTAGCCGAGGACATGACAGGCGAGAGAGTCGTAGAGATAGCGGCGGCGGCCCGACCGGGTCACGTTGACTCCGGGAATGCCGATGTTGTTTTCCGCGAAGCGGGCGAACTCCTTGAAACTGAGATCGCGCCGGTAGGTGAAAGGCACGATTCCGCGGTTCGACCGGTAGTGGACCCGCATCGCGTTGGGGCTGTAGTCGGCGAGTAGCCCCTGCTCCTGCAACCCGGGAAAGACCATGGCCTCGACCACGGCAATGATGTCGGTCTCGGACTTGATCTCCTTCTGCCCATAGCTGTCAAAGCGCTCCCAAGTGTATTCGGGAAGTTTTTTGTGGGACTTGAGATAGGCCGCGACGATCTCACGCAGGTCGAACTGCAGCTCGTAGGTCGGCGTGCTGTCGACGAGGGTGAGTCCGTTTCGGTCGCGGATTTCACCGCGGATGCCCGGAATGCGGACCGACTCGAATTTGCTCCCTGGCACGCGCGCGGCCCAGCTCGGGTATTCCGTCACCTGGATGTGATACAGGCGGTAGGAGAGCAGGGCGAAGCCTGCCATGACGAGCACGGCGAGAGAATAAAGCCGGAACCTAGAGTGCGTCACCATCGTGGATGTGGCGTCGTTTGAGTCCGTCCATGCGGATCCGGTATCGCGTGCGCGACGCCACCCGACTCAACATTAGCAGCAAAAAGGGCGAAACGAGAGCGGAAAACAGGGACGTCATCAGCAATTTCCACCAGAATGCGGGAGGGGTCTCGAGCCCGCCCCGATGGAAGCCGATCACGAGATACTCGAGGACAAGGATCAGGGCGGTGCAGAGCCCGATCATGAAGACCGGCAATTCCCATCTTCCCCGGCGGAAGAGCGGACGCACCCCCTGGATGAGGGCTCCGGTGATGCCGAAAAGGAAAATGGTGAAACCGAAAGGCACCTCGGACTGGGTCATGATGGTGAAGGCGGCCTCATCGGGGTAGACCGGAATGTGGTAGCGCGCGTCCCAGAGGAATCCCGTCACCAGCGCCATGGCCAGCATCGCCGGGAAAGGAACCGCCACCGCACCGGCAAGAAAGACGGCATGAACGAGAAGGAGACGCGATCCGTAGGCCCATCCGAAAACGGGGAGAAACTCCTGGACGATAAAGGACAGGAGGAGAAGAAATCCGAGCACGATGAAGAATCTCATGGCACCGGCCGGGGCTTCGCGGTGGCCTCCCCCTTCGGCACCGCCTCGGTCCCGGGAACCTCGGTTTTGGGAGTGACCGCGGCTTCACCCGCGGCCGTCGTGGTGGGAAGGATGACGAACAAATCGACGAGATCCTCGAAATCCACCGCCGGTCGCACCGTCGCCTCCGCATCGATCACCCCGATCCGGAGATCGACGACCTCTCCGAGGTAGAGGTTGGCGGGAAAGAGCTCGCCCGTGCCGGAACTAAAGACCTGCGAACCGGGCCCGGCCTCGACTTCCTTCGGCAGGTATCGAAGGCGGAGATTCGGGACCGCGTGGAGGGAACCACGCTGACCGCTGAGAATGCCCTGCTCGTGTGAATTCAGCAACTTTGCCGAGACCTGGCACATCTCGTCGGTGAGGAGCATCACCACCGCCGACTTCGGTCCGATCACCTCGGCGATCTTGCCGACGAGGCCGGCCTCGTCGCCGATCGGAACGATCACGGGACAATCGACCACGATCCCGTCGTCCCCGCCCTTGTCGATCACGACGGTGCTGTACCACTGCGCCGGCTTCCGGCTGAGAATCCGCGCGGCAACGAGGGAGTGGAGGGATTTCTCCTGATACTGCAGGGCGCGGCGGAGCTGGTTGTTCTCCTCCAGGATCTCGTCGAGTTGGATCACCTCGAGCTTGAGCCGGTCGCGCTCCTGCTCCGCGGCGGCGAGCCGCTCGCGCACCTGTGCCGGACCGGGGGATTCGTTTCCGTGTTCCGTGATCGCTTCCTCGAGGTCGTTCGAGGCCTTCATGAAGGGGCGCATCACCACCATCGCCCCGCGCTGGATCGTCGCGACCGCACCGGGCTGGAAAAGGGTGATCCAGATGAGGAGCCCGATGAAGGCGATCAGGAGAATGAGATTGAGTCGGCTCATTTCGAATCCAAGGGCTCCGGCGGCACCGCGCCCGGCGGTCAATGCCGGACGTGACGCGTCACTTTCCTGAGAAAGTCGAGCTCGTCGAGAAGCTTGCCGGTGCCTTCGGCCACGGCGCTGAGCGGATCTTCCGCAACATGCACCGGCAGCCCCGTTTCCTCCGATATCAGCTGGTCGATGCCCTTCAGGAGCGCCCCTCCCCCGGTCAGGACGATGCCACGGTCGACGAGGTCGGCGGACAACTCGGGCGGACAACGCTCGAGCGACACCCGGATCGAGTCGATGATGACCCCGAGCGGATCCCTGAGGGCGTCGCGGATTTCGTTCGAGGTCACCTTGATCGTCCTGGGCAGGCCCGCGATGAGGTCGCGCCCCTTCACCTCGACCGAGGTTTCCTTCGTCTGGGGATAGGCGGACCCCATGCGGATCTTGAGCTCCTCGGCGGTGCGCTCGCCGATCATGAGATGGTAGGCCCGCCGGAGATAGTTCGCGATCGCCTCGTCGAGTTCGTCGCCGGCGACGCGGACGCTGCGGCTGTAGACCAGCCCGTAGAGGGAAATGATCGCGATCTCGGTCGTTCCGCCTCCGATATCGACAATCATGTTCGCCGCGGCTTCCTGCACCGGCAGGCCCACCCCGATCGCCGCGGCCATCGGCTCTTCGATCAGATGGACTTCGCGAGCCCCGGCGGCTGCGGCCGCTTCGTTCACGGCGCGTTTCTCCACCTCGGTGATTCCCGATGGCACCGCGATGACGATCCGCGGCCGAAGCCATCGGCTCCGGTTGTGGATCTTGCGGATGAAATGCCGGAGCATCGCCTCGGTCACTTCATAATCGGCGATCACCCCGTCGCGCAGCGGTCGCACCGCCACGATGTTGCCCGGGGTCCGCCCAAGCATCCGTTTGGCGTCATCCCCGATCGCGAGAACTTGGTGGGTGCCCGACTTCACCGCCACCACCGAGGGTTCGCGGAGAACAATCCCGTGGTCCCGCAGATAGACCAGGGTGTTCGCCGTCCCGAGGTCGATGCCGATGTCTCTGGAAAAGGCGCCAAGGAGTCTGCCGATCATGGAGTGAAAAACAAAAAACAGGAGGCGTGGGCGGCAGTCGGTCCGGGCCCGGACGGTTTCGACCCCGCAATCCTTCGAAAAACCGTAAATATAACATAAATTTGCCAATTTGCCAACCCGTCACATTGGCTCCTGTCGCGAAAAAGCCCGTGCCGAGGGCTCCGGACCGGTCCAATTTCCCCAAATGGCTCTTTACGATATGGAGGAGGGCGTCCGCTACCTCTGCCAGCGATGTGGAAACTGCTGTCGATGGCCGGGCGAGGTTCCGGTTTCGGCAGCGGAGATCGCGCGCATCGCCGCCTTTCTCGGCCTCGCGGAGAACGACTTCATCGACCGTTACACCGAGGTCCGCCGGAACCGCACCGGTCTCACCCTGGTCTCGAAGCCGAACCACGAGTGCCTTTTCCTCGACGGCATCGACTGCGGCATCCAGCCGGTGAAACCCGACCAATGCGCCGGCTTTCCCAACCAGTGGAATTTCCCGGGCTGGCGGGAGTCCTGCGAAGCCGTCGCCGTTCCGAACAATCCGCCGGAGAGAACGACCTGAGCCGGCTCCCGTTCTCCCACGGAAAACGAAAAAGCGTGGCAGGGGGCCTGCCACGCTTTTCAATTTCAACGGAAAGGGTTGAAAGACCCGAGCCGCGATCAGAGCTTGCCCTTGAGCGCGGAGGAGGGCTTGAAGCCAACCGTCTTGGAGGCGGCGATCTTGATGCTCTCGCCGGTCTTGGGGTTGCGGCCGGTACGGGCGGCGCGCTTGCGCACTTCGAAGGTGCCGAAGCCGATCAGCTGGACGTTTCCGTCCTTCTTGATGCCCTTGGCAACGGACTCAAGAACCGCCTTCACGGATTCTTCAGCGGCCTTCTTGGAAGTGTCGCCGCCAAGCGCTTTCTGGACTGCATCGATAAGTTCTCCCTTGTTCATCTCTGGTTTTGTAGTTTTGGTGGAGCGGACGGTTCAAGCCGTGCTTTGCGATAGGATCACCTTGAAACCCACGTAAATCAACGGATTGCGCCCTGCTTCGTCGATCAAATACGAAGAGAAAATTTGTTTGGCAAGCTTAAATTTCCCGGTTTTTCCAAGGGAAAGCCCTTTCCTTCACCCCGGATTCCCCAAGTCATGACGCCGTTTCCGGTCTGCAGCCACCTCGCCAGGGACCCTAACATTCACCCCAAAGCCTGGGTCGCGCCGGGCGCCGTGATTCTCGGCGACGTCACCCTCGGGGCGCGTTCCAGCGTGTGGTTTGGTTGCGTTCTACGTGCTGATATTCAACGAATTGTGATCGGAGAAGGAACCAACCTGCAGGATGGCACGATCCTCCATCTAGCGAGCGATCTCGGCACCGTCGTGGGCGATTACACGACCGTCGGACACCGGGCCCTCCTCCATGCCTGCGAGATCGGCGACGAGGTCCTCGTCGGCATGGGCGCGATCGTGATGGATGGCGCGAAAATCGGTGCCCGGAGCATCATCGCGGCGGGTTCCCTCATCCCGAAAGGGCGCCAAATCGCCCCCGGATCGCTCGTCATGGGGTCGCCCGCGAAGGTCGTGAGGAGCCTCGATGCGGAGGAACAGGCCTCAATCCGCGGCTGGGCCGAGAAATACATCCAGGTCGCCGGGGAGCACCGGGCCTTCCAGGAACGCGAGCGGCGGAGCTAAGCGTCCTTGTCTTCCCGGTCCACTGTGGCAGGTTGGGGGACGCGATCGCCGGGATGGTGGAATTGGTAGACACGCCTGACTTAGGATCAGGTGCCGAAAGGTTTGCAGGTTCGAGTCCTGTTCCCGGTAGCGCATCGCGACGGAGAGGAGCCATCCCGAGGACCGCCTCATCCGTATTTCCAAGTGATGGACGACCTCGCCGACCTTTACCAGGAGATCATCCTGAGCCACAACAAGCGCCCCCGCAACGAGGGCGTCCTCGATCCGCACGATCACGAAGCCGAGGGCTACAATCCCCTCTGCGGCGACCGGCTCCGCATCTACGTCCGCCAGAACGGCCCCCTCGTCGAGGCGGTTCAATTCACCGGCGAGGGCTGCGCCATTTCCCGGGCCTCGGCCTCGATCATGACCGAGGCGATCAAGGGTCTCAGCGGCGCCGACCTCGACGCGAAGATCGTCGAGGTCGTCGCCCTCCTCACCGCGAAGGACGAGCCCACGGTCGATCCCTTCGACCTCGGCGAACTCGCCGCTCTCCTCGGCGTGCGGAAGTTCCCCGCCCGGGTCAAGTGCGCCACCCTCGCCTGGCACACCCTAGCCGCAGCCCTGAAAAAAGGCGGGAGCGTCTCCACGGAGTGATTCGGGTTCACACAAAGCCACAAAGGGCTTTCCTGGGTGGCATTTTTCCTTCATTCATTCCTTGGTGGCTTCTTGCCTTTGTGTGAGCGGCCCGGCTTCGCGTCCCCCCTTGCCCGCGGCCGATTCCCCGTTATCTTGCGCGCCCATGCATTCCTTCCACTACCAGAACGGCACGCTTCACTGCGAAGGCGTCGACCTCGCGGCCCTTGCCGCCGAGCACGGCACTCCGCTCTACGTCTACAGCGCGGGCACGATCCTCGACCACTACCGCCGCCTCTCCGGCGCGATGGGGGCCGAGCTCGACTGTCTCGTCTGCTACGCGACCAAGGCCAATTCGAACCTGGCCGTGCTCAACCTGCTCGCGAAGGAAGGCGCGGGCTTCGACATCGTCTCGGGCGGGGAACTCTTCCGCGTCGAGAAGGCCGGCGGCGATCCGGGCAAGTGCACTTTCGCCGGTGTCGGCAAAACCCGTGCCGAGATCGAGCTGGGTCTGAAGAAGGGCATCTATTCCTTCAACGCCGAGAGCGAGGCCGAGGTCGCCTTCATCAGCCGGGTCGCCGGCGAACTGGGCATGGTCGCTCCGATCGCCCTGCGCGTGAATCCCAACGTCGATGCAAAGACGCACAAATACATCTCCACCGGCAAGAGTGAGAACAAGTTCGGGATCGACTTCGCCTCGATCCGCGAGGCCTATGCCCGCGCCGCGGCCCTGCCGAACGTGAAGATCCGCGGCCTCCAGATGCACATCGGATCGCAGCTCACCTCGGTGAGCCCCTTCGTCGAGGCGGTCGAGAAGGTCCTGCCCCTCGTCGAGGAGCTGAAGTCGCTCTACGGCATCGAGTTCTTCTCGATCGGCGGCGGCATCGGCATCGTCTACAAAGACAGCCTCGAGAGCGGCGGCTCCGACTGGTGGATCGACAAGGACGAAAAGCCCCTCACGATCGAGGAATACGCCGGATGCCTCGTGCCGCTCCTGAAGCCGCTTGGACTGCGCATCATCCTCGAGCCCGGCCGTTTCATGGTCGGGAACGCGGGCGTCCTCCTCACCGAGGTGCTCTATGAAAAGCGCGGCACCGCGAAGACCTTCAAGATCGTCGACGCGGCGATGAACGACCTCATCCGTCCCGCCCTTTACGAAGGCCACCACGAGATCGCCCCGCTGAAGGAACCGGTGCCCGGACAGGTCGAGACCGTCGATATCGTGGGACCGGTTTGCGAGAGTGGCGACTTTTTCGCGCAAAACCGCGAGATTCCCGTGATCGAAACCGGCGACCGCATCGCTCTTCTGAGCGCAGGGGCCTACGGCTTCGTCATGGCCTCGAACTACAACTCGCGGCCCCTTCCCGCCGAGATCCTCGTCTCGGGCGAGACCGCGACCGTGGTGCGCAAACGCCAGACCCTCGACGACCTCATCGCTGGCGAAGTCGTGCCGGGGTGAGCTCGTGACGCAAGATAGGGGTAGGGATGGGGCATTGGTTTGCCCCGCCCCTCCCTCCGAACCGTGCATGCGGATCTCCCGCACACGGCTCTCCAGTCAGCGGTTTGCTCCGTT
>JBILDO010000139.1:0-3173 GCA_044352585.1 Verrucomicrobiales bacterium
GAGACTTCGATGCCCAGTCGCGGATGGACGACATTCTCCGTTTCATGGACCGCGTCGAGAGCCGCACCGGCGTGGTTCCCGTCGCCTATCTCGAAAACAGCGGCCACCTCAAGACCCTCCTCAGCGGAGCCGACGAGGCCACCAAGGCGCGGATCCGCCGCATGCCCTACTGGATCGCCCTCTACTCGCACGACAAGGGTTATGATCCGAAGTATCCGCAATTCCCCATCCCGGTTCATCCCGAGGGCCTGACCCGGCAATACGGCGTCTGGCCCGCCTGGTCGATCTGGCAATACGGTGGCGTCGAATGGACCGGTGGCCGCTCCGCCCCGAAGGTCTACCATCATGGCCATCACCGATACCCACCCTACTTCGGCGATCTCGACCGCCCCGTGGAGAGGAATGTGTTCAACGGCTCCCTCGGCGAACTCCGGGCTTTCTGGCAACGTCACGGGCTGGCCCTGCGTTGAGCGAATCCGAACCGCACCCGGGTTTGAGACGTAATCCGCTCATCCCATGGCCCGGCGCATCGCCATCATCGGGGCCGGCCTGGCCGGTCTTGCCGCAGCCCTCCGCCTCTCCGAGGCCGGAGAGGAGGTGACCGTGTTTGAAAAAAGCCGGGGACTCTCGGGGAGGGCCGCGACGCGTTCGAAGGAGGGATGCCGCTATGATTTCGGGGCAAGCTACTTCAAGATCTCGGGCAACGAGGTCGCCCGGCTCATCTTTGAAACCCTGCCGACGGATGATCTCACGCGGATCGTCGGTGACATTCTTCCGTTCGACCGCCACGGCGTGATCTCGCCTCCGGAAACGGAAGGCCATGCCGGAGCCCGTTGGAACTACCGCGACGGCATCAGCACGCTCGGAAAACTCATCGTCGCCAAGGGAGGATTTCCCGTCGAGAACGGCGTGCGCGTGACCCGGCTCGAGCACGCCGGAGGCCGCTGGCATCTCGAGTCGGAGGACGGACGGTCTCACGAAAACTACCACCTCGTCCTGCTGACGCCGCCGGCTCCGCAGACCGCGGACCTGCTCGACTCGAGCGATCTCGCCTCGCTGCCGCGCGAAGTCGTGATTGCGGGGCTTCGCCGGGCGGATTATTTCCGCCAGTTCTCGGTGGTGCTGAACTATCCTGGCGAGGTGGCACTGCCCGGCGGAGCCTACGCCCTCATCAACACGGATCGCGTCCACGACCTCGCCTGGGTCGCCCTGGAAAACCGCAAGTCAAACCGGATCCCGCCGGGCCAGACGCTGGTCGTGGTACAACTTTCCCCCTCCTGGAGCGAACGGCACTATGACGATGCGCCGGCCTCGGTCATCGCCCATGCCGCGGACCGGCTCGGTTCGCTCCTGGGAATCGATCTGCCCGAACCGACCTGGAGCGATCTGCAGCGCTGGCGCTACGCCCATCCCCGTTCCGCCGCCGACCCCGCCGCGCTCGCGGGTGCCGCTTCACTGGGCCTTTATTTCGCCGGCGATTGCCTCGTCGGTCGCGGGCGCGTCTCCGAGACGATCGAAACCGGCTTCGCCGCGGCGGACGCGATGTTGCAGGGGGCGGGCTGAGAAACTCAATCGTCGATTCCCGTCCCGCGCGCGTAGGCGCCGGGATTGAGCATCTTCTTCACGTCGTCCATGCTCATGGCGACGTTGTCCTGGTAACCCTTGGATCGCGGCGTGCCCACGGCCCGCGGCGCGTCGACCACGGCGGAGGCAGCGCGGTCGGAACCGGTTTGGTAAACCTCGCCACTCTCGCGGTAGGAACCCGTCTCGTAGGTCGCGAGCGCATTCGAGCTGTCCGTCTTTTTCGCGAAGAGCTTGCCGGCGGCCTTGTCGGGCGACTGCTGTGAGTTGCCCTCGCGCGCGGTGCGTCCCGACTCGCGGGCCGAGGAGACGCCGTCGAACTGCTGCCGGGCCAGATACTCGGGCGTCGGAAAGGCCTTGGTTTCGGCCTCCATCTTCTTGAAACGGGCCTGCTTCGTCTGGAATTCGCCACCGAGTCCGCGCGGCCGCTGGTCCTTGTAGAGGTCCGGGTGGTCGGCGACGATGTTGCCCTGCTCGTCGATGGTGTAGCCGCGCTTCGCGAATTTCGAATCGATCTTGTCGGAATCGGCGTCGCCCTGGCCGCCCCACATCTGCTGGTCGAAGGAGAAACTGGAACGCGTCGATTTGACGGTGCGCGTGGTCTCGCACTGGCAGAGCAGGAGAGCGGGCAGCATGACCGCAAGGGCCGTCACGAGGGGATTGCGGGGGATCACCATGAGTCGCGATCCTCGCGCAGTTCCCGTCCTTCGGCAAGCGCGGTCATCCAATCGCGGATCATCACCTCCTGCCCCTGGGTGAGGTGGAGGTCGCGGGTGCGCGGCTCCCATTCCGCGGTCTTGCCCCAGGCCGCGTAGAGGCGCGGCAGAAGGCGCAGGTCGATCCGGAGCGACTTGTTGAGGATGCGCTTGAGGAGGGCCTCGGCCTCGGCATGGGCGCCGATTCCGATGAGGAAGGCGGCCTCGTCGTTGAGGAAGGCAAGGTGATTCCACTGATAGGACGCGAGGGCCGCGTCGCAGGCGGCGAAGAGACTGCGGGCGAGTTCGCGCTCGCCGATCGCGGCAAAGAGGAGGGGCAGGCGTCCCCTGCGCTCGAGGGTCGGCACCCACTCCTCCATCCCGGCCTGGTGGAAGAAATCCGAATGCGTCTCCCGCACGAGGCGGCCGTGGACCTCGATGAGCCGGTTGCGGTCGGCGATGCGGTGGAAAAAGGCGACCTGGCGTTCCGGTTCATTCGGGAAGAATGCGTCGCCGGGCAGGGCGCTTTCCTCGACGAGCGCGCGGGCGAGGGCCACGCCCTCCGGTCCGAACGCGGGCAGGGTCTCGAGGACGCGGAGCGCGTCCGGCGCCGCCGGATCGAGGTCGGAAAGGAGGGCGCGGGCCACCGGCGCGAGGCGGTTCCGGTAATGCGCGGCGAGGAGATCGTGCAGCCACCGGTTTGGCGCGGGAGCATGGATTCTCCCGAGGAGGTCCGGCATCGCCGCGGCCGCGGCCGCATCGGACACGAGCGAAGCGACGAACTCGGCCGCGTTCGGACGGGGCAGTTCCGGATCCCTCGACTCGTCGGCTTCCGACCCGTTGTCGAGGTGGTAGGCGAAATCGAGAAAGACGTTTTCCAACTCCGTCTCGAGTTCG
>JBILDO010000010.1:0-108891 GCA_044352585.1 Verrucomicrobiales bacterium
TCCACCCCGCCTACTCCAAGGTTCGCTTCCACGGACCTTCGATCTCGGCCGAAATGCTCGCATTTATCCAAGCCCCCAGCGTCATCACCTCAAGTCACCGGCTCCACTTCGTCGGGGCCACTCTGCAAACCCGCCAACCTGACAATGGACCCTAACCCGACTCCCGAAACAGAACCGCGCCCGCTTGAGGAATTCTTCCCACAACTGGCGGACGACGCCTCCGTCATCGAATTAGTCGAGCGACTCTACGGCACCAATTCTGCCGCCGTGATCCAGGCGATGAAGTCCCAGGGTGGGGACGCGGACGGACTCGAGCCGCTCTTCGACGCCATCATGGACCTGATGTCCGACCGGGAGGAGTCCGTCTACTCGTTTGAAGTCGAGGCCCTCTCGTCCTACTCGGACACCGCCACGATCGATGTCCTCACGTTCGCCGGGCTTTACTGGGTGAGCAGCCTTGAATTTGGCGATATCGGTTATTTCTCCTCCGAAGAAGACGCAAAACGAGCCGCGGAAAACATGCTGGGTTTCGATGATCTGGACATCGATCTCGACGAATGACGGCTCCCACCGACCCCGGATCGCAGCAGACGGCAAGGCACTACCGCTCGATTTCGCACGCGCGACACCGGAGCCGGACTTCGCGACGATATCCGCTCCGCAAAAGGGTCGCCGGAAATGCTGACGCACCAGAACACTTGAGAATTCTCGCTCCGAAAGCGCCCCCAAGCATGGATCCCTCCGACCTCCATCCCGCCTACCCCAAGGTTCGCTTCCGCGGCCGCTGGCCAGACCGCATTCACCCCGAAGAATTCGCGATCATCACCGCCTACGCGACCACCGGCGAGACCTGGCCCGACGAGCGGAACCGGGCGGCGGATCTCGAGCTCGAAAACGAACTCCGTGGAACCGGTTGCTGGATGCGCCGCCTCACCGGTTACGATCCCGAAACCGGCCATGCGGAACCGGGTTGGGCGGTCGGGATCGGGTTCCAGGAGGCACTGGCCATCGGTCGGCGCTTCCAGCAGGACGCCATTTTCTGGATCTCGGCGAACCGGGTTCGGGTGGCAAAATGCGGATCTGATCTTCAATCAGACGGCTGCAGCCCGTTTTCCGACCGGTTTGAAATCGAGGAAAAACGGCGATGAACCCGTTTTCCAGCTCCAAAATCGCCTACAGAATTCCTACACGCCAGGGAACGGAAACCGCGCGCAACCCCGGGAAGGCCTGCGAAGGAAACCCTTGATACAGCTACAACTCGTTGATCCTAAGGGATTCCCTTTTGGATTTGTAATCAGCCGGTCGTCGGTTCGAGTCCGACAGTTGGCTTTCATTTTCTGAAGAAACCACCTATTCGGACGAGAACCGACTCGGTTCGCGTGCCGATCGCCGCGAAGCGGCTGAGAAAACCCCGAGCGCTTGCGAGGCAAGCTGCACCGGTGCCGTCAGGCACCAATCCGACAGTTGGCTTCCTCCTTTTTTGAGACCGCCTCGGAACCACCGGAGTTCCGTCAACCGATCCCGGTGGCAGCAGCCTCGACGAGCTCGCCTGGTATGTCGACAACATACAAGAAACCTACAAACGTTCCGCTGGATTTTTCGCCTCCTGTTGCGGATAGCTTCGCCGTGGGCAATACCTCCGGGGCGCAGCTACAAGTCCGTCATGACGAAAGCTGTGGAGAAAGTGTTGCGAATTTGATTCTCGCATCTTCACCGGAAAAGCGCCAGCGAGTCGGGGATGGATGGACGTTTTTTCTGGCGAGGAAAGCGTTGATCTCGGCTGGGAAGGCCTCCTTCCATGGGATGCGGCGTTTTAGGCAAGCTCTCGTTAGAGCCGAGATTTCGATCTCCGCAATGTTCAACCCGCTTCCGTGTTTGCGAGTGTGGTGAACTTCGAAGCGCGAGGCGAGACGACATGCTTCCTCCGGCGGGAACGCTTCGCAGGGGGAGGCGTCTCCGTGGGTGTTGAGGTTGCCCTGAACCAGGGCGATGCGCTCGGCCCCGGGGTGGATGATCTCGGCGAGGTGACGAAGGGCCAGCGCGCAGTCGATGGCGGTGCGTCTTCCTTCCGGCCCCACGAAAACCTTCCGGCGACCCTCCAGCGGCATCGCGATCATGAAGGCGCCGACGCATCCCTCGCGCACGTGTTCGCAATCCTCCCGCGCGGGAAGTCGCGGTGCGACGGGGGGATGGTAAACCGATCCCAATTGATGTCGCGGAAAACGTCGGCGGAGCCGAGCCCGAACTTTATTCAACCACGCAACACCGAAACCGCGGCGACTTGATCCGTTTTCACTGTGTCGCGAAGCACCGCGGCGCATTCCGAAACGGTCGCGCCGGTCGTGATGACATCGTCGATGAGGAGGAGGCGCGCGCCTTCCGGAGGCGTTTCGGGAAGGCAGCGGACCGGAGCATAGACTCCGGCGAGATTGCCGAGTCGTTCGCGACGGTCGAGCCGGGCCTGTCGCACCGTTTCCCGGACGCGCAGAAGGAGCGGGCGCAGGGTCAGGTCGAGACCGGCCGGAGCGCGGCGGACGAGTTCGCGGGCGAGTTCGTGCGACTGGTTGAAACCGCGCTCCCGCTTCCGTCGCGGATGGAGGGGCACCGGCACGACCCACCAGGATCCGCCTTCGCGGAGACGCGGATCGCGCCAGACTTCGTCGAGGAGCACGCCGAAGAGCCGAGCGAGGTGGCGTTCCTTGCCGTATTTGAAGCGATGGATGAGTCCGGCCCCGGCACCCGCCCCGCGGAAGGCGCTGACGGCGAAGTCGATTGCCAGTTCGCGGTCGCCGCAATTCCCGCAGCGGAAGGGAAGGCCGACCGCCCCATCAAAGCCTTGGCCGCAGACGCGGCAGTAGTGCTCTCCGATCCGGGTCAGGCCCGCCTCACATGGCTCGCAGAGAAAGGGCATCTCCAACTGCCGCGCCGATTCGAGCGGGCTGTCGCACGCCGCGCAGACGGGCGGGTAAATCCAGCCGAGCACGGCCTGACGGACGCGGGCGAGCGCCGGAGCGGGAGGTCGGGCATTCATGGGGTTTCCGCGAAGGGATCTCCATAGCGTTTCCGGAGCCAGAGCCAGAGAACGACTCCGGTGAGGAGGACGACGAGGGAGGAGACCGCGCCGACCCGCAGGGTCTCGCCCAGCCAGGGCATCATTTCGCCCGGGGCAAAGGCGCGCACCGTGAGCGGGCCGAGCGTTTTCACGCCGAAAACCCAGCCGGCGTGCAGCCCGATCCCGAGCCAGAGCGAACGGGTTTTCATCCGGGTGTATCCGAGGACGAGCCCGATGGCGAAGAGCACCGCGAACTCGCCGAGGAGGAAGGAGGGATTGGCGAACTGGGCGAAGAAATGGGCGAAGATCTGCCCGATCATCCGGAGGCCGCTGGTCGCGGTCACCTCCCCGGTTTCAAGGCCGTGTGGCGGATTGAAGAAGTGGATCAGCGCGAAAAAAAACGCGATGCCGACGAAAAGGAGGCGCGGCTTCACCAGCCTCGCCGCGATCGACTGGAGGGCACCGCGAAAGACGAATTCCTCGAGCAGCGAGACGGCGAGTCCCGTGCCGAGGGCCTCGATCAGGATCGCCGGAAGCGGTTTGCCGGCCTCGCGGAGGTTATACCAGCCTTGTCCCACGTAGAAGCCACCGAGGAGGAGGAGGGTGCCTCCGGCGAGGAGGAAGCCGACGAGGAGGTGGCTCCACCACGCGGGGTTCGGGGCGAGTTGGAACCGGAGCCGGAGAGGCTCCCCGCACGAGCCAGCGTGGGTTTCGCTGGGTTTTCCGGCGTTGAGCCAGCGGAGCGCGGGCCAGAGAAGGATCGCTCCGGCGAGGAGGATGGAGCGGTTGAAGTAACGCGAAAACCGGGCGCGTTCCATCGAGCCGTGGAGACCGTCGAGCCAGCCGCCCTCGAGCCAGCCGGCGGCGACGGCGTGTTTGCCGCCGAGAAAGAGCGCGGGAGCGAGGAGCGCCCCGAGGAGCATCGTCCCGAGGAGGTAGACGAGGATCTTGAAGAGACTCGATTGAAAAAAAGCCACGCGCTCCGGCATGGCAGCCTGATACGACGAAACCGCGCCGAAGGCAAGCCGGTGCGGAAATGAACTGCTTGCAGCGCGGACCGGGTCGGATAATGGTTCGCGCCAACCCCACAACCATTCCCTTCATCATGATCCGTCGTCTCCTTCCGTTCCTAGTCATCATCACCCTCGTGACCGTTTTCTCCGAGTCCGCCCATGCGTGGCGTCTCTCCAATTCCGAACTACGCCGTTTCGGTTTCGCAGGGACGTATCGAGGCGTGGTGGAGGGCGACGTGCTGACGAGGGACGGCGACCGGTTCCTCAACACGGTGGTGAGCCAGTCCGCCCGCGAAGTCCTGCCGGTCCCAAACCGGGACATCGTCACCGGACCAACCCGCCGGAACGGATTCTTCCTCGTTCTCCGCGATATCAACGGAAACAAGCGTCGCCTCACCGTTCGAATGTATTACTCCGGCAAGTCCTACAATCCCATTTACAAGGAGGAAATGGCGGGCTCCGGCTTCAAGACCCTGCGGGTGACCAGAATCAGCGCCTCGCGTCCCCGATTCGAAATGTTGCTCACCGACGAGTTCTCCGAACGCGCCGTCAATGGAGGCGCCTACTACTCCACCTGGGACATCACGGGACGCCTCTACAAGTGAAAACGCCTGCCTCCGCTCGGTTCGTTTTCGGCTCTCGGAATGTCCATGAAACCCCTCCCGCTTGTCTTTGCCCTCGTTTTCGGAAGCCTGACCATCCTCCGAGCCGCGGAGGAGAAAGCCAGGGACGGGGAGGCGCGCCGTCCCAACCTCGTTTTTCTCTTCTGTGACGACCTCGCGACCCAGGCGATCAGCGCCTACGGGCATTCCCTGAAACTGCTCGAGACGCCGAACATGGACCGCCTCGCGAAGGAGGGCATGCTGTTCGAGCGTTGCGTGGTGCCGAACTCCATCTGCGGTCCGAGCCGGGCCGTCATCCAGACGGGGAAATACAGCCACCTCAACGGATTCTATCACAACAACAGCCGCTTCGACGGATCGCAGCCGACCTTCGTGAAGCAGTTGAAGGCGGCCGGTTACCAGACCGCGGTGATCGGGAAATGGCACCTCGTCAGCGATCCGGAGGGCTACGACCATTGGCACATCCTGCCGGGACAGGGCGCCTACTACAATCCGCCGATGATCCGCGACGGGCAGCCGGTGAAACACACCGGTTACACGACCGACCTCATCGGGGAGTTTTCGATCGAGTGGATCAAGAACCGGGACAAGACGAAACCCTTCCTCCTCATGAGCCAGCACAAGGCCCCCCACCGCGAGTGGGCGCCCGCCCTGCGGCATCTCGGATGGAACGGCGACCGCGAGTTTCCCGAGCCGAAGACCCTCTTCGACGATTATTCGGGACGCGGCCTCGCCGAGCTCACCCAGGACATGACCCTGGCCAAGACGTTCACCCCGCTCGATGCGAAGCTCACCGCCCCTCCGAGCTTGAATCCGGAACAACTCGAAGCGTGGAACGCCTACTACGGACCCCGCAACGCCGGGGTCGGGGAATTGACCGGCGAAGCCCTCGTCCGCTGGCGTTACCAGCGCTACATGCACGACTACCTCGGCACGGTGAAGGCGGTTGACGAGGCGGTCGGCGCGCTCCTCGACGCCCTCGAGGTCGAGGGCATCGCCGACGAGACCCTCGTGGTCCTCTCGTCCGACCAGGGTTTCTACCTCGGCGAGCACGGATGGTTCGACAAGCGCTGGATCTACGAGGAATCCCTCACCACGCCCCTGCTGGCGCGCTGGCCCGGCAAAATCGCGCCGGGGACGCGCGGCAAGGGACTCGTCTCCATCCTCGACCTGCCGGAGACCTTTCTCGAGGCCGCGGGAGAAACGGTGCCCGCGGACATGCAGGGCCGCAGCCTCATGCCCTTCTTTGCGAGCGGAGGGAAGGCCCCTGCCGACTGGCGCACGAGTTTCTACTACCACTACTACGAATACCCCGGCCCCCACAGCGTGCGGAAGCACTACGGGGTCGTCACCGACCGCTACAAGCTCTTCCACTTCTACGAACCCGAGGTGGACTACTGGACCCTGATCGACCGGGAAAAGGACCCTGACGAAATGACCAACGTCTACGGCAACGCCGACCTCGCGCAGGTCCAGGGCGAGCTTCACGCCGAACTCAAGCGCTTGCGCGCCGAGCTCAAGGTGCCGGACCAGGACGCGCCGGAATCCCTCATGCGCCCCGGCCAGGGCACCGGGAAGGGCAAGGCGAAGGAAAAAGGGAAAGCCAGGGCGAAGTCAGTGGAGTGAACCACCCGCCTGTCCTTCAACCGTCGAGCCCGATGACGCCGACGATGATCAGATAGATCGCCACGATCTTCGCGAGCAGGTCCGGCTTCACGAGGATGAGGATCCCGGCCCCCAGGGCGAGCAGGGACCCGACCGAGGAGCGAAACGGAAGGGCGGCGAGGAGCGGGTCGAACAGCATCACGAGGTTCGGGAGGAGCATGGGAACGGTCGGGGCTGGTCCCGGATCGAGGACCGTCGGAAACCGGAGAACCAGGCCTGGATCACGATCCCTTGGCGAGATAGGCGGCGGTGCTCTCGTGATCCGGCTTCATCGCCTCGGAACCGAGCTCCCAGTCCATCGGACAGACTTCGCCGTTGGCCTCGAAATGCTGGAGCGCATCGACCATGCGGAGGGCTTCCTTGATGGAGCGTCCCAGCGGGAGGTTGTTCACGAGCTGGTGTTGGACGATGCCGTCCTTGTCGATGAGGAACAGGCCGCGGTAGGCGATGAGCTCGCCCTCGGCGTAGAGTTCACCGAACTCGTCGAGGTCGTAGTTGCCGACGAGCACATCGTAGGCCGCGGAGATGGTCTTGTTCGTGTCCGCCACGAGGGGGTAGGTCACCCCCTCGATCCCGCCCTTGGCGCGGGGCACCTGGAGCCAGCCCCAGTGCGACATTTCCGTGTCCGTGGAGCAGCCGACCACGGCGACGTCGCGCTTCTCGAACTCCGCGAGCTGGTCCTGGAAGGCGTGGAGCTCGGTGGGGCACACGAAGGTGAAATCCTTCGGGTAGAAAAAGAAGACGACATACTTGGAGCCGCGATACTGGTCGAGGGAGAAGCCATCGACGATCTGGCCGTTGACAACGGCTTTGGCGGAGAAGGAGGGAGCGGGTTTGCCGACGAGGACTGACATGGCGTATGGACGGGGTGACGTTGGAATGGAAACCGGTTTACGTTTGCGAGGAAGTCCCCGGGAACATTTCCCGGAGTCATGGGAAGGTGACCGGATCCCGGATCGAGTCAAACGCGGAATGACGGATGGCTTCGCCGGATCAGCCGGATCCGCTCCCCCGCACGGAGGCCGCTCTTCGGCGGACGTAGGCCCGCAAGAAACAATGATCGGGGGATAGGATCCCGTGAAAACTCCTTGACGCTTTCGGTCTTTGGATGTTTTCTTTCACGCGAATTTTATACTAATCCTATCGACAATAGGTATTTTATATGTCCGAACGACCCAGCTTCATTCTTGACCCCAGTTCCGCTCCGGCGGAACCGGCCGGTCTGTTGGCGGGGGAGGATCTCGCGGAGCGCTCGCGGGCGCTTGAAGCGGCCTCCGCCGAGGAGCGGATCGCGTGGGCCTTTGGTCAATTCGGTGAATCGCTCGGCATGACCTCCAGTTTCGGCGCCCAGTCCGCCGTCCTGTTGCATCTCGCCACCCGGGTTTGGCCGGGAATCCCCGTGATTCTCGTCGATACGGGCTACCTCTTTCCGGAGACCTACCGCTTCATCGACGACCTGACGAGCCGTCTCCGTCTCAATCTCAAGGTCTACCGCCATGAGTTTTCCCCGGCCTGGCAGGAGGCCCGATGGGGGAAGCTCTGGGAACAGGGACTCGAGGGCATCGAGCGCTACAACGACATGAACAAGGTCCAGCCGATGGATCGAGCCCTCGCCGAACTCGACCTGCGGGCCGTCATGGCCGGGGTGCGCCGCCAGCAGAGCAGAACCCGCGAGCAATTTTCCGTTCTCGGATTCCAGAAGGGTCGCGTCCGGCTGCATCCGATTGTCGACTGGACCGACATGGATATCGGCCTTTACCTCACCGAGCACGGTCTTCCCTACCATCCGCTCTGGGACGAAGGTTATGTCTCGATCGGGGACTGGCACACGTCGCGAAAACTCACCGACGGCATGACCGCGGAGGAGACCCGCTTCTTCGGCCTCAAGCGCGAGTGCGGCCTCAACGAGAATCTGGACTTTGTCATCTGATCGTGGAAAGTCCCCTCCCCTTTGCGCGAACCGACGCCTCATGAGCGCCACCCCCGAACATCTCTATCCCGTTTTCGACCGCATGCTTCCGCGCGCGGCGAAGGAGGAACTCCTCGGCCAGTCGGGCGCCGTGATCTGGATGTACGGGCTGAGCGGTTCGGGGAAGAGCACGCTCGCCCACCGTCTCGAACGCGAACTCCACGCCGCGGGCCGCCTCGTGAAAGTGCTCGACGGTGACAACGTGCGCACCGGGCTGAACCGCAATCTCGGCTTCTCCGACGAGGACCGTCTCGAGAACATCCGCCGCGTTGCCGAGGTCGCGAAACTCTTCGCCGAATGCGGCGTCGTCGTCATCGCCTCCTTCATCACCCCGAACAACGAACTGCGCCGGCTCGCCCGGGAAATCATCGGGGACGACGACCTCCTCGAGGTCTATGTCAGGGCCTCCTACGAGACCTGCGCGGCGCGCGATCCGAAGGGACTCTACGCGAAGGTGAAGGCGGGCGAGGTGAAGCAGTTCACCGGGAGGGACTCCGGCTTCGTGGAGCCCGACCGCCCCGACCTCGTCGTCGACACCGAGGCGCTCGACGAGAACGCCTGCCTCGCCCTCCTCCTCGGGGCCGCAAACGGGAAAACCCGCCTCCCGCGCTGAGGACGAAATTTTACTAACAAAACCACATGGACGAAGAAAGAACCTCCTACCAAGTCAACCACCTCGCCCAGCTCGAGTCCGAGGCGATATTCATCCTCCGCGAGACCGCGGCCCAGTTCGAGCGTCCCGCCCTTCTCTTTTCCGGCGGCAAGGACTCGATCGTCATGGCCCACCTCGCCCGCAAGGCCTTCCACCCCGCGCGCCTGCCCTTCCCCCTTCTCCACGTCGACACCGGGCACAACTTCCAGGAGACGCTCGATTACCGCGACCAGTATGTCGCCGACCTCCGCGCCGAGCTCGTCGTCGCCTACGTGCAGGACTCGATCGACAAGGGCCGCGTCCAGGAGGAGAAAGGCCCCTTTGCGAGCCGCAACGCCCTCCAGACCGTGACCCTGCTTGACGCCATCGCCGACAACCGCTACGACGCCTGTCTCGGCGGCGGCCGCCGCGACGAGGAAAAGGCCCGGGCGAAGGAGCGGTTCTTCTCGCACCGCGACGACTTCGGCCAGTGGGATCCGAAGAACCAGCGTCCCGAGCTGTGGAACCTTTTCAACGGCCGCAAGCACCACGGCGAGCACTTCCGTGTCTTCCCGCTCTCGAACTGGACCGAGATGGACGTGTGGCAGTACATCAAGTCGGAAAAGATTCCGCTGCCGAGCCTCTACTTCTCGCACCAGCGCGACGTGGTTCACCGCAGCGGCGCCATGCTCGCCATTTCCGAGGTCGTGACGCCCCAGCCCGGCGAACGCGTCGAGACGAGCGCCACGGTGCGCTTCCGCACCATCGGCGACATGACCTGCACCGGCGCGGTTTACTCCGAGGCCGCGGACATGGACACGATCATCTACGAGGTCGCCACCGCCCGCCAGACCGAACGCGGCACCCGCGCCGACGACAAGCGCTCCGAAACGGCGATGGAGGACCGCAAGAAGGAGGGCTACTTCTAAAATCGCGGGAGCGATTTCAGAAGCATCCCGTAAAAGGTGGGAAGGTAAAAAGTAGCATCCTGCGATGAATGACTTTGCCAAACAGTTCGAGGATTTGAGGATTTGGCAGGATGCCCGGATCCAGGCCGTGAGCCTTTATCGTGACTTCGGCACCGGCATGCCTGCCGAGAGAGACTTTGGCTATCGGGATCAGATCCAGCGAGTCGGAGTCTCGGTGATGAACAACATCGCCGAAGGTTTCGAACGCCACAGTCCCGCCGAATTCGCCCACTTGCTCAACATCGCCAAGGGTTCCTGCGGCGAAGTCCGCTCCATGCTCTACCTCGCCGAAGACCTTCAATACCTGGCACCCGAAGTCGCGCTTTCCCGCCGGGAGCGCGCCCGCCAATTCTCCAAAGGAATCGAATCCCTCGCCAAATCCCTCCGCTCCAAATAACGCGCCCACCGGGCGCCACGGATCTACTTTTTACCTTTTACTTTCCCACCTTTTACCGCCCGCAGGGCGTTTTCCCTATGCATACTGAAATCCCCATCGACGAAGGCTACCTCCACATGGATCTGCTCCGCTTCACCACGGCGGGCAGCGTGGACGACGGCAAATCGACCCTCATCGGGCGCCTCCTCTACGACTCCAAGAACACCTTCGAAGACCAGATGGAGGCCGTCGAGGCGACCTCGAAGAAGCGCGGCGACGAGCACGTCAACCTCGCCCTCCTCACCGACGGCCTCCGCGCCGAGCGCGAGCAGGGCATCACCATCGACGTGGCCTACCGCTACTTCGCGACGCCGAAGCGCAAGTTCATCATCGCCGACACCCCCGGCCACATCCAGTACACGCGGAACATGGTCACGGGCGCCTCGACCGCGAACCTCGCCATCATCCTCGTGGACGCACGCCTCGGCGTCATCGAGCAGACCTGCCGGCACGCCTTCATCGCCGACCTCCTCCGCATCCGCCACGTCATCCTCGCGGTGAACAAGATGGACCTCGTCGACTACAGCGAGAAGCGCTTCAACGAAATCGTCGACGACTTCAAGCGGTTCGCCTCGCGCCTCGACAACATCGTCGACATGGTCGCGATCCCGATCAGCGCGCTCCACGGCGACAACGTCGTCGAAAAGTCGAAGAACATGGACTGGTACGAGGGCCCGACGATGCTCTATCACCTCGAGACCGTCTACATCGGCTCCGACCACAACCACGTCGACGCGCGCTTCCCGGTGCAGTGGGTCATCCGCCCGCACTCCGACGAGTATCACGACTTCCGCGGCTACGCCGGCCGCGTCGCCGGCGGGGTCTTCCGTCCCGGTGACGAGGTCGTGGTGCAGCCCTCCGGATTCACCACGCGGATCAAGGCGATCGAGTCCTACGACGGACCGCAGGAATCGACCTTCGCCCCGCTTTCCAGCACCATCACCCTCGAGGACGAGATCGACATCAGCCGCGGGGACATGATCACCAAGCCGAACAACCCGCCGAAGAAGGACCAGGAAATCGAGGCGATGATCTGCTGGTTCTCCGACTCCACCCAGCTCTCGCCGAACGCGAAGTACTACCTGCGCCACACCACCAGGGAGGTGAAGGCCGTCGTCAAGGAGGTCCGCTACAAGGTGAACATCAACACGCTCCACAAGATCGAGGACGACAAGACCTTCCGCCTCAACGAGATCGGCCGCATCAGCCTGCGCACCTCGGCTCCGCTGATCTACGATTCCTACCGCCGCAACCGGGCCACCGGCAGCTTCATCCTCATCGACTCGCAGACCAACGAAACGGTCGCCGCCGGGATGATCCTGTGAGGCGCGCCGCGGACGCCGCTCACTCCTTCACCGGCGCGGTCTTTCCGGCCGCGTCGGTGAGTTTTTCGGCGTCGGCCGCCGGCGGGGTCTTCGCTTCGCCCTCGCCACCGTTCCATTCGGGATGGTTGAGGACGAGGTAGGCGTGCAGGGCCTCGAGGAAGAAGAGGTATTCATGTCGCGACGACGTCTGCGGATTGGCGTCCCAGCCGAGGACGAAGAGCGCCTTTTCGCCCCCGAGGGTGTCGAGGACGTCCTTGCGGAATTCGCCGACGATCTTTCCGGTGGCGGCATCCTTGTCGACGCGGAGGTGCGCCCCGGAATCGGAGCTGATGACGAAGTGGTGCACGCTCGTGATGTGTTTCGCCACGGTCGCGTCCGCCGGACGCCAGTCGGCCGCGGCGGTGGGATCCTCCTTTTTTCCTCCGGAACAGGAGGCGAGGAAAAGGACCAGACAGGGCAGGAGGAGGTACTTCATAGGGTAGGGTCGGTAACCATCACACCCAATCCTTCCAGGTGGTCCAGGTTCTCCAGGTGACGTTGGCAAAGCAGAGCACGGCGGTGACAAGGCAGATCGCCGGGCCGAGTTTCGGGCTCTTGACGAGTTTCGGCATGAAGGAGGCGACCGCGGTGACGCTGCAGAAGCCGAGGGCGGTGCCGAGGAACACGATCGAGGTGGCCGTCGCGGTGTGGGCGAGTCCCTTCATCCCGATGCCTGCGCCGATCATCGCGTAGCCGATCGTGTCGGGGCAGGGGATGAAGCCGATCGCCGCTCCGGTGAGGAAGGGGCGTTTCGGATCGAGCATCTTCTGGGCGCGCTCCACCTCGCCTCCCTTGCGGAAGGCCTCGCGGAGGAGGAGGCAACCGAGGATGAGGAGGATCGGGATGTCGACGTGGCTGATCCAGAATCTCCCATCGGGCCAGACCTCCATGATCATCTTGAGGAAGAACTGGCCGACCCCGAGGGCGAGGGCCATGAGGAGGCCGTGGGCGATGGCCATTCCCAGCGTGAACTGCCACGCCTTCCTCATGCCCATCCCGCCCGTCGCCAGCAGCAACGGCGTCGGATGCCCCGGGAAAAACACGTGGCAGAACGAAAAAGTGGTGAGGAAGATCGCCGACTCGAGGGTCATGATCGTGGAGATTGCGGGGAACTTAACACATCCTTACTATAATTGCAATAATTTTTGTAAGAAACGATGAGCCCGGTGAAACCTCCCGGCCGGTCTGCGCCAACACGGCGGAATCCGACACAAAGCCATCGACTCTTGGCGGGTTTCCGCGAAAAACGATCTTTCCGACGGGAAGCGCGCGTTTATAATGGCGCCCCATGTCCGAAACCACCCTTCAGGAACCCTCCAAGCCCGTGAAACTCATGGCCGTGAACCGGGGCGAAATCGCCATCCGGATTTTCCGTGCCGCCACCGAGCTGGGACTGCGCACCGTGGCCATCTATGCGGAGGAGGACCGTTTTTCCCGTCACCGCTTCAAGGCCGACGAGGCCTACCGCCTGCGCAAGGAAAAGGGTCCGGTGGGGGCCTACCTCGACATCGAGGGCATCATCCATCTCGCCAAGGACAAGGGGGTCACCCTGATCCACCCGGGCTACGGGTTCCTCTCGGAGAATCCGAACTTCGCCCGCGCCTGCCGCGAGGCCGGCATCACCTTCATCGGGCCCGATCCCGAGATGCTCGACGCGATGGGCGACAAGGTCTCGGCCCGGGCTCTCGCCAAGAAGGTGAACGTCCCCACCCTGCCCGGCACCGAGGAACCGGTCACGGACCGGGCCGAGGCGATGAAGATCGCGCGCGAGATCGGATTTCCCCTCATCATCAAGGCGGCCTTCGGCGGCGGCGGTCGCGGCATGCGGGTCGTGCAAAAGGAGTCCGAGCTCGACGGTCTCCTCGACCAGGCCCAGACGGAGGCGGAAAACGCCTTCGGCAATCCGGCCGTGTTCCTCGAGCGCTTCGTCGGGCGCGCCAAGCACATCGAGGTGCAGATCCTCGGCGACAAGCACGGCAACATCGTCCACCTCCACGAGCGCGATTGTTCGGTGCAGCGGCGCCACCAGAAGGTGATCGAGATCGCCCCCTCGGTGAACCTCGACGAGAAGGTCCGCCACGAACTCTGCGAGGCCTCGGTCGCGCTCGCGAAGGAGATCGGCTACAACAACGCGGGCACGGTCGAGTTCCTCTACGACATCGATTCGAAGGAATGGTTCTTCATCGAGATGAATCCCCGCATCCAGGTGGAGCACACCGTGACCGAGGTGATCACCGGAATCGACCTGGTCCGTTCCCAGATCCTCGTGGCCCAGGGGCATTCGCTCTTCAGCCACGAGATCGACATTCCGGCCCAGGAGGCCATTCCGCGCAACGGCTACGCCGTGCAGGCCCGCATCACGACGGAGGATCCGGCCAACGGCTTCGCTCCCGACTACGGGAAGATCATCAACTACCGCTCCGCGGCGGGCTTCGGCATCCGTCTCGACGCCGGTGCGGGCGACGCGGGATCGGTCGTGACGCCCTACTACGATTCGATGCTCGTGAAGCTGACGGCCTCGGGTCCGCGCTTCGACATCGCCCTCCAGCGCATGAACCGCGCCCTCCGCGAGTTCCGCATCCGCGGGGTGAAAACGAACATCCCCTTCCTCGAGAACGTCGTTCTCGACGAGACCTTCCGCTCGGGCAATGCGACGACGCGCCTCATCGACACGAATCCGGCCCTCTTCAAGTTCCAGCCCCGCCGCGACCGGGCCACGAAGCTGCTTTCCTATCTCAGCGACGTGACCGTGAACGGCAACGCCACGGCCAAGGGCTATCGTCCCGCCGAGGTGCTGCCTCCCGCGCGCGTCCCCGACTTCGACGTGAAGGGCGACGTGCCGAAGGGTTCGCGCGACCGTCTCCTCGAGCTCGGACCGGAGAAGTTCGCCGCGTGGATCCGCGAGCAGAAGCCGCTCCTCATCACCGACACGACGATGCGCGACGCGCACCAGTCGCTCATCGCGACGCGGATGCGCACCATCGACATGCTCAACATCGCCGAGGCCGTGGCGCACCGCACCCCGAACCTCTTCAGTCTCGAGATGTGGGGCGGCGCCACCTTCGACACGGCGATGCGATTCCTCAAGGAGTCCCCCTGGGACCGCCTCCGCGACCTCCGCGAGAAGATCCCGAACCTCTGCTTCCAGATGCTCTTCCGCGGATCGAACGCGGTGGGCTACTCCAACTACCCCGACAATGTCGTGGCCGGCTTCGTGAAGCACGCCGCCGCCTCGGGGATGGACATCTTCCGCATCTTCGACTCGCTCAACTACCTCCCCAACATGACCGTGGCGATGGAGGCGGTGCGCGACCAGCCGCACGCGATCTGCGAGGCCGCGATCTGCTACACCGGCGACATTGATGATCCGAAGCGCGACAAGTATTCGCTGAAGTACTACGTGGCGAAGGCGAAGGAGCTCGAGAAGATGGGCGCCCACATTCTCGCAATCAAGGACATGGCCGGCCTCTGCCGCCCCTTCGCGGTGAAGAAGCTCGTCGCCGCCCTCCGGGAGGAGATCGGGTTGCCGATCCATTTCCACACCCACGACAGCTCGGGGATCAACGCGTCGACGGTGCTCTCCGCCGCCGACGCGGGCGTCGACATCGCCGACCTCGCGATCGCCTCGATGTCGGGCTCGACGAGCCAGCCGAACCTCAACTCCGTCTGCGCCGCCCTGTGCGGACACGAGCGGGATCCCGGCATCGACATCGATGCCCTCAACGAGATGTCGGACTACTGGGAGGAGGTCCTCGAGTTCTACAAGCCGTTCAACACCGCCCCGCGCGCCGGTTCCGCCGAGGTCTATTTCCACGAGATGCCCGGCGGTCAGTTCACCAACCTCAAGGAGCAGGCCAACGCCATGGGCCTCGGCCACCGCTGGCCCGAGATCGCCCGCACCTACGCCGAGGTGAACCAGCTTTTCGGCGACATCATCAAGGTGACGCCGAGTTCGAAGGTGGTCGGGGACATGTGCATGTATCTCATCACCCGCGGCATCCGCCCGCAGGATGTTCCGAACCTCACCCCCGGTTCCCACGACTTCCCCGAGTCGGTCATCGACATGCTCTCGGGCGGACTCGGCCAGCCCGACGGAGGATGGCCGAAGGACGTGCAGAAGGTGGTCCTCGGCGACCGCGTTCCGACGACGAAGCGGCCGGGTGAACTCGCCGCCCCCCTCGACCTCGAGGCCACGAGGGCTGCGGTCGCGGCGAAACTGGGACGCCCCGCCAACGACGACGATCTCTACAGCCACCTGATGTATCCGCAGGTCTTCGCGGACTTCGACCAGTTCCTCGCGAACTACGGGGACGTCTCGGGCCTCCCGACTCCGGCCTTCTTCTACGGGCTTTCCATCGGCGAGGAGATCGAGGTGCAGATCGACCACGGCAAGCTGCTCTTCATCAAGCTGATCGGCATCGGCGAGGCCGACGACGAGGGCCGCCGCAATGTCTTCTACGAACTCAACGGCATGCCGCGGGAGTCCCAGGTGCTCGACAAGTCGCTCGCACCGAAGAACGCGGTGACCAAGCCGAAGGGCGACTCGAAGGATCCGCTCCAGGTCGTCGCCCCCATGCCCGGAATGGTCACCGACCTCGCCGTCGGCGTGGGAACGAAGGTGAAGGCCGGCGATCCCATCATCACCCTCGAGGCGATGAAGATGCTCACGACGATCTCGGCGAACACCGACGGAACCGTGACCGAGATCCTCGTGAAGAAGGGCGACGCGGTCTCGACCGAGGATCTCCTCGCGCGATTGGAGGCGTGAGGAGGGGGGCGGCGGCCGGTCCCGGCTCCGTTCACCGCGCCACGCGTCCCCGCACCCGGAGATTGTCGCCGATGGGAAGATACTCGACCCGTTCGAGACGGGCGACGAGCCCATCGACGGGGATCAGCCGCGTATCGCCGCCTCCGAGAATCGGGGCGAGGTAGAGGATCACCTCGTCGACGAGTCCTTCGGCGAGGGCGTGGCCGAGAAGGCGCCCGCCCGATTCGATCATGACCGAGGTCACCCCGAGACGCCCGAGTCGGACGAGGGATTCGCGCAGGGAGATGCCTTCGTGGACGAGGGTGCGGTTGCGATGCAGGTCGTGGAAGAGTTGATGGGTCTCGGGGAGATCGACATCCGAGGTCAGGACCACGCGCCACGGTTGCGGCCGGCCTTCGGCCCAGTGTCCGCGGAGGGTCAGGGCGGGATTGTCGCGCCGGAAAGTCTCGCCTCCGACGAGAATGGCATCGCATTGCCGTCTCCAGAATTGCACGTCGTCCCGCGCCGCTTCGTTGGAGATCCACGGCCCCATTTCTTCCGGCAGGGTGGTGTGTCCGTCGAGGGTCGCGGCGGTCTTCGCGATGACCCAGGGCATTCCCGTCGTGATGTGCCGCGAGAAAAAACGGATGAGGTCGCGGCCCTCCTCCTCGAGCACTCCGGTGACGACTTCAAGCCCCGCCTTGCGGAGCAGGTCGAGTCCGGCTCCGGCGTGCGCGGGATTCGGATCGGTCGCGGAGACCACGACCCGGCGGATCCCCGAGGAAAGGATCGCATCGGTGCACGGCGGGGTGCGGCCATGGGTGGAGCAGGGCTCGAGGGTGACATAGAGCGTCGCCCCGCGGGAGGCTCCGGGACCGTGGCGGCGCTCGGCGTCACCGAGGGCGTGGCGCTCCGCATGCGGCTCGCCGGCCCGCTCATGCCAGCCGCGTCCAATGATTTCGCCGTCCCGGACGATGACGGCCCCGACCGGAGGATTGGGACTGGTCGTGCCGAGTCCTTGCGCGCCGGCCGCGAGCGCCTCGCGCATGTGCCGTTCGTCTTCCTCTGCGACCTCGTTCATCGGGGGAGAGTAACGTGTTGCCCGGCGTTTGGCGAGTTCCCCCTCGGTCGAAAAGGAGAACGAACGGATTTGGTTTGGCAAAAATCCCACGCTTGCGTGACGATTTTGAAGATCATTTGAATATTTCTTCCGTGACGGGCGTCTCACTCCATGGGCCACCGGTGGCGTCTCCACCTGCCCCCCTGCGACCATGATCAAAACCTCCCACTGGTTCGCCGCCTGCGCGGCGGCCTTTTTGATGTTCTCCCTGGAACCCTTGTCGATCCAAGCGCAGGGAAGGGGGAATCCGCGGAACTCCGGCGAACCCTCCAAGTCCGTGGCACGGTCCGCGCCGGCCCCTCGTCCGGCTCCCTCGAGACCAAGCGCACCGCCCTTCCGGCCCAGCGTTGCAAAAGCTCCCCCATCGTCCCGGCCTCCCGTCGCCATGCGGCAGCCGCCAAGCGCACCAGTTGTCTCCCGAGTGACCCCGCGCCCGAGTGTTTCCCCGATCCATCGCGCCTCGCCTCCGCGCTCGTCATCGTCATCCCGTGGCCCTTCGATTGCCTCGCGACCCGTTCCAAAACCCACCTCCAAACCGGTAGCCAAGCCCGCTTCCAAACCCTCGCCCTCGATCGTTTCCCGAGGATCGAGCCCGACACGGAGCGCCTCGCCGCCGCCGCGGCCGTCCTCGAAGCCTGCGGTCAAAACGTCACCCTCGACTGTTTCACCCTCGATTGTTACCCGCGCGGCGACTCCCCCGCGACCGGCGGTGGTTCCTGCCGTCCCCAGGCCCCTTTCCAAGCCAGTATCAAAACCGGCGTCCATTCCGTCGCCTTCCCTCGCCAATCGATCCTCCACCACATCGACCGCGCCGAGCGTTCCGGTCCCGGCCTCTAAACCCGTCCCAAAACCCGTCCCAAAACCCGGCACCGGCAAGACGGAGGCATTGGTTTCAAAAGGCAGCATCGCCCCAACCGTCGTCCGCGCACCCAAGCCCTCGGCCCAGATTGCGGGCAAGGGGATCACTCCCCCTCGCACAATCGGCACGGCCCCTCGTTCCAGCATCCGACCCGCCACCGGAACGATGGCCGGGCGGATCCCTCCGGGCCGGGTCGTGGCCGGAAGCGGCGGAAGCGGATCGGCCGGACCACGAGCCGCCCGAATCACCACCGTGGCCAGTCGGAGTTTCGTCGATCCGCGGGGGGGCGACTCGTTGATTCGCAGCGGGGGCAGCGGGGGCAGCGGGGGCGCGGGAGCCTACAATTTCCGAGTCGGCAGCAATGGAGCCGGCGGGGGCGGTTACGGAATCTGGCGTCACGCCGGTTTTCAGCCGCAACGCTCTCCCTTCGTGGCAAACAGCTTCTGCGATTCGGTAAACTACGCCTACCGTCCCTCGGTCTGGGGATTCAACCCCTGGTGGGGGTCCCGTTACAACCACTCATGGCACCACGGCTGCTGGGATTACGGCTGGAATGATCTCTGGGCGACGCGATATGCCTACTACGCCCGCCCCGTCCATTCCTTCCATCCCCCCGGATACGGCATCCGCTACTCCGCCCCGACCTCGTTCGTGCCATGGGGGCTGTCCTGCTGGACGCTTGGCCGTCTCGCCTACGACACGGGCTACTACACCTATTACAATCCCTACGTGGCGCCGCCGGTAACGACCTCGACGACGATCATCCGCTATGCCGAGCCCATCACCGTGGTTGCGGCGAACCACGAGCCGGGCACGGAAGAGGCGGTGGAGACCGCCGCGGAGAAATCGGCCGCCGCAATGGACCGCGCCCGCACCGCCTTCAGGGCCGACGACCCGATCGCCGCTTTGAAGTCCGTGGATGAGGCGATCTCCCATTCTCCGGGCGACCAGGTCTTGCACGAATTCCGCGCCCTCAATCTTTTCGCCCTCGGCAAATACAGCGAAGCGACCGGAGTGTTGCATTCCGTCCTTGCCTCGGGCCCGGGCTGGGACTGGGAAACCATGATCGGCTTCTACGAGAATCCCGACCGCTACACGGAGCAATTCCGCAAGCTCGAGGATCATGTCGCGGCCCATCCGGACGACGCCAGCCCCCATTTCCTCCTCGGATACCACTACTTGGTCGGGCAAAACCTTGCCGAGGCTTACACAATGCTCGACCGCGTCGCCACCCTGCAACCGGAGGACACGGTCTCGCTCCAGTTGAAGTCCCTCCTGGCAGATTCCGCGCCGGAATCGTCGTCCGGCAACGCAACTCCTCCGGAACCCGCCGAGCCTGACAAAACACCCATCGAGGCCGCGAATCTGCATGGGATCTGGAAGGCACCGTCGGCCGAGAACAAGATCATCACCCTTTCCCTCACCGCCATCGGGACCTTTTCGTGGAACTACGAGGGTTCCGCGGGCGAGGTCCTCAGCGGGGAATGGTCCCTCGACGAGGACGGCCTCCTCGTGCTCAAGGACGACGACGTCCAAATGGTCGGAGACATCAAGTTGAACGAGAACGGCACCCTCCACTTCCTCCTCGCCGGGAGCCCCGAGGGCGACCCCGGGCTCACCTTCAAGAAGGAATAGGTCTTCATTCCCTCTCCCGGCGGGAGGCGGTTCTCCACCGCCTTCCGCCCCGGGGAATCGCCGGCGCGATCGCACCGCATCCCCTCACTTCGGCCCCTGATCCATCTCGCAATCCGCGTCGGGTGGCACCGGTTCCCCCGTTTCCCCGACCGGATGAGTGAAGAGGTAGCGCCAGACCTCCTCGTGGATGAGTTTCCCGTTCGCATCCTTCACCGCCGCCCCGTCGGGAATGGAGGCGTTGTGGGCGCGGCCGGCGTTGTTCTTGACGTCCGCGTTGGTGACGAGCCGTCGCGAGTTCCCGAAGGGCGGCTTCACCGCGTCGACATCCACGACCGGACCGAAACGGTTCAGGCCGAGAAGCTGCCAGGAGCGGCAGTAATGGTCCGCGGTCCAGCCCCCGTCGAGGACATGCGTGAATCCGAAGTAGCGGTTCGAAGGGGTCGCGGAGGGCAGGGCCTGCCAGGATTCCGTGTTGTCGCGCGGGCCCGAGAACATCACGACCCGATCGACTTTCTGATGGATCGCGAAGCGCGCCGCCGTCGTGCTGCCGTGGGAGATGCCTGAGAGGATCACCTTGTCCCAGTCGAGTTCCTTCCCTCCGGGTGCGAGAAACTGTTTCCAATTGCCCTCCGGATTCTCCCGATCGAGCCATTTGACGAACTGCAGGGCGCGTTCCTTCAATCCGTCGGGCTTCGGAATCTCGACGAGGGGGCTGTGATCCTCGCCCGTGGCGGCCTCGAGACGGATCTTTCCGATCGTGTCGCCCTGGTTGAGTTGGTCCTTCGTGAGTTTCGAGAACCATCGGTTGGCATAGCTGACCTGGACGTAGTGCAGCCCATAACCCGAGAGTCTTTCGGCGAGTCCTCGGCTGTGGCCCATCAGCCAGATCACGAGGCGCCCCCGGGAGGGAACGCGGGGATCGACCGAGGCGTGCTGAAGATCGGCGGGTTTGCCCTTCTCGTCGGTGAAGACGAAATCGATCGCGGGATGCTCCTTCGCCGCCGGGTCGATCGCGCTGGCGCGCTGTTCGAGATCATAACGCTGCGAGGCTGTCACAGTCGCCAGGGAAAGAACGAAGAGTAGAATCGGGGGGATCGTTTTCATCGGGAAGAGGGAGCAAGGACGCAAGGTGTACGAAACAGGGCGGGATGGCGAGTCGTTTCGGAAAAGCACGCAGTGCCGCCCCTCGACAACCGGGTTTCCGAGCGGCCGCCGCCGCGATCCCGGAGCGGGGGGTGAGACGAGGGCCGCACAATTCCTCATCAGGTTGGCCGCATCTGTCGTGCCCTTCCCTTTGGATTGAAGCCGCTCCGGGCCCCCGGTCTAACCCCGTGGGGCCGTCCGTTCGCAATTCGGATGGCGGATCCACACGAATCGTGCTCTTCTTGCCGGTGAATCGCCTCGCCATTCCGGTGCTTCCGGTTACCTTGCCGAGATCCGACTTGTCCCATGGTCTCCTTTGCCTTTTCCCGTCCCGCCGTGGTCCCGTTCTTTGCCTCAATCTCCGTGTTGGTCGCGGGGGTGGCAGGCCTCCATGCAGGAGAGACCACGGCCGTCCTCGACAAGCAACCCGCCGAACTCGTTCCGGAGACCGGCTGGCAATTCACCATGGTTGCTCCGGGATGGCTTGCCGGGATCGAGGGCACGATCGGCGTGCGCGGGGTCGAAGGCTCGATCGATGACAGCTTCGGCGACATCATCGACAACCTCGGCATTCTCGGCGCCGCCTCGATCGAAGGGCGGAACGGCAGGTTCGGCTTCATCCTCGAGGGCATCTATACCAAGACCGTGGTGGGAGGACCCACCCCCGGTCCGCTCCTCTCCACCGTCTCGATCGAGATGGAACAGGTCCTCGCCGAAGGTGCCCTGACCTACCGCATCCTCGACACCGAGCGTGCCTGGATCGAACTGCTCGCCGGGGCCCGCTACACCTACCTTGGCACGGACCTGTCGATGACGGTTGATTCCGTCGGCGTGCGGACCACCAGCGGGAACCTGAGTTCCGAGATCATCGACCGTGCCAGTGCGACGGTGCGTCAGGAAGTGGCGCGGCGACTCGCATCCCTCACCGCCGGCCTCTCCGTGCCCGCGGCCGACATTCCGGAGGGACGCAAGAACCCGCTCGAGGAGTCGGTCCTCAACCGCAACGGCGGATTCCGTGATCCCTTTCGCGACCACCTTGAGCGCGGTCTCGGCGGGGGTCGGACCGACCTTGGCGACCGGCTTTTCGATCACGCCCCCCTGCGCCGGGCGATCCGCGACTATGTCGATGCCAAGGTCGAGGCCGAGATCGAGGCCGCCCGTGCCCGCGCCTCCGCGGCCGTAGGTGCCGCACGCGCCGGTGCCCGCGCCGCCGTCGAAGGGCGTCTCGCCCGCGCCGAAGCCGATCTCGCCAAGGCAATCGAGCGCCGCATCCAGACCGCGCTTCCCGACGAGGAACTCCACGCCTCGAAAGCGTGGGTCGATCCGTTCATCGGCTTCCGCGGCCGCGTCGGTCTCAACGATCGACTCTACCTCACCGGTCGCGGCGACATCGGCGGGTTCGGAGTCAGTTCCGACCTGGCCTGGAATGTCTATGGAGCCTTGGGGACCGACCTCACCGAGCGCACCTGCGTCGAGGTCGGCTACCGCTACTACCAGAATGAATACGCCAGCGGCGCCTTCCTTTACGACGCCGCCCTTCACGGCCCCTTCATCGGCGTCCGCATCGATTACTGAGTCCTCGACGGGAAATTCCCCCCCACCGCGGATCGTCGATCACGCGTCCGGGTCAATCCACTCTCGCCGCGGCCGCTTCCGGCTTCGCCGCGACCTTCCCGACCGCGGCGGTCTTTTCCTTCACCGGCTTCCACGGAAAGTAGGGTCGGACCTCCCCGCCCGTGGAGGGGATATACTCGCATTCCGTCCCACCGCCCAGCGATTTGCAGAGGCTGACGTGGAAACCTGCCAGTTGCCCGCGGCTGAAGGTCTCGGTGTCCTCCGTGTCGAACTTCGTCCGTTCCGCGTCGAGCACGTTTTGGAAACTGACCAGCCCGTTCTCGTAGTTGTCCTTGATGAGGGAGACCGTCTCGCGGGTCGCGTTGACGGCCCGACCGAGGTCACCGAGGCGATCGCGTTCGTTCACGATCGCCGCCATGGTCGTTTCCACCTCGGCCACCGCAGCCAGCACCGTGTTTTCGTAGTTCGCTAGCGAGGCAAGAGCCCGGCTTTCCTGCGCCGAGATCTCGTTGCGGATCCGCCCCGCGCTGAAGATCGCCCACCGGAACGAGGGCCCGAAGCTGTAGCTGCGGCTCGCGCTGTCGAAAAGATCTCCGCTCCTCGCGGTCTCGAGGTGGAAGTCTCCAAAGAGGGTCAGGCGGGGATAGAGTTCGGCTTCCGCCACCCCGATGCGGGCGACCTGGGCGGCCAACTCGCGTTCCGCCCGACGGATGTCGGGCCGGGCGCGGAGGAGGTCCGAGGGCAGTCCCGCCGAAAACCCCGCCGATGGCACCGGAATCCCCCGCGCGCCCGCCAGGACCGTCTCGACCGAGGCCGGAAAGCCTCCCGTCAGCGCCGCGAGCCGATTCTTCGCCGCGGCCAGTTGCGCGCGGAACAGGGGGATGGCGGCTTCAGAGAGCGAGAGGTTGGTCTCCGCCTGGGTCACGTCGATCTTCGGCACGAGGCCGGCTTCGAGGCGGCCCTTGGTCAGATTCACCGATTCCCGCTGGGCCGCGATGTTACGGTTCGCCACCGCGATGCGCTCTTCGAGGGTGCGGTAATCGACGTAGTTCAGCGCCACCTCCGCAAAGAGCGTCACCAAGGCGTCGCGATACGCCTCCTCGCGGGCCTGCACATTCGCCTCCGCCGCCTCCACGGAACGCCGGATGCCGCCGAAAAGATCGATCTCCCAACCCGCGTCGAAGCCCGTCGAATAGAGACTTGCCGGATTTTGAAAGATCGGCCCGATCAGCGTTTCGCTCGTGCGACGCCGGGTCAGAACCGCGTCGGCGTTGGCCTGCGGCAGACCCTGGCTGCGGGCGATGCCTCGCTGGGCGCGGGCTTCGGCGATCCCGGCGAGGGCGGCCTTCAGATTGGGATTGGCGTCCCGGGCGCGTTCGATCAGGATGTCGAGGGCGGGGTCGTTGAAGCCTTTCCACCACCCCGCGAGCGAGGAGGAACCGTTTTCCAGATCGTGGAGGACCGAGCGCGACCAAGCGTCGGGAATACTGCCCCCGGGGCCGCCGTAGTCGGGGCCGACGAGAGTCTTGCAGGAGGTCAGAGCTGACGCGAGCAGGACGAGGCCCCCGGCAAGCAGGGAAGCGGTTCGTTCGTTCATGGGATCGTGTTCATGGCAACGGAGCAGAGCGTGGCGGGATTGACAACCTCTTTTCCGGGACCGGCTTGGCGGGGGCCTTCCGCGCGAGCGTCCGGTGCCGGTGCCGGTGCCGGCCACGATCCTCCTTGTCGCGAGCGGTGAAAAGACGAGACTTTTTCTGTTCAGGGGACACGTTACCCTCGAATTCCCCGATGAAACGTCTTTGCGTTCTTCTCTCTCTCGCCCTGGCTTCCTCCATCCACGGCGCGCCGCGCCCGGACATTCTCCTCGTCCTCGCGGACGATCTCGGTTGGTCGGACCTCGGCTGTTACGGTGGCGAGATCGCCACCCCGCGCCTCGACGGGCTTGCGGAGAAGGGGCTCCGCTTCACCCAGTTCTACAACACCTCGCGCTGCTGGCCGACGCGGGGGGCGCTCCTCACCGGCTATTATCCTCAACAGATCCACCGCGACGCCCTTCCCGAAGTGCGGGGCGGCGGAGGGGAGCAGAACCGCCGGCCGTCCTGGGCCCAGCTCCTGCCCAAGCTTCTCAAGCCCGCGGGCTACCGGTCCTATCAAACCGGCAAATGGCACGTCGATGGCATGCCCGTGGCGGAGGGGTTCGACCGGAGTTATTACCTGAAGGATCAGGGCCGTTTCTTCCATCCCGCGGCGCACTTCAAGGATGACGAAAAGCTGCCCCCGGTGGAGAAGGGCTCCGGCTACTACGGCACCACCGCCCTTGCCGACCATGCCATCGAGGTGCTGAAGGAGCACGCGGAACGCCACGCCGACGCGCCCTTTTTCCATTATCTCGCCTTCGCCGCCCCGCATTTCCCCCTCCACGCCCTCCCCGAGGACATCGCGCTCTATCAAAACACCTACACGCCGGGCTGGGAAGCGGTCCGCGCGAGGCGGTGGGAACGGATCCGCGGTCTCGGTCTTCTCGACGGCGGGCTCTCGCGCCCCGAGACCGGACTCGGACCGCCCTATCATTTTCCCGAAGCGCTCGCGATTCTCGGGGACGGCGAGGTCGACCGGCCCCTGCCGTGGAAGAGCCTGACAGAGAAACAAAAAGCCTTCCAATCCGCCAAGATGTCGGTGCATGCCGCGATGGTCCACCGCATGGACGTCGAGCTCGGGCGCGTCCTCGATCAGATCGCGGCGATGGGGCGGCTCGAAAACACGATCGTGCTTTTCCTCTCCGACAACGGGGCCAGCGCCGAGATTATGGTGCGCGACGACGGGCACGATTCCACGCAGCCGCCGGGATCGGCGGGCACTTATCTGTGCCTCGGGCCGGGCTGGTCGACGGTGGCCAACACCCCCTTCCGCCGCCACAAGACCTGGACGCACGAAGGGGGCATTTCCACCCCACTGATCGTCTCGTGGCCCGCGGGGATCGCGGCCCGCGGCGAGGTCCGCCGGACTCCGGGTCATGTCATCGACATCGTCCCGACCCTGCTCGAGCTGGCGGGAGTGAAACCATCGGCCCAGGCGCCGCACGCGCCGGGAAGAAGCCTCGTCCCGGTCTTTGCCGGGGATACGGGGCCGCTCCATGACTTGCTCTGGTGGTTTCACGAAGGACACAAGGCCGTGCAGCGGGGCAACTGGAAGGCCGTCGCGCCGAAGGACGGCCCCTGGGAACTCTACGACCTCGCCACCGATCGCCACGAATCCACCGACCTCGCCGTAGCCAAGGCGAAGACCTTGCGCGAACTCGTCGCGGAGTGGGACCGGCTCACGGCCGAATTCACGGCCCTCGCCACTGCGGATCTGGCAACCAATCCGGCTCAGGTGGTGCCAAAGGCCAAGGGGAATGGAAAAGGGAAGGGCAAGGCGGCGGCCAAGGGCGGCGACGGAGCCGACCCACGGGCAGCGGCCAAGCCGCAGCGGAAGCAGGTCCTGATCCGCGCCGAGACCTTCGACCTCGAGGGACGGTCCGCCTTCCGCATGGTGCCGGAGGCAACGACCGTAAAAGCAACCTCGGGAGCCAAGCCCTGGATTTTTTACGCTCCGACCCTGCCCACCTACCCCGACGAAGCCGAGCGGTGGATGCACGAGCGCTTCCTCGAGGCCGGCATTGCCGTGGCAGGTATCGACGTGGGCGAGGCCTATGGAAGCCCGAAGGCGTTCCCTTGGTTCGAGGCCCTCCACCGGAAAATGGTCGCGGACGGTTACGCGGAAAAACCGGTTCTGCTAGGCCGAAGCCGTGGCGGGCTCTGGGCGGCTTCCTGGGCGATCGCCCATCCGGACCGGATCGCGGGCATCGCGGGGATTTATCCGGTCTACGATCACTCGACCTATCCTGGTCTCGCGAAGGCGTCTCCGGCTTACGACCTGACCCCGGCCGAACTCGAAGCCCGGCAGGAAGAGCTCAACCCGATCCGGCGCGCCGCCGTCCTCGCGAAGGCGAGAATTCCCGTCTTCATCATCCACGGCACCGAGGACACCGTGGTTCCTCTCGACGCCAATTCTGGGAAACTGGAGATGATCTACGAGGCGGCCGGAGCCGGAGATGTCATCGAGGTGATGCGAATCGAGGGCCAGGGCCACAATTTCTGGTCCGGCTTCTTCCAATGCCGCGAATTGGTTGACTTCGCGGTGGCGAAGGCGGTGGCGGGAGCCGAAGCTCCCTGACAAAGTCCCATTCCCTCCTCCGAAACCGGGATTGGCTTTTTGAAATTTGGATTCCGGACGAAGCGCTGGCTTCGTGTCACACCCGAGATCCAGGCAAGGGATCCGTATCCAAAAAAGGCGGGACGGCGGGAGCAGAGGCGAAGCCGGGAAACCGGGTCCCGGGATCGCCGCCCCAGGCGAACTGACCGGAGGGCCCGGAGGGCGAAGCGGGCGCATCCCTTTCACCGACCGCTTCCGCCGGGAAGGCTGTGAGGTCATCTTCATCATCGACTCCGTCGCCGTCGTCATCGACGTCATCGGTGTCATCGATGCCATCCCCGTCGGTGTCGTCTTCGTCCTCATCATCGTCAAAGCGACCGTCTCCGTCGATGTCATCCTCCTCGTCGGAATCGTCGTCGAGTCCATCCCCGTCGATGTCGTCCTCGTCCTCATCATCGTCAAAGCGACCGTCGCCATCGATGTCGTCCTCCTCGTCGGAATCATCGTCGAGTCCATCCCCGTCGATGTCATCCTCCCTTGGGGAATCATCGGAGAGGCGGTCCCCGTCCATGTCCTTTTCCGAATCGGCATCGTCGCGGCGACCGTCGGCGTCGATGTCGAGTTCGCCCCGGCTGCCATTGGAAAGGCGATCGCCGATGTAGCGTCCCTTCAACCGTCCTTTCCGGCACCGTCCGCCGTCGACATTGCGGTCCTTACCGTTCGGAATCCCGTCATTGTCCACATCCGGATCGGTGGCGTTGGGCCGTCGGTCTTGATCCAGGTCTTTGCCCGATACCCGGAGCGATACCGGCAGGAAGAGCAGGGCTGCGAGGAAAAACCGAAGGCAGGTGATTCGGGGTAGCAATTTCATGGATTCGGAGTCGGATTGCAGGAGCGGGGTGAACGGACCGATTGAATTTTCCATAAAATCTCAGAATCCAGACAAAAAGTCACGGAATCCTTTCGAAATTTCGCGATCGAGGCTGCGATCGGGTGACCCGAGAACTCCTCCACCGAACTTTCTTGACCGGGCTTCGGATCCGTGAGCAGCGTTCCGCGCCATTCATTCCCAGCCCGTCCGGATCGCTCCGGTCGGGAGACCCGCGCGCTTGCGTGAATCCCGCGGTGAGCATTCGGCTTGTCCTGCCGGAGGCGGATGGGAGACACTTCCCTCATGACCTTCCCCCGTCTCCGTTCCCTTGCCCTCGTGAGCTTGCTGGCGACTTCCGCCCGATCCGCCGATCTCGTGCTCATTGACCAAGGTCAACCCCGGGCCGAAATCATCCTTGCGGAAGCGCCCGAGCGTTCCGTCCGTCTCGCCGCGCACGAGTTGCAGGAGAGTCTCGCCAAGATCTCCGGCACCCGTCTGCCCATCCGCACCGCGCCTTCCGGCGGGAAGATCGTGAAGCTCTTTGTCGGGGAAAGCCCCCACACCAAGGCCCTCGGATTGGACTCCGAAGGCCTCGGGCACGGTGCCTATCGCCTCGTGAGCGGAGCGGACTGGATCGCCTTCCTCGGCGACAACAACGATTTCGTCCCGAAGGAACCCTGGGCGCCGAACAACGACGCCATCCGCACCGGCAAACTGCAGTCGCAGTGGGACGCGATCACCGGCGAAAACTGGGGCGTCCCGAACGCGACGATGTACAAACACCGCCTCAGGCTTCCCGGTGATCTCGGCAAACCCGAGGGAGCGACGACGGAGAAAAACGGATTCCTCGAAATCTGGGGCTTCGACGAGCGCGGCAGCTACAACGCGGTCTGCGGCCTGCTCGCCCGGCTGGGGATGCGCTGGTATTTCCCGGGAGAACTCGGCGAGGTCGTGCCTCGGCTGGAAACGGTCGCGGTTCCCCCGCTCGATGAAACCGTGAAGCCCGACTTCGCGGTGCGGCGCTTCAACGTGCGCTTCGGCACGAACGGTCCCGAGACGGCGCGCTGGGCGATGCGGCTGGGACTGCGCGATCCCAACGAACTCCAGGTCGCCCATGGCATGGACACGATGACGGGGAACGACGCTGTCTTCGCCGAGCATCCCGAGTGGTTCGCCCTCTACGGAGGCAAGCGGCACTACACGCCCGGCTACAGCAAGAACCAGCTCTGCTATTCGCATCCCGGGCTCTTCGAGGAGACGGTGCGCTGGGCGCGCGCGCAGTTCGACCACTACGATTTCGAAACCGTCTCGATCATGCCGCCCGACGGCTACACTGCGATCTGCCAGTGTCCCGATTGCGCGGGCAAGGACGATCCCGCCCGCGCCGACCGCGGCCATCTTTCCGACTACGTGTGGGACTTCGTCAACCGCGTCGCGAAGGAGGTCGGCAAGACCCACCCTGACAAACGCATCCTCAACTGCGCCTACGGGGCCTATACCTCGCCGCCGCTGAAGATCGCGAAACTCGAGCCCAACGTGCAGGTCTGCATCGTCGGCGGACGCCGCCCCACCGCCGACAAGCCCGGGCAACAGGCCGAACTCCGCAAACTCCGCGAGGACTGGCTCGCGAAGACCTCGCAGCCGCTCCTCGTCTTCGAGAACTACCCCTTCACCGACCGCGGTTGGTACCTGCCCTCGTTCGTGCCCCACACGATCGGCGCGTCCATCAACGAGACCAAGGGGGTCTCGATGGGCGAGGACATCTGGCTCAGCCTCGGACCCGACTTCGCGAAGAAAGCGCTCGGATACAATCACTTTCCCGTCTACTTCACCGCGCGGATGTACTGGGGCGGCAAGGAGGCCGATGTCGACGCGCTCTTCCGCGAATACTGCCGCCTGTTCTACGGTCCGGCGGAACGCGAGATGCTCGCCTTCTTCGAATCCTGCGAGGCGAACTGGTCGGCGATGGAAAAGGACAAAACCCTCGCCGACGAAGCTCTCTCGCGCTTCGATGCGGCCAAGGCGAAGGCTCCCGCTGATTCCGTTTTCTCGCAACGGATCGCGCTGATCGACGACTACCTCGACGGCCTGCGCCGCAAGAGCGTGCAGCTCGGCCAGAAGCGCGGACTCGTTCCCACGGTGCGCCTCGTCGGCGACGCCGAGGGCATCGTCATCGATGGCAAACTCGACGACGCCTATTGGCAGAAGACGCCCGTCTCCGCCACCGGCAGCTTCCGCGAATTGCAGACCGGCCGCATTCCGGCCCACGCGACCACCTTCAAGGCCGGATGGCAGGCCGGCAGCGTCTGTTTCGCGATCCGTTGCGAGGAGCCCGATGCCCGGCCCAACATCGGCACGACGAAGGAGGATGATTCCGCCCTCTGGTATGGCGACTGCATCGAGATCCTCCTCGAGACCGAGGCGCGTTCCTACTACCAGATCGCCGTCGCTCCCTCGGGCGCCGTCGCCGACCTCGACCGTTCCGCCCCGCGCGAGGCCTGGTATGGCTGGGATTCCCAGGCCGAGGTCGCGACCCATACCGGCGACGGATTCTGGACCGTGGAGATCCGCATCCCCGTGACCCAGGACGAAAACGACCCGCTCCATCAGGTCATCGGCAGCAAGCCGACCGAGAGCCTGCCCTGGCATGTCAATCTGTGCCGCCAGCGGATCCGCGAGGACGGCACCGAACACAGCGCCTATTCGCCCACCGGCGTCGCGAATTTCCACGCCCCGATGAAGTTCGCGCACTTCTTCGACGGTCGCTCCCACACCTTCGAGGCGTCGGAGTTGAAGGGCGACTTCCTCACCGACTTCCACGCCGCGACGGAGCTGGCGCGCGCGCGCCAACACGAGGAAGCGATCGCCGCGTTCCTCGTCCTCGCCGACGGAAAGACCCTCGAAACCGCCCTCACCGAGGAACAGCAATCCGCCGTCCTCGAGCAGGCCGCAGCCTCGGCCCGGGCCCTCCGCGATTTCACAAGGGCAGAGGAAATCGCGGCCCGCATCCCGGTCGAGGCGGTGCGCAAAGCGGCGCGGCTCCAGGGCCTTCTCGATCAATACCAATCCTCCGTCGTCGTCGTCGAGTTCAAGGACGAGGACTTCGCGGCATGGCCCTATTGGAAACGCGGCGAGGGCCTTCTCCTGCGCGGCCGCGCCCGCGCCGTGATGAAGGATGGAGAGGGTGCGGTCGAGGACTACACCCGGTCGCTTCCCCTCCTCGGAGATCCGCGGATGCGACAGAGCCTGAACCTCGCCCTCGGCCAGGCGCAGGAGCTGCTGCTTCACGACGACACCGCGGCCCTCGCCTCCTATCGCGCCGTCTACGGGGACGCGGCCACCGTCGGCGGCGCCGACGAACTCGGCGCGGTCCAGGGCGTCGCCCGCGTCCTGACACGACAACAGCAGACCGACGAGGCCCTCGCGGAGCTGGCGCGGATCGACACCGGAACAATCGGCGGAACGTGGCGCCATTCGACCCTCCTCGCCCGCGCCGAGGCCCACGCTACGGCGGGACGCAAGACCGAGGCGGTTGCCCTCTGCCGCGAGGTCCTCGCCGACGAGACCGCCGAGAAGCGGCACCACGAGGCCGCCGCGGCGAAGGTGCGGGAATGGGAGTGAACCGATTCCCGGCCCCGCCGGGAAACCAACCGCGCCCCGATGACGCGAGCAAAAGAATCTCGCCTTCATCCGCGCGTCCCGCTAGATTCGGAGGCATGAACCCCGACAGCCCCGTCCCTTCCCCGTCCGCGTTTTCCTCCCGCCGCCAGTTCCTCCGCACCGCCGCCCTCGGTGGCGCGGCCCTCGTCTCGAACGCCGCCGTCGTGCGCGCCGCGACGAACAAGAACAGCAAGCTCCGCATCTTCCAGATCGGCACCGGCAACATCGGCGGGATGCAGCGCAAGGGTCTCGAGGGTCATCCCATGGTCGAGTTCGCCGGCTTCTGTGACGTCGACGAGACCGCCTTCAAGCAGGTGAAGGACAAATATGCCGGCGCCTGGCACCTCACCGATTACCGCGAGGCCTTCGCGAACCGCGTCGACCAGTTCGACGCCGTCATCGTCGACACGCCCGATTTCCACCACTGTCCCATGATGGTCACGGCGTTGAAGCACGGGAAGCATGTCTACGGCCAGAAGCCGCTCGTGCACCAGCTCGACGAGCTCCGTACCATCCGCGAAGCGATCAAGGCGCGGCCCGGTCTCTACACCCAGATGGGCAACCAGCGCGCCTGCACCACGGGCCGCATGCAGGCGGTCGAACTGCTGAAATCCAACCGCCTCGGCCGCCCCGTCGAAGCCCACATCTGGACCGGCGGGATGAGCCGCGGCACCTACTTCGTCGATCCGTGGAGCCCCGTCACGCCGGCCACGCCCGTGCCCGGAACCCTGCACTGGGATCTCTGGAACGGCCCGCTCACCGCGGCGATGCCGCACAGCGAGGACCTGCACCCGCGCCGTTGGCGTTCCTACTGGCAGACCGGCGGCGGCATGCTCGCCGACTGGGGCTGCCACCTCATCGACGTGCTCTATTTCGCCTACGACCTGCCCGCTCCCCTGACCGTGCAGACGGACACGATGAAACCCTCGAACGAGTGCCACTCGGGCTACAACCGCGCCACCCTCGTCTACCCCGGCGGCGACAAATTCGCCCGCGACCGCTTCGTCGTCACCTACGCCGACAGCAACATCCGCCCCTCCTTCGCCGCGCTGGGACTGCCCGTCTCGAAGATCACCGGCACCTGCACGATGGTGGTTTGTGAGGAAGGCGCCCTCCTTCTCGAGCCCGACGGCCGTTTCGAGATCTACCGCAAGGGCAAGCTTGTCGAGAACGAGCCCCTCCCCGAGGTCGGACCGCGCAACCACTGGAAGGACTGGGCCGATTGCTGCCTCGGGGACGAGAAGCCGCTCTGGACCCAGTTCGACATGGGCAGCCGCATCACCGAGCCCTGTCTCCTCGCGACGAAGGCGACGCGTTTCCCGAACCAGGAGCTGGAGTGGGATGCCGCGAACTACCGGTTCAAAAACCACGAGGAAGCGAACCAGACCATCCTCTCGCGGACCTACCGCGAGGGTTTCGCCCCTCCGTCCGTGGCCTGACCCGCCGGGTCTTCGGCGAGCCATTCGATCAGCAACTGCGGCCACTTCGCGGGAGGAAAGCCCGCCTTGACCCGCTGGGGAATGAGGTTGCCGACGCCGTGTCCGCCCTCCTCGAAGAGATCGAGACGGGCGGGCACTCCGAGCGCCTTCAGGTCGGCGACGATGTTCTCCGCGATCTCGACGGGCTTGTCAGTGGTCGCGTGGACGAGATAGACGGGCGGCGGGTCCTTCCGGAAGACGAAGGGATTCTCCGGCTTGCGCCAATGCCAGGTGCCGAGTCCGACGGCGAAGGCGGGTCGGCTGCTGAGCCGCTCGACGGGATCCGCGGCGTCGGGATCGCCGGCGTCGAAGTTCGCGGCGAGGTTCATCGCGAGGTTCGCTCCGGCGGAATAGCCGGCCACGCCGATCTTCTCCGGATCGAGGCCCCATTCCGCGGCGCGGTGTTTCACGAGGCGCAGGGCGCGTTTCGCGTCGAGGAGGGTGAGGGCCTGGATGCCCTCGTGCTTCAACAAGTGGGGAGGACGGGTCCGGTATTTGAGCCCGATCACGGCCACGCCCATGGGATTGAAGACCTGCGCGGCGTAGACCACGTGCGTTTTCCAGGCGTGCCCCCCGTAGCCGCCTCCGGCGCAGACGACCAGGGCCATGCCGTTCCGTTGGTCCTCCGGCGGGAGGTAGGGCGTGATCGTCGGGATCGAAACGCTCTGGATGGTCTGGTTTTCGACGATGACCTCGGGCGCGGCGTTCTCGAGGAATTGGGGAGGTTTGTCAGGCCAGAGGGGGATGGGCTCCGGAGTGCCGGGGCCGAGCTGGCGGATCAACTCGCGTTCCGCGTCCGTGAGTTCGCCGAAGGCCGGGACGGCGAGGAGGAGGAGGAGGGCGAGGAGAAAAGGCAGCGGCTTCATGAAGATCACTCGAAGACCAGCTCGCCCATCACCGCGACGTCGTCGAGGTTCGCGCTCGTCAGCGACGACGACCAGATCGCGCGGTCGATCGTCTCCCGTGGAAGCCGGTGGTTCCGCCCGAAATTCGCCCGCCAGACGATCCCTTTCGCGGGCGGCTCGACGCCTAGGGTGGTGAAGGGAAAAACGAGATGCGCGATCCAGCGGCGGTTCGCGGCATCGACTCGGGTTTCGCCGGTCCATTCGCCGTTCCAGGTGGGATCGTCGCGTCCGTGCCGCGGATCCATCACATCGGTGATCCGCCCGTTGAGGGCGTCGTACTTCGTGGCGGCGTTGGCTCCCTGGAGAAAACGGTAGGAGAGCGGCTGCGAGGGATTCGGGGCGAGGTAGACGTCGATCGCCTCCTGGTTGCTCAGGGGCCGGTCCCGTTGGTAGGCCTCGAAGGTCGTCTCCTCCCCGAGCTGCGCCTCGGCGAGGAGATGGAGGGCCTTTCCATCGTGGAGCAGCCGGATCGTCGTCGTCCGAGGCAGGGTGTGGAGCGGCGGGACGAGGGTCAGCTCCTGCGCCGCGACGGTCCGCCATTCGGGTGAGTCGAGGGTCAGGGTCGCGGCCGTCCTCGCGACGGTGAGCCGTTTCGGCCCGGGCGGGGTGGCGCCGCGCATCGATTTCGTGTCCCAGTTGAAGCAGGTGTTCGCATACGGTTCCTGGTATCCGTCGTAGGCGAGGCGGAGGTGGTTCGCGTCGTGGCCGGGGAAGGGGAAGAGGACGTGATTCCATTCCCGCTGGTGCCCCTTCGCATAGAGGGTTTCGATGAATGCGTTGCGCGCGTCGATCGCGTCGAGGAGGCGCTCGAGCGACGGACCGTCGGGCAGCATCTGCCAGGCCTGGTGGAGGTGGACGACGCGGGCGAAGTGTTTCAGGTAGTCGAACTCGGTGCGCACGAGCGCGAGCCGGGTCCGCACCTTCGGCGCGGTGGCGAGTTTCTCCGCCTGCGCGAGATGCCCCTCGAGCGTCGCGAGCATCCGCGGGGTGTAGAGAAACGCGATGAGCTGGAAGGGATCCTGCACCGTCTTGCGCGGACGCGCGTCGGTGGGGAGGAGCTTGTAGGTCCAGACGTCGGTGCGCGTGCCGATGTGGTCGGAATAGAGGGCGATGGCGTGGTAGAGCTCCTCGTAAAACGCGCGCATCGAGAAGGCGATGCCCGGATTCACGAAGGCGCCCTCGCAGAATTCCGGGACGAGGTCCTTCGCGTGGTTCGACTCCGGATCGTCGAACATCCGGCCCATCGTGTAGTAGACGGGCCCCTCGAGTCCGAAGAGCTGGCCGGGACCGTCGCGGTAGAGGGACTGGATCCGGTTTTCGGCGAGGCGCTTCACCTGCCGCTCGAGATAGCCCGGCGTCCGCATCGGCGTGTAGCGCGTCGCGAGGTTCGGACACCAGTTGTAGACGTAGCCGGTGAACCCGCGGGGCACCTCGATCCCGCGCCACGGGGCGATGTCCTCCTCGTTCGTGCCGGTGAGCATCACCGAGGTGTTTTCGGGGAATTTCGAAAAGCGCTTCGGGGGCTCGGCGGTGAGGATGTAGCTCATCATCGTGACCTGTTTTCCCGGATGGGACTTCGCGAGACGCTCGGCGATCTCGCGGTGGGAGATCCAGATCTTCTCGCTCCAGTCCTTGCCCGTGCCGTGGAGCGCCTCGCAGTCCGCACACTGGCATTCGCGGAAGCCGTCGGGCTGGCCGAGGTCGACGCTGAGGTAACCGCGGTCGAAGAAGGACGCGATGTCGCGGAGGATGCGCTCGCGCACCTCCGGATTGGAAAGGCAGTATTGCGCCCTGCCGCCCTCGGGTTTGAGCCGCTCGCCGTTGATGAGCGCGAAATACTCGGGATGCTCCGCGAAGAGTTCGGCCGGCACGGCCCGCTCCCAGGTGTGGCCGCCGAACTGCTCGTCGACGCGGGGAAAGCGGTTGTGCGCGAGGTCGTAGAAGGATCCGCCGGCGGGATGCGCGCTGTTCACGCGCAGGAGCGGGGTTTTGTTCACGTTCAGCGTTTCCGGCACCGTGACGGTCTTCACCGGCAGGAATTCGATCGCTGGGGTGGCGAGCAGGTCGATCTTCGCCGCGCCCGCCACGGGTGTGTAGCCGGGCAACTCGGGATAGAGAAACCGCACCCCGAGATACTGCCGCGCGAAATCGACCGCGGCTTTCGCCGTGGCGATCCGGTCCCAGTTGGGGCGGCGCGCATTGTCCGTCGCGGCCCGCGCCGGATGGTCGTGCCCCGCGATGACGAGATCGCGTCCGACGGCACGATGCACGTAGCTCCAGTCGCGCAGGGCCGTGGGGTCGATCCCCTGGGCTTTCGCGAAGGCCGTGGCACCGAGGAAGAGCGCGGGCCGCGAGGCGTCGCGGGCGCTCTCCGCGACCACCGGCACCTCCGCCCCGTTCGCCTCGAAGGCGGTCTGGAGAAGGCGCGCCGTCTGCGCGAGACCCTCGGTCAGGGCCGGCGTTTCGAGCCGGTCGGGGACGACGATCTGATAGTCGGACTTGCCGTCCGAGAGCAGGACGAGATCTGCCGCCGGGACGACCGTGGCGGAAAGAAAGGACAGGAAAACAATCGTGCGGAAGGTCATCGGGAAAGGGGACATGTCGGGAGGCTGAATTCGACTCCCATTTAAAGAAGCGACACCGGACGCGGCAAGCAGATCCGCCCGGGAACGTGATCGCGCTTCCCGCGCCCGACCGTAGCGGGTGGACCGCGGGAATGCACCGGGTTCGATCCTCTTTTTCCAGTCTCCGCGAATGTGGAGTGATGGCATCGGGACTTCTCGTCGTCGTCGATACACACACTGCTGCTCGCCCTGCCCGAACCGCTTGCGGGCTCGAAGGTTCTCATCAACATCGGCCTTCTCAACAAAGCCCAAATCCTGCTTTCGGGCGACGGCGTCGTCCGCTGCGTCTTCGTGCAGGCCGACCGATTCCCCCGGGAGGAGGCCGCGAAGATCGGCCTCTCCACCTCTTTCGACGTGTGGTTTCGTCAGGACGATGCGGCGGGTCCGCATGACGCGATCCGACCGAGCGCGGCGGCAACGGATCGCGGATGGAAGACCAGCGGCTGAAGAGCGGGCGCATCCCCGCCCCCCGCGGCAGCATGATTCCGCACGCGAAAGCCGTCCCATCGACGGGACGGCATGAGACGGTGGCCTCATGGGACAGCATCGGCCCGCCAACACTCGCCAACGGGCCCGCACGGAAAAAACCCGCAATCGACCCTCCCGGAAAAACCGCCCCGAAACACCGCCAAATCAGGCGCGGGCTTGCGTCAGCGCAAACCGATGGGATGACTGTGGTTCATTTGTCCGTGTCACTCCTTTGTCAAAACCTCGTCGAGATTGAGCAGATTCAAACAAAGCGCGGTCCAGGCGGCGTGCTCGACGGGATCGAGTCCGGGTGAACTTCCGGCCCGACCGATGGCAAGGAGTTTGCCGGCCGCCGCGGGATCTTCGGAGAAACTGCCCTTGGCCCGTTCGAGGCTGCGCTTCCAGATCGCGGTTTCGCCATCCACCGGGTTCCGTCCGAGGAGTCGGAGGGAAAGGGTCTGGAAGCGGTGGGATTCGTCGGGATGCGACCCCAGCACCGCGTCGGCGAGAAAGCGTCCCGCCTCGACGTAGGTGGGGCTGTTCAGGGTCGTGAGCGCGTGCATCGGCGTGTTCGTTCGCAGGGGTTTCACCTCGCAGACCTGCCGTTTCGCGGTGTCGAAGAACTCGGTGGGACCGACGATGCGGCGCCAGAAGGTGTAGAGGCTGCGGCGATGGAGATCGGAACCTTCGCTCATCCGGTAGGTTTTTTTGCCGAAGGTCGCTTCGTCCCAGATGCCCTCGGGCTGGTAGGGAAAAACGGAGGATCCGGCCTGTTTTTCCTCAAGCAATCCCGAGACGGCGAGGGCCTGGTCGCGGATCATCCAAGAGGGCATGCGGAAGCGGGCGCCGCGGGCGAGAAGCCGATTGTCCGGGTCGCGCTCGAAATCGGAGGGCGAGGCGATCACGGAGGAACGCCGGTAGGTTTCGCTGGTGAGGATGGTCTTGAGGAGCGCCTTCGTGTCCCAGCCCGATTCGATATATTCGGCGGCGAGCCAGTCGAGCAGTTCCCGCTGCACCGGATACTCGGCCTGCACGCCGAAGTCTTCGGCCGTCTTGACGAGTCCGATCCCGAAGAGCATCTGCCAGATCCGGTTGACGGCAACGCGGGCGGTGAGGGGATGATCGCGCGAGACGAGCCACCGGGCGAGGTCGAGACGGTTCGCTGGGGCTTTGTCAGGCATCGCGAGCAGCACCGCGGGAACGGCGGCGGCGACCTCTGCTCCGGGCGCGTTGTAGAGGCCGCGGTCGAGGAGGAAGGTCTTGCGCGGCTGGCCTTGATCGGCCATCACCATGACCTTCGGAATGGCGTCGTCGAGAGACTTGAGTTTCGCCTCGGCCGCCTGGAAGGCCTTTTCGGCCTCCGCTTTGGATGCCGTTGCCTTTTCCGTCGCGGACTTTTCCACCGCTTTTTTCTCCAGCTCCGCCTTTTCCGCCACGGTGGCCCGGTCGAGACGGCTCTTGGCCGCGTTCCGTTCCGTGCGCGCGGCGTCGCGGGCGGCGATGGCCTCGGGCGGTGCCACTTCGAGGATCGGCGGGGTCTGGGGATTGCCGCCGGCTCCGGTCACGGGAGTCTGGTTGAAGAAGGCGGTGAAGCGGTAATAGTCCGCCTGCGTCAGCGGGTCGAACTTGTGGTCGTGGCAGCGGCAGCAGTTGAGGGTGAGCCCGAGCCAGACCGTGCCCATCGTCTCGGTCATGTCCATGACGTAGTCGACGCGGTTCTCCTCGGCGATGCGGCCGCCCTCTCCGTTGATCATGTGGTTGCGGTTGAAGCCGGTCGCGAGGACCTGGTCCTGCGTCGCCGAGGGAAGCAGGTCGCCCGCGAGCTGCCGAATCGTGAACTGGTCGTAGGGCAGGTTCTCGTTGTAGGCCTTCACGACCCAGTCGCGCCAGGGCCACATGGTGCGTTCGTTGTCGCCCTGGTAACCGTTCGAATCGGCGTAGCGGGCCGCGTCGAGCCAGTCCCACGCCATGCGTTCGCCATAGTGGGGGCTGTCCAGGAGTTGATCGATGATCACAGACCAATCGTGATCAGTGATCGGTGATCGGTGACTGGTATTCGGATTTTCCCGGCCACTGATGACTGATGACTGATTGCCGATTACCGATGACGGCGGGAGTCCGGTGAGGTCGAGGGAAAGACGGCGGAGCAAGGTCGCGGGATCGGCGGGGGGATTGGGTTTCAGGCCGGCGGCATCGAGTCCGCGCTGGACGAGGGCGTCGATGGGATGTCGGCCCCCGTTCGTCTCTGGCACGGCGGGTCGCTCGATGCGTTCGAAGGACCAGTGTTTTCCCCATTTGGCGCCCTCGGCGATCCATCGTTTCAGGATGTCGATCTGCGCGGTGGAGAGGGGGCGCCCCAGCTCGGGAGGGGGCATCTGCTCGTCGGGATCGGTCGAGAGGAGCCGATGGACCAGTTCGCTGGCCTCGGGATTCCCCGCGGCGATGACACGATCTCCGTCCCGCTCGCGTTTGGCATCGGCCTCGTCGTCGAGACGAAGGTCGCCCTTCCGTCCCTCCTTCGCGTCGGGTCCATGGCACTGGAAACAGGAATCGGAGAGAATCGGAAGCACATCGCGCGAGAACACGACCGGACCTCCGGCCGACCGCGCGATGGCGGGGACCATCGCGAGGTAGGAGAGGCCGATCAACCAGGCCGGACGGAGAAAACCCAACATTCGATCCAGTCTCGCACGAAGGGGCCGACACATCCATCGCGCAAAGAGGCGGGTGACGCCAGGGGGGCCACGCTTCCGGGTTCGCGGACCGGTCGCCGCCTTTTCCCTTGCAAGGCATCGGAGCGCGGCCACTGGTGCGTCATGGCGCGCGTGCTTTCGTTTTTCACCGCGGCGTTCCCGCTCTGGATCCTGCTCTGCGGGGGGCTGGCGCTGGTGTGGCCGGGAGCCTTCACCTGGTTTGCGGGGGATTGGATCGTGTGGGGCCTTGGCGTGATCATGCTCGGGATGGGACTAACCCTGACCTTCGAGGATTTCCGCTCCGTCCTGACCCTGCCGAAGGCCGCGATGATCGGGGTAATGGCCCAGTTTCTCATCATGCCCTCGCTCGGCTACGGGGTGGCGATGTTGCTCGGGCTCCCGTCGATCGACCCGAGCCTCGCGGCCGGACTCATCCTCGTGGCTTGCTGCCCCGGCGGCACCGCGTCGAACGTGATCACCTACCTGGCCCGGGCGAACGTGGCGCTTTCGGTGTTGATGACGACGGTCTCGACCTTCGCGGCGATCGTGCTCACCCCCCTGCTGACGAAATGGCTCGCGGGGGCGCTCGTCGAGATCGACGCATGGAAACTTTGCCTCGACACGGTGAAGGTCGTCCTCGTGCCCGTCCTCGCCGGCCTGATCCTGAACCAGTATTTTCCGAAAACGAGCCGCCGCGTCGCTCCGGTCGCACCGATGGTCTCGGTAATCGCGATCGTCCTCATCGTCGCGAGCATCATTGGACAGAACCGCGATCTCATCCTCGGATCGGGCTGGCGGCTCCTCGCCGCGCCCGCGCTTCTCCATATCGGAGGCTTCGCCCTCGGCTACGTCGCGGCCTGGATGATGAAGCTTCCCGAATCCGACCGCCGCACCATTTCGATCGAGGTGGGAATGCAGAATTCGGGACTCGGCACGCACCTCGCCCGGAGCAGCTTTCCCGGCACGGCCGCCCCGGTGCCCTGCGCCATCAGCGCGGTCTACCACAGCCTCATCGGCAGTCTCCTCGCGGGGTGGTGGCGATGGAAGTCAGCGGTCGCGGCAAGGAAGACAGAGTCCTGAGGTCGGAGGTCGGAGGTCGGAGGTCGGAGGTCGGAGGTCGGACCAAGGACGATTCCGTTCAGTCCTTTGAGGCCGATCCTCCGGAATGGCCCAACTCGGCGTGCTCCGGGGGAAGGGCCGCGCGGAAGCGCGACTTGTCGATGGCCTTCATGTAGGCCTCGAGCGGAGAGACCTGGCCGGCGAGCATCTTCTGCCAGATCGCGTCGTCCATGAACTGCATGCCGTATTCCTTGCCGCCGGTGATGATATCGTAGAGCTTCTGGGTGGAGCCCTCGCGGATGACCGAACTCACCGCCGGGGTCGAGACGAGGATCTCGTTCACCGCAGTCCGGCCTTCCTTGTCGCAGCGTCGGAGGAGGAGCTGGGCGACGACGCCGCGGAGCGAGCCCGCGAGCATGGTGCGCACCTGCGACTGCTGGTCGGAGGGGAAGACGTCGACGAGACGGTCGACAGTCTTGCGGGCGTTGTTGGTGTGCAGGGTGCCGAACACGAGGAGGCCCGTCTCGGCAGCGGTGAGGGCGAGGGAGATCGTCTCGAGGTCGCGCATCTCGCCGACGAGGACGATGTCGGCGTCCTCGCGCAGCGAGGCGCGGAGGCCGTCAGCAAAGGAGGGACAGTGGATCGGCACCTCGCGCTGGGAGATCGTGCTCTTCTTGTTGTTGTGAACGAACTCGATCGGCTCTTCCACGGTGATGATGTGCCGCGCGTAGGTGCGGTTGATGTAGTCGATGAGGGCGGCGAGGGTCGTCGACTTGCCCGATCCGGTGGGACCGGTGACGAGAACAAGGCCGCTGCGGAGGTCGCCGAAGCTCTCGATCGTCTTCGGGACGCCGAGGTCATCGATCGTTTTGATTTTTGTGGGAATGAGGCGGAACACGGCCCCAAGGCCATTGTTCTGCTTGAAGTAGTTGCAGCGGAAGCGCGACTGCGCGTCCATCTCGTAGGCGAAGTCGAGGTCGCCCCGCTCGAGGTAGCGCTCGTAGGCCTTCTCGTCGCAGATTTCCCGGAGCATGTAGTCGATCGTGGCATGCTCGAGGATGCCATCCGCGATCGGGGAGATCGCACCGTGGGCCCGCAACTTGGGCGGTTGCCCTTCGCTGAGGTGGAGGTCGGACCCCCCGGTCTCGATGAGGTGCCGGAAATAATCGTCAATGACTGCCATGGCGGAGAAGAATGGGAAAAGATGGATTCTTGGGTGAAAAGGTCGGGAGCCGGATCAGGCACCAATGTTGGCCTTGAGGGTGCCGCGGTCGATGGCCCGGCCGAGGGCCTCTTCCTTCGTGATGACGCCGTCCTTGTAGAGTTTGACGAGGGCGTCGTCCATCATGATCATGCCGACGTTCTTGCCGGTCTGCATGACGCCGGGGAGCATGAAGGTCTTGCCCTCGCGCACGAGGGCGGAGACGGCGGGCGTGTTCACGAGGAGCTCGAGCGCGAGCTCGCGTCCGTTCCCGTCCTTCCGGGGGACGAGTTGCTGCGAAATGATGCCCCGGAGCGACTCGCCCACCATGATGCGGATCTGTTCGCGCTGTTCGGTGGGGAACACGTCGAGAACCCGGTCGAGGGTACGGGCGGCGGAACCGGTGTGGAGGGTCGCGAGGACGAGGTGCCCCGTCTCGGCCGCGGTGATCGCGAGCGAGATCGTCTCGAGGTCGCGCATTTCCCCCACCATGATGACATCGGGGTCCTCGCGGAGGGCGGCGCGGAGGGCGGCGGAGAAACTCTCGGTGTGGGTGTGGACCTCGCGTTGATTCACGTGGCAGTTCTTCGACTCGATGACATACTCGATCGGATCCTCGAGCGTGATGATGTGGTCGTGCCGCTGTTGGTTGATCTCATTGATGAGCGCGGCGAGGGTCGTCGATTTGCCCGACCCGACCGCTCCGGTGACGAGGACGAGGCCGTTGTGGTATTCGAGGAGCGGCTTGATCGCGTCAGGCAGGCGGAGTTCCGCCATGGTCCGTAGCTGGGTGCTGATGACGCGGAACACCATCTCCCACCCCAGCCGCGTCTTCACGACGGAGGCACGGAAGCGGCCGATGGACGGGGCGTAAGCGAAATCGACGTCACCGCGCTGCTCGAGGCGCCGCAGTTCGGGTTCGGGCAGGTAGCTGCGGGCGAGGCGTTCGGTGTCCTCGGGGGTGAGCGCCTCGGCGTTTTCCCAGATGGGCTGGAGGAGGCCGAAGCGCCGCCACTTCGGCTGAGTGAAGGGCGCGAGATGAACGTCGGAAACGTTGTATTCCTGCGCGAGCGAGAGGTAATCGACGACGTGGCCAAGAACAGGTACGGTGTCAGACATGGAGGAGGATTCGTGGGAGTTGGCCCGGGGCCTCGCACGCAGTGAGGGTGCCGGAGGAGACTTTTGAGTATTGGAAATCCGGCGGTGACAGGCAAGCGGAAAAACAGCCCAATCCGCGCTTGCGCGGAACGGCCGATTTTTTCGAACGTCGTCGGCCGTCGGGGGTGAGGTCCGCGATCCCGGCACCGCGGCGATTGACCGCAACTGGCTCCGGCGGGTATCGTGGAAATCATGTCTGAAAGGGATTCCTCCCCGCTCCGGGGGCCTTGGCACCATGCCTTCACCGGGTTTCATCCGCGGGTTCGTGAAGGGCTTACCGTTCGCAGCCGCAGGGGCCTCTTGAAGGCCGGTCTCGCCGGGCTGGCTGGTCTTTCACTCCCGGATCTGTTGCGCTACCGGGCGCAAGCGGCGGCAACCGGGCGTCCCATGGGTTCCCACAAAAGCGTCATTCTCCTTTGGATGGCGGGGGGGCCTAGCCATATCGACACGTGGGATCCGAAACCCGATGCCCCCCTTGAAATTCGCGGTCCCTTCGCGACGATCCCGACGAAGCTCGCCGGTGTCCGCCTCTGCGAGCATTATCCGAGGCAGGCGGCGATGATGGACCGGATTACCCTGATCCGCTCGATGGTTTGCCGTGGCAGCAACCATCAGCCCAATCAGGTGATGCAGACGGCGAATCCCGACTGCGAACCGCGAACAAATCCCGCCGCGAAGCACTACCCCGCGATCGGATCGTTCGTCGCCAAACACCACGGTGCGAACGCGCCGCAGGTGCCAGCGTATGTGGCCCTCAATGTGAAGGATCGCACCCATATCGCCTGGGGAGGATACCTCGGGAAACGCCATGATCCGTTCCTCGGGGACAAGGCGCTCGATCTCTTCAAGCTGCCCCGGGGGCTCACGATGGAGCGCCTCGAGAGCCGGCGTTCCCTCCACGAACAGATGGACACCCTGCGCTCCGACATCGATCTGGCCGGTTCGATGGAAGGCCTCGACGCCTTTGGCCAGCAGGCCTTCGATCTCGTCGCCGGTGCGAAGGCCCAGGCCGCCTTTGACCTGGGCCGGGAACCCGCCCGCGTCGTCGAACGTTATGGACCTCACGATTGGGCGCGCCAGGCGCTTCTTGCGCGTCGACTCGTCGAGGCGGGGGTGAGCTTTGTCACGATCGACCTCAGCAACCACTCCGCCTCGGGCACCTGGGACACGCACGGTGACAACATCCCGCCCTACGGCGGCATTTCGAAGGGGCTGAAACCGCTCCTGCCCGTCTTCGACCACCTCTTCGCCACGCTCGTGTCCGACCTCGGGGAGCGGGGCCTGCTGGACGAGGTTCTCGTCATCGCCATGGGTGAATTCGGGCGCACGCCCACGATTGGAACCCAGGGCAGCACCGACGGCCGCAACCACTGGCCCGTGGTCAGTTCGGTGATGCTCGCCGGGGGCGGCTTCCGCCACGGACAGGTCATCGGCCAGACCGAGTGGGATGCCGGGGACGTGAAAGAGAGGCCCGTGACCCCGCAGGATCTTGCCGCGACGATCTACCATCATTTCGGGATTCCCCTAAACACGACCTACGAGGACTTCACGGGACGTCCGAATTTCATGGTCATGAACGGCGGGCGCCCCATCGTGGAGTTGGTGTGAGTGCCGGGCGGGCGGGGATCCGTTTCCGACTCTTCCGGTCCGGCCCCGGTTCGGGCCCGACGGATCGCGGATGAATCCAGCCCCGCGTTTTTCGAGGAACGGCGGTGGCGGCAATGGTCTGCTCCCGCCGGTCTGTTTCAGCCCCTCGGCTCCGCAGCGAGGAGCTGGGTCACGGTGACGAACCGGAAGCCGCGCCCGAGGAGCTGGTCGATCGTGGAGGGCATCGCGTCGATCGTGCCGCCGTGGATGTCGTGGGCGAGGAGGATTCCCCCGGGAGCCGCGCCCGAGACGAGTCGCGAGGCCACGACGGAGGCCCCCGGCTTCTTCCAGTCCAGCGGATCCACCGACCACAGGATTGTGGAGTAGCCGAATTCTTTCTTGATCCACGATTTCTGGGCCGAGGTGATCGCGCCGTAGGGAGGGCGCATCGTGCGGGGAGCGACGCCGGTGGCGGCGACGATGGCCTCGTGGCAAACCCGGAGTTCGTTGCGGACCCCGTCGGCGGACATCTTCGAGAGGTTTCCGTGGGTGACCGAGTGATTCCCGATCTCGTGCCCCTCGGCGACGATGCGACGCATGATCTCGGGGTAGCGCTTCGCGTTGGTTCCCACGACGTAGAAGGTGGCCTTCACGTTCTTCGCCTTGAGGAGGTCGAGGAGGCGAGGCGTGTGTGCCGGATGCGGTCCGTCGTCGAAGGTCAGGGCCAGGTAGGGGAGGTTTGTCTCGACCCGGTTGTAGGAATCCCGGAGGCCTGAGGAACTCGGCAAGCCGGTCGCGCCGGAGGCATCACCCGTGGGAGCCGCCGTCGTCGCGGCGTTCTTCTTGCCCTTCGTGGTCGTACAGGAGGTCGTGGAGAGCGCGGCCGCGAGGAGGCAGATCGCAAAAACGGGAGGAATGTCGGTCTTCAAGCGCGAATCGGGTGACGGTTCAAACGGGACAGTCCCACAAGTTAAGAAAAATTTAAAAACATGCAACTCAAAAAAGAAAAGACTCTTAAATATTTAAAAATCTTTCAAGAATGGGTGCCAGTGCTTTGGAGGTTTCGGTGGGCCAGAGGGAACGGTCCGTGAAGAGCGCCCCGTCGAGTGACCGGTGCTCAGGCCAATCGGGGGTTTCCGGGATTTTCGGGATCACCGCGGCGAGAACTTCCTTCGCGGTGGCGGCATTCGCCTGGACGTGTTCGATCACCGCGTGGGCGCTGACGGCCTCCTCGTCGGTCTTCCAGCAATCGTAATCGGTGATCATCGCGAGGGTCGCGAGGGCGATTTCCGCCTCCCGGGCCAGCTTGGCCTCGGGCAGATTGGTCATCCCGATGAGGTCGAAGCCGAGGCGGCGGTTCGTTTCCGACTCGGCGCGGGTCGAGAAGGCGGGACCGTCCATGCAGACGTAGGTGCCGCCGTCGTGGACCCGTTTGCCGAGCCCCGTGGCGGCCTCGTGGAGAAGGGCGCGGAGATCCGGTGAAATCGGGTCGGCGAATCCGACATGGGCGACGATCCCACTCCCGAAGAAGGTGTGATGTTCGCGACGGCTCGTGCGGTCGAAAAACTGGTCGGGCAGGACGATGTCGCGCGGATGGTATTCCTCCCGGAGCGACCCAACCGCGGTCACCGCGATGATCCAGCGCACATTAAGGGAGCGCAGCGCCCAAAGGTTGGCGCGATGATTCAACTCGGTCGGGAGGAGCCGGTGGCCTCGCCCGTGCCGGGGGAGGAAGCAGACCTGGCGACCCGCGAAACGGCCACGGATGATGGCATCGGAAGGGGACCCGAAGGGCGTCTCGACCCGGATTTCCTCGGCCTCGGTGAATCCGTCGATCTCGTAAAGTCCGGATCCTCCGATTACTCCGATCGCGGGCGGGTGGGTGCTGGTGCTGTTCATGGGCGGGAATCTAGGGGACAAGACGCGGATTCCAACCGGCTTTTGGAAACGACGTCGAAACCGGAACAAAAGTTAAGTAAACTTGATTTTTTGAAAAATCAGGGAAATTTTAAAAAAGTTTTTCGACTCGTCCGATGTTTCGCCGCTGCGTTTTTCTGTTGTTGATTGGCATGGGCATGGGCCTGCCGTGGTTCGTGCAGGATTGGCTCGCGAATTCGGACCGTGATCCCGCGGCGGCGCGCTCCTGGTTCGAGCAGGTTCGCGATGGGATCGGGGTTCCGGCTGGATCGGGCGCGCCGGTCTCGTTGGCCGGCACCGTGGAAACGGCGGAGCGGGACCCTTACCCGCTCGCTTCGAAGACCCGGCGGATCGTCGGGGGATTTTTCGGTGGCACCGGCACCGGCCTCACCCGCGGAGTCGGTGGCCTCCTCCCGTCCACCGAACCGTCCTCGACCCCCCGCTCCCGCGCGTTGGTCGATGCAGCCGTCGCGAGGCTGGCTCCGGAACTCGGAAAACTCGGATTGGCCGCGGGGGATCCGGTGGTGCTGAGGCTGTTCAAGGAAGAGAACGAACTCGAGATCTGGATGAAACCCTCTCATGAGCCACTCTTCACCCTCTTCAAGGTGCACCGGCTCTCGATCTCGGCCGGGCGACCCGGGCCGAAGTTGCGCGAGGGCGACGGCCAGGCGCCGGAGGGCTTTTACGAAATCCGCGCGGGAGGCCTGCGTCCGGAGACGCGCCACCATCTCGGGCTCGACCTCGGATACCCGAACCGACTCGACCAATCGCTCGGACGGGGTGGCAGCGACATCATGATTCATGGCGGAGAGGGTTCCGCGGGCGGATTCGGACTCGCTCCCGCGGTGATGGACGAGGTCTACGCCCTGATCGATGCGGCCCTCCGCGAGGGGGAGCCTTCGGTGCCGGTGCATCTCTTTCCCTTCCGCCTCACCGACCGCCGCATGGACGAGGTGGTCGAGGGGCGTTCGCGCTGGACCGAGGAGTGGGTCAATCTCAAGGAGGGATACGACTTCTTCGAGACCGTGCGACTGGCTCCGGCCATCGGAACGGAGCGCGGTCGCTACGATTTTCGGATTGCCGGGATCGAAAATTGAAGAGTGCGGCTTTTTTTTCTTCCCGTCGCGCGTCCTTTCCACTAGCATTCCTCCCCCGGGCATGGGGTCGCGGCGAGGTTTGGTTCGGTGCGGCAGTGGATGATCCCCGGGAAGAACCTTTCAACCTCCCCCTCGCGTCTTGTACTCCAACGAATCTTACCTCCTCGAACTCCTCCAGGAAGCCCAGCACGTTTCGCCGGCGGCACTCGAGGATGTTCGGCACAAGAAAAAGTCGCAGGAATCGACGATCGAGGGACTCCTCGCGTTGAACCTCCTCACTGACGAGACCATCGCCCAGACCCTTGCCGAGAACGCGGGAATGGAATACGTCGACCTGAAGCGTTTCGACGTGAATCCATCGGTCGCTTCGCGGATCCCCGCGGACTCCGCGGTGCGTTTCCGCGCCGTCCCGATCGCGGAGGGCGGCGGCACCCTCGTGGTCGCGGTGACCGATCCGCTCGATTTCGATGCGCTCGACTCACTGCGCCACGTCCTCACGGTGGAGCCGGAGTTTGTCGTCGCCTCGGACAGCGCCATCAAGCAGCGCCTCCTCGACTTCTATGCCTCCCAACTCGATGCGGACCAGATCTCCAAGCTCGATGCCCAGGCGATCGCCGTGACCGAAGGGGCCGGAGGCGAGGGCGGCGACGCACCCATCATCAAGATGGTCTACCAGATCCTCCAGGAGGCCTACCAAAACCGTGCCTCGGACATCCACATCGAACCGACGGAAAAGGACATGCGGGTCCGTTACCGGATCGACGGTGCCCTCCACAAGGTCCAGAGCCACCCCATCCGGCTCCTCCCCTCCGTCGTGAGCCGGATCAAGATCATGACCGGGACGATGGCGATCTCCGAGAAGCGCCTGCCCCAGGACGGACGGATCCAGGCCAAGTTCGGGGCCGGGGACCTCGACCTTCGGGTTTCCACGATCCCGACAACGGCGGGCGAAAGCGTCGTCATGCGGATTCTCGACAAGAGTTCGCTCACGATCGGTCTTCCCCAGCTCGGGTTCTTCAGCGACGACCAGGCCCTCTTCGAGGAGCTGATCCGCCTCCCCGACGGCATTCTCCTGGTGACCGGTCCGACCGGATCGGGGAAGACGACGACGCTTTACGCCTGTCTCAACGCGATCAACAAACCCGACCGCAAGATCATCACGGTCGAGGACCCGGTGGAATACCTCCTCTCCGGCATCAACCAGGTGCAGGTGAAGGAGTCGATCGGGATGACCTTCGCCGCTGCCCTGCGCTCCATTCTCCGTCAGGCGCCGAACATCATCATGATCGGGGAGATCCGCGACCTTGAGACGGCTTCGATCGCGATCAACGCCTCGCTCACGGGCCACCTCGTTTTTTCCACCCTGCACACGAACGACGCGCCGTCGGCGGTCGCGCGCCTCGCCGATATCGGGGTGAAGAAATTCCTCATCGCCTCGGCGGTGCGCGCGATCATGGCCCAGCGCCTCGTCCGCGGCATCTGCAAGGATTGCGGGCAGCCTAGCGAAATGTCCTACAAGGAGATCCGTTCGCTGCGCCTCACCGAGGACCAGCTCGCGAAGGCCGAGATCAAGATCGGTGCGGGATGTCGCACCTGCCGCATGACCGGATTCAAGGGCCGCATGGGCTGCTTCGAGATCTTCAACATCACCGAGGAGGTGCGCCTCCTCATCAACGGCGACGAATCCACCAGCGGCCTGCGCCGGCGCGCCCGCGAACTGGGGATGCGCACCCTTCGCGAGGACGGGGTCCGCAAGGTGCTGGCGGGCAAGACGACCGCCTCCGAGGTCATCCGCGTGACGATGTCCGACAGCGACTGAACCGGTCCAGCGGTCCCAAACCCCATTTCCAGAGCATATGACGGTTGAAAGCGTAATCGACCTCCTCGTTTCCCGGGGATTGATCGATGAATCCCAGCGGGAGGATTACATCGCCGCGGCCTACGGCAGCGAGCACGACATCACCCATGCGGTCGAGGAGCTCGGCCTGCTCCAGCGCGAGCAGCTGTTCCACCTCGTCGCCCAGGACATCGGTGGGGAATACTACGACCTCAGCGGGTTCGAGCCCGCGCCACAGGTGCTGCGCGCCGTCCCGGCGGGCACGGCCAAGCTTTACCAGTGTTTTCCGATCCAGTTCCTCGACCAGGGGCTGCAGGTCGCGATCGCCAATCCCCTCGATCCCCAGAACATCGAGGAGCTCGGTTTCTCCCTGAACACCTCCATCGTGCCCGCGGTCGCCCCACCGGAGCAGATCGCGGCGCTCATCGAGAAGTTCTATTACGGTGGCGGCAAGACCGCCGGAGGAGCCGAGGGCACGGCCGGGGAAAGCGACGCGCTCGCCGAGCTCAAGGCCGAGGTCGCCGCCCTCGCAAACGTCGATGCCGAGGACGAGACCAATTCCGCCCCGATCATCCGCTACGTCGACCTCGTGCTCTACCAGGCGATCAAGGAAAAGGCGTCGGACATCCACTTCGAGCCCTTCGAGGACGACTTCAAGATCCGCTACCGGGTCGATGGCGCGCTCTATGAAATGGCACCTCCGCCGCAGCACCTGAAGCAGGCGATCATTTCCCGCATCAAGGTGATGTCCTCCCTCAACATCGCCGAAACCCGCCTGCCCCAGGACGGGCGCATCACCAAGGAGATCAACGGGCAGGGGATCGACATGCGCGTCTCGACCCTGCCGACCGTCTTCGGCGAGTCCGTCGTGCTCCGCGTTCTCGACCGCTCGAACGTGAACCTCAACCTCGAGATGCTGAACCTCCCCCCGGAGACCTTCGAGTACATCGTCGACACGATCGAGAAGCCGAACGGCATCTTCATCTGCACCGGTCCCACCGGCGCGGGCAAGACGACGACCCTTTACGCCTGTCTCCGCCGCATCAACACGGAGGACGCGAAGCTGCTCACGGCCGAGGATCCCGTCGAATACGACATCGACGGCATCATGCAGGTGCCGATCAACGAGGCGATCGGGCTCAACTTCGGGCGTGTCCTCCGCGCCTTCCTCCGCCAGGACCCCGACCGCATTCTCGTCGGCGAGATGCGCGACCTCGAGACCGCGCAGATCGCGATCCAGGCCTCGCTCACGGGCCACCTCGTCCTCTCCACCCTCCACACCAACGACGCCCCCGGTGCGGTGACCCGTCTCATCGACATGGGCTGCGAGCCCTTCCTCGTCGCGGCAACCCTCGAGGGCGTCCTCGGTCAGCGCCTCCTTCGCCGGATCTGCCCGGACTGCCGCGTCGCCTACAAACCCTCGCAGGCGGTCCTCGCCCAGCTCGGGATCAAGCCCTCCGATCTCGGCGAAAACCAGTTCTACACCGGCCAGGGTTGTGAAAAGTGCAACGACACCGGATACCGCGGGCGCCAGGGTCTCTTCGAACTCCTCGACATGTCGAACCCGATCCGCGACCTCATCGCCCAGCGCGCCGCCACCGTGGTGTTGAAGCAGAAGGCCCAGGAACTCGGCATGCGCACCCTGCGCGAGGACGGCATCCGGAACATCTTCGACGGCATCACCACGATCGAAGAGGTGCTGAAGTATACCTGAAGCACCCATCCGTGATCTTTTTTCCGTCGACACCAACCCCGACGGAGCGTTAACCTCAGAACCAACCGACAGAACGAGCGACTATGGCAAACTTCGAATACATCGCCTTGGATGCGAAGGGAACGGAGACGACGGGCACGATCAAGGCGAACGACGAGGCCGATGCGATCAGCCAGCTCCGCAAGAGCGGCCTTTATCCGACCCAGGTCGTCCCCGCGGGCAAGGGCGGCGTCTCCAGCGCCGCGAAAAAACGCGCCAAGAAGGCCCAGGGGGGCAAGGGCACCAAGGTGGGCGGACGGGTCAAGAGCAAGGTGCTCATGATTTTCACGCGGCAGCTCGCCACCCTCGTGGACGCCGGGCTCCCCCTCCTCCGCGGCTTGTCCGTGCTCGGGAAGCAGGAGAAAAACCGGGTCATGGCCGGCACCATCAACCACCTCGCCGACGCCGTCGCGGGCGGATCCACCTTCTCCGAGAGCCTCGGCCAGCATCCGAAGATCTTCGACAAGCTCTACATCAACATGGTCAAGGCGGGCGAACTCGGCGGTGTCCTCGAGCTCGTCCTCATCCGGCTCGCCGAATACCAGGAAAAGGCTCAGAAACTCAAGAACCGCATTGTCTCGGCGATGGTCTACCCCGTCATCGTCATCGTCATCGCGGTCGCCATCGTCGTCTTCCTGATGGCGGTGATCGTGCCGCGGTTCGAGCGCATCTTCCAGGAAATGCTCGGCGACAAACCGCTCCCGGCGATCACGCAGGTCGTCATCGGCATCAGCCGCTGGGTGCAGAGCCAGTGGCTCATCGTCCTCATCATCGGCGCGGTGCTCTACGCGGGCTGGAAGGCCTTCAGCATGACCAAGGGCGGCCGCGTCATGATCGACCGGATGAAGCTGAAGCTGCCCGTCTTCGGGCCGGTGCAGCTCAAGAGCTCGATCTCGCGCTTCACCCGCACCCTCGGCACCCTCGTCACGAGCGGCGTCCCGATTCTCCAGGCGCTCAACATCACCCGCGACACCTCCGGCAATGTCGTGGTCGCCAACGCCATCGACAAGGTCCACGAGGCGGTGCGCGAGGGGGAATCCGTCGTCGCCCCGCTCGAGGCGAGCAAGATCTTCCCGCCGATGGTGATCTCGATGGTCGACGTCGGCGAGGAAACCGGCCAGTTGCCCGACATGCTGCTCAAGATCGCGGACGTCTACGACGATGAAGTCGACAATGCGGTCGATGCGATGACCTCGATGATCGAGCCGATCATGATCGTGTTCCTCGCCCTCATCGTCGGAACGATCGTCATCGCGCTCTTCATGCCGATGATCTCGATCATCACGGAAATGAACAACCAGGCGGGCTGAGAGCCGCTTCGTGGATTCCCTGGCATCGCAAGGCGTCCCGGAGGAAACCGGGCGCCTTGGGTGCGTAAAAACATTTACCATGTATTGACGCGACCGGGCGCTTCCCGATACACTCCGAGCATGAAGAACTCTCCTTCCCTTCGCACCCACCGCGGCTTCAGCATGGTGGAATTGATGGTCGTCATCGGGATCATCGTGATTCTCGCCGGGATCCTCATCGGCTCGCTGCCGGGGATCCAGGCGTCCATCAACCGGAACAAGATCAAGACCTTCCTCGCCGAGATCGAGGACGGGCTCTCGAAATATCAGCTCGACAACGGCATCTATCCGCTGAACGAGCCGACCGGCGGCGACCGTGACGGGGCGGGGGTCACCGGGGCGTCGGTGCTCTACAAGCATCTTTCCGGTGACTTCGACCTGAACGGCGAGGTCGATTTCCAGAACAACGAGAAAATCTACGTGCAGAGGCTCGACTTCAACACCAACCGGGAGGCCCGGGAACCGCGATCCACCAACGCCGGCGGGCAATACATGGTGATCGATTCGTTCGGGGATCCGGTCCGTTACCTCGCCCAGCCCCCGAATCTCCCCCGCGGCCAGACCCGGTTGACCCGCTCCCCCGCCTACGATCTCTGGTCGCTGGCCGGAGCCGACCCCGGCGATGGGCAGCTGGAGAACAAGATCATCGCGAACTGGCAGGGGCTCTGAGACCTGATTCCGGGTTCAGCTTCCTCGCCCCTCTCCGGGCGGACGGTTCGCAGACCTCCGGTGCCGGAAATTCGCTGGCGCGGCCGGTCGGTCGGGGTAGACTGCGCCTCCTCCCCGCTTCCATGGATTTCATCGATCTCAAGAGCCAGCAACGGCGCATCCGGCCGATTCTGGACCGCCGCATCGCCGCGGTGCTCGACCACGGGCAATACATCCTCGGGCCGGAGGTGAAGGAACTCGAAGAGCGCCTTTGCGGGTTCCTCGGCTGCCGCCATGCCCTCGGCGTTTCTTCGGGTACCGATTCGCTGCTCATCGCGCTGATGGCCCTGGGGATCGGGCCCGGGGACGAGGTCATCACGGTGCCCTACACCTGGATCTCCACGGCCGAAGTGATCTCCCTGATCGGGGCGAAGCCGGTCTTCGTCGACATCGCACCCGATACCTGGAACCTCGACCCGGGCAAGCTCGCGGCGGCGATCACGGATCGCACGAAGGCGATCATGCCCGTCGGCATCTACGGCCAGACCGCGGACATGACCGCGATCAACCGCATCGCCGTGGCGGCGGGAAACCTTCCCGTGATCGAGGATGCGGCCCAGAGTTTCGGCGCAACCCATCATGGAAAGCGATCGGGGGCCCTTTCGCTGGTGGGGAGCACCTCCTTCTTCCCCTCGAAGCCGCTCGGCGGATACGGTGACGGTGGTGCCCTCTTCACCGACGACGACGAACTCGCCGAGCGGATGCGCTGGATCCACATCCACGGCCAGCAGCGGAAGCATTTCCACCCCGTCCTCGGCATCAACGGCCGCCTCGACACCCTCCAGGCCGCGATCGTTCTCGCGAAGCTCGATCTCTTCGAGGAGGAAATCGCAATGCGCCAGGCCGTCGCCGCGGGTTACTCCGGCCGCCTCTCCGGAGCCCCGCTGACCCTGCCGGTTGTGGGCGAGGGCAACACCTCGGTCTACGCCCAATACACGGTCCTTTCAGACGATCGCGACGCCCTCCAGGCGAAACTGACGCAGGCCGGCATCCCGTCGGTGCCCTACTACGCGGTGCCCCTTCACCTGCAGCCGGTCTTCGCCAGCCTCGGCCACCGGGAAGGTGATTTTCCCGTCGCCGAGCGCATCGCCACGACCGGCTTGAGCCTGCCGATGAGTCCCTATGTGACCCCCGAGGACCAGGACCGGGTCGCGGCGGCGATTTTGAACGCGCTCGCCTGAATTCAGCGAAGCCGCCCGAGGCGCTCACCCCGATAGGTGCCGCTGAGAATGCGCTCGACCCAGCCCTGATTCTCCAGGTACCAAGCCACCGTTTTTCGCAATCCGGTCTCGGCCGTCTCGAAAGGGCTCCACCCGAGTTCGCGCTCGATTTTACCGCATTCAATGGCGTAGCGGCGGTCGTGTCCGGGGCGATCAGTGACGAATTCAATCCAATCCCCGGGGTCCGTCGCGGTGCCCTGAGAGAGTTCATCGATGAGGGAAACGAGCCGCTTCAAAACCTCGAGGTTGGTCAACTCGCAACGGCCTCCGATGTTGTAAACCTCTCCGGGCCGTCCCCGGAGAAGAACCGCGACCAGCGCCCGGCAGTGGTCTTCGACATGAAGCCAGTCGCGCCTCTGTTGGCCGTCTCCGTAGACCGGAAGCGCTTCCCCGCGGAGCCGCTTGGAGATCATGAGGGGAATCAGCTTCTCCGGGAATTGGCGCGGGCCGTAGTTGTTCGAGCAATTCGTGGTGAGAACCGGGAGTCCGTAGGTGTGGAAGTAAGCCCGGGCGAGGTGGTCGGATCCGGCCTTGGAGGCGGAGTAGGGGCTGTTGGGAGCGTAGGGATGGGACTCGGAAAAGGCCGGGTCGGATGGTCCGAGCGACCCGTAGACCTCGTCCGTGGACACGTGAAGGAAGAGGAACCCTCGATTGTTGGCGGGATTCCGGTAGGCCTTCGCATGGGCCCTCGCGGCCTCGAGGAGCCGGAACGTTCCGACCACATTGGTCTGGATGAAGGCTTCCGGGGAATCGATCGACCGGTCGACATGGGACTCGGCGGCCAGGTGGATCACGGCGTCGATGCGGTGATCGGAAAGGAGCGACGCGACGAGAGCGGAATCCCCGATATCTCCGACCACCGGGACGTGCCTCGGATCCCCCGCGAGGTCGGCGAGATTCTCCGGGTTGGCCGCGTAGGTCATCTTGTCGAGGTTGACCACCCGATCCACCGCGAGGCCGGCCTCCCCGGCGGCGGGGGAAAGGAGAAACCGGACCAGATTCGATCCGATGAATCCGTATCCGCCGGTAATCAGCAAGCGCATCGTGACAGGGGGCACCCGCGAGGGGGTTTCATCTTAAGGGGACGAGGAGCCCTTCACAATCGCGAAAATGTCTCATGGCCCGTCCCTCTGCGCTCATTCCCGAACGCCATTCCGCCAAGAAGGGAACCATGGAACTGATTTAGTTCATTTTTAATTGAACAAAGCCGGAATCGGGGTATCTACCCTCCCGCTTTGCTCCGCCCACCCCTGGATGGAGAACGAGCTCACCAGCACCTTCCCGCCTGACCCGGTTCCCTCCGTTCCGAAAACAGGGTCAACCAAGGGCGGTAGCATGTCCGCGGCGGACGCCTTGGAGGCGGAATCGATCGAGTTCTTCGTCTCCTTCGTTCAGGTGTTCGGCCTGCCGCGTTCGATCGGGCAGATCTATGGATTGCTCTTTGTATCCGCGACGCCCCTCCCCATGGACTTGGTCATGACCCGTCTCGGGATCAGCAAGGGGAGCGCCAGCCAGGGTTTGTCCCTGCTCAAAAGTCTCGGCGCGGTGACCTCGCATCCGGTACCGGACGACCGTCGCGAGCACTTTCAGGCTGACTTGAATGTCTCGCGGATTGTCACGCATTTTTTCGAGAACCGGCTCCGACCCCGTCTGGAAAATGGACAGCATCGCCTTTCGACCATGCTCGAATTGGTCAAGCGGCTACCGGTCGTCCCGGGAGATGGGGAATCCGCGCTCGTCGTCCGGACCCGGATCGAGGCTCTCGAAAAATGGCAGCAGCGCGGTCGCAGTGTCATCCCGATGATCGTCCGCTGGCTCCGCCCCTGAGTTTTCCGAATGAACTCCACCCCGCTCGACCCCAGTCTCACCTACTATGTCGCCGGCCACCGCGGCATGGTGGGCAGCGCCCTGACCCGGGCCTTGAAGCGGGCCGGCTGCGAAGACCTGATCACCGCCGCCAGCGCCGAACTCGACCTGCGGGACCAGGCCGCGACCCGGGAGTTCATCGCCGCCCGCCGACCCAATGTCATCCTCATCGCCGCGGCGAAGGTGGGTGGGATCCATGCCAACAACAGCTATCCGGCCGACTTCCTCTACGACAATCTCATGATCGCGTCGAACCTGGTCCAGGCCGCGCATGAATTCGAAACGGGACGGGTCCTCTTCCTCGGCAGCTCCTGCATCTATCCGAAGTTCGCCGAGCAACCCATCCTCGAGGATTCCCTCCTTTCGGGGCCGCTCGAGCCGACCAACGAGGCCTACGCGATCGCCAAGATCGCCGGCTTGAAGCTCTGCGAATTCTACCGCCGCCAGCACGGGCGGCTCTTCCACTCGGCGATGCCGTGCAATCTCTACGGACTCGGCGACAATTACCACCCGGAGAACTCGCACGTCATTCCCGCCCTGATCCGCCGTTTTCACGAGGCCAAGGTCTCCGGCGCCGCGTCCGTCACGATCTGGGGTAGCGGCACACCGAGGCGCGAGTTCCTCTTCGCCGACGATCTTGCCGAGGCCTGCCTTCACCTGCTTTCCCTCGATGATCCGCCTTCGTTGGTGAACATCGGTGCGGGCAGTGACGTGACCATCGCCGAACTCGCCGAACTCGTGGCCCGCGCGGTGGGTTACGCGGGGGAGATCCTCAACGACCCGACCAAGCCCGACGGCACCCCCCGCAAACTGATGGATTCCTCCCGCATCGCGGACCTCGGATGGAGGGCGACTACGCCCTTGGAGGATGGCTTGCAGCGGGCCTACGCCGACTTCCTGACAAGAATCTAGAAGCGACCTTCCCGATTTCATGAAAAAAGCACTCATTACCGGCATCACCGGCCAGGACGGCTCCTACCTCGCCGAGCAACTGCTCGAAAAAGACTACGAGGTCCACGGCATGATCCGCCGGAGCAGTTCGTTCAACACCGACCGGATCGACCACCTCTACACCGACGCAAGGCTGCGCGAGGAGAAGCGTTTCCATCTCCATTACGGGGACCTCACCGACTCTTCCAACCTCAACCGGCTTCTCGAGAAGATCGGACCCGACGAGATCTACAACCTCGGAGCCCAGAGCCACGTGAAGGTTTCCTTCGAGGTGCCCGAATACACGGCCGAAGTCGATGCGATCGGCACGCTGCGCTTCCTCGACGCGCTGAAGGAGGTCGGACTCGAGAAGCAGGCCCGCTTTTACCAGGCTTCAACGAGCGAACTCTACGGGCTCGTTCAGGAAGTGCCGCAGTCGGAGACGACCCCCTTCTACCCGCGTTCGCCCTACGGCGTGGCCAAGCTCTATGGCTTCTGGATCGTGGTGAACTACCGCGAATCCTACGGACTGCACGCCTCCAACGGCATCCTTTTCAACCACGAATCGCCCCGCCGCGGCGAAACCTTCGTGACCCGCAAGATCACCCGGGCCGCCGGGCGGATCGCCGAAGGACGGCAGGAGAAACTGACTCTCGGCAATCTCGGTGCCCTACGCGACTGGGGTTACGCCCCCGAATACACCGAGATGATGTGGCGCATTCTCCAACAGGAGGAGCCCGGCGATTACGTCTGTGCCACCGGGGAGATGCACACGGTGCGCGAGTTCTGCGAGCACGCCTTCGAGGCGGTGGGCCTGCCGTTGCGCTTCGAGGGCGAGGGGGTCGACGAGAAGGGCCTCTGCGAAAAGACCGGCCGCGTCCTCATCGAGGTGTCGCCCGACTACTTCCGTCCCGCCGAGGTCGAGCAACTCCTGGGTGATGCCTCCAAGGCCGAACGGGTGCTCGGTTGGAAACCGCAGGTCACATTCAAGGAACTCGTCCGGATCATGGCCGCAGCCGACTGGGAATTGGCGAAGGGGGGGATTTGAACCCGCACGATGCGGGCCCATCGATCCATTCAGGGATGAAGACGGACCTCACCACGACGGTTTACACCCCGCAGAGCCCCCTGCGCCATCCCGTTCAGTTGATGCGGGGACTCGCCCGGGACCTGTTCCGCTATCGCCAGCTCGTCTGGATGTTGTTCACCCGGGACCTTCGTGCCGGGCATCGCCAGAGCCTTTTGGGCTATCTCTGGCTGGTGCTTCCCCCGTTTTCCATCTCGGCGATCTGGGTGATCCTTCGTTCTCAGAAGATCATCCAGATCGAAACCGGCATTCCCTACATTCTCTTCGTTCTCACCGGGATGATGACCTGGACGTCCTTCGTCGCTTTCCTGACCGCTCCCCAGGCCGGGCTCAAGGCCGGACGGTCGGTCATCATGAAACTCAACGTCCCGGCCGAGGCTTTCATCATGTCTTCGCTGCTCAGGGTTTCCTTCGAGTCCCTGATCCGTTTCCTCACCCTCATCCCGGTCTACCTCATGGTCGGCTATGTCCCGACCGCGAATCTGCTCCTCCTGCCAGTCGCCCTGGTCTCCTGCTTCTCGGTGGCCTGTGCGATCGGCTTGATCCTGACTCCCGTCGGTGAACTTTATGATGACATCGGAAAAGGGATCAATATGATCACGCGCGTGCTCATGTACAGCGTTCCGGTCATCTTCCCGCTCGGCCGCGAGGGTTGGCTCAACGACGTTCTTGAGGCCAATCCGCTCACCCCGGGATTCATGTTCGTCCGCGGCATGCTCACCGACGGGTCGATGGAATGGGCGCGATCCGCCATGGCCATTGGCGGAGCCGCCCTGGTGGTCTGCGTGGTCTCGGTCCTTTTGTTCCGTGTTTCCCGACCCCACCTCGTCGAACGCATGGGCATGTGAGTGGGATTTGTTCCTTATGAAAGCAGTCATCCTGGCCGGGGGACTCGGCACGCGTTTGGCCGAAGAAACCCATTTGACGCCCAAACCGATGATCGAAATCGGCGGGCGCCCGATCCTTTGGCATATCATGAAGATCTATTCCCACTTCGGGATTGACGAATTCGTGATCTGCGCAGGTTACCGCGGCTACAAGATCAAGGAGTATTTCGCCAACTACTTCCTCCACATGAGCGATGTCACGATCGACCTGAGGGACAATTCGGTCGAGGTGCATGAAAAGCGGTCGGAGCCATGGAAAGTGACCATCATCGATACGGGGGAGAATACCCTGACAGGCGGCCGTCTGAAACGGGTCCAGGACTATGTTGGCAACGAGACCTTCTGCTTCACCTACGGTGACGGTCTCGCGGATGTGGATGTCGCGCGTCTCGTGGAATTCCACCGCTCCCAGGGGAAACTGGTGACTCTCACGGCGGTCCAGCCGCCCGGACGCTACGGCACCCTGGGTTTCGACCCTGCGAATCCCGATCTGGTTGCGGACTTCATGGAAAAGCCGGCCGGAGACGGAGGCTGGATCAATGGTGGATTCTTCGTTCTCGAGCCGGATGTTTTCAGCCGCATCGAGGGCGATATGGTTTCCTGGGAGGGTGCGCCGATGACCTGCTTTGCGGAGGAGGGACAACTCGCCGCCTACCGGCACTCGGGCTTCTGGAGGGCGATGGATACCCTCCGTGACAAGCAATTGCTCGAGAGCCTCTGGCAGTCTCCCGCACCACCTTGGAAGCTCTGGCACGGATGACAGTCAAACATGCAGAGTCGGGAGCCTCTCCGCCTTTCGGGGAATTGCCCCTGATCCGGGTGGAGCAGGTCTCCAAAAAGTACGCCCGCAACCTGCGGCGATCCATGTACTACGGCGTCCTCGAGACCCTCCTCGAATTCAGCCCTCGACGGATCTTCGGAGGGAGCGATGCGGCGGAAAAGACTCCGCGCGAATTGCGCGAGAGCGAGTTTTTTGCCAACCGGGACATTTCCTTCGAGGTCAGGCGCGGCGAGTGCTGGGGGCTGATCGGGCACAATGGTGCCGGAAAGACGACCTTGCTGAAAATGCTCAATGGCCTCATCAAGCCGGACGAGGGCAGGATCGAGCTGAGGGGTAGGATCGGGGCCTTGATCGCTCTTGGTGCCGGATTCAATCCGTTGCTGACGGGCCGGGAGAACATCTACATCAATGGCGCAATCCTCGGGATCGGCAGGCGGGAAATGAATGAACGGATCGACCGGATCATCGAATACGCCGAGGTGGAGGAAGCGATCGATTCGCCTGTTAGAACGTATTCCTCCGGAATGCAGGCCCGGCTCGGCTTCTCCATCGCGATCAATCTCGATCCGGATGTGCTCCTGATCGACGAGGTTCTCGCCGTCGGCGACCAAGGATTCCGCAACAAGTGCATGAACTCCATCCGCGAGATCCTGCCCCGGACTGCGGTGATCTTTGTCTCCCATTCGATGTCACTGGTCACCTCGATCTGCACTCATGCGGTGCTGATGAAGGATGGACGGGTCCAGAACTCCGGCGCGGACCTGCAATCCATCGTCGCCGGTTACCTCGCGGGATTTGAAGAGGGAACGGAGAGCACCGGAGAAACCCCCGGAGTGGTGGTCAACGAGCCCGGCAGCGCGGTGCTCCGGGAAATCGCCATCAATGGCATGACGGCGGTAAATGGCCGGCAAGGACTGGCCCGCTGGGGTGAGGCGTTTGAAATCGAATTTGTGGTCGATGGCGGTCCGGGGATCAGGCAGGCAATGGTCAACGTGATCGTCCGGAACAGCGAGAACGTGAGCGTCTTCGCCTCCCACTGTGAGCTCTTCACCCTGCGCCCGGGTTTGAACCGCGTGCGGTTTCAGGAGCCCTCCCTGTATCTCGCTCCCGGCCCCTATTCCTGCGCCGTCGGCATCAACGAGATGACCGATGAGGGCAGGTACAAGCTGCACGCCACCTACACCGGGATCGCGAGATTCATCGTCGAGTCGCGGAACCTTCACGCGGTTCAGGCAAACGCGCTCACCCATATCCCGGGAGATTGGAGTTTTCCGACCCATTCCTGAGCGGCACGAAGAATGCAGAAATTCCGTCAGACCTTCGGTGGGGAGCGCGTGCTCGTGACAGGGCACACGGGGTTCAAAGGCGCGTGGCTGTCGTTTTGGCTTTCCGGGATCGGGGCGCAGGTCTCGGGATATTCCCTCGATCCCGAGCCCTCGCAGCGGGAATTGTTCGAGATCGTGCGCGAAGGCGGAGCCTTTGCCCCGGGAAGGGATGTGCGCGGCAACATCGGTGACTACGACCGGGTCCGGGAGTGCGTCCGTGAGACCCGCCCGGACTTTGTTTTCCATCTTGCCGCACAGTCCCTCGTGCGCCGTTCCTACGTTCGGCCCGTCGAAACGTTCGCCAGCAACGTGCTCGGCACGGTCCACTTGCTGGAGGCGGTCCGGGCGGAATCCCCTGATGCGACGGTGGTGGTGGTGACGACGGACAAATGCTACGAGAACCGCGAGTGGGCCTATTCCTACCGCGAGACCGACGCGCTCGGGGGCCGCGATCCCTACTCGGCATCGAAGGCCGCCGCCGAAATCGCGACGGCGGCCTGGCGGGCCAGCTTTTTTGATGGTGCCGAGGTCTCCGGCCGAATCGCCACGGCCCGCGCCGGAAACGTGATCGGAGGCGGGGATTACGCGGACGACCGGATCGTTCCCGATCTGGTGCGGGCTCTGGCCGCCGGACAGGCTCTTGGAGTGCGCTCGCCCGGTTCGACGCGTCCCTGGCAGCATGTGCTCGATTGCCTATCCGGTTACCTTGCCCTGGCACGATGGCTCGCAACCGATCCGTCCGCGTCCGGGCATTGCGAGAGGGCCTTCAACTTTGGTCCGACGCAGGAATCGGAACGCACCGTCGGAGATCTGGTCGAGGAATGTTTGAGGCACTGGCCAGGCCGTTGGGAAGATCTCTCCGAGCCTGGCGCACCCCACGAAGCGACCCGGCTCGCGGTCTCGATCGAGCGGTCGCGCGCCGTTCTCGGGTGGCGGCCGAACTGGGATTTCCCCACGGCCGTGGCTGAAACGATTGAATGGTATCGGGCCCGGACGGAAGGGGCCTCCCCGTCGGAGCTGCGCGGAATCATGAATCGTCAGATCGCCGCCTTTGAAGCATGAGCTTTGAGAATGCAATGACGTCCGCCGAAACCATCCCGATGCCGGCGGCCCGGACGGTGTCACGATGCTTGTCTTGTGGCTCGGACGCGCTCCATCCCGTTCTCGACCTCGGCCTCCAACCGCTCGCCAACAATCTGCTCGCCGAGACGGACCTGACGCGGCCCGAACCCCGCTTTCCCCTGGGGATCCAGGTTTGTCCGTCCTGCTGGTTGGTGCAACTGACCGATCTGGTGCCTCCGGTGGACCTTTTCACCACCTACCTCTACTTTTCGTCTTACTCGGACACGATGCTCCGGCATGCCGCGCAAGCTTCGGCCCGGTTCGTGGAACGTCTCGGACTGGGACCGCAAAGCTTCGTGGTCGAGATCGCCTCCAACGACGGCTATCTGCTCCGCAACTTCGTGCAACGGGGGATCCCCTGCCTCGGGATCGAGCCCGCGGAAAACATCGCGCTTGCGGCGAGGGAGAGAGGAGTCGAATCGCTGGTGGAGTTTTTTGGAAGCGAATGCGCCGCGGGAGTTGCTGCGACGAGACGGAAAGCCGATCTGATCCTTGGAAACAATGTTTTCGCGCATGTCCCCGACATCAACGACTTCGCCAGGGGACTCGCGGAACTGCTCGCGCCCGAGGGCACCGTCTCCCTCGAGTTTCCCTATGCACGCGAGCTTTTCGACCGGAACGAATTCGACACCATCTACCACGAGCACGTCTTCTACTTCAGCCTGACACCCCTGGTGCCTCTCTTTGCCCGTCACGGGCTCGAGATCCATGACGTGGAGCGGCTTGCCATCCACGGAGGCTCCCTCCGGATCTGGGCGGGCTGGAGAGGGCGTCGCCCGGTCGGGCCCGCGGTGACCGAACTTCTCGAAGCGGAAAGGGCAGCCGGACTCCATGGCATCGGCTATTACGATTCGCTGGCGGGACGCGTGCACCGTCTCAGGGAGGATCTCCTGGAAAAGATCGCGGAACTCAAGGCAGGCGGGCGGCGTCTGGCCGCCTACGGCGCTTCGGCGAAAGGATCCACCCTGCTGAACTTTTGTTCTCCGCCCGCGGGGTCGATCGAGTTCATCGCCGACCGATCCGAGGCGAAGCGGGGGCTCTTCAGCCCCGGACTGCACCTTCCGATCGTCGGTCCGGAGGAACTGGCGGCACGCCAGCCCGATTACGCGCTGCTCTTGACCTGGAACTTCGCCGAGGAGATCCTGGCCCAGCAGCGGGACTTCAGGACCGGGGGTGGCCGTTTTCTGATTCCGATCCCGGAAGTCAGGGATTGTTGAACTGGGGGGGGGAAATGACGACGACCGCGACATCGTTCGAAGGGGTATGGTTGATCCGCTTCGATCGCGTCAGCGATGAGCGCGGAGAGTCCGTGAAAACCTTCTCCGACCGGGATTACGATCGTCTCGGCCTGCCTTCGCGATGGACGCAAACCCTGGTCGTTCGGAATCACCACCGCGGAACCCTGCGGGGGATGCACTGGCAGGCGGAGCCTGATCCCGAGGCCAAGCTGGTCTGCTGCTCGCGGGGCCGGGTTTTCGACGTCCTTGTCGATCTTCGCAAACGCTCGGCGACCCTCGGTTCCTGGGCCGGCTTCGAGCTATCCGCCGATGAACCTGCGGCCCTTCTCGTGCCACCGGGATTCGCCCACGGATACCTCACGATCGAGGATCACAGCGAACTGCTCTATCAGATCGCCGGCGACTACCGGCCCGAATCCCAGCGTGCCCTGCGTTGGAGCGACCCCGATGTGGCGATCGAGTGGCCCTTCGCCCCGGCCCTGATGTCGGAGCGTGATGCGTCGGCCCCCCTGCTTTGCGATCACCTTGCCCGAACCGCCTGAGAATGGCCTCGAAGATCCATTACACCAAGCCCTCGATCACGGAACGGGAGGTGGCCTACGCCACCGATGCGGCCCGCGAGGGCTGGGGGGAGCGCTGCTACGATTACATCACGCGTTTCGAAGCAGCCTTCGCCGACCACCTCGGGGTGAGGCACGCCGTCGCCACCTCGAGCTGCACCGGGGCTCTCCACATGGGATTCGCGGCGCTCGGGATCGGCCCGGGCGACGAGGTGATCCTCGGGGACATCAACTGGATCGCCAGTGCCGCCCCGATCACCTACCTGGGTGCGAGACCGGTTCTCGTCGATGTGCTCCCGGACACCTGGTGTCTCGACCCGTCCAAAGTCGAAGAGGCCATCACGCCGCGGACCAAGGCGATCCTCGCGGTTCATCTTTATGGAAATCTCTGTGAATTGGAACGCTTGCGCGGAATCGGGAGAACGCACGGCATCCCCGTAATCGAAGACAGTGCCGAAGCGATCGGGTCAGTCTTCGAGGGCGCTCGTGCGGGTTCGATGGGAGCCTTCGGGACCTTCTCCTTCCATGGCACCAAAACCATCACCACCGGAGAGGGGGGGATGTGGGTGAGCGACGACACGGAGCTCTTTGAAAAGGTTCGCACCCTTGCCAACCACGGCCGCAACGCCGCTGAAAAGCGCCAATTCTGGCCCAACGAGATCGGTTTCAAATACAAGATGCCCAATGTCGCGGCCGCGATCGGATGCGCGCAAATGGAGCGGATCGAGGAATTGATTTCGACAAAGCGCTCCATCTTCGCCTACTACCGGGAGCGGCTCGCTGGGCTGCCGGTGAGGATGAACCCCTCCGACTCCCCCGGGCGCACCCATGGTTACTGGATGCCCACCTTCATCGTCGATGAGACCGTTCCGTTCGATCGCGACGTGCTTCTGGCGCGGTTCAAGGAACGGAACATCGACGGTCGCGTTTTCTTCTGGCCGCTCAGCGAGACGGGGCATTTCGAGGAAAGGCACGCGACTCCGGTGAGCCGGGCGATCACGAGGCGCGGCGTCAACCTGCCGAGTTATCACGACCTGACGGTCGAGGAGATGGACCGGGTCGTGGAGGTGGTGCGGGACTACTTGATTTGACAAAACAATGCCGATTCGGCTACCGAATGCTGTTTCACCCGAATGAATAAAATTTCTTCACTTCTGAAGGCATATCACGCCGACGTCTTCTCGAAACACGGCGCCACGGCGAAAGGCGTCGACTGGAATGACGAAGCCGAATTGTCTCACCGCTACAACAAAATGCTCCGTGTGCTGGAAATGGACTTTTATGCCGGAAGCGAAACCCCTTCACTCCTCGACGTCGGATGCGGGTGGGGCGGCCTGGCCGAGACCATCAAGGAACTCGGGCTGCCCGTCGAATATCATGGAATCGACGTGGTGGAGGCCATGGTTGACTACGGGAGTGCCACCCATCCGGAGTTCACCTTCTCGTCGGGCGACATCCTTGACCTCGAGGGCACCGGAAAATACGATTTCCTCGTCTGCAATGGCATCCTTACCCAGAAACATGACTTTACGATCCCTGAAATGGAGCGTTACGCCAGGGACGTGATCGCCAAGATGTTCTCGCTGTGCCGCCACGGCATCGCGTTCAACATGATGTCGACGCGGGTGAACTTCACCGTCGGAAACCTCTATTACCAGAATCCCGTCGAACTCCTCACCTGGCTGCTGAACGAGGTTTCGCCCCGTGTCGTCATCGATCACGGCTACAGCAGCCTCGCCAGCGGCCGCGGCAAGTTTTACGACTTCACCGCCTATGTCTACAAGCACTGAGGGCGGCGCCCGCCTCGTCATCACGCAGCCGATGCTGATGCCGTGGCACGGCCTCTTTTCACAGCTTCTTCTCGCGAACCGGATCCTGATCTACGATGACGTGCAACTCCCCCGCGGGGGAGGGGCGAGCCGCGGGTTCATGACCCGGGTGCAGATCAAGACGGAGAAGGGGACGGAGTGGCTTTCCATCCCCGTGCAACGGTCCGGGCAGGGGAATCAGCTCATCTGCGATGCCTTGACGGGTGCGACGGATTGGAGGTGCCAGCATCTCGCGAGGATCGGACAGGCTTACCGCAAGGCACCCTTTTTCCGCAGGGTGTTCGACGAAGTGGTTTCCCCGGTCTATGGAAACGAGTCACCCCGGCTCGTCGATTTTCTCGTCGGATCGATGGAGGCGATCGCATCCGTTCTCGGGATCCCGGTCCCGTTCGAGCGATCCTCGGAGGGAGACTGGGCCGCGGAGCTGTCCGGCACCGACCGGGTCGTCGAAATCTCCCGTCGCCTCGTCGCGCGCGACTATCTGAGCGGAAACGGGGGCATGGATTATCTCGACTACGAGCCCTTCGAAAGCCGTGGGATCCGGGTCCATTACATGGAGTACGCCCTCAGGCCTTACCCTCAACTGCACGGGGATTTCACCCCCTACCTTTCTCTGATCGATCTTCTTTTCTGCGTGGGGCCAGAAGAGGCCGCGTCGTATCTCGAAACAAAACCAGTTTACTGGAAGGATTGGCCGGTCCAAATCAACGGTCGTCCCGCCCCGCTCGCGGATCGTCTACAGGCAGCAACTGAACCCTCCTAAGCCCCACCATGAACCCCGTCGAATCCTTTCTCGAAGACCGGAGGCGCAACATCGCGTCGATCCGGGAGTCGGATCACCTCTCACATCTCTCCAACGAGTGGATCCGCGAGGTCTCCGCCTTCAAATACATTTTCAACTTCGATTGGCTGGGGCGTCCCATCATACAGATCGGCGGCGACATGGTTGCGGTCCAGGAGGCCGTCTGGAGGACCCGGCCCGACCTGATCATCGAAACCGGCATCGCCCATGGCGGATCCCTGGTCTACCATGCCTCGCTGTTGGCCTTGCTCGATGTCTGCGACGCGTTCCGAACCGGACAGACCGTGGACCCTCGCCACCCGAAAAGGCGGGTGCTCGGCATCGACATCGACATCCGGGCGCACAACCGCGAGGCGATCGAGTCGCATCCCCTATCGGGTTACCTTGCGATGTTCGAGGGTTCGAGCATCGATCCGGAAATGGTGGCAAGGGTCGCGGACTTCGCGCGGGGTTTCGAGCGCGTGATGGTGTTACTCGACTCAAACCACACCGAGGCCCACGTCCTTGCCGAGCTCCAGGCATACGCTCCCCTGGTTTCGCCCGGCGGGTATTGCATCGTCTTTGATACGGCCGTCGAAAACATGCCCGAGGATTTCTATGTCGATCGGCCCTGGGGCAAGGGCGACAATCCGATGACGGCGGTCAGGAAATATCTCGACTCCAATCCGGAGTTTGCCATCGATACCGAGCTCGACGGAAAGATCCTCATTGGAAACGCTCCCAATGGATTTCTCCGCCGATCCGCGATGACCGGAGCATGAAAGCATCCCACTCCTCCCACGTCGTCGTCGGTGCCGGCCTTCCCGGTATCGCGGCCAGCCTCGCCCTGGCGAAGCGCGGGTTGGATGTCGTGCTGCTCGATTCGGCTCCGGAGATCGGCGGGCTCCTGAGGTCTTACGAGGTCGACGGATTCGCGTTCGACTACGGGACCCACTTCGCGAACCGGACCGGCATCGGCGAACTGGATGACCTGCTTTTCGGCGGCTTCGAGTCCGAATGGATTGAATTCCCTGCCCTACGCGCCGGGAATCGGTGGAACGGGGTGCTCAATGAAGCGAACGACAATCCCGACGTGAATACCCTTGGGAGGGACCTGCATGATCGTTGCCTTGCTGAACTCCTGTCGGCTCCCGGTTGGACGAGCGATGAGGCACCCGGGAGCGCCAGAAGCTATCTTTTGGCCGAATATGGCCCCACCCTGGTCTCGGAGTTCTTCGATCCGGTCCTTAAAAAATTCACCGGCCTCGCCTCGGAAGACCTTCACCACCAGGCAAACCGGCTCTTCAATCTGAAACGTTTTGCCGTCCTCGATCCGTCGTCGACAGACGAGTTGAAACGTTCGGAGCGATTTGATGCGAAGGTCTCTTACCATCATCGGGATCGATTTGGCGGTCACCGGGCCTGCCTCTATCCTCGGTCCGGGGGAATCGGCACCTGGATCGGACAACTGGCTGGGAAGCTCGAAGCGGCCGGTGTCGAGGTCCGGTCCGACGCTCGAATCGAGGGCATCGGGACGGAAGGCGATCGGGTCGGACACCTCCTCGTGAACGGAGACCGTATCGGGGTCGATCATCTGATCTGGACCGCCGCCCCGGCGGCGTTCTGCAAGCTGGCGGGCACCGGCTTCGATGGGCCACGCCCTCAATCGCGCGCGACGGTTCTCGCCGGCTTGGTTTTCGACAGGCCTTTTTTGACGGATTGCCATTACGTCACGGTGTTTGAACCTCTCCTGAAATCGTTCCGGGCCACCTTTTATCCCAACTTCCGGAACGACGGAGAGGGGCGGCATGCCGCAACGCTCGAGTTCATGTGCGGACCGCACGAGATGGAGGGAAGTGACTGGATCGTCACGGCCGTGGACGAGCTTTCGGAAATGGGAACCGTCGCGGAAGACGCGCGTCTGCTCTCCGGCCATGTGAAGTTCATTCCGAACGGATTTCCGGTGCAAACGAACGAAAGCGTCGAGGGACTCGCCCGGCAGGTAGAGTCGATTCGCAACTTCGCCAACGTGGACCTCGGCGGGCGTTCGAGCGGCGAGGGGTGGTTTCTCGATGGTTTAATCCGGGGAGCCTACGAGGCCGCTTTGAAAGTCGCGGAGCACGCGGCTTGCACGAACCGATGATGAATCACGCGAAGGAATCCCTTTCCGTCAAAGGACACACCGTTCCGAAGGTGACGATCGGTTTGCCCGTTTACAACGGCGAGCGCTATCTCAGGGAAACCCTCGACTCACTGGTTTCGCAGGACTGCCCGGGGCTTGAGATCATCGTTTCCGACAACGGCTCCACGGATGGGACGGCGGCGATTCTGGCGGACTACGCGGCCCGGTATCCCGCTCTTCGGATCATAACCCAGACGCGGACTATCGACGCGACCGATAACTTCACCTTCGTCCTCGAGCAGGCGGCGGGAGAGTATTTCTGCTGGGCGGCCGATGACGATCTGCGCGCCCCCGGAAGCATCCGCAAGCTCGTCGCGGTGCTCGACGCCAATCCCGGCGTCGTCTGCGCGATGACCGATGTGATCAACATCTGGCAGGAGTCGGACAATCGCAGCGTTTCTCGTCTGGAGGAGATCCGGCTCGAAACGGTGCTCGCAGACTGGTCCAAGGTTCGTCGACGATTTTTCCGGGTTCCCACTTCGAACATTTTCTTCTGCGTTTACGGGCTTTACCGAACCGAGATCATCCGCCAGGTGCGGATGAAGCTGAACCTCGGGTTCAGCGCCAATACCGAGATACCGATGCTGGCCCAGGTCGCCCTGTTGGGCGGCATCGCGTCGATCGCGGAAGAAGGGTTCGTCTACCGCCGTCACGCGGATTCGATCTACCACAAAGAGGTGGCGAACGAGGACCCCGATGAGCCGTTGCGCCGGCGGAACGTGTTGCGCCGCGTCGTTGGTGGACTCATTCTTCGCTCGAATCTTCCGTTTGGTGAAAAATCGGCGATCTTCCGGGAATTCTGGAGAGATTGGCGATCCGATGTCCCGCCTTCCCGCACGGCGCGGATCCGTGAAAAACAAAGGCAACGCCGGATGAAATCGCAAAAACACCAGAAAGGGGGAAAGCGGGGGATGCTTCGAAGGATCAAGGCCCGGATCAGGAGGCTCCTCGGCCCAGTTCCCGCAGATGCGACGATCGGGACGCCCTCGGCTCCTCCCGCTCCTCCCGCTCCTTCGCCTCCGGATGAAATTCTCGTGAAACGCGTTGTCAATCTCGAGAATCCGAACTTGCGGACCCTAGCAATGCGGGAGGAGGCTCGGCGCAGGCTGGAAAAAAGGGGCTGGCGTTTCGAGCGGGACAAGCGAATCGAAATCTTCGAGAATCACGGGATCCGTTCCGTGATCGATTGCGGTGCGAATTGCGGTCAATACGTCGAGCACCTCCGCAGGTTGGGATGGTGTGGTCAGGTCGTCTCCTTCGAACCGCTTGCCAACGAATATGCCACCCTGGAGGGAAAAGCGAAGGGCGTGGAGGGCTGGCGCACCTTTCGTCACGCCTTGGGCGCGGTGCGGGGAGAGGCGGAAATTCATGTTGCGGGCAATTCGGTCTCGAGCTCCCTCCGCGGGTTCTCCGAATCGTTCACGACGATCGTTCCTGGTGCCGCCCCGGTCCGATCGGAACGGATCCAGGTGAGAAGGCTGGACGAGACCATCGGGGAAGAGGGACTCGTCTTCGATGGCCCCATTCTCCTCAAACTCGATGTCCAGGGCTTCGAAATCGAGGTCTTGGAGGGTGCCGGTGGCTTTTTGGATCAGGTGAGACTGGTGCAGACGGAGATGGCTTTGGTGCCGTCTTATGAAGAGGCTCCCGATTTCAACGAGGTGAAAAGCTTTTTGCATGAACGGGGATTTGTGTTGATCCATCTCATCGACGGGCACTCCAATCCCCTGACCGGTGAATTGAGGGAGGTGGACGGGATTTTTGCCAATACCGCCCTGATCCCGGCGGCGCTCGATTGACTCCGATTCCGGTAGCCCCGAGATCGGGGCATGCCGCCCTCCCCTGCTCCGGGCACCGCTCATACCCCATGATGAAAAAACCCGTAACGTCCCATGGAAGCGAGCCAATCCGCGTTCGGCTGGATCCTCGGCTGATCGAGCGGGATGGTTTGCACCAGGTTCTGGCACGGCTCGCGTGGGCGGCGGGCGGCGGGGAGATTCTCGTCGCCGGTGCCGGTTCGGGGCCGGGCGCCATCGAGGTTCCGCAAGCGCTTGCCGACGAAGTCGCAGACGCCTTCGCCTGTCTCCGATTCACCGACGATGCGGAACTAGGAAAGACCGATCTTCTGACCCTCGTCGCCGACGAGGCGGCCAAGGCCGCAGTCGGCCGGGGCGCTTTCATCGCCAGCCGGTTCCATCCGTCCGAGGGAGATGAGTTGACCCGCCTCGTTTATCACGCGAGGCGTTCCGAGCTCGGGGCGCTCCGCAGCCGGAACCAGAGTCGTTTCTGGGAGTGGAGGCATCAATGGGGCACCTTTGATCGAAGCTATATCGTCGCCACCGGCCCGTCCTTTGACCGCTACCGCTCCTACGACGACCTCGCGGAATCCTTCGTGATCACCTGTAACAGCGCCGTGATCGACCGCGAGTTCATGAAGTATGCCCGGCCGAAGCTGGTGGTGTTCGGCGACCCGGTGTTCCACTTCGGTCCCTCCCGTTACGCGTCGGAATTCCGCGCGCGCCTCCGCGCCTCCGCCGCGGAGTTCGACTTCAAGATCGCGGTCACGGAAAAGTATTGCTTCCTGTTCGAGCATTGTTTCCCGGAGTTGATGGAGCGGGTGGTTTTCGTGCCGGCCGATGGGCGGCTGCCGCACTTCCAATGGCGGCTCGATCGGAACTTCATGGTGAAGTCCACCAAGAACATCCTGACGCTGCTGATGATGCCCGTGGCGGCGAGCGTTTCCCGGAACCTGAGAATCCTCGGTTGCGACGGTCGGCGACTCGCGGAGGAAGGCTATTTCTGGGGTCATTCCTCTTCCGCCCAGATCAACGACCGGATGGCCAACATCCGGGAGGCGCACCCCGGTTTTTTCTCGATCAATTACAACAACTATTACCTCAACCATTGCGCGCAGCTGGAAGACTTCATCGGAGAGCTCGAGGTCGGCGGGGTCGCGGTGGAGGCTGCGGCCCATTCGAAAATTCCGGCCCTGGCATTCCGGGCACTCGCGGCCGTGGACGGGGAGGTGGACGAGGATACGGTCACGGCGCTCTGGAACGAGGGCCAGCGACGGATCCATACCCGCCTCCGACAGATGCCGGCGAGCGTGCTCGAGGAGATCCGGTTCGTGTCCGTCAACCCAAGCTTGAGGAGTGAAAAGGGGCATCCGCTTTACCAGGACCGGTCACTCCGGTCCCTTCTCGCTGCGGACGGCAGGGGATTCGTCAGCCTTGGTGACGCGGCTCTCGACCGGGAACTCGCCGGACAATTCATCCTGCCCGTCTTCGAGACCAAAATCTGGATGCTCCATCGCTCGGGAGGTCACAAGCGGTGGCTTCTCGCCTCGGCTTTCGTCGAGGAACTTATGGGCGCACTCGACTGTCTCGACCGTGCGTCGAGCCTCGGCGACGCGACGATTTTCTGCTACATGGGGCATCCGGCGCTGCTACCTCCCCTGCTACATCAATGGAAGCGGAAGCGTTTCCGTTGCCGGAAGTTTGTCTTGAACCTTTTTTCCGGATTTTTCCCGGGCCCCGATTCGGAGGAGCTCGAATCCTTCCATCAGGCCGTGGCCGCGATGACCCGGCAGGCGGAGGTTCATTCCGACCTGACGATCGTCCTCGACTCGAGGCCGCTCTTTGAGGATATCTGCCGCGAGACGGGCATACGCTTCGACGTCCTCCCGATGTGTCCGAGCCAGACCTTCGCGCTTTCCCCGCTACGGCAGAAGCCCGAGGGCGGCAGGCTCCGCATTGTCTATCCCTCGCATTCTGAATTTTTCCGTGGTTTTGATCTATTGGTGGAGTTTCTGGAAATGTATGCATCCAGTTACGCGGACCAGTTCGAGTTCGTGGTTCGGAATCAGCCGGTAAAGCCGCTTTCCCTGTCGGCCGCACCGAATATTCGCTGGGTTGAAGGAGTGCTGTCGGAGGAGGAATATGAAGGTCTGCTTCGATCCGCCGATATCGTGCTGCTCCCCTACAGCCCGATCGAATTCCACTATCGGACGTCGTCGATCCTGGCGGAGGCGTTCTCCATGGGCAAACCGGTCATCGCCGCGGGTGGTTCATGGCTCGCCTTGCAGGTCGCCGAGGCGGCGGCGGGTTGGACGATGCCTTCCTGGTCTCCGGCCGGGTTGCGGGAGGTGCTTGACCGGATCCTCCGGTCGGCCGACTCGGTTGCCGACGCGACCGCCGTGCCCGGGATGGCCTCTTGGTGCGAGGCGAACAACTCCACCGCCTTTTTCCGTGCCATCCACAACGCCCGGGTGCCGTCGATTCCCTCGCGGGCGATGGTGCCCCATGCGGTGGTGGCCAAATTCTTCGCGGAGCCGCCGGACAATCAAGCTCCCCTGGGGAGGCTGGGCAAGATTCGCAAGATTCTGAGGAGTTCCGCCTCGATTCTCATCGATGGTGTGGGATCGGGTTCTTCCACGGCTCCCGGCTCGCGTGCGGTGGAGTCCGGACTTTTCGCCGAACTGTCCGGGAATCAACCGGATCGCCTGATTCCCGGAAGGGACCGCAAGGCGCTTGGATCGTTCAAGGCGAAACTCGCCGAGGGGAGATTGAAAGGCTTGGTGAAGCTGTGGTCGATCGCCGCCGCCACCTATTGGTTTGTCCGTTATCGGGTTCGAAGGTTCTCTAGATTCCTTTCGCGGCCAGGGAGAGTTCTTTCGGGAAAAACAGCGACGCGCGGACCCGGAAAGATCGGTTCCGCCCTGCACCTGGGCAAAGTCTCCGTGGAGGCCACCCCGGGGGTCTGGGCGGCCTTTTGCGAGAAAGACCTTTTCCGACGCCTCCTCGCCCGGGCGAAAATCGCTGAATCGGAAGTCCGGGAGTTTCCGGATTGGAGCCGGGTATGGGACGATTCCGCCCCCCAAGGGGCGAAGGCTCTCCTCTACCGTTGCGACAAGAATCAGGAGCCGAGCGCGGTGAACGAGCTCTCGCGGGTCCTCGACGAGGCCGGATTCCAGGTTTGGGTGTGCCAGTGGCATCAACCGGACGATGAAGGAGAACGGACCTCCTTTTACCGGATTTTCCCATACCCTTCGCTGCCCGTCGGCTTCAAGCTTCCGACGGCCCTGATGGCGTTCCGCACCATTTTTAGCCTTGCCGTGGTCGATCGCGAAATCAGGAAGCTCCCTTCGGGAAAATAGCCCCTCGCCCCGGTCGCGGCTCCGCCCGTCACGGCGACACTTTTTTCATCGTATGAACAACCAAGTGAAACGATTCCAATCGAAAACCCTGTCCCTGTTGCGTTCCGGCAAACCGGCCATCGGGAGCTGGATCAACTCCGTGAGCCCGGTGGTGGCCGAGGTGATGTCCGGCTCGGGCTTCGACTTCCTGACCATCGACGTCGAGCATTCTCCGAGTGACATGGGCGACGTCTTCGCGATCCTCCAGGCGGTCCGCAGCGGCAACCCGGAGTGCGATTGTCTGGTTCGGCTCCACGGGGTCGATTACTCCCATGTGAAGCGTTATCTCGACGCGGGCGTGAACGGCGTGATCGCCCCCCTCGTCGAGACCCGTGAGGATGCGGAGATGCTCGTGGCGGCGACCAAATATCCGCCGGTGGGCCGCCGGGGCGTGGGCTTCTGCCGGGCCAACGACTATGGAGCCGCCATCATCGGATACGTGGCAGGGGCGAACGAGGAAATGTTGCTGGCCGTCCAGATCGAATCGAAGGCGGGGGTCGATAACATCGAGTCGATCCTTTCGGTCCCCGGAATCGACGCGGTCTTCCTGGGGCCCTACGATCTCAGCGCCTCGCTCGGGGTGACCGCTCAGTTCGACCATCCGGATTACCTTGCCGCGAGGGAACGCGTCCTCGGAGCTTGCCGGAAGCTGGGGGTTGCCGCCGGGATCCACGTGGTCCAGCCCAACCCTCCGGAGCTTTTGGAGCGGGTCGGTGAAGGCTACCAGCTCCTCGCCTACAGTCTCGACATCACGATGCTGATGCAGGCTTGCCGTTCCGGCCTGCAGTCCATCCGCGAACATCTTTCCTGACCCCGAGAACTTATGATCACCGGAAACTTGAATGACAACACAATCCGTCACCTCGAAGGGTGCCTGCCTTGGATCCGCGCCTGCTTCGACTGGTTGCGCGAAGGGCGGGCTTGGGAAGACTCCTCGAACGAAGTCTGCGAGGGCATCGTGGTGAAACGGGTCGAGTATGTCACCGCCACCCCGTCGGCGAGCCGCTTCGAGAACCACGACCGCGAGGTCGATGTCCAGATCGTGGTGGAGGGCGGAGAATGGATCGATCTATCCCGGCCGGAGTTGGTCGGTGATGCCGCGGATTTCAACCTCGCCGGGGACGTGTTTTTTTACAATGCACCCGACGGACCCATCACGAGAATTCCCCTCGTCGCAGGGGGCTTTGCGGTCTTCTTTCCCGAGGACGTGCACCGCTGTGGCGCTGTGTTGGGAGAACCAGCCCGTCTGAAAAAGTATGTCTTCAAGGTGTCCCGGCAGCACTTCGGAATTTGACGCCGCACGCCGGGGGCCCCATTGATCCTGGTTCCGTTTTCACCCGCTCCCATTTGATTCGCCATGTCCGTCGTCGCCCTCCTCCCGATGAAGCTTCACAGCGCCCGCGTTCCCGGAAAGAACTTCCGGAACTTCGCGGGCAAACCCCTCTACCGCTGGACCCTCGACCATCTCTTGGAAATTCCCGGGATCGAGCAGATCGTCATCAACACCGACGCCCGGGCCAAACTGGCCGAGACGGGACTGGAATCCGGAGGCCGGGTGCTGATCCGGGACCGGAAGCCCGAACTCTGCGGTGACGAGGTCAGCATGAACCGCATCATCGAGGATGACATTGCCGCCGTCGCCGCCGATGCCTACCTGATGACCCACACCACCAACCCTCTCCTCGCGGCCGGCACCTTTGCGGCGGCGCTCGAGGCCTACGCATCCGGACTTGCCGCCGGTAAGGACAGCCTGTTCTCGGTGAACCGCTTCCAGACCCGCTTCTATGATTCGGCGGTGCGGCCGGTCAATCACGATCCGGACAATCTCGTGCCCACCCAGGATCTCGAGCCCTGGTATGAGGAAAATTCCTGCCTCTACATCTTCAGTCGGGAAAGCTTCGCACGGACCAGGGCCCGGATCGGGGCGGCTCCCGCGATCTTTGAGACCCCGCGGATGGAGTCGGCCGACATCGACAACGCTTCGGAGTGGTATCAGGCGGAGATCACGGCGCTCAGTCGGCTCATGTTCGAGAGCCACTCGGGGATGTTGGGGTGATCGGATGTCCCCGCGCAGCAGGAGGAGGAAGTGAAATGATCAAGGATGCATTGGGTCACGTCTGGGTTCGGGTTACCGCCCGGTGTTTGCGGTTCAAGTGGAGGCTTCAGGTTGCGATCCGCAGGAGACTCCAACGGACCTCGATTCGTCACGGTTGGGGGAGCTTCCCGGTGCTCATCTACCAGGTGGGCAAGGTGGGATCGTCCAGCGTCTACAGTTCGCTCAAGCGGAGGCGGATTGCCTGCGTGCACGTCCACAGGATCGATCCGGAAAACATCGGGAAACTGGCAGCGGAGAGGATGCGGAGCGGCTTGCCCGTGAAGGACGAGCGTTTGGGGCTCGCGATCCATCATCGCTTGCGCCACGGAGCGGAGAAAGTCCGGATTATCACCATGGTCCGTGAGCCGCTCAGCCGGAACATCTCCGCCTTCTTCGAGAATCTGACCGATTTCTACGGCGGGAGCCCCCTTGATTCGATTTCCGTGGATGAGGCGGTGCGGCGCTTCCTCGGAGAGTATCCCCACCATGTGCCGCTCGAGTGGTTTGATCTGGAGTTCGCACGGGTCACCGGCATCTCTGTTTTCGATCATCCCTTCCCCCACGAACAGCAGTGGTCGGTCATCAAGGAGGGCCGCTTCGAGATTCTCGTCATCCGGGTCGAGGCACCGGATCCGGTCAAAAAGGCGGCCTTGGAGCAGTTTCTGGGAATCGACAACCTCGAGATGGTCCGGGCGAACGAAGGAGGTGGCAAGAACTACGCGACCCTCTATGACGACTTCCGGAAGCGCATTCGGATCCCCGCGTCCTACGTGGACGAAATGCTGGACTCGCGGTATGCCCGGCACTTCTACAGCGGCGCCGAGTTGTCAAAGGTCCGCGAGGCATGGCAGGGTAAGGTCGAGCGGTGATCGGGGCAGATCCGTGCTGTTAATCTCTCTTCGATGAGTGAGGTGACGGTCAAATCGAAAGAGCACTCGCTCCTCCCGCCACCCCAGGGGGGAGCCCCCGTTCTCCTGTGGGATCTGGCCGCCTTTGAGCTGGAACGACGGACCGAAGGGCGGCCGCGGGGAGTCTTTCCGGTCCTGCGACATCTTCTCGTTCCTTCAGGAGTGCGACGGCTCTCTGCCTTTGCCGGTTTCCACCAGGGTGAAGACTGTTTCATCATCGGAAACGGTCCCTCGCTGAACCGCACCGATCTTTCGGCGCTCGCCGGGAAACATTGCTTCGGCCTCAACAAAATCTTCCTGATGCAGCGCCGCCAGCCCATCGATTTGTCCTACCTTGTCTCGGTGAATCCCTTCGTCATCGCCCAGTCGATGGAAAAGTTCGCCGAAATGGAAGTGACCACCTTTCTTCCCAGGGAATATTGCCGCCGGGAAGCCCGGCGGATTCCGCGTTTCCAAGGCATCCGGGTTCGCGACCGCTTTCGTTTCAACACCAGCATGGCCGGCAATTTCGGCCAAGGCCATACCGTGACGTTCGTGGCCCTCCAGCTCGCCTTCATCATGGGTTTCGAGCGGGTCTTTCTGGTCGGAGTGGACCACAGCTTCAGCCAGCAGGGGCGGGCGAATGAAATCCAGAAGATGGAGACCGCCGACATGAACCATTTCGACCCGGAGTATTTCCAGGGCAACTTGTGGCACCTCGCGGATCTGGAATCATCGGAGATCGCCTACCGCATCGCCGAGCTGGAGTATCGCAGGGCCGGGCGCCGCGTTTTCGATGCCACCGTCGGCGGCCATCTCGAGATCTTCGAGAAGATCGATTTCGCGGCCGCGGCCGGCATGGCCCGGAACCGGCAGCGGGATCCCCTTTGAAGCGCTGCCAGCCTTGTCCATCAGGTCACAAAATGTTGATTTCCCTCGTGGTTCCGGTGCTCAACGCGGCTCGCGGCTTGGAGCAGACGCTTCGATCGATCCGCGCCGCCGGCTCGGAATCATGCGAGGTGATCGTGCAGGATGGCGGTAGCGCGGACGGGGTGGAGAAAGTCATCGCCCGCTTCGACGGACTCGTGACCCACTTTTCAAGCGGCCCGGATGAAGGACAATACGACGCCATCGATCAGGGGTTTCGGAAAGCCTCGGGGGACGTTCTCGGCTGGATCAACGCCGGCGACATCTTTCTGCCCGGCGCTCTCGTTACGGTGGCGCGAATCTTTTCAGAGCACCCGGAGGTCTCCTGGCTGACCGGCCGGGCCTGCCTGGCGGACGAGGGATCTCTCGCAATCATTCCGCCCTTCGGCGTCGCCGTCTCCAATTTTGAAATCCGGAACGGTCTTTGCCGACCGGGTGCGGCGGGTTTCCTGCAGCAGGAGGGCATGTTCTGGAGTCGCGGGTTATGGGAGCGCAGCGGAGGCTTGAACCGCGACCTGAAACTGGCGGCCGATTTCGAACTCTGGACCCGGATGGCGGATGTGGCGCCCCTGCACCGCATCAATGTGCCGCTTGCTGCCTTCTCCCACCATCATGACAATCGTTCGCTCGTCCTGCGCGATCGTTACCTCGGGGAAGTCCGCGGGGCGGTGCGCGCGCTCCCGTCGCAAAAACGATTGGCCGGGAAAATGATGCAACCTTTCACTCTGGGATTGAAGGCGCTCGGTCGCGTCCCGGGGCTTCGTCTTGTGCTGGCGCTGCTCCTGCGTTCCCTTCCGGGCCTCCGGATCGAGGAGTTCGGATGGGAGCGCGCCGAGGCGGGAGAACTGCGCCTGAGGAAGCGGGTTCGGACGGCATGGTTGGGCTGATGGAAGCAAGGCCCCGGGTTCATGTTGTGGCACCGACCTTCCGTGAATCGGCGTTGATCCCTTCGTTCATCGAGGCTTGGTCCGGGGTGACCGGGGCGGACCTCCGGCTCTGGGTGGTCAACGCGAACCCCGGCGACGAAACCAGCCGGATCCTGTCATTATGTCAGGAGACTCTCCCGGTTCGGGAGGTCGCGGCCGGACCGGAACTCTATTGGTCGGGCCTGACGGAACTCGGCCTCCGGGAAATCGCGGCGAACGCCGGGGAGGGCGACTACTTTCTGATCACGAATGTCGATGTGCGGCCGCGTCCCGGAAATCTCTCCGCCATCTTCGCGGCATTTCCACAACCGGACAGGACCCAGATCGCGATTCCCGTGGTGGGGGATTCGGGAAAGATTGTCTCGGCGGGCGTGCAGGTAAGGTCGTGGGTGCTCTCGTTGAACCGGCATTTGGGTGAAGGGCTTCCTCCCGCCGCTCTCGCGGAGATGGGCGTCCTCGAAGCGACCTTCCTCCCCACACGCTTTTTGCTGGTGCCCACCGCGGCCCTGCGAATGGAACTTTACCCGGATGTGGACCGTCTTCCCCATTACTGCGCCGACTACGAGTATACCAACCGGCTCCGCCTCGCCGGTTTCAAACCGTTGGTTTTTGCGGGAACGCACGCGGAGCTCAGCGAGAAGAACACGGGCTTCGATACCTTCCTGATGCCGACACGGTTCCGCGAACGCCTTGCCCGCATCGGTGATATCAAGTGCCCCTACAATCTTCGCTACCGCTATCGTTTCGTGAAGCTCACCTACCCGGCGTGGGCGTTCGTGCCCGGCCTCATCACTCATTTCGCGAAGATTTTCCTCGAAATCGGACTGGGGGGACGTCGTCTTCGCCACCTCCGCCGGAGTTGATTTCAAATGGCCGAAGTTCCCCTCGTGTCCATCGTGCTGCCCTGCTACAACGCGTCCGCCTTTCTCGCGGAAACGCTGGAGTCCGTCCGTGCGCAGACCTTCGAGGATTGGGAATGCATCGCGGTGGACGATGCCTCCAGCGACGGAACCCGGGCGATCCTCGAAGCCTTCGCGCAGCGCGATGCGCGAATCCGTCCGCGGTTCCTAACCCGCAACGGGGGTGCCGCGGCGTCGCGCAACGCAGGACTCGCCGGGCTGCGAGGGCGTTACCTCGCCTTTCTCGACGCGGATGACTTGTGGGAAGCTGAGAAACTGCGTCTCCAGGTCGAGCGACTTGAGGCAACCGGTGCGGCGCTCTGCCACACCTCTTACCGCTTCATCAACGAGGCTGGCGAGTCCATGCCCGGTGGAGTGAAGGCCGCACCCCGGGTCGATCTGCGGCGTTACCTGCGCAGTACCGAGATCGGGATGTCGACCGCGGTTATCGACCGCGCCCAGGTGGGTGACTTCGAGTTCCGTGACATCCGGATCTGTCAGGACACGCACCTCTGGCTGGCGCTGCTCAGGCGGGGTTTCATCTCCGAGGGGCTGACGGAACCTCTGGTGCGATATCGGGTCCGAGAGGGTCAGATCAGCGGGTCGAAGATCGCGATGGCACGGCAGGTCTTCGCTCTCTATGAGGAAATCGGCGAGATTCCGACCTTGGAACGCTGGTTCTCCTTTGCCTGCTATGCAGCGAACGGGTTCCGCAAGCGGCTTTTCAGTCCCTTCTGAACCATGAAGGTCTTGGTCACCGGAGCCCACGGATTTGTCGGTCGACATCTGGTAAAGGCCCTCGACAAGGCGGGGCACGAAGTGATCGGCACGGTGCGGCGGGACGCGGGGAGTTTGCCGTGCCTCCGCCTCGTGCCCGAAGGGTCGTCTCACGAAGCCGAGCTGCTCGGTTGTGACGTTCTTGTCCACACCGGCGGCTTGGCCCACCGCCCCTCCGCTGGAGCGGACGAATTCGAGCGGATCAACCGCGATTGGACCCACCGCCTGGCGAGGGAAGCCGCCGGCGCCGGGGTAAGGACGGTCATCCACATCAGCAGCATCGCCGCGCGCGATGCCGAGGCCGGGCGCGGGACCGCCTATGGCGTTTCAAAGCGGGAGGCCGAGGATGCGGTTGCGGAACTCGCGCGATCCGGCATTCTCGCAATCAACCTGCGGCCGCCCTTGATCTATGGGCCCGGGGCACCCGGCAACTGGGAAAAGCTGCTGCGTTTGGCCCGTGCTCCGGTGCCCCTGCCTTTTGCCGCAGTCCGGAACCGCCGCTCCTATCTCGGGATCGGGAACCTCTGCTCTGCCATCGCTGCCATTCTCGAGGTCTCGGCGGCACCCCGCGGAGCGGGAGATCATGGGCTTCCCCGCCCCTTCTCCACGTGCGGCAGCTATGCCTTGGCCGACCTCGAAACACTCTCTCTGGGGGAAGTGTTATCGATTCTGAGGGCAGCGCTCGGACGTCCTCCCATGCTCTTTTCCTTTCCCCCGCGAGCGATCGCCGCGGCGCTGCGCCGGATTGGCAAAGAGGCCATGGCGGATGGCCTCTTTGGCGACCTCATCCTCGACTCTACCCCGTTTCGCGACCATTTCGGCTGGAGCCCGCCCTACCCGACGGCCCGGGGCATGGCTGAATCGATCCTCGCCCTCCCATGAGATCCCTTTGCGAACGCCTCGTCTCAGCGGTGGCGCTGTTCTTTCTGTTTCCCCTGCTGCTGCTCGTGTTGCTGGCGGTCCGGCTCGAGTCCTCCGGCCCTGGATTCTTCCGCCAGGTGAGGGTGGGCCGCCATCGCCGACCATTCATCTGCTACAAGATCCGGACCATGGCGCAGGGAACGCCGGAGGCGGGCACGCACGAGGTCGCGGCCTCGGCGGTGACCCGCGTGGGCCGCTTCCTCCGAACCACCAAGCTCGACGAGCTGCCGCAGCTTATCAACGTGGCGAGGGGCGAGATGGCCTTCGTTGGCCCTCGTCCCTGCCTGCCCTCGCAGGTTGAACTGGTCGAGGCCCGCGACCGTCTCGGGATCTTCGAGGTGTTGCCGGGCATCACCGGCCTGGGGCAGGTTCGTGGCATCGACATGTCCGACCCGGATCGGCTCGCCCGCTGTGATGGGGAATACGTGAGCGCCCGGAATCTCCGATTGGACTTGTCAATTCTGTGGGCTACGTTCCGAGGTGCTGGTGGGGGAGACCGAGTGAAGTCCGCATGAAAGCCCCTTCCGGGCTGATCCGGTGACCCGTTCCCGATTTCCGGCCTGGTCGGCGTCATGACATTTGATGAGGAAAAGGGTGACTCGGTTTTTTCTGGAAAGCACCGCCTTCCGGCGGTGTCTGGCCATCCTGTTTCATCTCGTCGGCATCGCGGGTTGCTACATTGCGGCGCACGGCCTGCGTTTCGACTTCGAAATCCCGCCGAAGCATTGGATCAGCCTGCGTGAGACCTTTTGGCCGGTCGTGGGCAGCTATTTCGCCTGCGTTCTCGCCTTTGGACTCTACCGGGGGCTTTGGCGCTTCTTCACTCTTCGTGATTGCGTTGTCACCGCCTTCGCGCTCGGGGCGGGCACCGTGCTCTCCACCGCGGTGATTTTTGTCATGCCCCGAACCGTGGAAGGCGAGTCAGGCGTTTCCCTGACCTTCGCCGATTTCCCGCGCTCGGTCCTGATACTCACCTTCATGCTCCTCCTGCTGTGGGAGATCGGAACCCGGGGCATGGTGCGCATGCTGCGGGAGGGGCCGAAATGGCGTCGCCAGGTGCGACGGAGGCAGGCAAGCGGAGAGGAAGGGAAGCGGGTTCTTCTTGTCGGCAATCCGGAGGAGGCCGACAATCTCCTGCGCGGCAGGCATCGCTTCGCCGCCGAGTTGGGAAGCGTCGTGGGCATCCTCTCGGAGCGACGTGAACATGGGGGGTCCCAGTTGCGGGGGGTCCGCATCCATGCCGGATTGGAAAATGCCCCGGATTTGGTCGAAAGCCTTCGGGCGACGAGCCTCCTCTTCCTTCCTCCGTGCACCGGACCCCAGCGCATCCGCGCCGTCGTCGATTCGCTGGCGGAGCGAAAGCTTTCCTGCGATTACCGCGTTTTGCCCTCGATGGACGAGATCGCGAGCGGTCGCGTCGATGTGAACCCGATCCGCCGCGTCGCGATCGAGGATCTGCTGCCACGAGTTCCCTACCGCCTGCCCTTCGACGTGGTCGCCGGGAAGATCCGGGGAAAACGCGTTTTGGTCTCCGGTGCAGGGGGCAGCATCGGCTCGGAGATCGCAAGGCAGGTCCTCAAGTTCCGCCCCCAGACGCTGGTGCTCTTCGAAATCAGCGAATTCCATCTCTTCGAGATCGAGCGCGAGATCTCCCCCGCCGCTCGCGAAGCGGGGGTGCGCCTGATCGCGCGAACCGGAGACGTCAAGAGCGCCGAGCACCTCCGCAAGTCCATTCGCGAGGCGGGCGGTGTCGACCTCTTCTACCATGCGGCCGCCTACAAGCACGTTGATTTGATGGAGCGCAACCCCGTCGCCTGTTTCCAGAACAATGTCATCGGCACGCAACAGGCCGCCGAGGTGGCCGCTCAGGAAGGGGTTGGGGATTTCGTCCTCATCTCCACGGACAAGGCGGTCCGTCCAACCAGCCTGATGGGCGCGAGCAAACGCCTTGCCGAACGGCTCATCATGGAGCGGCCGAATTCGGAAACTTTGTTCAAGGCGGTTCGCTTCGGCAACGTTCTGGGGAGCAACGGCAGCGTCGTGCCGATCTTCCGCAGCCAGATCGAGCGGGGTGGTCCCGTCACCGTGACGAGCCCCGGGGTCTCCCGCTTTTTCATGACCATTCCCGAGGCGGTCGAACTCGTCCTCGCCGCCGGGGCAATCGACGAAGACCGGCGCATCTTCGTTCTCGAGATGGGCGAAGCCGTCCGCATCGATGCGCTGGCCCGCCGCATGATCGAGCTATCCGGGTTGGTGCCGGATGTGGATATTCCCGTTGTCTACACCGGGCTGAAACGCGGCGAGAAGGAGCAAGAGGAGTTGCTCACCGACGACGAGGGAGTCGTCCGCACCGACCTGGATCGCATCTGGGTCGTCAAAAAGAGCGAAGACGGCCGGCTGCCTCCCGTGGATCTTGGCGCGCTCTTCGAGCTGATCGATGCCGCCGACGAGGAAGGACTTCGTTCCTACGCCCATGCGCTCATCCGGGACTCGCGACTCCTCCCGGACGAGGTAACCAAAACCGGAGCTGTCCCAGAGGCCCGTCGCGTCGATTCATGAGCGCTTCCACTGAAAGGACCCGGCTTCCGGCCTGGCTCTCACCGTCGGAATTGTTTGCGGCTTCGATCTTCTGCTTGACGCTGGCGGTGTCGTTCGGGGCCAAGCTCATCGCGGTGGGCCATGCGCTGCTCGCCTTGGCCTTGGTGGCGGCGTTTCTGGAGCGAGGGCGGCGCGCCTTCGATCCCGGCCAAATCGGAGCCAGCGGAATCGCCCTGACGGCGATCGTCGGATTTTCCGCCCTTTCCATCTTTGCCAATCTCGCGCTCACCCAATCCCCCCTCATGTCCTTGGGGAAGCTCCGCTTCCCCGTCATGGTCGTCTTGCTTGCGGGCATGCCTTGGGTCGTCCGGGGACCCCTCTCCAGGATCTGGCGACGGGACGCGCTCGTGTTGGCATGGTTGATACCACTACTTTTGGTCATGGGAGTCAGCCTGCTTTCATGGCGACTCGGCTATCATGCGCTGAGGGGACGGGACGTGGCCGATTTCGCGCGGGTCTCCGGCATCTATGGACAGGTGATGACCTTCGCCTACTCCTTCCAGTTCTCATTCGTCGCGCTTGCCGCGTTCTTCATCACTCCCGATGCCTGGAGTCGTTTCACCCGGGTGCCGAGATGGGTCGCGATCGCGTTTTTGTTCATGTCCGGAGGGATTCTCTATCTGACCTACACGAGGGGTGCGCTCCTCGGTGCCGCCAGCGGCCTCGCCACGATCGCGGTGATCCGCTCGTGGAAACTGTGCGTGTTGCTGGTGCTCATCGGACTCGCCGGTGCCTTGATCGCCCGCGTCGACGGAGCGCGATACCTCAGCATGGAGAACGATATCCGTGCCGGTCAGTGGAGGGCTGCGGCGCTGAGCTTTTTGGAGAGACCGGTCTTCGGTCTGGGCTTCCGCAACTTCGAAATCCACTGCGCCGACCTGAAGGAGCGCTACGGATTCAAGAAGGACCTGATCCGGGAGAGAGGCAAGCCGCCCCGGGAGGACTATTTCCGGGGCCACGCCCACAACAACATCCTCGAGGCCTTCGCCTCGACCGGCGTGGGCGGGGGCATCGCCTTCCTCGCCTTCTGTTTCTGCTGGTGGCGTGAGGCGGCCGCGAGCCGCCACAAGTTGCTACTCCTGCCGCTCATCTCGGCCTTCGTCGTCTCGGGGCTGTTTGAGAACACGTTCTCCGACTCGGAGGTGCTGAATTGCATCCTCCTCATCTGGCTCGCTTCCCAATGGCTCTTCGCAGCGGAGGCCGGAGAGAAATGGCAAGCCGGTTTGCCGGAATCCGTCTGACCCTCCCGGAACGCCGCCTCATCAGGTGAATCCCCTGGGAACACAACTTCCGCTTGCCCCAACCCGGCTGGTTCCGTCAGAATCCGTCCATGCGAATCCATGCCATCGGATTGATAATGTCGGCCGCCTTCTTTCTGGGATCGGACGGAGTCCCTGCGGAGCCTCGCACCGCGTTCGGGGCGCGAAAGGAGAAAGCGGAATCCCGTGGTGAGGAAACGGGGAAGTCGAAGACCGGAGCGGCGAATCGGGATCCGGTCCGGAAGTCTCTTGCCCGATTGCCGAAACCGGGGGCCGGGGCGGCCAAGCGGGTGGAGATCAACCTGACCGAGCAGCGGCTGCGCGCCTACGAAGGCCGTCGTCTCGTCCTCAACACCAACATCAGTTCCGGCCGGAACCGCGCCACCCCGACGGGCCGCTTCAAGGCCGGCTGCAAGGACGCGGACCATTACTCCAGTCTTTATCACAACGCGCCGATGCCTTGGAGCGTGCAGGTGTCGGGAAACATCTTCATCCACGGGTTCAGTTCCGTGCCAGACTATCCGGCCTCACACGGTTGCATCCGCATGCCCCTCACAGGAAGGAATCCAGCGAAGCGTTTCTTCGAGTGGGTCGAGGCGGGGACTCCCATCGTCATCTCCTATTGATCGACCGGTCAGCGGAACGCAAGGATTCAGCCGGTCGTCCTGGAAGGTTTCTCCATCCTCGCAAACGTGACGGCGCGGAAGCGGATTTCGGCCCTCCCTCGGACCCGTTTCACGAAACAAACCGAGCCCTGGAATCGCGTTGACCGCGCCCTCGGCCGGGAGTTCTCCAGAGCCCGTCAACCGGCCATAAGCCCGCGGCGAGCCCTTTCGATCGCGTCCTTCCACTTCCGCCTTCCCGGCACGACAAATCGCTCCGTGGCCCCGGCGGAGGTGGTGAAGCGAAGTCCGTTGGGGATGATCCCGAGGGTGGCGGCGGTGTCGACCTCGCGGATGGAGGCGAGCGGGAGTTCCCAAGTCTCGTTCTGAACATTCATGCCGTGTGAACGGAAGTGGAGGCGGCGCGAGGTGAGGGTGAGCCATCCCCCGACGGCTTCAAGACCGCGGAAATAGTTGGCGGGCCCCTCGTGGAGGAGGGTTTCATCGCCGAAGTCGGGACGATTCGCGAGGAAGTGGCGGCGCTGAATCTCCGCGAAAAGCGCGACGGCGAGTCCAAAAACGAGTCCGCTGCCGAGACCCACGGCGAGGGCCATTCCCAAACCGTCGACGAAGTAGATCCCCACCCCGAAGATCAATCCGAAGGGAAGCCCGGTGCGGAAGACGTTGGCGAGGAGAGTCATGGGTAACGATGACGCGGATGGCTCGGTTTTTCAATCCTGAGTGGAGTGATCCGATCGAATCCACGGTCATCGTGACGGCTATCTACAAGGGTGAATGCGGATGCGGCCGATCCCTCACTCCCCCGGCAACGCCACCTGCGAGGGATGCATCAGGTAGGCGATGAGATCGCGGACCTGATCGGACGCGAAGGCGAGGAGGAGGCCCTCGGGCATCATCGACATCGGCGAGGTCTCGGTCTTCACGACTTCGGTCCGGTCGATCGAAAGGGTTTCGGCGAGGGTGCGGAGGGTCAGGGTGCGATCGTCCTGTCCGGCAATGACCCCGCTGAGGGCGCGGCCGTCCTTCAGGGTGACGAGGCTCATGCGATAGTCGGCGCTGACGACGGCGCTGGGATCGGCGATGTTCTCGAGAAGGTAGTCGAGGTTCGCGCGGCCCGAGCCGGTGAGGTCGGGTCCGATCTTGCCGCCTTCGCCATACATCACGTGGCAGGCGCCGCAGACCGAGGCGTAAAGGGCGCGGCCATTCGCGAGATTGGCCGAGGCGAGGACGGCGGGCTTCAATTCGCCCTTCAGCTTCCCGACGAGGGCCTTTTTGTCGGCCGTGGATTCGCGCAGTTCGCCCCAGACCTCGACGAGTTGCTTCGTCAGGGCCTCGTCTTCAAAGGCGCGGATCTGGCGTGCATGAAAGGCGGTGAGGTCGGGCTTCGGGATGGTTCCCGCAGCCATTTCGGCGAGGAGGGTTTGGGCAAAGACGGGTCGCGAGACGAGGGTGTCGAGGACGGCGGAGCGCTCCTGCGGGGTGAATTTGCGATAAGACTTCGTGAGCCGTTGTCCCACCGCAGGATCCTCGAAAAGGGCGAGACCGCGCGCGGCGGCGGCGGTCAGTCCGCGGGTCTCGAGCAATTTCTCGCAGACGGCGCGAAGGTCGGGCGGCCGGGCCTCGATGAGCGTTTTCAAGGCCGATTCGCGGGCGGGCAGATCGGCCTTTTCGTCGAGGGCCACGGACTTCACCTCGTCGAGGGCGCGACCGTCGCCGAAGAGGATGCCGAGGTCGCGGACGACGGCCGATTTTGACGCTGCGGCCAAGGCATCCCATCCCGCCGGTTTCGGGGCCTTGCGGATGCCCTTGAAGGCGTCGGCCATTCCCTCGAGGACGGCGTCGGAGGAATTCACCGAGAGGAGCCCGTCGAGCGCCTCCGGTTGCGGGGCGAGGCTGCGCGCGATCCAGCGGGTCAATCTCGGCCAACGGCACTCCGCCGCGATGCGGACGAGCGCCTTGGGATCGTGCTTCGCGAGGGGCGAGATCCCATACCAGACGAGGTTCGGCAGGAAGGGATCCTCCGCGTCGTCGTGCGAGAGCAGGGCGAGGGCGAGGGCCTCGCGCCGCTCGAGAGGGAGACGCTGCAGGACCGAGGCGAGGTTCAACCGCACGAAGGAAGACGTTTCGCCCTTCGCCATCGCCAACGGATCGAAGGCCAGTTCGGGATAGACGGCGTGCGGCAGCGGACCGGCGATCGCGTCGATGGGGGAGAACTGGACGAGTTCGCGCACGGCGAGGGCGCGGGAATGTTCGTCGGGCGATTTCAGGTCCGCCTTCGGCCAGGGCTTGCGCCAGGCGAAAGTTTTAGTGGGTTTGTCAGGAGTGCCATGGCTGATGCGGAAGACGCGGCCGCTCGTGCGGTGGACGCCGGTGTGCTCGTGGCATTCGCCGGTGTCGCTCCAGTCGAGGATGAAGCCGCTGCCGTCGGGCCCGGTGGCGATCTCGATGCCGCGGAACCAGGGATCGTCGCTGAGGAAGATGTCGGGCTCGTGTTTGCCGACGTAGCCGCTGCCGTTCCGCTCGAGGCGCTCGACGTTGGTACGGCGACCGTGCATGTTCAGGGTGAAGAGCTTGTTCCGATAGGGTTCGGGCCACTGGTCGGCCTGGTAGATCATCATCCCGATGTGGGCGTGGCCGCCGCCGAGGTGATTGGCCCGTCCGTCGCGGGAGTCGCTCCACTTTCCGCCGCGGTCGTAGTGGTAGTGGTCGGCGATGGTGTCGAGCTTCTCGTAGATGAGGGGATTGGGCGTGTTCGAATCGACGAGGTGGGCGCCGTGGATGAGGTGCCAGAGGTGGCCGGTGACGGTGTTGATGAAGAAGAGCTCGCCGTTCGCGTCCCAGTCATGGCCCCAGGGGTTGGTGGTGCCGTGGGTGAGGACCTCGACGATGCCTTTGTCAGGATGAAAACGCCAGATCCCGCCCTTCATCGGGACGCGCCGTTCGTCGGGCGTGCCCGGCAGTCCGAGCCGGCCCGGGCAGGAATGGCCGCAGCGCCCGTAGAGCCATCCGTCGGGGGCGAAGCGGAGGCCGTTGGCGAAGTTGTGGTAGTTCGCCTCGGCCACGGTGAAGCCGTCGAGCACCACCTGCGGGAGGCCGTCGGGCACGTCGTCGCCATTCGCGTCGGGGATGAAGAGCAGCTGCGGCGGGCACATCAGCCAGACCCCGCCGCGCCCGAGGGCGACGCTGGTGAGCATCTGGACGTCGTCGGTGAAGACCTTGCGCATTTCCGCGACCCCGTCCCAGTCCTGGTCTTCGAGGATGACGACGCGGTCCTTCAGGGAGAGGTCGAATCGCTTCTGCCGTTCCGCATAGGTGTAATTCTCGGCGACCCACATCCGTCCGCGGTCGTCCCAGGCCATTGCGATGGGATTCTGCACGTCGGGCTCGGCCGCGAAGAGGGTGGCGGTGAAGCCCTCGGCCAGGTGCAGGGCCTTCACCGCCTCCTGCGGCGACATCGGCTGCGGATTCCCGGGCTCGCTGTTGTAGGGGGCGGGAAAGTCCGCGGCGGTGGCGGAGCCGAGGAGGAGAAGGGGGAGGAGTCGGAAGAGGCGCTTCATCGGTGGAAAGAGGGATCTGCAATCGTCGCCGATTCCACCCGGATCCCGCAGACCCTGAGTCCTGGGGCGGTCTCAGCCGAGAATTCCATGGATCACCTTTGCGCCCTCCACTCCGGTGAGGCGGGCGTCGAGTCCCTGGAATTTGAAGCTGAAGGCCTCGTGCTGGATGCCGAGGCGGTCGAGCATGGTCGCGTGGAGGTCGTGGACGGTCGTGACTTGGTCGACCGCGGCGTATCCGAGTTCGTCGGTGGCCCCGTGGACGATCCCGCCCTTCACGCCGGCTCCGGCGAGCCAGACGGACATGGCCTTGTTGTGGTGGTCCCGTCCCGAGCCGCCCTGCGACATCGGGGTGCGTCCGAATTCGCCCGCCCAGACGATGAGGGTGTCGTCGAAGAGACCGCGTTGTTTCAAATCGGTGATCAGGGCCATGCAGGCGCGGTCGATCTCCTGCGCCTTCAGGGCGACTCCGTCCTTGATGCCGCCGTGGTGGTCCCAGTCCTTGTGGTAAAGCTGGATAAAGCGCACCCCGCGCTCGGCGAGACGGCGCGCGAGGAGGCAGTTTGAGGCGAACGAACCGTCGCCCGGCTGGCAGCCGTAGAGCTCCATTGTCTTGGCGTCTTCTCCTGACAAATCCATCAAGCCAGGCACGCTCGCCTGCATCGCGAAGGCCATCTCGTATTGGGCGATGCGCGTCGCGACCTCGGGATCCTCGACGAGGGATTCGTGGCGGCGGTTGAGCGTGTTGATCGCGGTGACGTCGGCGCCCTGGCGATCACGCGTGACTCCGGGGGGATTGGTGAGGTAGAGGACCGGGTCCCCTTTGCTCCGGAGTTGCACCCCCTGGTGTTTCGTGGGCAGAAAGCCGCTGCTCCACTGCCGTGCCGCGATCGGCTGGTTCTGGCCGCCCTTGCCGAGGGAGGTGAGGACGACGAAGCCGGGCAGGTCCTCGGCTTCGGTGCCGAGTCCATAGGTGACCCACGCGCCCATCGACGGACGCCCGGCGATCTGCGAGCCGGTGTTCATGAACATGTGGGCCGGATCGTGGTTGATCGCGTCGGTCATCATCGAGCGGATCAGGCAGATGTCGTCGATGACGGATCCGATCTGCGGGAAAAGCGAGCAGATCTCGACCTGGTTCTTCCCGAACTTCGCGAAGGGATGCTGAGGTCCGAAGCACATCAGCTTCTGCCCCTGGAGCTGGGCGAGCTGTTGTCCCTTGGTGAAGGATTCGGGCATTGGTTTCCCATCCATCTCGGCGAGCTTCGGCTTGGGATCGAAGGTCTCGAGGTGCGAGGGACCGCCCGCCATCGTCAGCCAGATGACGCGCTTGGCCCGCTGGGGAAGGGGTGGGGTGCCGAGGACGCCCGGGGTCGCGGCCCGGAGCCGCGGATCGAGAAACGAGGCGAGCGCGAGCGAGCCGAGGCCCTGCGAGGTCTTTCCGAGAAAGGCGCGGCGGGTGTGACGACGATCCGGAGGCGGCGAGGGGTGCAGGGGGCTCATGAGGAAAATTTCGTGTCGTTGGCAGGACACTCCGGAACTGAAACACAGGAGGGGCCGGGGCGGCAAACCTTTCCACCGGACGTGATCCGGTAAGAAGGCAGAGTGCCGGAATCCACGCGGAGACCGGTGGTCGGCGGAGATGCCGCCGTTTCACGGGCGGACATTTTTGAAGGGCCCCGTGATCCCGTCACCTCACCACGCATCGCTGCGGAACGGAGAGGCCGGCAGTCCCGCGCCGTTCACGAGACTGGCCACGGGATCGTCTTTCCACGCGTAGCGGACCGCGACCGGAGCGCTGACGGCCGGTGAGGTCACGAGGACCTTGCCGGATTCGATCACCGCGGTGGCGGGATGGAAAACCCGGTCGGCTCCGGCAAGCTCGAAGCCTTCGATCCGATCTTCGCGCGCCTTCAGTCCCCCGCCGTGCTCGAAGGTGCAGATCGCGGCGCCGCCTTCGAACTGCTGGGACTTCGGCAGGGGTCCGCTCCATTCGATCCCGCGGCCGTAGACCTTCGCGAGCGCCCACAGGCCGAGCCGCCGGCCGACCTCCTGCTTGTTCTGCGGATGGATGTCCTTCGGATCGCCGAGATCGAGGCAGATCGCCATCCCGGTGTTGGGCACGGAGAGCGACTTCAGCATCGACTCGCGCACCTCGCACCAGCCGGGGAAGCGCTCGTTGTGGAAGTTCGGGAGCTGCACCCAGGCAAAGGGGAAGTCGCCCTGACCCCAGTGCCCGCGCCAGTCCTTCACGAGGAGGGGCAACTGCTCCGCGTAGAACCTGCCGCCATCGACGGTGAAGGCGTTCGACTCGCCCTGATACCAGATCGCGCCCTTAATGGCATAGCCGGCGAGCGGGGCGATCTTGCCGTTGAAGAGGTTGCCGGGCGCGCGGGAGCGGGGATCGGGATTGGGCGCGGGTTTCGGCGGGACCGCTTTGCCCGCGGCCTTGGCTTCGTCGACCTGCTTCTGCCAGGCTGCGAGCTGGCGGGCGTGAAGCTCCTTCGCACGCTCGGGCGTCCACGTCTTCATCGCGTTGTCCAGCGCGGTGAAGGCCTTCGCCATTTCCAGATGGGTGCGCTGGGACTCCGGACTGATCCAGTTCTGGATCGGGGTGCCGCCCACGGCGGAGACGAGAAGGCCAACGGGCTGCTTCAGTTCGCCGTGGAGGTGTCGGCCGAAGAAATACGCGGTGGCGCTGAAGTTGGCGAGGTTCTCCGGGGTGCAGAGTTTCCACCCGCCCCGCGGTTTCTGGTTGCCCTCGCCCGCACCGCCGGAGCTCTCCACGAACATGCGGAGCTGCGGATCGTTCGCGGTGGCCTGCTCGTCCTTGAAAGAGCGCAGCCGGCCCACCGTCCAGGCCATGTTCGACTGGCCGGAGCACAGCCACACTTCGCCGACGAGCACGTCCTGGATCGTGATCGTATTGCCGCCTTTCACCGTCATGCCGGTGCTCTCGCCGGACTTCAGCGGATCGAGCTTCACGCGCCACTCGCCCTTCTCATCCGCTTTCGCGGACTTCGTCTGGCCGGCGATCGACACCGTGACCTCCTCCCCCGGAGCCGCCCAGCCCCAGACCGGAACCGCGGCACCGGCTTGGAGAATCATGTGGTCTGAAAACGTTGCGGGCAGAGTGACCTCGGCGTGCGCGGTCGCGGCGAGAGCCAGGGTGATGAAGAGAGGAATCGATTTCATGGGTGGGGGTGGGGATCGGGGGAATCAACAATCCATTCAAGAGCAGGGGAAGTGGCGGTGGTGCGTGAGATGCGGAATCGGTTTATTCCGACGGCTTCGCCGCGTTCAGCGTGGCGATGAGGAAGTCGGTCGGCGTGGCATGGGGAGCGTTCGTGGCACCCGGATATTGCAGTTCGCAGGGGACGCCGAGGGCGGCGCAATGCTCCTGGAGCTTCACCCCGAAGTTCGCGGTGTGCGTGGGATCGCGCTGCTCCTGACCGAGCGCGGGCGCGGCGCCGTAGATCAGATAGATCGGCGGATCATCCTTGCTGACGAGCGCGTAGGGCGAATACTCGGCGATCCACGGCAGCAGCGTCTCCCGCGCGGCGAGGAAGGCCGGGAACGCGCCCGCGCCGAAGGCATGGCCGCCGTAGCGGCTGTTCGGCGTCCATTCCTTCATCTGCTGCGGATCGAGCGTGGTCTGGGCTCCGGTGACGGCGGCACATTGCAGACGGGAGGATTCGCGGGCGACCGGATCGTCGCTCCCGGGCACGGCGAGATCGTCGTGAAAGGCGAGCCACAGGCTGGAACAGGCTCCGGCGGAACCCCCGGCGGCCCCGATTCGGTTCTTGTCGATGTTCCATTCGGCCGCCTTGCTGCGCACGAATTGCAAGGCGCGGGCGGCGTCGTGCAGTGGCATCTTCACGGGCGGTTTCACGCCTTCCTCCTCCGCCATTTTGACGAAGCGATAATTGATCGCCGCGACGGAGAGGCCCGCCTTCAGAAGCGCGGAGACATCGACAAAACGGTCGACGCGTTCCTTCTCTCCGCCCTGCCACCCGCCGCCGTGAATGACGAACACCAACGGAGCCGGCGTCGCACTCTCCGCCTTCCAGAAATCGAGGATGTGCCGCTCGTGCGTTCCGTAGGACACGCCGCGGAGCGTCGGTTCCGGCACCGAGGGGGCATACGCGGGCACTACGGGGGCTTTGGCTTTCGCCTTGGCCTTGGGGGCGGTTTGGGCGAACGCCGGGGTGAGGCTGGCAAGGAGCAAGAGGCAGAGCAGTGGCTTCATGGAGAACGGCGGAGTGATCGAACCCGCTTGGAGCGCTGGGGTCATGGCGCGGGCGGCAACGCCTTCAACACCGCCTCCACACACTGGTCGCCGAGGATTTGGTAAGCGGGGCCGTTCCAGTGGAATTTGTCCTTGCCGCCGCGGGCGAGGTCGAGCCGGTCCACGAGCAATCCGTAGAAGTCGTTCACGGGCACGCCGCATTCCGCCATGACCTTCGCGGCCATGCGGTTGTGCCCGAGGATGATGCCGTTGATGACGGGATCGAGCTGCTTCACGTCGCCTTCGAGGAGGACGGGCGTGCTGCTCGCCCAGATCAGCCTGGCCTTCGGCAGTTTTTCGCGGATGGCATCAACGTAACCCTTCGTGAGCGGCTCGAAGGTGCCCGGCTTGATGCGGCCCTCCGGCCAGCCGTGCAGGCCCATGTTGAAATGGATCACGTCATACGGTCCATTCGCGAGCACCTCGGGCAGGATTTTCGTGTTGAGATGCTCGGACTGGTTGTAGGGGTTCACCCAGGCATCGACGTAGGCCTTGCCTTCGAGCTTCTTGATCGCATGCGCCATGTAGCCGCTGAGGATGGAATCGCCGATCAGCAGCACCCGGGGCAGCGCGGGGTCCGTCACCGTGGCCTGGTTGAGTTTCCAACCTTTCCCGTCGGAGTGCAGCCGCGGATCCGTCTCGACGGGAGCGTCGGCGGCCAAGGCGGAGAACGAGACGAAGGCGCAGAGGAGCCAGAGGGTGCGGAAGCGTTTCATTTCGGATGGGTGGAATCGGGTTTCGAGATCTCGCCGTCGCGCTGGAAGGCCTGCCAGTCGGCGGCGTAGGCGGCGTTGACGAGCCAGGAGCCGGCGCCCGGGTCTCCGGAGAATCCGGCGAAGGGCGCGATCGTCAATTCCTGGTAACCGCCCTTCGCGGAGTCCCAGTTTTCACCGAGATAACCGCTTTCAGGCGCGGGCGTCTTCAGCTTCACCGCTCCCTTCCGCGGATCGGCGTCCGCGGGCACGCGCGCGGCGAAGGTGTGGCGGAGAAACGAAAACACGAGCGGCCAGGTCTTTTCACCGGGACCATGACCGGTCTTCGGTTCAACCGCGAAGTTCCACAGCGCCCCGTGCTTTTTCCGCAGGGCGGGCACGACGGCGAGATTCTCCTCGCGCGAGGGACGGGCGAGGAAGTGGTCCTCTTCCCCGAAGATGACCAGCCCCGGCACCTGCGCCGCACCCGGCTGATAGACCTGGAAGGTGATCCCCGGCCGCATCGAGACCCAGCCCCAGAAGCGCTCCGGCTCGTAGGAGGGAAAGACCGCGGAGAATCCCGTGCCGTTCGAGTGGCCGTAGAGGAAGAGCGGCGCGTCTCCGATTTCCGCGTGACCACTCCTCGCGCCGAACTCGCGGAGACGGTCGAGGAGCAGGCTCCTCGGCCAGAAACCGCGCTGCATCGGATTGCCGGTGAACTTGAACAAGCCCAGTCCCAGCTCCGCCGCGAGCGCCCGCAGATCGGCGCGGGAAAAAAGACTCTCGCCGCTGCCGTGTCCTGACATGACCACCATTCCCTTCACCACCGCGAGGCCCTCGGGCAACCAGAAGTCGAAACGCACTTCCTCGCGCGGGCCTTCGCCCTTCTCCTTCACCACCGCGGCCCAGGCCTCGTCGCTGATCTTCCAGTCCCAGTTGCGCGAGACGACCTGATCGGGCGAGGGCGTGCCCCATTTCGCCTCATCAAGGACACCGTTCCAGCTATTCGTGTCGCGCGCGGACACGTTCGCCCCGACCCAACCGATCGCGTGGCTCGCGGGGAGTTGGGCGAAGTCGGACCACTCCGTGCCGCCCGCGGTTTTTCTCGGCTCGGTCCATTGGCGCTCGATCCAGGGCAGGATCGCCTCGGCCCATTTCAGGCCATGCTCGCGCAGCCCCTTGCCGGAGAAATGGACGCCCTGCCCGTTCCGCTCGCGCAGGTCGCCCTTCAAGGCGTCGGAATCGGGACCAGCGAGGGCGATGCCGTCGCGGGCGAGCGAAGCCTGCGCCGCGCGGATGTCGTCGCTGCCCTCGTCGCCGGGCACGTGGTAGCTCGCCTTCGCAACAAACCATGGAACGTCCCAGCCGATCTCGCGGCGCGATTCGCGGATGATGGTTTCAAGCGATTTCCGGTAAAGATCCCCCGGCAGGGTGCGCGTCGGATCCTTCTGGTTCGCGTCGCTCTCGCCCTGGTGCCAGAGCACGGCGCGGAAGCCGCGCGGCCCGAGCGGCTTCATCCGGGCGAGGAAGGTTTGATAGGCGTCGCCCTTGCTCATCCAGAGACCATCAGGCCGCTTCTCGACGCGGCTTTCGATCGTCGGCGGATTCGGGAAGGTCGCGCCCTTCGGAAGCCATTCGCGCACGCTCGTTGCCCCGATCCCGCAGGCGACGAAGCCGACCGGCACGCCGAGTTTCCGCGCGAGTTCGTCGCCCAGCGGCGGCAGGAAGCTTCCTCCACGTCCGCTCGCCCCCGGCTGGGGATCCTCGGCGAGACGCCACTTTGCGCCGTCGAAGGACGCGACGAGACCGGTCTGTGGCGTTTGCTTCTCTTCGCCGTGGTTGGCCGAATTCGATTGGCCCGCGACGACGAAGACCTCGCCGATGCCGACTTTCGCGACGCTACCGTTCGCCAGTTCCCTCCCTTCGCGGGTGACCCGCACCTCGAGCGTCCACCAGCCGCCCGCCGGAGCCTCGACCGCCCCCGAGAGCCTTTTCCCCGAGATCGAACCGCCCGCGCGCTGCCAACCCGTGGCTTGCTTTTCACCGACGAGGCGAGCCTCGATTGCCACCTCTTTTCCGGAAAGCTCTTCCGACAGTTCGCCCGTGATTCGAAGCAGCCCTTTTCCCGGACTGGTTCGCTGCACCACCTGATGCTCGAGCGGGGCGGTCAGGGTCAGTTCGGCGGCGGAGAGGGTGACGGGGCCAAGCGCGAGGGAAACGAGCGACAGGAGAAGCCCGGGAATGGAAAGACGGGGAATCATCGGAACCGCAAACGGGATGGATTTCCGGTTCCATGATGCCTCCAGAGCCCCTTCGCAAGACCGAACCCGCCGCCCGCGCGATCAGGCCTCTCGAACGACGGGTTTATCAATCGGGAAGAACCGTCGGACTGAGACGGGAAAGAGAGGCGCTCAACGCCCCCAAAGCTTGGCGAACTTCTCCGGCACATGGAAATCCTCCCTGCCGGTCGGCGAGAAGGCGGTGCGTTCGATGTTGCCGTCACGGACGCGGACGCGTCCGAGGTTGAAGTGCCAGGGGAATAGCTCCTTGGGCCGTGCGCCGTCGATGCCCTTGGTGGGATCGAGCGTAAACGCCTCCGCGCCGACGATGGGGAGCCGCATCTCGATGCTCCAGCGGTCCGCGCCGCGATGCACGGCCACCTGGGCGCCGCTGCTCCACCCCTCTCCCCTGCCACCGGTTGCACGATCGAGGTCATAAACGGCTCCGGCAGGGTTGACGGAAATCTCGTAGTAGCTGCGCGAGGAAGTCTCGATGAGCAGGGTCACGTGATCGCCATCCAGCAGCTTCGGATCGTCGTGCTTCGTCGTGGTGCTTTGCAGACCCTTCATGTCAGGCTCCTGGCAGACGATGCCGATGTGCAGCGTCGTGCCGTCGCGTTGAATCTGGAAGTGGCTGTTGGCCCTGGGCTGAGGGTCTTGCGAACGCAGCTTGATGAGGGCCGATGTCCGCACCTCTCCCCAATAGGCTTTGTCCACATTGCCGTCGAGCGGCTTGCTGCCGAGCGGTTTGGCTCCGGTGTTGACGGTTTCGAGCACGCGGTAGTCGAGATCGGTCTCGCGCTTGCGGCTGAGCTGCACGCGCAGGGCTTCCAGCGGCTTCATGGTGTCGGCGATCTGCTGGATGCGACGGTCTGGCAGGCTCGCGGGATCGACGGCGGCCTTCGCTTTTGCCAGCAGATCGAACGATTCGCCGATTTTGGCCGCGTCGATGTTCATGTGCATCCAGTTCGCCTCCGCATGGGTGATGAAGGCCTTCATCGCCTCCGCCGCGGGGCCGAAGTAGCTCGTGCAATAGTCCGCCAGCATCGCCTCCATGTCCTGGTTCGCATCCCAGTAGAGCCGTGCGGTGACGTAGAGATTAAAATGCTCGATGGCGAGGTCGTGGTAGCCGAACGACTGCTCCTTGCCCGCAGGATGCGCGTAAATCTCGACCTGCTCACCGAGGCTGACACCCTTCAGCTCGCGCAGATCGCGGCTGATCTGACGCGTATAGTAGACCGGGCGTCCGGCCTGTTCCGGGCGGGCATTCGTGCTGAAGTCCCAGGTGATGTATTTGCCTGAGGACAGCTTTTTGAGCCAATCGGCGCGCCACTGTCGGCGCTCGTTCCATTTCGCCTCTTCCCAAAACTCCTGCCGGTGCCCGACATCGATCAGCGCGAGGTTCGGACTGAGTTTCGCGATCTTTTCCGGCGGCATGGTGTAGGCCCCGTAGGCCAAGGCGCTGACGAGACGGTCGGGGTGACTGCGATGCACCTCCAACGCCACACGGTTCAAGTAGCCGAAGACATGATCCGACATCGCACCAGCCCATCCACGCTGCGGCGTTTGTTGAGCCTGCCACGCCGGATCATCGGAGGTGCGGCCACTGTAGCCGTCGGTGAGATCGATGTTGTGCATCGGCTCCTGGAAGTGATCGAACATCGCACGGATATGTTTCACCTGTTTCTCTAACAGCAGCGGCGAGAGCAGGTTGGGCATCCCTTCACCGCCCGTCACCCTTTTCCCATCCGTCAGCAAATACAGTTCCGGGTGCTTCTGCTTCATCTCCTCACGATTGATGACAAACTTCATCCCGTGGCACATCTGCGGGAAACCCACGATGTCCGCGCCAAAGTTCAAACCGAGCCGCAGGTTCCACAGCGCCCGCTCGCCGATGCCCGTGTGCTGCGTGTAGTAAACGAAGCGCCGGAGGCTGAAGTCCGGCACCACGGTTCGGTTCAACTGAGACAGAGCTATCGTCGGCACCTGCGGCACCACCTCGCCGATCTCTCCGGGTGCAAACCAGCGGCAGCCGAGACCGCGCAGGAACTCATTCACCGCGTTGAAGGTGCCCGCGTCATCCATTTCCCAGACGTCCAGATCCGCATGATATTGCTGATACAGAAAGGCGGCGGTGTTGGTGAAAGTGTCGCCTGTGATCTTGTCCCACTCCGCATTGACCCGCTTCAGTTCATCCAGCGAGCGAACGCGCCCCCAGGGCTCAACGGGCACAAAGTCCCTGTCCGCGCCCAGCAGCGCCAGCCAATCCTTGCCGGAAGCCATGCGGAAGGCCCCATGCTTCAATTCCTTCGTCGATAGCCCCAGTTCCTCCGTGAAACGGCTCTTGCCGACAAAAACCGCCGCTTTGCCCGCGGTGCGCTCATTGACGATGGGCAGCGTGGTTCCCGTCATCTTCAAAAGCGTGCCCTGCAACTCCTTCGCGGCCAGTTTGGTCATTCGCGCCGGTTTCTCCGCGATGACAATCTCTGCGAAAGGCTGGCCGTTTTCGATGAGGACGGTATCCGCCGCCTGCAGGTGAGTGCAGGCCGTGGCGATCATGATTGAGACGATGAGTGAGCGCATGAGAATGGATCAAGGGAGGGTTGGTGATTCGATGAAGGACACCTGCACGGCATCCAGGTAATGCGGCAGCTTTGCCGGGGAACTGGCCTGATTCTTGACGCCGAAGAACACGACAAGGCATCGCGCCTTGCCGGGGGCTTGGATGCGCAGGCCAAAGGATTGCCAGCCCGTGGAGTTGGGCGGGTTGTCGAAGCTTGTCACGGCTGACGCGATGGTTTCGTCCCGCTCAACAAACCAATGTCGGGTAAACCAATCGGGGCCAAGCCGGTCCGGTGCCTCGTTGACGGCATAAGCCCGGATCGTGTAGGAAGGCAAGCTGCCAGGGTCAGCGCTGGCGAAGGAAGCACTGACTTCGATCTCGCGCAGATCGGTGCCGGAGGGCGGCAAAGCGATGATTTGATACAGCCGTGGAAACAGAACGGGGGCTCCATAGGTCGTGGTCTCCAGTCTGAGCATTTGATGACCATCCTTCGGCGTCACCCCATTCTCCGCAGGCACCACCTTCGCCACATCGCCGGTCCAAAGCAATGCAGCAGGAGGAAAACCCTTCGCCAAAGGCATCTGCGCATCCTCGAAACTTGGCTCCATCATAGCCAATGGAGTTCTCTCCTCCCCATGGCGCTGTCCTACAAAACCAAACACCACCGACGTGCACAGCATGCCAAACACAATCCCCGCCGCCGACGCCGTGAGCGAGCGCCAGGAGAGCCAACGTGCGGAACCGTGATGCGCCGATGACAGCGCCCGGTGCGAAAGCGGCACCGGCAGGCTCAGCGCCGTCTGTGCGGACTCCGCGGTCGATTCGAGCGCGGAATCGAGATTGAGCGCGTCGAGATACCAGTCGCGCAGGGCTGGGTCGGACATCAGCTGCTGCTCCAGGGATTTCGCCTCCGCGTCCGTGATCGTACCGGAGAGGTAGCGTTGGATGAGATCGTGCCAGTTCGTGTTCATACCGGTTCCTCCTGTGCCAGTGAGCGTCGCACGCACTCCAGCAGCGCCTGCCGGATGCGGTGCAGTTTCTTGTAAAGTGCCATGGCGGTCTCGCCGCGTTGCGATGCCAGATCGTCGATGCGCGTCCCCTTCGTGTAGGCGGTGAGCACCAGCTCGCGCTGCGTCGGCGGCAGTTTTTCCAGACACTGCTCCAGAGCCTCGCGTTGCGTGGCGTGCCGCTCCTCCAGCTCCGACTGACGGTCCGCCAGCCGCTCGATCAAGTCCTCGCCAAAGACATGCCGGTCGCGCTTTCGACGCTGATGATGCTGCAGCACCTTCAGGCGCGCCACACCGAAGGCCCAGCGGCGAAAATCCTCCGCGCCCTCCAACTTCTGCCACAGTGTCACGATCACTTCCTGCATGACCTCCGAGGTCTCATGCCGGTCCGGCAGCATCGACCGCACATAGCCATGCAAGGCCTGCTCGTGCTCCGCGTAGAGGCGGAGAAACTGGTCGTGTTGGGGATCGAGCGGCGTCGGCATGGTGATCTCTCACTCTTAAAGTCACAGTCTCCGGCCTCATTTGCCGAAAAAAGGTTTCGATGACTCAAATCGCCACACGTGATTGACGACTTCGGGCATCACCACCCGCACCAAAGCTCACTACTTCCGCAGTTTTGCCTGATTTCGCCGTTCCTCCGCGCGCAACGCCCGTTCAAACACAGCCGCACCGCCGATTCAGGTGATGAAGCCGACGCCGCTGATAGTGCCAGGGGTTTCCATGAAAATCGAAAACGCCACGTTCAATTTTCATGGTAATTGTAACTGCGACTTTTGCCACAGTTCACCAAGAGGCTTCGGCTAATGCCGAAGCCTGATTGGCACCGAGGACGTGATTTTTCACCCCACCTCCCGTGTCCTCTCAATCACCGGCTTCACCTCGCTCCACGGCACATCATGCGGCGCAGTCTGGTTTTTCACGGCGACGGCGGCGGCGGCTCCGGCGGCCTCGCCCATGGCTACGGCGTTGCCGGTGACGCGATAGCTGGCGTGGGAAATGAAGTCGCCGCTGATGCAGCGCCCCGCCATCAGGAGCCCGTCGACATCGCGGGCGATGAGGGCGCGCAGGGGAATGTCGTAGGGTTTCATCTTCACGCCGGCATTGTGGTAGGCGGCCTTTTTGTTGTCCTCGGCACTGAGGGCGTGGATGTCGACGGGGAAGGTGACACGGACGACGGCGTCCTCCTGCACCGCGCCCTCGACGAGGTCCTCGCTCGTCATGAGGTAACGACCCCGGATGCGGCGGCCGTCGCGGATGCCGATCTGCTCGGGCGTGGCGGCGATCTGCAGGCCATCCCACGGACCGCCGAGCTTGCGCAGGCCGCGCACGAGTTGATGAATCTCGCCGCGGGCCCGCAGCGTCGCCTCGGTGACCTGGGCGGCATCGATGGCGTTGATGCCATACTCGTGGTTCGCCATGAGCAGGACGAGATTTCGCTGGATGGGAAAGAGACAGGCGGAACCGTAGCTCGGAGTGACGCCCGCCCGCTTCAGTTCATCGCGAAAAGCAGGAGGCCCGACATGCCTGCCGTTGTCACCGACCGCGTGGATGAAACCCGCGATCTGCGACACATCCTTCACCACGAGCAGGGCATACATCGTCATGGGCTGGCAGGGACAGTCGTTGTCGCGTCCGATTTCGAACTCGCAGCCTGCCTGCGCCCCGAGGTCGCCGTCGCCGGTGGTGTCGATGAAGACAGGAGCACGCCACGCCTGACGACCGCTCTTGGACTCCGTCACGATGGTGCGGAGCAAGCGCCCTTCTCGATAAGCGGCGGCGACGCGGGTGTGGAGCTGCACCTGAACGTCGGCCGCGGCACAGAGTTCCTCGAGGAGGAGCTTCATCTCCTCGGGCTGGTAGCTGAGCCCGTTCATGCCGCCGCCGTTGATGGCCCCGCGCTCGCGGAGACGGCGCACGAGTTCGACATTGAAGCCCGGCTTGTCGAAATCGAGCAGGTAACCGAGGAGCGAGGAAGTCCACACGCCACCGAGCGAGCCGTGCACCTCGAAAAGCCGCACCTTCGCTCCGGCCCGCGCCGCCGTGATCGCCGCGGTGACCCCGGCGGGACCCGCGCCGCAGACGATGACATCGGCGTCGGTGTTGACGGGAAGATCTCGGGCTGCCTCGAGGAAACCCGCGGACTCCGTTTCGTCAGCGGCGAACAGCGAGGGGGAAGACAAGACCCCGGAGGCGGTGGCGAGGGATCTGAGGAAACGGCGGCGGTCGGTGGTAGCTGGGGGAGTCATGGAATCGACGGGGATTTTGCCCGGGAACAGGATAAGCGGCTTGTCCGGGAACGGGAACCGCGCTTTTGTGCTCATCGTAGCATGAAAGGCCGAAAACCACCCACGATGCAAGAGGTCGCCGCCGCGGCTGGGGTTCATCGCACGACCGTTTCCCTGGCATTGCGCGACAGTCCGCGACTGCCCGCGGCGCGGCGCGAGGAGATCCAGCGCATCGCCGAAAGGCTCGGCTACCGGCCGAATCCCCTCGTCTCGGCCCTGATGACCTCGCGCGTGAGCCGCCGCGAACCGAAGCACCAGGCCACCCTCGCCTTCGTCAGCGTGGACCCGGAAGTGCCGCGTGGCTGGCCCGACACGGACTCGACCTACGGGATGATGTTTCGCGGGGCTCGTGACCGGGCGATGCGACGGGGCTACCTGCTCACTCCCTTCTGGCTCGGCGAACCGAAACTCCAGGGCGAGCGCTTCGCCCGCATCCTCGCCGCGCGGAACATCCACGGCCTCCTCATCGCGCCGCACTTCGGTCCGGCCAACCGCATCGATCTCGACTGGCGGCGTTTCTCGGTGGTGGAGCTGGGCTACAATCTGATCCAGCCCGCCTTCAACCGCGTCGTGCATGATTATTACCACTCCATGCGGACGGTGTGCGCCGAGCTGCTCGGGGCGGGACAGCGGCGCATCGGCCTGCTTTTGCCCCGGCATTCGGATGTGAAAACCCATCATCTCTGGTCCGCCGCGTATCTCCATTTCCAATCGGGATTGAAACGAAACGAGCGCATCCCGATTCATCACCCCGGGCAACTCACGACCGCCAATGTCCGGAAGTGGCTCCGCGCCGAACGACCCGAGGTCGTGGTCATCGGGGGCGTCCTTTACCCGCGTCACCCGGGCGAGCCGCAGTTCTTCGAGCTGCCGCGGAAACAGCGCCACGTGAGCCTGAACCTCATCGACCGCGACGATCCCCTGCCCGGCATCTACCAGGACGCCCACCTCATGGGCGCGGCGGCCGCTGACCAGCTCATCAGCCAGCTCCAGCGGGGCGAGTTCGGCGTGCCGGAGCTTCCCATGAGCTTGTTGGTGAGCGGCCTTTGGCAGGCGGGGACGCTTCGTTGATCCGCCGTTGAAGGCACGGGATCCGTTACCCGCGAATCCTCGCCGCGATTGGGTTCACTTCGCCGCGACCTCCGCCGCGTCGGGAACGGGCAGGAAATACTCCAGATACCCAAGCATCATCTCGTCCACCGTCTGGCTGCCCCATTTGACGATTTTGGTCGGATCAGGATTGGCCTGGTTGCCGGCGCTGTTGTTGTAGACGGCGGTGATCTTCACGGTGCTGCCGCGCGGGATGAGCCTGGGCTGTTTGTAGTCGTAGCGGAGCTGCCAGTTGAAGTCGTAGCGAGGGATGTCGAGCAGCGTCTCGGTTTTGCCGTCGGCGTAGGTGACCTCGTATTTGAAGGCGGCTCCGCGGACGTGCATGTGGGGCATGAAGCTGGTGACGGGCATGTCGAAGGGGACGCGCTGGGCCTTCGTCTCGACGTGGCGCTCGGCCCCTGGCGGGATGGAAATGCCCGGATGAGCGATGCCAACGGTCCTGACTTCATAGCGCGGCGCTTCCTCCGCGAAGACGAGACCAAGCCGAAGCCGTTCCTGCTTTGCGGTGCCGCTGGGGGTGTAGTGGATCTGAAAGCTGATCTTGGCCCCGGCCGGGATCTTGCGGGCGAAGCCCTCCGGGTAGGTGTGCGCGCCGTTGCCGGGAACGTAAATCGCCCAGTAGCCGCCCGTTCCCTCGTCGCGCTTGGTCGCGGCCTCGCCCTTTTCATGCACTTGAACAATGACATGATGGACCACATCGCGCTCGCTCGGCAGGATCTCGTAGGCTTTGACCCAGCGGTCCTCGCTCAACTCGGTCTGGACCACGTCAAAGGCGTAGGGCATGAAGCCGTCAGCCTTGATGTCGTAGGCGCGGCTCAGTGGCACGACGAGGTCGGGCGTGCCGATCGTCCACTCGACCGGATAGGTGCGCGGCAACGGAGCATCGGCGGAATCGCCCACGGGGCGATCCTTCGAATCGATCCAGGCGATGAGGTCAGTCTTGTCGCGTTCGGAGAGCGAGCAGTCGTTCGCCCAGGGATTTGTTTGTGCGCCGGGTTCGAGGGCGGCGAACCAGGGTGGCATGGTGCCTTCGGAGACGACGCGTTTGATGACCCGCGCCCGGTCCGTCACTTCGGCGAGGTCGTCGAGCGCGAAAGGGGCGATGCCGTCCCCGCGATGACACCGCACGCAGTTCTGCTGGAGGATGCGGGCGACATCGCGATGGTAGGTGACGGGCGAAGCGGAGAGCGTCGGTGTGTCGCCGAGATCGAGTTCGCACCCCGGCGCGGCGGTGGCTTGGATCGCTGGCGTTACGCCTTTCAACAGGGCGGTGATGGCGTCATGCAAATAGCGATGCCGGGGCGCGTCGAGGTTGTAGTTGATCCCGTATTGGTCGTCAAAAGCACCTCGATAGACGAGGGTGCGGGTCGGGTCGAGCAGGAAGACCTCGGTGGTGGTGCGGGCCTGAAGCACGGCGGACAGCTTTTTCCCGGTATCGTGCACGTAGGCAGCGGTGACGCCCGCCGCGGCGAGTTGCGTTTTGATTTCCTCCGCCGTCTCGCTGGCAAAGGGGTTCACGAGCAGCAAGGCCAGGTCCTGCGCGGTGAGTTCTTTTTCCAGCGTCGCCACGCTGGGGAGGTAGCGCTTGCTCACCGGACAGGTGGCGCTGGTCATGATGATGACGAGGCCTTTTTTGTCCTTGAAGCCGCCAAGGCTGGCGTTCCGGCCGTCGAGAGTGGTGAAGGAAAAGTCGGGAATCATGCGACCGATGCCCACCTCGCCCGGCTTGAGCACCTCGGGACCGCTCGTGACCTTGGCGACGTCCTCGGGCGTAATCGTCGGAGCGTTCGCCGGCATGCCGCGACCTCCGCCCGCGCCGCCGCCTCCGCGCGCGGCCATCTTCCGGACGGTCTCCAATTCGGTCGCGTCGATCACGCCGTCGGTATTTCGATCGACCCGCGCAAACCACGGCGCATCTCCCGCCTCTTCCTTCGTGATCCGGCCGTCGGCATTCTTGTCCACGGTCTTGATAATGTTCTCGATCTGGCTCGCCATGCCGCCGGGCGCGGGAGTGCCGGGCGTCGCCGGTGAGGTTTTTCCACTGACCTGATTGTATTCCGCCAACGAGATCGCACCGTCCTTGTCGAGGTCGTAACGCTCAAACGCGGCCTCGTTTGCCAACTCGTCCTTCTTCACCCGGCCGTCGCTGTTCCTGTCGTAGCCGGAAAAAACGGCATCGGCGGGGACGGTTGGTGTTTCCGACGGTTTCCGCGGCATGGCGGGCGGAGTTGTCGGCCTCATGCCGCCGGTAACCACGTTGTATTCGTCGAGCGTGATGCTGCCATCCTCGTTCGTGTCGAAGCGCGCGAAAGCCTGCGGGTTCGGCAGCTCTTCGGTGGTGACCTTGCCGTCGGCGTTTTTGTCAAACTTCTCGAAGACCCGGTCGCCGGATGTCTGGGCGAAAGCGGCGGCGGAAAGACCCGCGAGTGCAAGGAAGAGCCAGGGGAGGCGTTTCATCGTCAGGAATACAGAAGGCTAAACGCGCAAAACGGTCGCGTGGTTACAAGGTATCCGTCATCTTGTTCCCCGGGACGGCCAAAGATGGACAAAACGGATGAAGAAAGTTTGGCGGGATGTTTTCCCGGAACCTTCGGGGAGGCCCCTCACGGGGTCCATGGATCCAGCTCACAGAGTCCTCCGCCGAGGAACAAATGATGCCACATCTGGGTGGCGAGCACTCCCACAAAACTCACTTCCCAGCCCATGTGCGGCGGGAGACTGGAAGGATAACGTCGCAGCCGATCGCGGATCCGGTGGACTTTTTTCCCATCAAAGTAGCCCGTTCTCTTGAGTGATTCCTCACTGAGCAACTGCTCCGCAAAGGGTGGCTCGGGCTCGAGGAAGGATCCCGAGTAGCGGGCGCGAAAGATGCTTTTGGGGCGCTGGGCGATTTCGGGAGGGAGGAAACCTCCGGCGTATCGGCGCAGGATCTCCTTGTCGCGACGAAGGCCGCGCAGCTTGAACTCCGGCCCGAGGCGGGCGCAAAACTCGACAAAATCGAGGTCGAGAAAAGGGAAGCGGGTTTCGACCGAGTTCGCCATGGCGGGGCGGTCCCCTTTGTGCGTCATGAGGAGTCCCGGTAGCATGACCTGGTATCCGAGGTAGAGGGAGCGATTGAGCGGGTGCCAATGCTTCATGCGCTCGAGATTCAGTTCGAGGTCGTCCGTCGCGGTGCGGCCCGCAAGGCGGTCTTCGAAATCCCGGGAATAGACCCAGTCCCCCGAAAGGCCGCAGGCGGCATAGAGATCCGAGGTGGCATGATATCCGCCCATCTGGGCGTAACGTTTTTGGTGGCGTGACCACGGATGTTGGGAGGCCCGCCCGAACATGGCCCCGCGCCACCGATCCGCGATGCCAGTTCGGTCGAGCAAAGACACGAGCCGGTTGGCTTTGAACCAGGGGTAGCCGGCGAGGGCTTCATCCGCGCCCTCCCCGCTCAGGGCTACTTTGTATCCGGCATCCCTCACCGCGGTGGCGAGCTGATAGATCGCGGCCGACGAGGTATCGACGACCGGACATTCGGCGGCGATAACGAGTCCGCGGTAGCCCTCCGCGATTTCGGCTTCTCCGCACGAGATCACGGTCGGGGTGCTGCCGATCAGGTCGGCCGCCATCATCGCCCGATCGGTCTCGTCGAGCTTGGGGTGTTTGATCCGAATCGTGAATGTGGGAATGGGACGGCCCAGTTGACGGCTCGCCATCGACGCCACTGCTGTCGAATCGACCCCGCCCGAAAGGTAGCTCACGACCGGGACATCGGACCTGAGCCGCAGGCGGACCGCCTCCTCGAGCCGTTCTCCGAATTCCCTCACGAGGGTCTCGGGATCTCCCCTCAATTCATCACCTTCATCGGGGAAATCGAGTTCCCAGTAACGATGTTCCGTGATCCCGGCAGGGCGACCAGTGGCAGGCAGAGCGATATCCAGGTAGGTGCCGGGAAGCAGGGCCGAGACACCGGCGAACATGGTCCGTTTGGTGCCGAGGGCAAAAAAACTGAAGACATGGTCGAGCGCCAGAGGGTCCATTTCGGCCCGAACCTTTCCCGTGGCGAGCAAGGCTTTGATCTCCGATCCAAAATAGAGTCGTTCGTCACACCGGGCCCAGTAGAGGGGACAGATCCCGAGCTGGTCCCGGGCCAGGATGAGACGGCGTTGGTTGAAATCAACCAGCGCAAAAGCGAATTGCCCCCGGAGGTGCTCGAACATGTGCACACCGTATTGTTCCCAGAGATGCACGAGGATCTCCGTGTCGCAACCGGTACGGAAGCGGTGCCCGAGGCCCTCGAGATGTCGCCTCCGCTCGGGAAAATCGAACAACTCGCCATTGTAAACCACGGCGACGGTGCCGTCTTCATTAAAGACGGGCTGACCTCCGTCCGCCAGGCCGACGACGCTGAGCCTTCGCGAGACCAGCCCGAGACCGGGACGCATCAGCATTCCGCCCTCATCCGGTCCTCGGTGCAGGATCGCCCGGGACATGCACTCCAGTTCGCCTGCGGAAACCTCACGCTGCCCGGCGAGGTCAATGATTCCCGCAATTCCACACATGATTTTTAGATAACTTGATCGGCTGGGGTCTGCTTCTGGCGGAGTCGTGTTTCCGAACCATCTCCCGACCGGGGTTATAGGGAAACAGCAATAGGGTGGAACCTGAGTTACGCCCGCCGCCAGTCACGATACGTGATCGAATCGAAAACGGCTACCCCTTCTTGAGCCCTGGCTGCGACGCGGCGGCTCGCCTCAGTTGGGAAGTGAGTCCATATATTTCTTCTTTCGGGAAATGGGCCGTGTTGCGGTAGACGTTCACGACCAAATCATCCGCCAGTTCAAACGCTCTG
>JBILDO010000140.1:0-3157 GCA_044352585.1 Verrucomicrobiales bacterium
TGCTCCACATCTTCGAGCCGGAGCATTCCTCGGCGGTGCGCTCCGCCCCCACCATCCAGCATTCCATCAACCACGTCCTCGACGAGATGGAGCTCATCGCCCTGGAGAAGCACGCAGTGAAGGACAACGCCGACGTGACCCGTGTCCTCAAGAACGAGGCCGGGCGGCTGGAAGAGGGCACCGACTTCGAGTTCCGCGACGGCGAGTCCGCCCCCGAATCCGAAGCGAGCAGCCCCGACGACCTGCAACGCGTCGTGGGCGGCAAGCTCGTCACCCTCAAGCCGCACGAGTCGCTCGAATCCTTCGAATCGAAACGGCCCAGCCCGACCTTCACGGGATTCCTGGAGCACCTGCGGAGGGACTCAGCCCTTGGCGTACTGCCCTTCGAGTTCGCGGCGGATTCCTCGAAGATCGGCGGTGCCGGCGTGCGGCTCGTCGTGGCCAAAGCCGACCGTCGGTTCTCGTTCCGCCAGATGATCCTGATCCAGCGCTTCATCAGGCCCGTCTGGTTCTACGTGATCGGAGACGCGATCGACCGTGGTGACCTAGAATCGGTGCCGAACTGGTGGCGGATCAGTTGTGTGTGCCCAAGGCGGGTCGGAGTAGACGCCGGACGCGAGGCGCAACAGAACCGCGCCGACGTGGAGATGGGGCTCAAGACCATCTCCGACCACTACGAGGAGCTCGGCGCGGATTTCGGCGAGGAGATCGAGCGGCGGGCGCGGGACATTCGGATGATCCTCGATGCGGCGGAGAAACACGGGGTACCGGTGGAACTGCTTTGGAAACCGGCGGGAGGCGCTGATCACCGTTGATCATCGGATAGCGTGACCGACTCGGAGCGGCTTATTCTCCCAAAAAGCTGACTTTGAGTCAGAATCGAAAATCCTGAATTCTCCCTAGACATTCTCGATTAAAACCGAATTATTTTCTTAAATGAAAAGCAAACTCTTCGCCAAGGCCATTTTGGTTTTTTTGTCGGCGCCCTTTCTGGATTTCACTCTTCAAGCTTCAGTCAAATGCTCAGCGACGTTGATCGATGGCTTTGACGGATCTGAAACCAAAATTGAACTCACCTTATTTTCTGGCGATGAACTAAAGGCTCAGGGATACGAGAAATCTGAAATTACTGGTTCGAAAGTTCGATCATCCGAGGTCTACGCGGTAATCTCAGCGGGACAGTTTGGGGTTCTGATCTTGGAGATTCCCAGCGTTCGTGCTGAACGCGGGGCCGGGGGATACGTCGCCGATGCAGCCACTTTCCAGCAGATTGTGACCCGGAACCTCATCCATACGAAGTCGTTTAACACCGAAAATACCTTCTCTCTGGATTCTTTGGCAATCATTCCATAGCCAAACGGGTAGCTGGCAACCAGTTGGCCAAACGTCCTTTGGAACCCACGCCGAACTGGTTGGCGGATCGCCTGTTTGACCTCACCAAACGTTACAATGGACGAGGTCCGCTTTTCGAATCACTTCCCGATTCGGATAAGAGGAGAAAAAGAATCGTCTGGGCACGTCAGACCGTTGACACCCCCTCCGGGGCGTGAAAGCCCTCGACGTTCTTCGCAGCCGCCAGCCCTGGCTCATCACGCCGGAGGCCCTCGACCACTTCGCCGCCCGAACCGCGGCCTTTGGCACCGGCCAGCTCTTGCGCGACGATCCGCCCACCCATCCGCTCCTCGACATCGATGAGCGCATCGGTATCGTCCGCCTCCACGGCCCACTGATCCGCCGTCCCAGCGTCATCGAAAGCTGGCTCTTCGACGCGGTCAGCACCGAGGACGCCATCGCCGCCGTCCGCCAGGCCGCCACTCACGAGAAGATCGACGCGATCCTCCTCGACATCGATTCGCCCGGCGGCACCGCGATGGGCACGGCCGAACTGGCCGAAGCCGTCGCCGATGCCTCGAAGGAAAAGTTCGTCTACGCCTTCACCGGCGGCCTCATGTGCAGCGCCGCCTACTGGGTCGCCTCGCAGTGCGACGCCATCTACGCCTCGGCCTCCGCGCGGGTCGGCTCCATCGGGGTCATCATCCCCTTTCTCGATGCGAGCGAAGCCTTCGAGCAGGCGGGGCTCAAGATGGAGGTCTTCGCCTCCGGCAAGTTCAAGAGCATCGGCACGCCCGGTGTGGCGCTGAGCGAGGAACAGCGCGATCTGCTCCGTGCCGAGGTCGCGGAAATCTTCGGCGACTTCCGCACCGCCGTGCTCGCCCGGGGCCGCAAGATCCCGGACGAAGCGATGGAGGGCCAGACCTTCAGCGCCCGTCAGGCGCAGCGCTTCAACCTTGCCGGCATGGCCAAAGACCGCGACGCCGTGCTGGCCCGGCTCCGCCGACTCCACACCGGCAAAGTTGACACGGCGGCCCGGTCGATTCCGCACCCGACCATGAAGACCGTCGAAGAACAGCTTTCCGATGCGCTCGCCCAGATCAAGACCTTCCAGACGGAGGCAGGCGAGCGGGACTACGAACTCAAGCAGCTTTCCGAGCAGCTCAACGAAGCCAAGGCCGATTTGCTCGCCAAGGAGGCTGAACTGGGCTCCGCACGGCAGACGCATGAAGCCGCCGCCGCCGAACTCCGTCAGCGGCTCGAAACGGAACAGGCCGAAAGCCGGGAACAAATGGCCGGTCTCCGCACCGAAGTTACCCAGCTCACCGAGCAGGTCGCTGGTCTGGCCGAAGCCAACGCCTCTCTCGCAGCCCGCGAGCAGGATCTCGAAAAGCGTGCCGCCCTCCGCGCCGCCCAGATCGCCGCCGAGTCCGGCAGCCCCGTTCCAGCCTCTCTCACCCCGGCCGCCGATCCGAAGCCGGGACAGCCGCCCCGAAGCGCCGCCGATGTCTGGAACCGCCAGTTCCAGCCCGCCCGCTGACCGCCCGCCTCTTTCATCGATCCACCAGTCCACCAAACCACCGTTTGCCATGCCTGTTCCCACCCTACTCGACCTCGCCAAGCTCGATGCCGGCGTCGGCTACCCCATCATCGAGGAAGCCGTCAAAAACGCGCCCGAACTCCGCGTCGTGCCCGCCTCGACCATCCTCGGCACCACCATGGAGCTGACCGTGCGAACCGGCCTGCCCTCGGTGGCCTTCCGCGACGCCAACCAGGGCGTGGCGCGAAGCAAGTCCAACTACGAGACGAAGACCTTCCAGACCCA
>JBILDO010000104.1:0-10659 GCA_044352585.1 Verrucomicrobiales bacterium
GCCGATGATCGCCCGCTGGCCGGGGAGAATCCCCCCGGGGCAGACTCTCCACGGGCTGGCGGTGATGATGGATTTGTTCAGCACGACTCTCGCTGCGGCCAGCCTCGCGCCACCCGGGGACTTGATCGTGGACGGTCTCGACCTGCTGCCGATGCTGACAGAGGGGGCGAAAAGTCCGCACCAGACGGTCTTCGGACATGCGGGGCCGCGGCTTGCCACCGTGCGCGACGGTCGCTGGAAGCTGCATGTGCTCAAACCAGGTGAGGGCCAGGCTGGGGTGGGCAAGGACCTGAAGCCCGGAGAACGTTACAAAGACCCGCGCGGGCCCGACGGGGTGACGATCCTCGCACCGTTCGAGCAATCGCAGCCCAGTGAGCATCCAGGATTGCGCACGGGCGACGGGGGCAAGCCGATGCAGCTCTTCGATCTTGAGACCGATCCCGGCGAGCAGCGCGACTTGGCCGCGCAGCACAGTGACGTGGTGCAGCGGCTCAAAAAAAACTTCGATGAAATGACCGCACAACTCAGCGAGCATCAGGCCCCATCTTCCACTCTGCCAAAACGCCAACCCGGCAGGTGAGCTCAACCCAGCCGACTCCACAAAGTCCCTTACGAAGCCATGCGGCCATCTGCCTTCCTTGTCATTCTCCTCTCCGCGTTCCTCTGCGGTTCCATCATCGCCACCGAGCCTCCCAACATCATCCTCATCCTCGCCGATGACATGGGCTGGCGGGACCCGGCTTGTTTTGGCGGAAAAGCCGTGCCTACGCCGCACATAGACGCGCTGGCGGCCTCGGGCCTCAGAATGACGCGCTTCTACTCCTCCAGCGCCGTGTGCACGCCCACCCGCGCCGCCATCCTCAGCGGGCGCTATCCGCTCCGGTTCGACATCCGCAGCCACTTTCCCGACGACGAGTCCCACCTGCCCCGGGGCGTGACGACGCTGCCCGCGCTGCTCAAGCAGAACGGCTACCAGACCGCCCACGTCGGCAAATGGCACCTCGGAGGACTGCACCTCGCCCATGCCAAAAATCGCGCGGCGAGCATCCCTGGACCTCGCGAGCATGGTTTCGATCATTACCTTTGCCAAAACGAGGAGCCGCCGCTGCGGCCTCGCCTCGGCAAGGAGAAGCGGCTTTACACCGATGGCGGCACCTGCCTGCTGCGCGATGACGCGCCCGTGACCGCGGACGATCCCTATTACAGGATGCACCTGACCGACATCATCGGTGCCGAGAGCGTCCGGCTGGTGGAGCAGTTTCACGCCACGATGCGGCCGTTCTTCCTGAACATCTGGCATCTCGTCCCGCACCTGCCCTATGAGCCGGGCAGCGAGCCACACTGGTCCAACACCGCCGCTCCGGGCCTCAACGACGACCAGCACCGCTTCCGGTCGATGATGGCGCACATGGACGCCACCATCGGCGACCTCCTGAAGAAGCTCGATCAGCTCGGAATCCGTGACAACACCCTCGTCCTGCTCACCAGCGACAACGGTGGTGTGTATGAGGGCGACATCGGTCCGCTGAAAGGCGGCAAGACCGACCTGCACGAGGGTGGCATCCGCGTGAGCTTCATCGCGTCCTGGCCGGGCAAGATTCCCGCCGCCAGCAGCAGCACAGTCATCGGCAACACCATCGACCTCCTGCCCACGCTCTGCGCAGCCGCTGGCGTGCCGGTGCCTGCCCAGGCCCAGGTTGACGGAATGAATCTGCTCCCGCACTGGCAGAACGGCACCCCCGTCACCCGCAGCGGGTCGCTGCTCTGGCAGCTCGACCTTTATCCGCGACTGCAGCGCCACTACCCCAAGCCCAAGCCCTACGCCACCGAGGCGGCGATGGACGGAAAGTGGAAGCTTCTTTGCCGCGATGCCCAGCCCTTGGAGCTTTTCGACTTGGAGGCCGACCTCGCCGAGACCACCAACATCATCGAAAGGCATCCGGAAGTGGCGGAGCGGCTCGCCCGTGACGTGCGCGCGTTCCTCGACGCCCCCCGCGACGCCAGCGGCATCACCAAGAAGCAACCGCCCAAGAAGTGAGCCGCTTTGATCCCCCTCGCACCCAACTTAGTCGAGAGAGCATGTCCGACAACACCGCAACAAGCCCTTCTCCATGAAACCCACCCTCGCATTCCTCACCTCCCTCCTGCTCGCCCCGGTGGCCGCCCAAGCCGACCTCGTCGCGCATTTCCGCTTCGACGACGACCTCAAGGACGTCACCGGTCAACACGATGGCCGCCCGGTCGATCCCATGCTCACGCCTTCCTTTGCCCCCGGACGCGTGGGCAGCGCGGTGGTGATCGAGAAGGTCAACGCGGGCATCGAGCTGGCGAATCCTTCGGCGATCGACTTCAGCCGCGACTTCACCGTCGCGACCTGGGTCAACGTGGGGAACTACTACGCGGAGATGCCGGTGCTCTTCAAAGGCCGTGCCGACAAGACCACTGCGCCGGACAAGTTCTTCGGCGTCTTCGGCATCGAGGGAATGCAGGCGTATGGCGAGGGCCAGGGCGAGTGGATCACGAACTTCCGCGCCTCGAACGGCCTCGTGCCGAATGACGGCGGATGGCATCACATCGCGGTGACCTATCGCGCGGCGGAGGCTCCGCACTTCACGCTCCATGTGGACGGCCAGGGCAAGACTCCCGCTGACAAAGGCACGTTCCGGGGCGGCGATTTCACGCTCAAGCCCGATGCGCCGGACAGCGTGCTGCGGATCGGCTGCCGCGCGGATGGCGATACCTGGCGCTATGTGCGCTCGCACCTGCGCGGCTTGCTCGATGAGCTGCAACTCTACGATGAGGCGCTGAAGGCGGAGGACATCCGCTTTCTCTTCGAGCATCCCGGCCGCACGACGAAGCAACGCGAGGCCGTGACCTCCGCGCCGCGGTTCCAGTTGGATCCAGGCCATGCCTGGCGTCCTCCCTTTGGCGTGGCGCGTGTCGGCCTGACGCCGGTGATCGTGCAATTCGCCAGCGACACGCACCCGGCCCCGGAGCATTGGCTCGCGGCGTATCGCGAAGGCAAGGAAGTGGAGCGGAAAGCGCTCGATGTGTCGGGAAATTCCCCCTTCACCGCACGGGTAACTTTCACCACCTCGCCCGCGCCGGAGGAACTGGTGCTGCTGGCGAAGAACAAGGACGGCAACACCGTCGAGCAGGCCCACTGGAAGGTCGAGCGTCCTGCCCTCGAGGCGGATGCGAAGGCGACGGCCGATCCCGTGATGAACCCGGTCGATCTCGGCGCGATCCTGCCGCCGGCGGACTGGCTCGTGCTGGGGCCGGAGCAGCAGGCCCGCGTCACGGTCGCGGCCTTCTCCGCGAAGGAAACAATCTCCGGTGCCGAGGTGCTCGCGTGGTTTGAATCCGACGCTGAAAAGCCCACCAAAGCCGCCATCGAGCTGCGCAATGGCATCCGCACCTCGCTGGATCTCGTCGTGCCGTTTCCCGTCACACGCAAGGATCGCGACACGCTGCAGGTGGCGCTCCGCGATGCGAAGGGTCGCGAACTCTGGCGCAAGACCATCCGCACGATGCTCATGCGTGCTTCGCCGAAGCTGCCCGCGTTTGGAGCCATCGAGACCCAGCTGCGCTACGACTACCCGCTGCTCTCCTATTCCGGCCCCGATGAGGTCACCGAGATGCCTTATGACAAAGCCTGGGCACCGGAGCGGAAGGACGTCGTCATCGCATTGCCGAACGGCTCGCGCTTTGTCTTCTGGCGCGGCGCGGCCTACACGCCCTTCTGGGCCGGGAAGCACAACACCGCGCTGAACTTCGAGTTCGCCGAAGCACCCCGTCGCCCGGACGGGCTGGACTGCATCGACGCCGCTTCCGACAAGGAACTGCGCCGCAGCCGCGTCGAGATCCTCGAATCCACCGCCGCCCGCGTCCATGTCCGCTGGACCGCTCAACCCTGCGACCTGAACTACAAGGTCTGGGGCGAGACCGCGACGGAGGATTTCTATTTCTACCCCGATGGCTTCGGTTCTCGCACCGTCACCCTGCAAACCGAACCCAAGGCCGAATACGAGATCGAGGAACTGCTCATCCTCACCCCGCCCGCCGCCTATCCGCTCCGCGTGCTGCCGGAGAACCTCATCGACGTGCTCTTCCGCGATGGCACGAAGCGCGAATTGAAGTTCCCGCTTCTCGACCAGGAGCGCGATTACGAGAAGCTGCTCTCTGGCGAAATGCCACCGCTCTTCCGCATCCGCTTCGGTGCCCGCGAGCCCTTGTCGGCGATCTATTTCAACCCCGGCTGGAAGCGCCTGCCCTCGACCGCCTACCGCCCGTTTTACAGCCAGGGCCAGATGGTCACGCCCTTCTACTGGGGCAATCATCTGCCGCTCGCCCGACGCAAGCCCACCGGCATCAACATCGACGACCTCGCCGCGATGACCCCCGCGCACAACGCCATGATGTCCTGGGGCCACCGCCGTCCTCAACCGCTCGAAAGCCGCACCGCCGACATGCCCGATGCCCTGGGTGTCACCCGCACGATGCAGGTCGAGAAATGGGCCTGGCTCATCGGCCTCAGCGACGCCGACGACGCGCGCCTGCTGGAGTGGTCCCGCAGTTTTGCCACCCCGCCCACGGTCACCGCCGAAGGCGCACGCCTGCAAAGCCCGTCCTACCAACCCGAACGCCGCGCCACGCGCCTCACCGTCGAAAAGCCCATCGTCACGCTCACGATCACCCCGTCCACGCCCTGCGTGCATCCCGTCTTCGAGCTGCAAGACGCCGCGAAGACGCTCTCGCGTGTGGAATTGAACGGACGCGAGTTAAACGCTAACGACTACGCCTGGGATGGCCGCGTCCTCTGGCTCAACAGCACCCTCCGGGAGCCAGCCAATCTTCGCCTGACCTTCCACGATGCCAAGGTGAACCAATGAAGTCATGAAACGCTTTCCCTGTCTCCTCACCAAACTGCTCCTCGCATCGCCGGCCGCGCTGCATGCCATGATCGCCCAAGGTGGCGGTGATTCGATGACGGAGAAGACGATGAAGCCTTGACTGCCCACAGGATGATTTTTTCTCCGCGCAAGGTAACCTCGGCGTGATTGCTGCCATTTCTTGTTGTGAGTCGTGCTTTCAACCAGCCCACCGATGACCTGCCGGAGGAGTCCTACCGCCTTGCCAAGGCGGGAGACCTTCGTGCCATCGAATCGATCGTCAGGCATCATCAGGCGGCGGTGAGGGCTTGGTTGGCGGCGCACTGCCCGTTGGGGGGAGACGCGGATGATGTGGCGCAACGCGCTTTTGTGGCGGCCATCACGAGACTCGCGGATTTTGAGGTCGGAACGGACTTCCGGGCATGGTTGTTCAGCATCGCGCGCTACCAACTGATGAGCGAGATCACCCGGCTGCGGCGGCTGGCGGACTACCATTCGCGACTGGCGCCGGAGATTCTGGCTCGTGAACTGGAACGCCGTGCTCAAGGACCCGAGGAGCGCACATCGGAGCGCTTGATGCATCTCCGCGAGTGCGTCGCCGCGATGGGCGAATCAGCAAGGCAGTTCATTCGATGGCGCTATGACGACCAGTTGCCACTGGAGGAAATGGCAGCACGCACGGGCCGCTCCATCGGCGCGATCAAGAAACAGCTCTGGCTTCTGCGGCAGAAGCTCCAGCAGTGCGTGGAAGACAAACTCGCCGCTGGAGAAGAAGGTGCTGTATGAATCCGGACGAACGTTTTGACCTGCTGTGGACGGATTTTTTGGAGGGCGATCTCGATGCGGAGGGCATGGCCGACCTGCAATCGTTGCTGGCGCATCATTCCCACTTGCAGGAGAAGGCGGCGAACCTGCTGCAAACCCACCGCCTGCTCGGTTTTGTCGGGCAGGAGGAATGCCCATCCGCCGAGGCGTTTGCCCGAGAAGTGCTGAACCGATTGCCGAAAACCGGTGAAGTCTTCATCGGCGCGGTGATGCGGGATTTGAAACCGGCGCCCACGTCACTGCCTCGCTTTCCCTGGCTTTCCTGGCATCCGCTCACGGCGGCTGCGGCGGGGATTGTGTTCGGGATGTTGTGCACGACGGTGGTGCTTGGTTTCGGAGCGCGCTCGGTCGAAAAAGTCGTTTCGCTTTTGCAGGAGAGCTTTGAGTCCGGGCCCGCACCGCAGGTGACGGGGGTCCCGTCCGGACCTGACCTTTGGAGCGGGGATTACTCGGAGATCGTGATGGAGTTTGAAGACGCGAAACCCGAGGACGGAAGCAGGATGGCCCGTCTGCTGCGTTCCGACTACGAAGGTAGAACGGTGCCGAGGCCGAGCCGTCAGGGGGATCTGATGCGGGTGCTCGATGTGCGGCCATATCTGACCGATGCGAAAAGCGCCGATGTGGTGATGACGCTGTCCGCGCAGTTCAATGCCGCGCCTTTTCCCGACACGGAGCGATACGATGGCATGGTGACGATTTACGCGCTCGGGGCTGACGCCGAACGACGCGGCGCAACGGAGGACAGCGTGAAGGAAGACGCGCTCGCTTTCAGCATCGGCGAGTGCCGCAACGTGGATCGTGATGCAGGCACCTGGCAGGCCGCTTCCACGCGGTTGCTGCTTCCACCCGGGACGGAGTCGGTGATGGTGAAGGTGTCCTTCCGCCGCATGCCGTTGGGGGCCGAAACGTTGTCATCGCTTCCCGAGTCGCTGACCTTTGCCGGGCACTTCGTGGATGAGGTGCGTGCGTCCGTCCGGATGATCGCCCACAGAACACACTGATCATGCATTCAAAAATCCCTTCCGTAAGTTCCCCGTATTCCGTGGGCCATCCAACATTTCATTCAGCATGAAGTCCTCAACCCCAGTTTTTTGCCTCCAATCCTTTTGTCTTCTCCTCCTGGCGCTTCCCACATGGGCTGCTCCAAAGCGGCCCAATGCCGATTCCCTGGACCTGCCGGGGCCGGTGAATCGCCCGGTGAAGTATTTCGGCGACATTCATCCGGTGCTCGCAGAGCATTGTGTGTCCTGTCACGGACCGGAGAAGCAGAAGGGCGGGCTGCGGCTCGACTCGCGCGAGATGGCGCTGATGGGCGGCAGTGGCTATGGGCCGGCGATTGTTCCGGGAAAGAGCGAGGAGAGTCCGCTGATCCTTTTCATGGCGCATCTGGAGCCGGAGATGGAGATGCCGCCGAAGAAGGATCCTCTGCCGGACTCGACGATTGCGGTCTTGCGCGCCTGGATCGATCAGGGCGCGGTGTGGCCTGGGAAAGGGCTGGATCCGAATCAAAAAGTCCTCGGCAATCAGCCGCTGTTTTTCGAAAAGGCGGTGACGCATTGGTCGTTTCAGCCGGTGGTGAAAGCGACGGTGGAATCCCTGCAGAAGGGACCCGCGACGATTGATGCGCTGGTCGATGCCCGACGCAGGGAAAAGGGCCTGACCGCCTCGCCACGTGCGGATGCTCCGACGCTTTTGAAACGGCTGCATTTCGATCTCACCGGACTGCCGCCAAGTGATGCGGAGATGGAAACCTTTGTCGCGGCTTTTGCCAGCAATGCCGATGCGGCCATCGCGGCCAAGGTCGATGAACTGCTTGCCTCGCCGCATTTCGGCGAACGCTGGGGGCGCTACTGGCTGGACATCGCGCGCTATGCGGACACGCAGGATTTCTTCCCGACGGTGGATCTCCGCTACCCCTTTGCCTGGACTTACCGTGACTATGTGATCGGTGCCTTCAATGATGACAAACCCTACGGTCAGTTTATCCGCGAACAAATCGCAGCGGATTTGCTCGGCTTGAAGGCGGACGATCCTGCGTTGGCAGCTCTGGGTTTTCTCACGGTGGGGCCGCGTTTTCTGCGGCGCACTGAGGAGCAGATCAATGACCGGATCGACGTGGTGACCCGTGGACTGATGGGGCTGACGGTGGTTTGCGCCCGCTGTCACGACCACAAATACGACCCCATTCCGACGGCGGATTTCTATGCGCTGCACGGCATCTTCAGCAGCTCGGAGATTCCGGAAACCCTGCCGGAAATCACGCTCACTTCCGCAAAGGTGGATCCCAAAGTTCATGCCGACTACGAGGCGAAAAAGGCCAAAGCCGTGAAGGCTGTTGCCGATCTCACAGCGGGACTGCGCAGCAAGGCGATTGCCGACGTGAAAGCAAAGCCGGAGGCTTATTTCGATGCGCTCTGCCGCTTGGAGTTCGACAAAAAAGCGATGCCAAAAGTCCTTACCGACACCAAGCTTTCGGAGGTGGCCCTCGACCCGCTGGTGGGGCAATGGAAGGCCTTGACGAAGTCGCCGGACGCACTCCAGGACCCGGTGCTCGGGCCGCTGGCGAAAGTAGCCGCCGCTCCTGCCGCCCAACAGGCTGCGCTGCTCAAAACCCTGCCATCAAGCGGCCAATCGCCGGAGATGAAACCGCAGACTCACCCCCTGGTGCTCGAGGTCATCCGGGAGAAGAAGCCCGACACCCTGGCGGCGCTGGTGCGTGCCTACGGGTCGGTTCTGGCTGAGGCAGGCAAGTTGCCCACGGCTGACGCCGGGCCTCTGCTCGATGCGTTTCTGAAAAAAGACAGCCTTCTGGATTTCCAAGTGGCGGATGTGGAGAGGGTGGCCCGCCCTTCTGTCGAATCCCGTAAAGACTACGCAAAAGTGGACCCGGTGGTCGCGGAGGTGGAAGCAACGCACCCAGGTGCGCCGACTCGTGCGATGGTGATGAATGAAAAGGCCAAGATGGTCAAGCCGGTGATCTTTGTTCGCGGTGATCCAGCGAGGCGGGGCGATGCCGTGGACCGGCGTTTCCTCGAAGTGTTGGAGCCCATGAAGACTCCCTTTCCCGAAGCGCAGAGCGGCCGGCGAGAACTGGCCGAACGCATCAGCAGCCCGACCAATCCACTGACGCCGCGAGTGTGGGCGAATCAGGTGTGGCGTCATCTCCTCGGACAGGCGCTGGTGAAATCCACCGGCGACTTCGGTTTGCAGTCGGAGCCGCCGAGTCATCCACAGTTGCTGGATTGGCTGGCCTCCGCCCTCACCCAGCGCAACGGGTCCACCAAACAGCTCGTGCGGGACATCGTGCTGAGCGCCACCTACCAGCAGACCAGCACGAACCGCCCCGATGCGGCAAAGATCGACACTGAAAACACGCTGCTCTGGCGTGCCAACCGCCGTCGCCTCGACTTCGAGGCGATGCGCGATGCGATGCTCGCCACCAGCGGCTTGCTCGACCCCGCCATGGGCGGACGCGCCGTGAATCTCTCCAGCACGCCTTTCACCGGGCGGCGCACCATCTACGGATTCGTTGATCGCACGAATATCGATCCGCTTTTCACGACCTTCGATTTTCCCTCGCCGGACATCTCCAACACCCAGCGCAGCGAGACCCTCGTGCCGCAGCAGGCGCTCTTTGCGCTGAACGACGGCTTCATCATCGAGCAAGCGAGGAAGCTGGCGGCAGAGGCGGAGAAAGCGGCTGCCAAAACGCCGGGTGATAAGGTGGTCACGGCAACGCGGGAGCTTTACCGCCGGGTGTATCAGCGCGTCCCGCTTCCCGAAGAAGAGTCGCTGGCGCGGAGTCTCCTCGCCGATGCCCCGACGCCGGAAAGCGATACGCTTCCGGGCACCTGGCAGCAGGGATTTGGCAGCGCTGATCCCGTTGTGGCAAGGAGCGCGGCCTTTTCGCCGCTGCCCTATTTCGATGCGGCAACCAAGCGCTACCAGGGAGCACGTTTGTTTCCGGATAAAGAGCACGGCTTCGTCAGTCTGACGGCGAGTGGCGGACATCCGGGGGACGGACTCAAAATGGCGGCCATCCGTCGGTGGATTGCTCCGCATGCCGGAGAGTTTGGCATCGATGGCGAGATTTCCGTCGGAGCCAAGGGCAGCGGCGATGGGATCCGGGCCCGGGTCATCTCATCACGCTCCGGGCAGATGGGCGAATGGATCGTGGATCGTGCCAACGGGGTTTCTGCGCCGACCACACTTCCAAAAGTGATCGTCAAAGCCGGCGAGATCCTGGATTTTACCGTGGATTGCCGCGAGAACACCACGTCCGATGGCTTCCGCTGGGTGCCGACCCTCCGGCTTCTCGTGATGCCGGAGAAAGCACCGAAAGACATGCAAACCGTATGGGATTCCCAGGCAGATTTCAAAGCACCACCGCCGCCGAAGCTCACGCCTTTGGAGCAAATGGCGCAGGCCCTCATTATCACCAACGAGTTCATGTTCATCGACTGAATTAACCCCCATTTTTGAATCTTATGAATCCACACAATCCTTTTCTCACCCGCCGCGATGCACTCAGCCGCGCGGGATTCGGCCTCGGCAGCCTCGCGTTGGCTGGCCTGCTCAGTGACATGGGCCTCACTCAGGCCAATGCCGCGAACCTCTCGCCACTCTCGGGGCGGCAGCCGCAGTTCCCCGGTAAGGCGAAGCGCGTCATCCATCTCTTCATGAACGGCGGACCGTCGCAGATGGACACCTTTGACCCGAAGCCGAAGCTCAATGAACTGCACGGCAAGTCGCTGCCCATCGCCAAAGATTTGAGCAAGGACAAACGCCTCAGCGGCGCGGCCCTCGGATCGAAGTTCAAGTTCAGCAAACACGGCCAGAGCGGCATCGAGATCAGCGAGCTTTTCCCCCATGTGGCCAAACACGCCGACGATCTCTGCGTGGTGCGCTCCATGTTCAGCGACGTGCCCAATCACGAGTCCGC
>JBILDO010000055.1:0-34142 GCA_044352585.1 Verrucomicrobiales bacterium
GCCGCCACGGCCGCGCCTTGGCCTCCGGCCAAGGGCGACCTCGTCCTCGGCGTCCGCGCCACCGGTGGCACCGGCAGCACTACGAACGTGTTCTTCAACCTCGGACCCGCGCACACCCTGCGCGACACCCCGAACCCGGGCACGATCCTCGCGAACCTGAACACCGAACTCACCGCCGCTTTCGGCGAAGACTGGGCGACCCGCAATGACCTCTACTTCGGGATCATCGCGAACCGCAACAACGCCCCGGCCTCGGGTCTGGGTTCGGTCCCCCCGGAGAACGGCGATCCCTCGCGGACGATTTACGCCTCGAAGGGAACCGGCAGCGCCAACAGCACGACCTCGTGGTCGTTCACCAGCAGCGCGCTCGGCGTCTCCGCCACCGCGATCAGCGGTTTCATGGAGGCGATCGACAACGTGACGGCCAATGGCAACAACGTCATGACTCTTACCCAGGGCGAGAACCCGGTCGAGTGGAACAACAGCTGGACCCAGTGGAACCCCGTCCCCGGGGCCGGTTTCTCCATCTTCACCGGCGGCATCCAGCGGGCCTTCGCCTCCGCTCCCGGCGCGTCCCAGGTCAAGATGCTCGACATCCACCGGGTCCCCGGCGACGGCACCGCCTCCAGCTACGTCTCGACGGTTTACCTCTCCGACGAGGGCGATCTCTGGGTGGGGCGTCTTTACTACCAGCTGACCACCGCCGTGGCTCCCGCTTCCGTCGGCACCGTCACGGGTGACGGCCTCTATCCGCAGAACGCCACCCCGCAGCTGGAGGCCACCCCGGCTTCCGGATATGCCTTCATCAACTGGACCGGCACCTCCACCTCCACAACCAATCCGCTTTCCGTGACCATGGACGCGGCCAAGAGCTACACCGCGAACTTCGGCGTTCTGCCCGCGATCAGCGCCCCGACCTTCATCTCGTCGATGGACACCGAAGCCACCCTCGGCGCCACCGTGGGCAGTCTCGGTGACGGGACTCTCGTGGAGCGGGGCTTCGTGTATTCGCTCGTGGAAACGAACGCGGACCCGGCTATCGGAGGCACCGGTGTGACCAAGACGACCACGAGCGGGGGCCTCGGCACCTTCACCACCGACGTCACCGGGCTCACCGCAGCGACCACCTACGCCTTCAAGGGATTCGTGACGACCTCGGTCGGGACGGCCTACACCGCAGCAGCGTTCTTCACCACCGATACGACCGTGACCTTCACCGCTGGAATCGGCACGGTGACGAACCGCCCGATCCGCTCCGGCGACAGCCAGCTCTTCAAGTTCAACCTCGCTGAAGGGCGGGTCGTGACCTTCTCCGGAACTGGCGCGACCTCCCAGATGCAATGGGAATTGCGCGACGGCAGCAACAACCTCCTTGGTTCCGGCACGGGCAATCTCGCTTTCACGGGAACGCTCGCTTCGGGCGACTACCGGATCCGGATTACGAACACGGGGGTTCCGACCCAGACCTTCTCGCTGAATCTCAACGCAGCGAACGAGGCCAAGCCGAAACCGGACATCTCCGTCGGACCGTCCTCCAGCGCTACCACGGGTGTGAACCTTTACTCGCCGACAGTCCAGAGCGCGACCGTCACATCGAAAAAGGCCGCCGCGGTATCCGTCTTCTTCCGGATCGACAACGACGGTCCCCTGCCAAGCTCGATGAAAATCCGAGGCACCAGAGGAAACACGCTCTTCGGTGTCGCTTACAGCGCCAGTTCCGGCAACGTGACCGCCGCCGTGGTCGCCGGCACGTTCACCACCGCCGTGCTCGACGAGGACGACGCTCCGGTCCCGATTTCCGCGCGGATCACCCCGAACAAGAAGAACAAAGGAATCGTGAAGAAGGTTCGGAGAGGATCTCGTCTGATCACCACCTACCTCCGCAAAACCTTCCCGGGAACCGTCGTTGCCTCGGCCTCGTCCGACGCGTCGCTCTCGGACACCGTCTCGTATCGGGTCAACACCGTCCCCTGATCCACCGGATCGAAGAAACGGCTGGCGGCCTCCAGTCGCCTCCACTGCAGAGAGCGGGTCGAAAGGCCCGCTCTTTTTGGTTTTGTCGGCGGAATGCGACCAACCCGAACCCGGCACGATCCGTGGTTCGCGACCGGGTTATGCCAGATTAGGAAAAAATTGAGACGATTGCGATGCGGGGCCACCCAGGAGCGGGGCAGCCGCCGGCGCGGTCGAATGCCCAAGGGACGTTCGCTCGGGACCGGGGGCGGCTGCTCCGCAGTGGACCCACTCCTTGGTGTTCCGAAGCGAAGGGAGAAACACCAATCGTCCGAATCTTTCCCAGTATCGAAATTACTCCCGACCGTCCGGCTCCCCTTCCGCCGTCTTCGCCTCCTCGCGCATCTCCCCGAGCATCGCGTCGATCTGCTCCATCTGCTTCAGGGGGAGGCGGCGGCGCTGGTGTTTGTTCCAGAGCACCTCGCGGAGCGACTCCATCGCCGGCAGCGGGAGGGCATCGTGGGGATTCCAGTCGGGATCGCTCTTCTTCGTGGAGTAGAACTGCCACCGGCCCGCGTGATGGATCGCCCGGAAATAGACCAGCTCACCCTCGTCGTTCCGTTCGCGCCATTCGTGTTTGGTCATGATGCGGCGAGGACTTCCTTCAGCGTGGCGATGCAGCGTTCGCTCTGCGGCATCGTGCCGACGGAGATGCGGACCCATTCCGGCAGCTTGTAGCCGCGCATCGCGCGGATGATGACCCCGCGCTTCAGCATCGCGTGGAACACCGCATCGCCGTCACCCACCTTCACGAGGACGAAGTTCGCGTGGCTCGGGACATACTCGAGGCCCATTTCACCGAACGATTTCTCCAGATAGGCGCGCCCCTCGTCATTGAGCTCGCGGGTGCGGCGCTGGTGCTCCTCGTCGAGCAACCCGGCGATCGCGCCGGCCTGGGCGATCGAGTTCGTGTTGAAGGGCTGTCGGCACTTCTGGAGGACCTGCCCGATCGCAGCGGTCGTAAGCCCGTAGCCGATGCGGAGCCCGGCGAGCCCCTGGATCTTCGAGAAGGTGCGCATGATGACGACGTTCCGGCCCTCGCGGATGTAATTGACGGTGTCGGGCGCGTCGGGGACGAACTCGTAGTAGGCCTCGTCGAAGATGACGACGACGTGGTCGGGCACCTTCGCCATGAACCGGTCAATCGCGGCCTGGCCGACCATGGTGCCGGTGGGATTGTTCGGATTGGCGATGAAGACCATGCGGGTCTTCGGCGTGATCGCCGCGGCCATCGCCTCGAGGTCGTGGACGAAGCCCGGGTCGGGCACCTCGATCGTATTCGCGCCGAAGAGCGTCGCCATGAGTTTGTAGACGACGAAAGCGTGCTCGGCGGCGATGACCTCGTCGCCGGGACTGAGGAAGCCGTGGCCGATCAGCTCGATGATCTCGTTCGATCCGTTGCTGATGACGACGTTCTCGCGTCCGAATCCGAACTTCTCCGCGATGGCGGTGCGGAGCTGGTAGCCGCCGCCGTCGGGATAGATGTGGACCCCGTGGGCCGCCTCCTGCATCGCAGCGACCGCCTTCGGTGAGGGACCGAGCGGGTTCTCGTTCGAGGCGAGCTTGATGATGCTCGAGGGCTCGAGCCCGAGTTCACGGGCGGTTTCTTCGATCGGCTTGCCGGGATCGTAGGCCACGAGGCCTTCGAGCCAGGGGTGCGCTTGGGGGAGGTTCGCGGACATGAGGAAGGGGACACTACCCCGCCCGCGGGAGTCCTCAACCTGAAAGCACGCGAAGGGAGCCGGGGGCCGAACGCATCGGGGCGGAAGGGTGCGTTCACGTTTCCGCGCGAACCTTGTGTCGATCCCGTGCTCCCGACACTCCGGGTGGGCATCACCATGGGAGACCCGCCGGAGCGCCGCTCATACCGAATCCAAGAAATCCTTGGACGATGGGATGTCTTGACCTTGGAAATCTTCGCGGCCTGCGACCGCCGCGCCGATGAGGGGCGGGCGCTGCCGGACCCTCTGACCAGACCGGCATCGCTCCGCAATCGTCCAAACCTTTCTTGGGTTTGGTATCACTTCTTCTTCACCGCCGAATACTCGGTGCGGTTGAAGTCGACATACTCGGGCGAGAGGTCGGAGGTGTAGATGCTGAAGGCACCCTTGCCGATGTTCAGGTCGATGCCGACGGTGAACTCGGGGCCACTGACCGCGGCAATGAGTTTTTCCCCGTCCGTGCCGGCGGAGAGCCCGTTCTGGGTCACGATGACGCCATTGAGGTGGATGTTCACCATCTCCTCCTTCACCCGCGCACCGGAATACCCGACGGCATGGAGAATGCGCCCCCAGTTCGGGTCGTTGCCGTTCCACGAACATTTCACCAGTTTCGAATTCGCCACGGCCCGGGCGACCCGCTCGGCGTCGAGATTCGAGGCGGCCCCACGCACCTGGACCTCGACCAGCTTCGTGACGCGTTCGCCGTCGGAGACGATGCGTTTCGCCAATTCAAGCATCACCTCGGTGAGGGCCTCGCGGAATTCGGCGCTGCCCTCGCCGCCCCTCGTGATCGTCTTGTTCCCGGCCTGGCCGTTCGCCATGACGATGACGGTGTCGTTCGTGCTCATGTCCCCGTCGACGGTGATGCGGTTGAAGGAAAGATCGACCGCCTCCTTCGTCGCCGCGACGATCTCGGCCTTGGAGACGGCGGCATCAGTGGTGACGAAGCACAGCATCGTGGCCATGTGGGGGTTGATCATGCCCGCCCCTTTCGCGATGGCCCCGATGCGCACGCGCACATCGCCGATCTTCACCTGCACCGCGATCTCCTTCGGACGCGTGTCGCTCGTCATGATGGCGCGCGCCGCGGCTTCTCCGTCGCAACCCAACGAAGTCGCCAGTTCCGGGATGCGGGGTTCGATCCGCTCGATCGGGAGAGGGACTCCGATGATTCCGGTCGAGCAAACCTGCACTTCCCGCTGCCTCAGCCCGAGGGCCTTGGCCGTCGCCGCGGTCATGGCGCGGGCGTTGAGGAGACCATCGGGTCCGGTGCACGCGTTCGCGTTGCCGCTGTTGGCAATGATGGCACGGGGCTCGGCCGACTTGAGGTGGGTTGCGGAGAGGCGAACCGGTGCGGCACAAACCTGGTTCTGCGTGTAGACGGCGGCTCCGACCGTGGGGACCTCGGAGTAGATCAGCGCCAAATCGAGACGCTCGACCGCCGGGTTCTTGATGCCGCAGGCGACCGCGCCCGCCTTGAATCCCTGCGGCGCACAGATGCCCCCTTCGATCACTTTCACTTTCTTGCCCATCGTTGGAACGGATTGAAACGGATTGTCAGAACTGGAGCAGGCCGGCCGTCTCGGACAGGCCGAACATGAGGTTGAAGCTCTGGATCGCCTGGCTACCGGCCCCCTTGCCGAGATTGTCCTCGGCGCTGGAGAGAATCAGCCGGCCGGTCCTCCGGTCGACGACCCATCCCAGATCGATGAAATTCGTCCTCACGACGTGTTTCGTGTCGGCAAAGACGCCCTCGCCGAGAATCCGGACGAATGCGCTGTCACGATAGGCCGCTTCATACGCGGACGCGACGCGCGTCGAGAAGGTGTCGAGGTCGCCCTTCGCCACGCAAAAAATGGTCGTGACGATCCCGGCCGTCACCGGCATGAGGTGGGGAACGAAGGAGATCGTCACCTTCGATCCGGCGGCGATGGAGAGTTCCTGCTCGATCTCGCTGAGGTGGCGGTGTTTCGGCGCCCCGTAGGCACGCAGGCTTTCGTTCACCTCGGCAAAGAGCAGGCTGGTCTCGGCCTTCTTCCCGGCACCGCTCACCCCGGAGAGGCTCGACACGGCAATGCCTTCGGTGGAGATGAGCCCTTCCCGCACCAGCGGGACGAGCGGCACGAGGATGCTCGTCGGGTAGCAGCCGGGCGAGGCCACGAGATCCGCCGCGGTGACTTCCGTTCGATAAAACTCGGGAAGTCCGTAAACGGCGCGGGCGAGCAGTTTCGGCGCGGGATGCTCGTGACCGTAGAATTCGCGATAAACGTCCGCATCGCGGAGGCGGAAGTCCGCGCTGAGATCGATGAGGCGCAGCCCGCGTTCAAGCAGAGGCACCGCGAACTCGGCGGCGACTCCATGGGGCAGTGCGAGAAAGGCGGCGCGGGCCCCGCTTGCGACGATCGCCTCGATGTCGGGTTCGATGAAAGTGAGTCCGGCTACCGCGGGGGCGCCCCGAAGCCGGGGAAAAACAGACGCGAGCGACTTGCCCGCTTCCTGCCGCGACGTCACCGCGACGAGTTCCACGTGCGGATGCATCGCGAGGAGGCGGATCAGTTCCTGGCCCGTGTAGCCACTCGCGCCGACGACGGCGACTTTGACCCTCTGCGATTCCATGGACCGGCATCATGGCACAGAATCCGGTCGAGTCGAAACAAGAACCTCGTCTTTTCTTCAATTTTTTTGGACGACAAGCCACTTGCAGAACCCGGATTTTCGGTCACACTTCTCCTCCGGCCGTTTGGCCGGTGAAAGTGACGGGACGTAGCGCAGCCTGGTAGCGCACCACACTGGGGGTGTGGGGGTCGCTGGTTCGAATCCAGTCGTTCCGACCACTTTCGCCATCGGCGGGAATCGCTCCCATCCAACTGGGTTCGAACCAGCGAAGCGGTTCGCCTGCCCCGGCGCGAAAGCGCACGCAAACGGCGAGCGCAGCGAGCGGACCCGCAGGAATGTGGCCCCGCGGGCCGCAGTCAATCCAGTCGTTCCGACCACTTTCGCCATCGGCGGGAAACGCTCCCCTCCGACTGGGTTCGAACCAGCGAAGCGGTTCGCCTGCCCCGGCGCGAAAGCGCACGCAAACAGCGAGCGCAGCGAGCGGACCCGCAGGAATGTGGCCCCACGGGCCGCAGTCAATCCAGTCGTTCCGACCACTTTCGCCATCGGCGGGAATCGCTCCCATCCGACTGGGTTCGAACCAGCGAAGCGGTTCGCCTGCCCCGGCGCGAAAGCGCACGCAAAGTGGAAGCGGCGTCCCGCCGCTTGTCCCGAATCTCAAGCGGCGGGACGCCGCTTCCACCTTATTTCGACTTCAAGCGGCGGGACGCCGCTTCCACTTTATTCCTCCACACCGAAATAAAGCACCGTCGCGGCATGCCCCTCGCTGGCGGGATTCTTCTGCTCCGAGGTCCGGATCGCCACGGTGTGGTAGTTACCCGACAAATCCTCGGCGAGCATGACGCTGCGCGGATAGTTGAGTCCCTTACTGAACCGATGATAGAGATCGACGGCCTTCCACTCCCCGCCATCGACACTCACCTCGAGGATGCCGGCATCGGGACCGGCGAGGACGAAGGCGCTGAGGGCGCTGCCGGCAAAGGTGTGGTAGAGATAATCGCCGGCCTCGTCGGTGCGGAGGGCCTGGAACTTCGTGTAATCCCCGCGGATCGCGCCCTTGGGGATGAAGTCTTTCGAGACAGGGGCGAGTTTCCACCCGCCAAGCCAACTGAGCGCCTGGGGATCGACACGGGTGGGGCGGTCATAAGAACCGGGATCGAAGGGCGCGGGCAACTCCATGGGGCGGATCGGATCGGCGGCGATCGATCCTGCGATGACCTGGGTGATGAGTCCGGTTGCGAATTCGTAGCCGGCGGGATTGGGATGGGTCTCGTGGTAGTCCTTCTCCCAGGTCTTGCGTCCGGCGGCGACCTCGCGGGCGAGGGCGAGGCCGACATCAACGCTGGCGATGCCATAGTGGCGGGCGACAGCCTTGTGGGCGGCGACACTGACGGCCTCTTCGCCGGCCTCGTGCTTGGCGAGGATACCGGGATTGACGAACTGCACGGAGATGGCGTCGCCGTCGGGATTGGCGGCGAAGTATTGCCGAAGGATGCCCTCGAGCCCGCGAGCGGCGGTGCGGGCGTCGTGCATGGCGTCTTGGTCGTCGTTGACGGCGAACTCGACGATGAGGAGGTCGACGGGGCCTTTCGCGAGGACGTCTTCCTGGAATCGGAAGGCCCCGGCGAGGGAGCAGGTGGATCCGAGTCCGGCATTGGTGACGGTGAACTCGACGCCGGGGAACTGCGTCCGCAGCCAATCGGGAACGCGCTTGGAATGGCCGCCGGCATTCTGGGTGATGGAGCCGCCGAAAAAGGCGACGTGGGCCTTCTTGTCGCGGGCGACCTTGGCGAGGAAGTTCGACACGCCGCGTCCGGGTTCGACGGCGGGTTTCTCCTCGGCGAGGACCGGAGAGAGAAGCAGCATGGAAAGGAGGCAGGCAAGAGGGGATTTCATCTCGGGAAGCGGATGGGGCCATTATCATGGCGGCGCGGCGCGGCGGGAAGGCAATTCTTCGCGGTCTGCGCGTATGCGTGATCGGACCCGGGGTCTCACACAAAGCCACAAAGGTTGCCATGCCGGACGAATGCGTAACCCTTTCCGGAGTTTCTCCGTCTGCAGCAGGGGTGGTCGCGATTGACACGTTCCGGAGAAATTTTGATTTGATCCTGTCCTACAACCGGCCATCCCGGGCCACTCATCATCGATCCATGAACCGAGTCCTTTGCTCCCTCCTCGCTCTCCCCCTTCTCGCTCCGGCCGATGAACCGGCGGTGACCTACCACAAGGACATCGCGCCGATCATCCATGCGAACTGCACGGGATGCCATCGTCCCGGGGAGAGCGGCCCCTTCCCGCTGACGAACCACGCGGAGGTCTCGCGCCGGGCGATGACGATCAGCCGGGTCGTGAATGACCGTTACATGCCTCCCTGGCATGCGAACACGGAGGTGACGAAATTCCTCGACGTCAGGCAGCTCGACCCCGCGGAAATCACAATGATCGACCGATGGATCGCGGCGGGCAAACCCGAAGGAAACCCAGCCGACGCCCCTCCCCCGCCCTCCTTCACCGAGGGGTGGCAACTGGGCGAACCGGATCTCGTCCTGACGATGAAGACAGCCTTCCCCGTGCCGGCGGAAGGTCGCGACCTTTACCGCAATTTCGTCCTGCCCCTCGATCTGCCGGAGGACAAGTGGGTGAAGGCGATCGAGCTGCGTCCCTCGGCACGATCGGTCGTGCATCACTCGCTCTTTTTCCTCGATGACAGCGGCACGGCGCGGAAGCTCGACGGGAAGGACGGCAAACCGGGCTTCAGCGGCATGACTTTCCGCATGAGCGGAGCGCTCGGCGGCTATGTGCCCGGGGTCAGCGCGAAAAAACTGCCGGGCGATCTCGCGCGCCCGCTGCCGAAGGGATCGGACCTGGTTCTCTCAACGCATTTCCATCCCTCGGGCAAAACCGAAATGGAACAGACGACGGTGGGGATTTACTTCGCCGAAGCGGCCCCCTCGAAAAAGCTGGAGGAACTGCAACTGCCCCCGGGCTTCGGCCGCAGCGCGGGCATCGACATCCCGCCTGGCGAGAAGAACTACAAGATCGAGGATTCCATCAAGGTGCCGGTCGACGTGGAGGCCCATTTCGTGAGCGGCCACGCGCACTACCTCTGCACGACGATGCGGATGACGGCGACGCTGCCGGACGGCACGGAACAGATCCTCCTCGACATCCCCGAGTGGGATATGGACTGGCAGGACACCTACTACTTCGCCGAGCCCATCACCCTGCCCGCGGGGACCACAGTGAAGTCGGTGATCACCTACGACAACTCGGCCGATAATCCGAACAATCCCACCAATCCGCCGGTGCGGGTGAAGTGGGGCCGCGAGTCGACGGACGAGATGGGAAGCATCACGCTCTCGGGCGTGGCGCTCGACCCGGAGGATTCGGCGACGCTGACGCTCTCGACGAAGGCGAACCGGGCGCGCATTTTCTCACAGCTCGGAAAGGAACTGCGCAACACCGGAGTGCTCGAACGTCTCCCGGCGATCGTGAAGAGCCTCGACGCGAACGGCGACGGGCTCCTGCAGGAGTCGGAGCTGCCCCAGCGGATGAGGGCGGCCCTGCTGATGCGGCTCGACGACGACGGGAACAAGGCCCTCGACTCGTCCGAGATCGAGCATCTGCGCGACTGGCTGCAAAACCTGAAGGCTGGCCGCGAGGCATGAGGCAGTCGGTCATGACGAGCACGGACCCGGGATCGGATGTCGATGGCCGAGTCGACCGTTTTCTGTTGCGGAATGGTAGGCACGCCTCGGCGAGGCGTCCCTACCATCGCAATTCCCTTCGCATGTGGATCCTTATCGCGTTGACTCTTGCGACTTTGCCTCGCTTCGCCGAGGCGGCCCATCTCTTCACCGTGGACCTCTTCGTGGCGACGGATTGCCCGATCGCGAACGGCTATGCGCCGGAGATCGAGCGGCTCCATCTCGCCTATCGGGAAAAGGGCGTGGCCTTCCGCCTCGTCTTTCCCGACCGCGACCTCGCGGAGGACGAGGTGAGGCGTCACCTCGCGGACTACGGCATCACCGCGCCCTTCATGATCGACCGCGACCACGCCCTCCTGAAGCGGGCCAAAGCCACGACAACGCCCGAGGTGGTCCTCTTCGACAGGACCGGCGGGATTCTCTACCGGGGCCGGATCGACAACCGTTACTCCGACCTCGGCGACCGCCGCGGCACGGTGACGGAATTCTACCTCCGCGACGCGCTGGACGCGGTGTTGTCGGGGAAAAAACCTCCCGTCACCAAGACCGCGCCGATCGGGTGTATCATCGAGTCGTGATCGAGAAGCCACCCACGACGTGCCCAAACAAAACGGGCCGCGTCTCCGCGGCCCGTGCAGGATTGGGGTTGAGGGGTTTCGGGAATCAGTAGCCGGGGCCGTAATACTGTTGGGCCTGCTTTTTCTCCTTGTTGGCACCGATGGCGGCGCCACCGAGGCCACCGATGGCACCCCCGATGAGGGCTCCGGTACCGCGGTCACCGTCACCGGCGATCAAGGCGCCGGCTCCGGCTCCGATGGCGGCGCCACCGACGGCGCCTTTTTGGGTGGGAGTGCATCCGACGAAGGCGAAGGACGCGGCGAAAAACAATGCGATCAGGGTGTAGCTCTTCATGGCCGGGAAGTTTCGCTTTTCTTAACTAAAATTTCAAGCGGCGATTTCATGACATTCCTCTTTGGCGGGGAACGGCGGACCGGTGGTTTCCCGGGGTGATTCCCGCCCGAAGACGCAGACAAGGGGGATCACCCAGCCACGAAAGCGTCGGCCGCCACCGATGCCGGACTGACACGATCCGACCGGGCCTCCCAGGGGAAGCCAGGTCCGCTTTCCGCGGATGGATCTCAACGGCAAGGGGCTTGGCTCCGCTACTTTGAGGCTGGCGGAGCGGGCGATTTTGGGTATCCTCGCACCATGTCCTATCGAGTTTACCAATCCCCCGACTCCGTTTTTCTTGAGAGCCTCGACGACTCCGGAGGCTGCCGGAAGGCCGGGGCGGATTTTTCGTTCGACGCCCTCTTCACCGCGTCCAATCCGCTCGCCTACGTCGCCTTGCAGTATGAGGGCGGGACCGATGCGCAGAGCTTCGATCCCTCCGCTCCCCTCCTCGCTCCGATCGGCAGCCAGGAGGTCTGGGCCGCGGGGGTCACCTACTTCCGCAGCCGCACCGCGCGGATGGAGGAGGCCGAGGTCGCGGGGGGCGACATTTTCTACGACAAGGTCTACGAGGCGCCGCGGCCCGAGCTCTTTTTCAAGTCGAGCGCGGCGAAGGCCCGTGGCGCGGTCGCGAAGGTCGGCATCCGCCACGACTCGACCTGGGACGTGCCCGAGCCCGAGTTCACCCTCGCGATCAACGCGGCGGGCCAAATCTTCGGCCACACCATTGGCAACGACATGAGCTCGCGCTCGATCGAAGGGGAAAATCCGCTCTATTTGCCACAGGCCAAAAACTACACCGGCGCCTGCGCCCTCGGGCCCTGCCTCGTCGTCGGTCCGTCGCCCTCGCCCGAGACGAAGATCTCGATCACAATCTCGCGCGGGGGGAAGGAAGTCTTCTCCGGCGACACCGCCCTATCGCAGATCAAGCGGAGCTTCGGGGAACTGGCCGGTTGGCTCTTCAAGTGCAACCACTTCCCCACCGGTGCCTACCTCATGACCGGCACCGGCATCGTCCCCGACAGCGACTTCACCCTGGAGGTCGACGACGAGATCGCCATCACCATCGAAGGAATCGGAACACTCCGGAATACCGTCGAGAAAGTCTGACCTCGATCGCGGGCCACCCAGGCCCGCCTGATTTCACTTTTTACCTTTTACCTTCCCACCTTTCACCTTCCTACCTTTTACCGCGGCCGCGGCCGCGGCCGCCATGAATCCCCTCCTCGACTCCCGCGACGAATCCATCTACACCCTCCGCACCAAGGCCCCGGGGCCGAGCGGAGTCCTCCCCTTCACGAAGGAACAACTCGCCACCCATCCGAGCGGGCACCTCTTCGGTTGGACGCAGAATGTCGGCATGGGATGGCCCTCCGACAAGGTCGCGGGCGGTGATTACCTCATCCTCAGCACCCAGGGCGGGATCCGGCAGCCGGACGGCAAGCCGATCGCCCTCGGTTACCACACCGGCCATTTCGAAGTCGGCCTGCTCATGGAGGAAGTCGCGAAGACGATCACCTCTCTGGGCGGCGTGCCCTTCGCCGGGTTTGTCAGCGATCCCTGCGATGGGCGCACCCAGGGCACCGACGGGATGATGGATTCGCTGCCCTATCGCAACGACGCCTCCATGGTCTTCCGACGGCTCATCCGCTCGCATCCGACCCGCAAGGGCGTCGTCGGGGTCGCCACCTGCGACAAGGGACTGCCCGCGATGATGATGGCCCTCGCCGCGATGCACGACCTGCCCACCGTGCTCGTGCCCGGGGGCGTCACCCTCCTCAGCGAGGATACCGACGAGGACCTCGGACGGATCCAGACGATCGGGGCGCGCTACGCCCAGGGCACCCTGAGCTATGCCGATGCCGCCGAGGCCGGTTGCAAGGCCTGCGCCTCGCCGGGGGGCGGCTGCCAGTTCCTCGGCACCGCCGCGACGAGCCAGGTCATCGGGGAGGCACTCGGCCTGACATTACCACACTCCGCCCTCGCTCCTTCGGGCGCCGACATCTGGCGCGACATGGCGCGCCGTTCCGGAGCCGCCGTGGTCACGCTCGAGAAGCGCGGGATCACGACGAAGGACATCCTCACGGAAGCCTCGTTCGAGAATGCCCTCGCCGTTCACGCCGCCTTCGGCGGATCGACCAACCTCATCATGCACCTGCCCGCGATCGCCCACCAGGCGGGAGTGCGTCGTCCCAACGTGGACGACTGGCGCCGGGTCAACGCCAGGGTGCCGCGCATCGTTGATGCCCTGCCGAACGGACCCAAGCACTACGCCACCGTCCAGGTCTTCCTCGCCGGCGGCGTGCCCGAGGTGATGCTGCACCTGCGCGAGGCGGGCCTGCTCCATCTCGACGCCCTCACCGTTTCCGGAAAGACCCTCGGCGAAAACCTGGAGTGGTGGGAGAAATCGGAGCGCCGCCAGCGCCTCCGCGAAAAGCTCACCCAGCTCGACGGGATCGATCCTGACAATGTCATCATGTCGCCGTCCGTCGCCGCTTCGCGCGGGCTCACCTCGACCGTAACCTTTCCCGGCGGCAACCTGACTCCCGATGGATCGGTCATCAAATCGACGGCGATCGATCCCGGTCTCGTCGATGAAAACGGCATCTACCTGCACGAGGGGCCGGCCCGTGTCTTCGCCTCCGAGCCCTCCGCCATCGCCGCGGTGAAGTCGACCGGACCCGACCGGATCCGCGAGGGCGATGTCATCGTCCTGATCGGAATCGGACCGCTCGGTTGCGGTATGCCCGAGACCGCCCAGCTCACCATCGCGCTGAAGCACCTCTCCTGGGGCAAACACGTCGCCCTGATCACCGATGGACGCTTCTCCGGCGTCTCCACGGGCGCGTGTGTCGGCCACATTTCCCCCGAGGCCTGGGCCGGAGGCCCCATCGGAAAGGTGCGCGACGGCGACCGCATCCGCATCCGCATCGACTGCCGCAACCTCACCGGTTCGGTCGATTTCGTCGGCGACGAGACGGAATTCCACGCGCGCCCGGTGAACGAGAAACTCCACCGGCTTCCGAACGTCCCCGATGACACCCTCCTCTGGGCCGCGCTCCAGAATGTCAGCGGTGGGACTTGGGGCGGCTGTGTCTATGATGTCGAGGCGATTTTGGCAAAGCTGAACTCCTGACCAATCACCCATCCCTTCAAACCCATGAAAATCCCGGGTCTCCGCGCCGCCGACGAATTCTTCCACGGCCTCGCCCACTTCGGCCGCATGCTCGACAAGATCCGCCTCGCCCAGGCGGGAACCCTGCCGGACGGCTATTTCCTCGGCGAAGGCCATTTCTCCTGGTGGGATGCCCGCCTCTGCCGCTTTCTCGGGGTCTCCTACGACGAGCTTCGCCGCCTCGTCGAATCGGGCGCGTCCGATGAGGAAGTCCTCGCGTGGTGCCACGAAAGCGGCTCGAAACCGAACGAGGAACAGATCCGGATCTGGTCGACCTTCATTCTCAAGCGCGGCTGGCGCGACGAGGCCAGCGCCGGGCTCGAGGCCGACAAGGCGGCCGCGGGATTCGCGGACCGGGACGACATCCAGACGTTCATCGACCTTCAGAAGGCAGAGGAGAGTTGATTCCGGAGCGGTTTTCCCGGAAGGTCGGCGGAATGAAACCGATCCTTTCCACCGCGCTCCCGATTCTGCTGCTCTCAATGCTGTCCGCCCAGGAGGAGACCCCTCCCCCGATTTCCGCCGCGGAAGCGTTGAAACTGGGCGTGGAGGGCATCGCCGAAAAGCGCGGCGACCAGAGTGAAGTCGGATACGCCAACGCCGCCGTCACGTTCGCCGCGGCGAAACGGCTCGAGACGGAAAACGCGCTCGCGGCAAAGGACATCTCGCTCGTCGTCGAACTGGATCATTTCCGGGACCTCATCGCCAACTGGGACATGGCCTGGTCGGAGGCCCTGTATTCGGCGGCGGGAGGCGGCACAATGTGGGCACGGCTCCCGGCCCATCTCGAGGCCTCCGGCGAGGAGATGCTGGCGAAACTCGCCAAGCGCCTGCCGCTGAAACCCGGAAGCGCCTCCGCCGAGACGCTCACGAAGTGGAACCGGGTCGGCACGGTTATCGAAAGGGCGCCGGTCCCGGAAGACGCCGACGAAGCGACCAAGGCGGGATGGAAGGAGCAGAAGGAATCGCTCCACGCACTCTGGGAAACCCTCGGCTACGAACTCCAGGCGATCGAAGATTCCGACGCCCGGTTACTCCTCGAACATATCTTTCCGGAGGAGGAACAGCTCGAAATGTTGGCGGCAAAAAACTGAGAGACCAGCCCTGACAAATCAGGGTGGAAGAAACCCGGCGCGGGGCCGGGTTTCTTCGAGTGGGACGAAATCACTTGGCGAGCGCCTCTTCGATCGCGGCGACCACGGTGGCATCGTCGGGCTGCACCCGCGTGGCGAAGCGGCGGATGAGCTTCCCGTCCTTGCCAATGAGGAACTTCTCGAAGTTCCAGCCGATGTCGCCCTGCTTGTCGGGGTTCTCGGCGGAGGTCAGGTAGGTGAAGAGGGGCGCCTTGTCATCCCCCTTGACCGAGACCTTGGAGAACATCGGGAACTCGACGGAGTAGTTGCTGGTGCAAAAGTCGGCGATCTCCGCGTCCGTGCCGGGTTCCTGGGCGCCGAAGTTGTTCGCGGGGAAACCCAGGACAACGAGCCCCTTTTCGGCATATTTCGCGTGGAGCGCCTGGAGCGGATCATATTGCGGGGTAGCGCCGCACTTCGAGGCAACGTTGACGATGAGGAGGACCTTGCCCTTGTAGCTGGAAAGGTCGATGTCCTCGCCCTTGATGTTCTTGACCTTGAAGTCGTGGACGGTGTCGGCCGCGACAAGCGGAAGGGCAGCGAGGGCGAGGGCGGCGATGAGCGGTTTTTTCATGAGTTTTGGTTTTGGGGTTGGATCTACAGAGTTCCGGAACTTTACGCATGCGACCCGGGATCAGGTGCGGAGATTCATGTAGCCCCCGTCGATGTTGTAGGACTGCGCGGTGATGTAGGAGGCGTCGTCACTGCAGAGATAGAGGGCGAGTTTCGCGATCTCATCGGGACGGGCCATGCGCCCGATCGGCTGGACCTTCGAGAGCTTTTCGAACATCTCGTCGCGGTTGTCCGGGTAGTTCCTCGCCAGATAGCCGTCCACGAAGGGGGTGTGGACCCGCGCCGGACAGATCGAATTGCAGCGGATCCCATGCTGGAGATAATCGGCGGCGACCGAGAGTGTCATCGTGTGCACCGCCCCCTTGCTCGCCGAATAGGCGAAGCGGTCTTTCAGCCCCGTGATCGCGGCGATGCTCGAAAGGTTGAGGACCACGCCGCCGCCCGCCTCGACCATAAGCGGCAGGACGGCCTGCAGGCAAAGGTAGACGCCCTTCACATTCACGCGCATGACGCGATCAAAATCGCTCTCGGAGGTATTCGTGGCCGTGCCGATGTTGGCGATCCCGGCATTGTTCACGAGGATGCCCGGAGCTCCGAATGCTTGCGTCGCCCCTTCCACGGCGGCGCTCACCGACGATGCCTCGGAAACGTCGCAGCGGAAAAAGGCGGCCTTTCCGCCTCCGGCTTGGATCGCAGCGACGGTTTCGGCCGCGGTGGCCTCGTCGAGATCAAGAATCGCGACCGCGGCACCGGCGGCGGCGAAGGTTTCGCTGATGGCCCGGCCGATGCCGGACCCTCCGCCGGTGACGAGGGCGGTCTTCTCATTCAGTTGGGACATGGGCGAATCGTGAACCGGTTCCCCTCCCGCCGCAACGCGAATTGTATCCCTTCTTCAGGCGACCTTGCGCTGGCGGCGGGTTTCAGCCCCCCTCAAACAGCCATGGACATCCCCGGGGAACCGGGACACCATGGAGAACGGAGGAGCCCGCCCCGGAGCCCGGATCCCCCCCGGAAGCCCCTGGTTTCAACGAAGCCGACGAATGAGCCTTGCCTTGCCCCAGTTTCTTTTCCTTCTGCCGGTCTGGCTGATCGCGGGCTGGCGATACCCGCAACTGCAGTTGTGGCGCCCCCTGAGGGCGGTGCTGCTCCTCCTCCTCACCTTCCTTCTCTGCGATCCCCGGATCGTCTGGAAATCGGGGGGGATGGACCTCTGGGTGCTCATGGACCGTTCGCGCTCTGCCCGCGATCTCGTCGATTCCGGTGAACTCGAGTGGCGGACCCTTCTCGAACGGTCGCGACCCGGGGAAGGCCACCGCCTTCACCTGCTCGATTACGCCTCGGAAGTCGTTCCGCTCGGAGCCGGGGAAAACGCGATTTACGCCGGGAACCGCGACCGAACCCGGACCGCTCTGGCCTTGCAGGAAGCGCTCGCCCGGATGGACCCGCGTCGTCACAACCGGCTTTTGGTTTTTTCCGACGGCTACAGCACCGAACCGCTCTCCGAGGTTTCGGCGAAACTGATCGCGGCGGGCGTGCCCCTCGATTTCCGGCTCGTCCGCTCCCCGGAGACCACCGACTACCGCGTCGCCGCGGTGGAGATGCCCGAACGGGTTCAACTCGGCGAACCCTATGTCGTCGAAATCCGTCTCGTCGGCGCTCCCGATGGAACGGTGCCTCTCGAGATCTTCCGGGGAGGCCAACGGCTTTATCAGGGTGAAGTCGAGATCCGGGAAGGTGCCGGTCGCTTCCGTTTTTCCGACCGGACCCTCGAGCCCGGAGGACATGCCTACGCGGTTTCGATTTCCCCGAAGGAAGACGCCTTCCCCGGAAACAACCGCAGCGAACGCTGGCTCGAAGTCGTGGCGGGTCCCCGCGTCCTCCTCGTCACCGCCTACCAAAATGACCCCGTCATCCCCGTTCTCCGTGCCCAGGGATTCGAAGTCGCCGTGGTCGAAGATCCGCTCACCCTCCAGCCCGGCCTCCTGACCGGAGCCAAGGCGGTCATTCTGAACAATGTGCCCGCCTTCGAACTGCCGAATGACTTCCTCGGCGCCCTTCCCTTTTTCGTCAGCGATCAGGGAGGAGGACTTCTCATGGCGGGGGGGCACCGCAGTTTCGGCTCCGGGGGCTACTACGAGTCGGCGATCGATCCGCTCCTGCCCGTCTCGATGGAACTCAAGAGCGAACACCGCAAACTCGGGGTGGCCATGGCCATCGTCATGGACCGTTCCGGATCGATGGCGGTGACCACGCCGAGCGGACACACCAAGATGCAATTGGCGAACGAGGGGGCCGCCCGCTCCGTCGAATTGCTCGGCAGCATGGACGCCGTCACCGTCTTCGCCGTCGACAGCCAGGCCCACCAGGTCGCCCCCTTGCTCAACGTCGGCGCGAGCCGCGGGGATCTCAACAGGCGGATCCGGCGCATCGAGTCCATGGGCGGCGGCATCTTCGTTTACGAAGGAATCAAGGCCGGTTGGGACGTTTTGAAAAACGCCCCGCTCGGGCAACGCCACATGATCCTCTTCAGCGATGCCGCCGATTCAGAGGAACCCGGCGACTACGTCAATCTCATCAAGGAGATGCGCGCGGGCGGAACCACCGTCAGCGTCATCGGAATGGGCACCCGGAGCGACACCGATGCGAAGCTCCTCGAGGACATCGCCAAGCTCGGCGGTGGACGCCTCTTCTTCACCGAGATTCCCGGGGAATTGCCGAACATTTTCGCGCAGGAAACCGTCACCGTGGCGCGTTCCTCGTTCATCGAGGACGTCACCGGAGCGAAGACGACCGGGCGCTGGCAGGAACTGGCGCGGCGCGACGCTGCCTGGCTTCCCGAGATCGACGGCTACAACCTCAGCTACCTTCGTGAAGGCGACGAGGTCGCCCTCGTCTCCACCGATTCCTATGCCGCCCCCCTGGTGGCCTTCGGTCGGCGCGGGATCGGACGAACCGCGGCGGTCTCCTTTCCCCTCGGGGGAGCCTTTTCGGAAAAGGCGCGGAACTGGGAACAGTTCGGCGACTTTGTCCAGACCTTGACCCGGTGGATCATGGGTGACGAAGTGCCCCCCGGGCTCGGCGTGCGCCATCGCCTCGTGGGATCGCAGTGGACTCTCGACCTCTTCTACGAAAACGACCCGTGGGAAGGGCGGTTCGCCACCAGCCCCCCGCGCGTCGTCATGCAAAGCGGCTACCGGGATGGCAAGCGCGGCGAGCTTGTGTGGGAACGCCTCGCCCCCGGGCATTACTCCGTTTCGACCTCGCTCGAGGAGAGCGTTCCGGTCCGCGCCGCCCTTCAGACCGGCGGCTCCGCCATCCCCATCGGACCGGTCGTCGCCGGAGCCGACAGCGAATGGCAGTTCGACGAAGAACGCATCGCCGAACTGCGGGAAACGTCCCGCGCCAGCGGAGGTGGAGAGTTGCTCGACCTGACCAAGGCGTGGCGGGAACCACCCGATCCCGGCGAAGAGCCCATCCGGACACCGCTGCTCCTTGCCGTCCTCATTCTCTTTCTCTTCGAAGCCTTCGTGACCCGCACCGGATGGCGCCTTCCGCGTTTCGAAGCCTCACGCCTCCTCGCAAAGCGCCTCCGCTCCTCTCGCCCGGAGGTAGCCCGCACCCCCATCCCTCCTTCGGCATCCCCCGATCCCGATCCCTCTCCCTCTCTTCCCGTTCCGCCTCCCGTGCCGGGTCACGACTCCCGCAAAAGCCGCTTCAAGCGGGCGAAGCGAGGCCTCTGATCCATGGCGGGTTGCCTCCGCCTCCCACGCCCGTTCGCTTCCACAGCCGTGGGTAGGGCGCGATGCCCCCAACGCGCCGCCGTTGCACCTGCGGACGCCCAATCGGCGAGTTGGGGACACCCTCCTACCCTCCAGCCACCGCGGGATCACCTTGACCTCCTCCCTCGATGGGCCACCTTCCCGCCCATGACTGTCCGCACCCGATTTGCTCCCTCACCCACCGGATTCCTCCACATTGGCGGGGCTCGCACCGCGCTTTACAACTGGCTCTATGCCCGCCATCACGGCGGCTCCTTTCTCCTGCGGGTCGAGGACACGGACGCCGACCGGAGCACGACCGAGTCGATGCAAATCATCCTCGACGGCCTCCGCTGGCTCGGGCTTGACTGGGACGAGGGTCCCGGCGTGGGCGGTTCTTACGGCCCCTATTTTCAGAGCGAACGGAACGCGATCTACGACCGCTATCTCGCCAAACTCGAATCCGCCGGACTCGTCTACGAGGACGAGGGCGCGATCCGTTTCCGCGTGCCCGACAAGGTCATCACGGTGTCCGACAAGGTCTGCGGGGAGGTCTCGGTGAACCTCAGGGAACAGGGCTCGCGCCGCTACGACGCGGACCTGAAGCGCGAGGTCGAGGCGAATCCGGACCTGGTCATCAAGCGACCCAACGGCGGCTACATCTTCCACTTCGTCAATGTCGTGGACGACATCGAGATGGCCATCACCCATGTCATCCGCGGCGAGGACCACCTTTCGAACACGCCGAAGCACCTCGCGCTGTTCGAGGCCTTCGGCGCCACTCCGCCGCAGTTCGCCCACATCCCCCTCAACCTGAATCCCAGCGGCACGAAGATGAGCAAGCGAGACCAGGGCGCCCTCATCCACGAGTATCAGGAGGCGGGATTCCTCCCGGCCGGGGTGAACAATTACATGGCCCTGCTCGGATGGTCGGCGAAGGACGACCAGGAGATCTTCACGATGGAAGAACTCCGGCAGCGCTTCGACCTCGGCGGGGTGAACAGCTCGAATTCGAAGTTCGACTACGACAAATGCCGCTGGGTGAATTCGGAACATCTCAAGCGCCTCTCGCCGGAAGATCTCCGCACCCTCGCCGCGCCCTTCCTCGCCAAGGCGGGCATCGATCCGGCGGATCCGCGCGTGCCGGACGCGCTCGGCCTTGCCCGCGAACGCGTCCAGGTGCTCGGCGAGATCCCGGGGATCATCGGCACCATCTTCGCCGCCTCCGCCACCTACGACGAGGCTTCGGTCGCGAAGGTGAAGGAGCGCGCCGACCTCGGCGCGATCATCGACGCGCTTTCATCCTCGCTGTCGTCCGCGGGCGATTGGACCACCGACGACATCAAGGCCGCGATCCAAGCGGCCGCCGAAACGCTCGGAGTGAAGATGGGCGCCCTCATGCTCCCCTGCCGGGTCGCGACGATGGGAAGCAACACCGGCGCCGACCTCGTGCCGGTGCTCGTGCTGCTCGGAAAAGAGGCGGTGATCGGACGCCTGCGCGGGTTCCGGGAACGCAACATGTGAAAGATTCCCGCACCACGGTATCCGTTTGACGAATAACCGTTCACGGTTAAGCTCCTTGCAATGATCAAGAGTTTTGCCGATCTGGAAACGGAAAAGCTCTGGCAGGGAAGGACCGCCCGGAGAATCCCTCCATCGATCAGGAACCGGGCGCTGATGAAGTTGCAGCTCATCGACGCCGCCGTGGAACTCGCATTCCTGAAGGTGCCTCCCGGCAATCGCCTGGAAGCCCTCAAAGGGGATCGGGCCGGCCAGCACAGCATCCGGATCAACGATCAATGGCGTATCTGTTTCATTTGGAACGGAACCGACGCCGAGCACGTCGAAATCACCGATTATCACTGACACGAAAACGCAATCCGCCATGAAAAAGCCGGCACCGCTGATCCATCCAGGCCTCATCCTGCGGGAAGAGTTCTTTGCTCCCCTGGGGCTCACCCAACTTGCCGTCGCCGAGGCCACCGGGATTCCACAAAGCCGGCTCAGCCAGATCTTGGCGGGACGCCGTGCGATCACGGCCGATACCGCGGCACGCCTCGGCCGTTTTTTCCAAGTGGACCCGAGGAACTGGCTCAATCTCCAATCCGCCTACGATCTGAGGGAAGTCGAGCGGGAACAAGGACTCGAGTTGCGACGGGTCGTCGTCTTCCAAAGCCGGTGACGTCCCGCGACGCAATCTCCGCTTGCGAAAGCGGGCCACGGGCCTGACTCATTCCTCCCTCCCTCCTCCGGGCCATGATGTTGCCGCCCGCGCCCGATCCTTTGCCGCCGGACCGTGCCCCCAGGGCACGGTCGCATGCTGCTTTGAGTCACGCCGCCGCCCTTCTCGGCCTGGCCGCGATTCTTCCTTCGTGCAAAAGCGTCTCCCCGCCCGACGCGAAGCATTTCGCCAGCGTGAAGGCCCCCACCCACTGGATCGCGGGCCCCTCGTGGACTCCGACGCTGAGCCCGGATTGGAACTGGGCCGACGAATTCCGTTCCCCCGACCTGTCCGCCTTCATCGACCGGGTCCTCGCCGACAACAAGGACCTCAAGGCCGCGACCGACCGGCTCGGCGTGGCCGAGGCCAATGCCCGCATCATCGGGGCCGATCTCTATCCCCAGCTCGACGGAGGGTTCCAGCCCGGACGGGATCTGCAGAATTTCATCGGCCTGCCCATCCCCGGCGCCCCGCCCGGATCGGTTCTCTCCGCCCGCACGAACCGCTTCGGTCTGTCGCTCAACCTCAGTTGGGAGATCGACCTCTGGGGCCGGATCCGCGCGGCGAAACGCGCCGCCATCGCCGACTTCGAGGCCTCCGCCTTCGACCGCTCCACCGCGGAGCTCTCGCTCGCCGGCCAGGCCGCCAAGACCTGGTTCGCCGTCGCCGAGATGCACGAACAGGTCGCCCTCGCCCGCTCCGCCATCGCCACCTTCACCGAGACCGAGACCGCGATCCGCGAGCGATTCGAGCGCGGCATCGCCGGCGACGGCCAGAACATGGCCGCACAACTCCTCCTCGCGAGTGGTGACGTCGCCGTCGCGGAAGAGCGCCTCGCCGCGCGCCAGGAACTGGAGGGCCGCGCCTCGCGACTCCTCGAAGTGCTCGCGGGCACCTACCCCGCGGGTCGCGCCGGCGCCTCGGCGACCCTGCCGGACTTGCCCGGGAAAGTGCCGGACGGTCTCCCCGGCACCCTCCTCGACCGGCGCCCCGACCTCGCCGCCGCCGAGCGCCGCATCGCCGCCGCCGACGAACGGCTGCTCGAGGCGAAACGCGCCCTCCTTCCCGCCATCAGCCTGACCGGCAGCTTCGGCAGCGCCAGCGCCGACATCGAGGATCTCCTCTCCGGCGACTTCAGCATCTGGAGCATCGCCGGGAACGTCGCACAGCCTCTGTTCCAGGGAGGTCGCCTGCGCGCGAACATCGACCGCCGCGGCTCCGAACTCGGGATTGCCGCGACCGAGTTCGAACAGGCCGCCCTCACCGCCTTCGCCGAAGTCGAGAATGCGCTCGCCGCCGAAACGTTCCTGACCCGCCGCGTCAACGCCCTCGCCGAGTCGGCCCGGCTCGCCCTCGAGGCCTACCGACGTTCCCTCGAGGAGTTCGAACTCGGCACCGGCGACACCCTCACCGTCCTCTCCGCCCAGCAGCGCCTCTTCACCAGCCGCGCCCAATGGCTCGCGGCCCGCCGCGAGCGCCTCGACAACCGCGTCGATCTCTACCTCGCCCTCGGCGGCAGCTTCCGGCCGCCCGCGCCGCCCGCCGCAAAGGCCGTCGAAGCCTCCCCGTGAGTCCGCGGGTGACCGCTCCACGCGCCCTTCAATTCAAACCCCGCGGCCCTTCCGGAGCGGGTCCGGTTCCGGGAACAAAGACGAGCTGGAGTCCCCAATCGGCTTTCGCCACGGTCTCGAGGATCAGTTGGCAGATCGAGTGCACGATCTGCTCGTTCAGCGCCACCTCGATCCCCTGACCCTGCTCCGGATGCAGGCACAGCAGAGCCTCTCCCTGCGGCCCCGGCTTCACCCCGACGCTGAAGAGCAGAACCGGCGACTCGCCGAGCGGCAGATAACTGCTCTCCTGATATTGCGTCTTGAAGTCCGCCTGGGAGACGACCTCCTGGTGCTTGATCTCCTGCTTCGCCGCCTCGACGAGAGGATCGGTCAACGGTGCCGCGGGGGCCCCTGTGGCACCGGGAGCCCGGTTCGCGAGCAGTTGCGTCAGGGTGTGCCAGAGGATCGCGACATAGCGGCGCGTCATCCAGAAGCGGAACTCCTGGCGCTCCTTCGTGTTCACGCGGAAGAGCATGCGGTCCTCCGTCGCCACGTAGGTCAGCTGCATCTGGTGCATCTGGCTCATACCGCAATCGTCGCCGTTCCACCGGAACCGTCAAGCCTCCTCGTAGATCCGGAAAAGGCCGGAATGATCGAGATTCCCGTGCCCCATCTCGTGGACGAAGCGCTCCCAGAGCTGCCGCGAATTGGCCAGGGTCGACGACCTAAGCCCGACCAGTTCGGCCAGCTCGCTCATGAGACGCACGTCCTTCAGCTGCAATTCGCTACGGCCGCCCGGGGCAAAATCGCGCCGCACCATGCGGTCGCCGTGCAGCTCGAGGAGCCGACTCTCCGCAAACCCGCCGCGCAAGGCCTCGCGGACGAGCACCGGATCGACCCCCGCGAGCTCCGCGAGCCGCAATGCCTGCGCGACCGCGTCGATTGTCTGCGCGACGATCAGCTGGTTCGCAAGCTTCGTGACCTGGCCCGCCCCCTGCTCCCCCATGTGGGTGACCTTGCCGCCGACGACCTGCAGCACCGGCAACGCTTTCGCAAACGTCTCCGCGGTGCCGCCGGCCATGATCGTGAGATTGGCCGCCTCCGCGCCGACCTGCCCACCCGAGACCGGGGCATCGAGCCACTGCGCCCCCCGGGCACGGATCCGTTCGGCGAAGGCCAGCGTCTCGGAATAACCCGTCGTGCCGAAATCGATCACCACCGCGCCCGGAGCGATGAGGGGCTCGATCCAGTCGACGACCGAGGCGACGACCTCGTTGTGGGTGAGATTGAGACAGATGACCCCGGCACCGACCGCCACGGCCACGGCCCCGGGATCGGACGCGACATTCATGCCCCGCTCCGCGGCGAGGCGGGCGCGGGCTTCGCTGCGATTCCACACCGTCATTTCCGCTCCCGCGTCCTGGAGGTGGCGGGCCATGGGCCATCCCATGTTGCCGAGTCCGATGAATCCGATCTTGTGTCCGGTGAGGGTTTCGCTCATCTTCCCACCCTAACTGTTTTTCACCCAGGAACAAGAACCCGAATGAAAGTGGTCATCACCGGTGGCGGAGGCTTCCTCGGCAGCCAACTCGCCAAACGCCTCCTCGAACGCGGCTCCCTCACCGGTCCCTCGGGATCGCCCGAGCCGATCGATTCCATCGTCCTTTTCGACGCCCACTTCGCCCCGTCCGTCGAGGCCATGGCGACCGTAGAGGGTCGGGCGGTGGACCTGACCCTCGTGAAGGCAGACATGGGCGACCGCGACGCCGTCTTTTCCGCGATTGACCGGGACGACCTCGCCGTCTTCCACCTCGCCTCGATGGTCAGCGGCGAATGCGAGCAACGCTTCGACGACGCGATCCGCGCGAACCTCGACGGCGGCCGTCACCTGCTCGAGGCCCTGCGCCAGCTCGAGGACCTGCCCCGCATCGTCTTCGCGAGCAGCGTCGCCACCTACGGGGGTCCCGACATGCCCGACCGGGTCGGCGACCTCACCAAACGCACCCCGCAGACCACCTACGGCATGACCAAGGCGATCATCGAGCTGATGATCAGCGACTACTCGCGCAAGGGGTTCCTCGAGGGACGATCCGCGCGCCTCCCCACCGTCATCATCCGTCCCGGCAGGCCGAATGCGGCGGCCTCGAGCTGGGCGAGCGGGATGTTCCGCGAGCCGCTCAACGGCGAGCCGTGTTATCTGCCCGTCCATCGCGACCAGTGCCACCCCGTAATCGGGTATCGCGACGTGATCGAGTCCTTCATCGCCCTGCACGAGGCCGATCCCTCCGTGCTCGAGCCCGACCGCGCCTATGTGTTGCCGAGCCACCGAATCACCGTGGCCGAGGGCCTTACGGTGATGGAGCAGGTCGCGGCCGAATTCGGGATTCATCCGGGCCTCGTCGTCGATGATCCGAATCCGGTCATCCAGGGCATCGTCGACACCTGGCCCACGGCAACGGATGGGAGCCGTGCGTTGAAGATCGGAGTGCCCCAGCCCAAGCCGCTCGCGGAGATCGTGCGCGATTACCTGCGCGATTTTGTGGTGACGTGAGGGTCAGTAGAAGTCTCCGAAGACCGGTGGAATCTCGCGCATGATCGTGCGGAGGCTGTGGCCCTCGGCGCGGAGTTCGGCATCGAGTCGCTCGTTGTCCGCCTCTTCCGACATGAGGAGCCGCTCGACGAAAGGCCGGTAGCGGGTGAGAAAGCGCTCCGAATAGGGATGCCGCGGATCACTCCAATGCGCGAGGAGACGTTCGCGGGTCCGGGCACGCCGCCAGAGGAGACGCCCGTATTGCAGCCTCGCCCAGTCGTCGGGGACGAAATAGGGATCGAACTCCTGCCCGCCTTCGGGACACCGTTGCAGAAGCGTCGAGCTCATGAGGGGATCAGACCCAGTTCGCGGGCATACTCCTGATGCGCCCGGTCACGCGGTTCGTTTCGCTTCAATTTGGGCGAAAGCAAGTCGGAGACCGAAGGAATTTCGACCGTGAGATTCCGGTAGGTCGCCATCACACAACGGGACCGCCAGCCTTCGGGAAGATCGCGAAGCGCAAAATGGGGCATCAAATTCACATGCCATCCATGCGTCTTCTCAAACTCGCTCCCGATCATGGCGTCGTAGGCCAACTCGGCGACGGCCTCGCTATCGGTCACGGGGTCGACGTCCATGCTGTTCTCAGGTAGGGCATCGTCCCTCCCCGCCGCTGCCGCGTGCCAGAGGATGCCGGCTGAGCCAATCAGGATCATCCCGGCGGGTTCAGCGAGCTGATCTCCCCATTCCTGGAGCCAGGCGGTCACCTGGCTGGGGCGGGATAGATTGCGCAGTGGCATGGCAGATCATAGCGCCGCGGCGAATCACCCGCAAGTTGGCTTGATCGGGGAGGAATGCGGGCGGAAGTGTCGCCGCTTCCGCTACGTTCCCCCTACCCCGCGAACTCCTCCATCCAGACCGTTTCCTTCCGGCGGATCGACTCCTGGGCGGCGAGGCACACGGCGACGGCGCGGCGGGCGGAGGTGCCGTCGTTGAGGGGCACTCGCTCGTGTCGGATGCACTCGATGAAATGCTCGAGCTGCGGTTTGATCCCCCGGTCGATGCGGCCGGAGCTGTCGACGAAGTTCGCGGCGTCGCCTTCATCCGCGATCTGCATCACGGCGCGCTCGGGTGTGTCAAAGCGATGATGGACGAGCTCGAGGGCCTGGTTGCGCGTGTCGATCCGGCCCTTGTCGCCACAAGCACCGATCTCGCAGTCACCGCCCTTCGGCGCGAACAAACAAAGCTCGAGCGAGGCGCGGCGTCCGCCCTCGTATTCGACGAGGACCTGGGCGTTGTCGAGGATCTCGCGGTCCTTGAGCACGTTGGTGCCGCCGTGGGCGCTGACGCGGACGGGCGCACAGTCCATCATCCAATTGAAGAGGTCGAAATGATGCACGTTCTTCTCGAGGATGGCCCCGCCCGTGACCGCCTCGCTCGAACGCCAGCCGGGACGCATCGGTCCGCGGAACTCGCGGCACCACATCAGTTGCAGGTCGCCGATCTCACCCCGGTCGATCATTTCCTTCATGTGGACGTAGAGCCGCTGGAAACGCATCTCGTGACCGACCTGCAGGATCCGTCCGGCCTCCGCGGCCGCGGCGATGATGCCGTCGCATTCGGCGAGGGTGAGGCCGAGCGGCTTCTCGCAGAAGACGTGTTTGCCCGCCCGCAGCGCGGCGATCGCGGCGGCGTGGTGCTGGTCGTTCGTCAGGGCGACGACGATGGCATCCAGGTCTTCGAGGGCCACGACCTCGCGCCAGTCGGAAAAGGTGCGGAGCGGTTCTCCGCCGATGGCCTTCGCGGCGGCGAGACTTTCCCCGCTGCGGCTGCTCGCGGCGGTGACGGCGACGCCCTCGAGATTGACGAGATTGCGCAAATGGGCCTCGCGGCCGAACCAACCCGCGCCGAGAAGGCCGATGCGGAGAGAATTGGAGTTGCTGCTCATGGGGCGGAAGGATTCGGCGTCTGAGACCAAGGGAGGCGGATTCACTCTTTGCACGGATAATCGCGCGAAACGAAAATTGCGACATCTTCCGGCAATCGGGTCGGGCGGGTTGTCCCCAACCCGCCGGTTGCACGTCCAACGATCCAACGGCGGCGCGTTGGGACAACGCGCCCTACCCTCATGAAGAGGATTCGATGGGCGCGGCCGGGGAGGGTTCCGCCGGTGCCCTTTTGGATTTCCGCTCCTTTCTCACCGGCCGCTTCCGGAACACGAACCGAACCACCGACACGAGCACATGAAGGAGACACACCCCCGCCATCGCCAGCATCAGCATCGTGAAGCGATCCTGCGGATCGAAGGTCTCCTTCAGATAACCCGGAAGCATCCGCCCGGCTCCGAGTCCGGCGCCGAGGAGCGCGGCGAGGAAGGCGATCTGCAAACCGGTCTTCCGCAGGAGCAGCGCGATGATCACGCCCAGCAACATCACGGCTCCGACCGCCGCGGGGATCGCGGACGTGAGCACCGGCCCGGACTCGCCGAGGGCCTCCCATCCGTAGTAGGACGACGCTCCCACGCCGAGGAGGCAGAGCGAGCAGACGAGGGTGAAGATTCTCATGGTGGGTTTGTCAGGGAGCCGTCGAGGAGGCGACCGGCTTTCGCTCCCTGGGGAAGCCCGAGACGATCGACTCGGCCAGCGGCGTCGCGATCTCGGACCCGAAGGCGAGCGGCCGGATCGGGGTGAAGCGGTCGCGGCCGATCCAGACACCCCACGCATGGGTCTTGTCGAACCCGAAATGCCAGGCATCGGTGAAGGTCGCGGTGGTGCCCGACTTGCCCCTCGCCCCGGGGACAGCACCCGAGCTGGAAAGCGACCCGAGGATGGCGCCGGTCGTCGTTTCTTTCAGAGCCGGAGCCGGGGCATTGGAGGCGGGCCGGGCGGCGATCTTTCCGGAGGCATCGCGGATCTCTCGGATGAGGCGCAGCACCGGCGCGGGCGTGCCGCCGTTCGCAAAGACGCTGTAGGCCCTCGTCAACTCGATGAGGCTGGCTTCGCTCGCACCGAGGAGGCTGCCGGGCATCTCCCGCAGCTCGGTTCCGATACCGCAGGATCGCACGACGCGCCGGACCGGGTCCAAACCCAACCCCAAGGCGAGACGCGCCGATGGCGAATTTTTGGATTTGGCGAGGGCCTCGGCCGCGGTGATTCCACCCTCCCACCGGTTCGCGGGATTTTCCGTGCTCCATTCTCCAAGGACGCCGCCGATCGCACCGAGCCCCATCTCCCGGTTGTCGAAGGGCGCATCGAGCAACACCGTCGCGGGGGTGAAGGAACCGCTCTCGAAGGCCGCGGCATAGAGGAAGGGAAGAAAGGCCGAACCCGGAGGACGCTTCATCTCGACGGCACGGTCGTATTCGCTGCGCTGGTAATCACGGCTTCCGACCGAGACGACGATGTGCCCGGTCCGGTTCTCGATGAGAACGAAGGCGGCCTCGAGGGGATCTTTCTCGACCGGCCCCTTCTCGATCTGGCCGAGGTAGCGGTCCATCTTCTGCGCCGCCTCCTGTTGGGCGGCTAGATCGACCGACGTCTCCACGGTCAACCCGTCGAGGGAACCCGGGGGCTCCGGCCAGGTCTCGAGTTCCGCTCGCAACTCGCGCTCGATCCGGGCGATGAGGTAGGCGATCTGCCCCCGCTTCAGCGCATCGTCGCGCGAGCTCGCAACGCGGGTCTCTCTCGCGAGGCTCATCACCAGTTCACTGTCGCCGAGCTTGCCGATCTCGTTCATGCGTCGGAGCGTCTGGTCGCGGTTTTCGCGGGCCCGCTCCGGACTGACGAAGGGCGAATAACGGCTCGGCGAGGGAATGACCCCGCAGATCAGGGCGGCCTCGTCCGCGGTCAGATCCCCGACCTTTTTCCCGAAGTAGCCGCGGGCCGCGGCCCCGAGGCCGTAAAAACCGCTTCCGAAATAGATGCGGTTTAGGTAGTGGACGAGGATCTCGTCCTTCGAGTAGCGCTTCTCGATGCGGACGGCCGCGGCGATCTCGGAGAGCTTGCGGTCGATGTTCTTTCCTTCGAGACGGTACACGTCGCGGGCGAGCTGCTGGGTCAGGGTACTGCCCCCTTCCTTGATTGCCTCGGACCGCATGTTGGCGAGGGCGGCGCGGAACGAACCGACCGGGTCGAATCCGGGGTGGACGAAAAAGCGTTGGTCCTCCGCAGCGATGAGGGCATCGACGAAATGCACGGGAATGTCCTCGCGACGGATGATGACACGATTCATCGAACCGGCCCGTCCGATCTCGACGCCGTTCGCATCCACGACAAGGGCTCCAACCTCCGGACGCCCGACGAGCCCGAGGTCGAGACGGGCGCTCTCGTCGAGATAATGCCACCCCACTCCCGCGCCGACCGCGGCCGCGAGAATCCCGGCGTAGACGGGGGTGAGGAAGAGGACCTGGAAGAAAAGGACGATCAGATGCAGCCAGACGGGACGGCGTTTGACGGGCTTGTCAGGATTTCCGTCGCCCGCGTTCCCCTCCCCTACCAACGAAACCGGGGCGGCCACCGCCGCATCGCCGACGGAGCTCCGGGACTCCTCCGCCCCGGAAGCGCCCGGTGTCGGGGGAACCTCTTCCGGTTTCGGTTGGATTTCTTCAAGATCGCTCATCACGGTGCGGGGAAGGACGGTTCTTCCGGGAAGGTGCGTTGGCTCCGCCTCCCCCCGAAGAGGCGCTGGAAAAACCGGCCGACCCCGTTGCGGGGACCGATGTCCTCGATGATCACCTCGGGCGGCACGGGTGCGGCGGCCACGATTGAGGCGACCTGCCGGGAGGGTCCTTCCGGAACGGTCACGGCGTATTCCTCGGGTTTCTCGTAGATCTTCCGCAGCACCCCCGCGGCGATGGGCGCAGCGCTGCGGCCGCCGCTGAGGGTTTCATACCCTTCGGCCTGGGTTACCGCGGCGAAGGCGATGCGCGGGCGCTCGGCATCGACCCATCCGGCGAACCAGGCGAGATAGCGCATCTTTCCCTCGGTGGCCCATTGCGAGGTGCCGGTCTTTCCATAGACGACCGGATTGCGCATCGAGGCCGCCCCCGCCGTTCCGGCACCGTGATTGACGACGCCCCAGAGTCCGTCCCGGATGATGTCGACATCCTCGGGTCGCAATCCCAGCGAATGCGCGACGGCCGGCTCGAAGTAGCTCCGCGCCTCGCCGGTCTCGGGAGCGACCGTTTCACGGATGAGGCGCGGTTTCGGGACGTAGGCACCGTTGGCGATTCCGGCCATGGCGAAGGCGAGTTGCGCCGGCGACACGAGCACCTGTCCCTGACCAATCGAAAAATTTGCGAGACTGCGCGGATCGCCGTAGTTGTCGGGATCCGGGATGTTCCCCGCAGCCACCGATGGCAGGGGCAGGGCCGGAGCCTCCCCGAATCCGAAACGACGGCTCATCCCGGCGATGGGACCGGCTCCGGTGTTGAGCGCCGCCTGGTAGAACCAGGTGTTGCAGGAACGCACCAGCGCATACCGCACATCCATGAGCCCCTCCGCGGTGCTGCTGTGGTTCTTGAAATACCGTCCGTCGATGACCATGCCCGCGGGACCGGGGAAGAGCGTGTGCGTTCCCTCGATCTGGCCGGCCTCCATTCCGGCGAAGGCGACGAACGGCTTGAAGGTCGAGCCGGGCGGATAGGCCCCGGTCACGGCGCGGTCGAAAAGCGGCGCATCCTCCGCCTTGGCGAGGGCATCGTAAGCCGTCTGCGAGATGCCGCCCTCGAAGAGATTGGGGTCGAACGAGGGATGCGAGACCATCGCCAGAACATCCCCGTTGTCGGCATCGACCGCGACAAAGGCACCCGGTCGGCCGCTGCGTTCGAGCAGTTCCTTGCCGAGACGCTGCATGCCGAGATGCAGGGTCAGGATCACGGTCTCGCCCGGTTCGGCAGGCCTCACCACCTCCTGGTGCCTCACCTCTCCTTTGGCATCGACGAGACGGAGCACTTCCCCCTCTTTTCCGCGGATGGCCTCATCGAGCGACTTTTCCATGCCCGCCCTTCCCTCGGTCGGAGGAAAGAAATGTTCGACCTTGCCGATCGGTCCGTGTTGGTCCGGCAGGGCGACCCCGATGTATCCGACGAGATGGGCGGCGAGCTCCTTTTGCGGATACTCGCGCACGTAGACCGTGTCGAGCGCGCAATCGGACGGAAGAACCGATTCAAGCGCACAGAGGTGTGATCCGGGAATCACCGGGGAAACCGGCAGCGGCACCCATGGGCGGTGCTGGAAGTGGCGTTTCACTTCCTCATCCGAGATCTTCAACAGCGGAAAATCCGCGGCAAATTCTTTCGAAAGGGCGCGGACCCGGGCGATCGCCTCCTCGGGTGACTTCGCCGTCTCCGCGAGCCTCAGGACGAGACGACGCCCGATATGATTCCTCGCGAGAACGGCCCCGTCGGCCGAGACGATGACACTGCGGGGGGCGGGAATACGGAAGGAATGCACCTGCCAATCGGCCCGCGAGTTCATCGGAGTCGGCCCGAGGTCGATTCGCTCGTAGGGCGCCTGCGGCACCGCTTCAAAGGCGGGCATTGCCGCCATCGGTGCCGAGGAAGGGGGGGCTGTCTCCTGCGCGACGATCGCCCCTGTGGCCAGGACGCAGGTGAAACAAACGATCGACGCGGCCAAGGCCGCACCGCGTCTGCCATCATTGCTCTCCTCGATCAGTCTCGGCATCGGAATCATGAAAACCGGGGCCGCACTGGCGGCAGCCCTCCTTCCCGGCGCGCGGGGGGAAAGGGTAAAACGGGAAGTGCCGGAGTTCAAGACGAACCCGCGACAACCCCGTCCTGATCAAGCACGAACGGTCCAACCGAAGGATTCGTAGCGATAGGAAAAGGTCCCGTCCGGACGACACTCCACAATACCAAAACCTTCGGGATTTCCATAAACAGGTCCCTTCCACCACATCCCGCAAACGGCACCGCCCTGAATGTATCGGGTGCGCCCGAGTTCAATCGTTTCGAGGACGTGTCCGTGACCCGAGAGGACGAGTTTGACGTTGTGGGCCTCGAGCAGTTTTCGGAACTCGAACACGTTCGCGACGAGAGCCTTTCCGTCGAGGGCATAGGCGGGTCCCTTGATCACCTGATGCCAGACCGAATAAAAGGGAATGTGGGTGACGAGGACGACGGGCGTGGTCTTTCCCGTCTTCGCCAGGTCGTCCTTGAGCCAGGAGAGTTGGTCGTCGTCGATACGGCCCTCATAGTCCCCCGTCGCCATGTTCCGGCCGATCGAATCGAGAAGCACGAAATGCCAGCCCCCGTGGTCGAAGCTGCGGTAGGTCTTTCCCTCGCCATAGCGGTCGGCGAAGAGCTTTTTCCCGTAATCCTGATGGCCCGGGTCAACGACGGCCTTCGATGACCAGCCGACCACGTCGTGATTCCCGATCGTGTGGTGTGCGGGCAACCCGAGACCCTTCAGTCCCTCGTCGAAGAGGGTCCATTCGAGCCGGGACCGCTCGATTCCGACCTCGAGAGCGTCCATGATCAGATCCCCTCCGGTGATGAGGAAATCGGACTTCGTCTCCGTCGACGTGGCGACTTGGTTCATTTTCGCAACGCACTGCTTCCACCCTTCGATCCCGCCGCGTTCGGGTTGGACGTGGATGTCCGTGGCAAAGAGAAAGCGGAACGGTTTCGCGGCCGCGGCATCCACGGCACGGACCTGTGGTGCGAACAGCCCGGCGGAACTGGCGGCGAGTTGGAGAAGGGAACGTCGCTTCATGGCGAGGGGTGGATCGTTGTATCGCAGAAAAGCCGTCCCCCGCAAGCCCCGCCAACGCCGGATGAGCGCCCCTGCAACACGACAGCATCACAGGACGGCGGCGGGTTGAGGACAACCCGCCCTACCCTCTCGAACGCAACCGGGGTAGGGCGCGTTGTCCCCAACGCGCCGCGAAGGATCGGCGCTCCTTATCACAGGACGGCGGCGGGTTGGGGACAACCCGCCCTACCCTCTCGAACGCAACCGGGGTAGGGCGCGTTGTCCCCAACGCGCCGCGAAGGATCGGCGCTCCTTACCACAGGACGGCGGCGGGTTGGGGACAACCCGCCCTACTCTCTCGAACGCAACCGGGGTAGGGCGCGTTGTCCCCAACGCGCCGCGAGGGATCGGCGCTCCTTACCACAGGACGCCGGCGGGTTGGGGACAACCCGCCCTCCTCTCTCGAACGCAACCGGGGTAGG